>NZ_BJUY01000004.1 GCF_007988865.1 Alkalibacterium kapii | reverse complement strand
GGATTATGTTTTTGGCGTGGAGAGAGATCAAATATTCAAAAACTCGTTTTGCATTGATTATAGGGATGGTCGTACTTATCGCATATCTTGTTTATTTCCTGACAGGACTTGCTTACGGACTAGCCCAGGAGAATCGGATGAGTATCGATAAGTGGGACGCTGACGGGATCGTACTCGCGGACGAATCTAATTTGAATATAAATATGTCGATGTTCAATAAAGAACAGATCGACGAGGTAGAAGCTACCGAAAAAGCTTCTTTAGGTGTAGCACCGAGTGTCGTTCAGAAAAATGACCAGACAGGGGAAGAGAGCAAAGTAAACGTTACTTTCTTTGGCATAGAGAAAGAAGAATTTATTTTTCCGAACGTTGTCGAAGGAGAAGAATTCAACGATGACAAAGAGGCTATAGCCAACATAAGTCTTAAAGAAGAAGAAGGTTTAGAGATAGGGGACGTCGTATCTTTAGCCGGTGCAGATATGGAAGTAGAGATTGTCGGGTTTACGGAGAATGCAAAATTCAGTGTAGGTCCGGTCTTATACATAAACCAGCCGACTTATCAGCAAGTCAGAGCGAATGGATTTGGCGAAAGAGAAGATCAGATCATCAGTGCTGTAGTTGTCCGAAGCGATTCAGAAGAACTGGGAGATGTCTCAGTCAACAGTGATGATTTGGAACTTTTCACAATCAGTGAATTTATATCCGATTTACCGGGCTATACAGCCCAGGTGCTTACGTTCGGTTTGATGATAAGCTTCCTGGTACTTATAGCCGCGATGATCATAGGTATATTCATTTATGTTCTAACTCTTCAGAAATCATCTATAATCGGTGTAATGAAAGCACAAGGCATATCCTCCGGTTACATTTCAAAATCAGTGATAAGCCAGACTTTTATACTATCATCTATAGGTGTATTTACTGGTTTAGGTTTGACCTTGCTGACAGGTCTACTTTTACCGGCAGCTGTCCCATATCAAAACAATCTGATCTTTCTAGCTTCGATTACGGCTTTGCTGATAATCGTAGCAGTAGCAGGAGCTTTCTTATCAGTAAGAACAATAGTAAATATAGACCCGTTAGAAGCAATAGATTAGGAGACAGCTATGAAACTTATCGAATTAAAAGAAACAAATAAAATTTTTCAGGATGGAAGAAAAAAGATTGAAGCATTGAAACCAACGAATTTTTCTGTGGAAGAGGGGGAGTTTGTAGCGATCATAGGACCAAGCGGATCGGGTAAAAGTACATTATTGACGATCATCGGTGGACTTCAATCGCCGACTGAGGGAGAAGTGTTTATCAGAAATCAGAAGTTCAGTGATTTAAATGAAAAAGATCGTGCAAAAAAACGTTTCAACGAAATCGGGTTTATTTTGCAAGCGTCAAACCTTATCCCATTTTTAACGGTTAAAGATCAATTGAAATTAGTCAATAAGATAGAAAAAACAAAGCTTGATGAAAACAGAGTAGAGAAACTCTTATCTGAGCTTGGAATCGAAAAATTGATGAATAAGTATCCAAGCGATTTATCTGGAGGCGAAAAACAGCGGGCAGCTATAGCAAGAGCAATGTATCATGATCCCTCAGTAATATTGGCTGACGAACCAACAGCCAGTTTAGACACGGATCGTGCTTTTGAAGTGGTTAAGATACTTGCCAGAGAAACAAAGAAACAAAATAAAGCAACTATCATGGTCACGCACGATGAAAGACTGACAGAACAGTGCGATGCTGTTTACACTATGAAAGATGGCGTTTTAACAAAAAATAATAAAAAGTAGGCGATAATCCATGTCAAAAACAGTAAGTGTAATAGGAGCTGGTGTAGCCGGGTTAGCAAGTGCCATACGGCTGCAAAATAAAGGATATAAGGTTACGTTATATGAAAAAGAATCACTGCCCGGCGGAAAGATGAATCAGATAAAGAAAGATGGCTTTACATTTGATGTTGGGCCAAGCATCGTCATGATGCCGGATATTTTCAAAGAAATTTTTGAAATCGCCGGTCGTGATCCGGACGATTATATCCCAATGACGCGATTGGAACCCATGTATTCGGCTTTCTTTGAAAATGAGCGCATCGATATATCATCCGACCTGGTCAAGATGATCGACCATCTTGAGGGCATCAGCGATGAAGATGCCAGTGGCTTTCTTGCTTATCTGAAAGACATTTATGATCGTTTTATTATAGCCAAAAAATACTTTATTCAACGTCCGTTCAGACATGCGAGCGACTTTTACAATCCATTTATGATCCACCAGGCGATGAAGCTGAAAACATTTGACAGCGCCAATCATTCCATAGCAAAATTTGTCAAAGATAAACGTTTACAGCAAATACTGAGTTTTCAGACACTATATATTGGTATATCCCCAACTAATGGCCCCTCACTTTATACAATCATTCCCATGATTGAATACTTGTATGGTATATGGTTTATAGAAGGAGGCATGTATACGATGGCTCGTTCTATGGAACGTCTGTTTAAAGAGCTGGGTGGCAAAATTGAATATAATTCACCTGTTGATGAAATAGTTATTGAAAATAAAAAAGCGACTGGCATCAAGGTGAACGGTGAGAAAATTCTATCCGATTATGTTATGTGTAATGCTGACTTTCCATATGCAATGAAAAATCTTGTGAAAGATGAAAAAGCTAAAGGAAAATACACAGATAAAAAAATAGACAGCATGAAGTATTCATGTTCTTGTTTTGTCATGTACTTGGGGTTGAATAAGAAATATAACGAAGTAGAGAACGTTCACAATTTCGTTTTTTCACAAGATTTGGATCAGAACTTAGAAGATATTTTTGATGGTAAGTTGCTGGACAATGGTTCTTTTTACGTTTATATAGCTTCTAAAATGGATGAGACCCTTGCTCCTGAAAATAAAGATGGTTTGTATATTCTATTGCCTGTATCGGATCTAGCTACTGCTAATTATAAGTGGACAGAAAAAACTAAGCGATACTATCGTCAACAGATCCTAAGCAAACTAAAAACGGTGGAAGGATTTGAAACAGTTGAAGAAGATATTATCTCCGAAAGTTATATGACACCAGTAGACTTTGAGCGAGATTTTAATGCCTACAACGGGGCAACTTTTGGGTTAAGACCTACACTTTTACAGAGTAACCATTTCCGGCCTCAAGCAAAAGCTAAACATGCAGAAAATTTATATTTTACTGGAAGCAGTACGCATCCAGGAGCCGGTGTTCCGATCGTTCTAACTTCGGCTAAAATTGCAACGGAAGAATTGATGAAAGACGATAAATAAGTGAAAAGGAAGAAAGAGGCTCTCTCTTTCTTCCTTTTTACTATATCAATTTAAAAAAATCTTCCAGATAATTAGCTAGACCATCTTCATGATTAGTGTCTTTTGTTATATCGTCGCTGATATTTTTCAACCGTTCAGTGCCGTTTGACATGACAACGCCATGACCGGCGTACTGAATCATTTCATAATCATTTTCCTGATCCCCAAAAGCCAAGATGTTCTCTCTGCTGATGCCGTAATGTTCTGCGATGCGCTCTAGTCCCATGGCTTTCTGCACACCGGCGGCAACGACTTCAAGGCAGGGAGTATTGCCTCCCCACATTCTTACTTCAACCGTTCCTTTATAATTCTCTATGATTTGCCGTTCTATCTTTTTCTGATAGTTTGGAGTCGATGTAAAGACACCAACAGATGTAGGATCTTCTTTCAGGATTTCTGGTCTTAATTGTTTACTCATATGGATCCCTTCAGGGAAAAAATCGGGATAAGGAACGTATTCACCTTCGATATAAATAGATGTTCTGGATTCTGCTGCAATCAGCTGAACATCTGGAGTGTCTTTTAAAGAAAGCATGGATAAGGCCAGCTCTTTGCTCAATGCTTTATGATATCCATAGCTGAAAGTTTTTTTTGAGGGATTGTGTAACCAGGCACCATTGAAGTTCACAATAGGTGTGTCCAGTTCTAGTTGTTTATAATAGTAATGACTATTACGATAAGGTCTGCCTGTGACGATAGAGACAATGTGACCTTCTTTTTTCAATTTTTCTAAAATCATTTTTGTTTTAGTGGTTATTTGAGACTGATCATTTAAAGTCGTTCCATCTAAGTCCAGTGCAATCAACTTTTTTTGCATCACATATCATCCTTTTACATTAATACTTTTGTATCTTTTGTATCTTTAACAGTATAGCAAAGGTTTAATAAAAAGTATAATAGTTATAGCGATATGTGTTAATATAATAATGTAAGGAGGCCTTTTAATGAGTGAAGAAAAAGCATTATGGACGGATCAGGAAATAGAAGATACCAAAAAACAAGTCATGGAAGCACTGGAAACAGTTATCGACCCGGAACTTGGAATCGATATCGTTAATTTGGGATTAGTTTATGAAGTCAATATCTATGATGAGGGGTTTTGTGAAGTGAAAATCACCCTGACTACAATGGGCTGCCCACTTGCCGATGTCATAACGGAAGACATTCTCAATGCAATAAAACCAATTCCTAAAATAAAAGAAACACAAGTCAAATTGGTATGGTATCCGGCGTGGGATCCTTCCAGAATGAGCAGGTATGCTCGAATTGCATTAGGTATAAGATAAATTAGTCTCTCAATAAAGTAAGGAAATAGTCCCCTTTCACTCTATTGAGAGATTTTACTGTTATAATGTTATATAGTATCTCGTTGACATTAAAATCTCTAAGAGGTGAATCCATTTATGAATTTTGTTCCTTTGCATACGATAAGCGCTTATTCTTTACTGGAAAGCACTTTAACGATTCCTCGACTTGTTTCAAAAGCTAAAGAATTAGGATACAAGAGCTTAGCACTGACAGATAATGAAGTCATGCATGGAGCAGTAGAATTTTACTCTGAAGCTAAAAATCAGGGAATAAAACCTATTATCGGAATAACAGTGCATATATATTTAGATATAGAATCAGATGAAAGTGTTCCTGTTGTTTTGCTGGCTGAAAATGTAGAAGGTTATAAAAAACTGCTAGCTTTATCAACACAAATAAATGTCCACCATATTAAAATCACTATGGATAATATAAAGACATACACGACAAATACAACAGCAATTATTGATTTCGAAAGTCTAAGTCACTCTGTTCTGGAGAACACTGACCAATTAAAAAGAATACTGAAGAAAATCAGTAAAGAAATTATCCATACCTATTTAGGAATCGCTTATAACAATCAAAATATTGAAAAAGTGAATAATATAAAACATTTATCTCAAGAACTATCGATGCCCACAGTAATCAGTGAACCAGTCAATGCCATAGAAGACACAAGTAAAATATCATTGAAGGTACTGGACGCTATCAAAAATCAGACAACGATAGCATATGATAGCACTGAACAAACTGTTCCTTTCTATCCCCTAAAAAAACCCGATACTGTGATCAGGAAATATAAAAAAATCAATTTAGAAGATGCGCTGAATAATACAGTGAACATTTCAGAATCAATAAATTTAGAGCTTGAATGGGAAAGAACATTACCTCAATTTGAAACACCAAATGAAATGAGTTCGGCAGAGTATTTAAAAGAGACTGTGTATGCTTATTTGCAGGATAAATTACCTGACCGCTCAGAAAAATATGATAAAAGAATCGAAAAAGAACTTTCGACCATTATTAAAATGGGTTTTGCTGACTATTTTTTAATAGTGTGGGATCTTATGAAGTATGCTCATCAAAGGGAAATTGTAACAGGATCAGGAAGGGGCTCAGCAGCCGGTTCACTTGTTTCTTACGTACTGAATATTACCGACGTGGATCCTATAGCGTATGATCTTCTTTTTGACCGTTTTCTTAATGAAGAAAGGCATACAATGCCCGATATTGATCTAGACTTTCCAGATGACAAGCGAGACCGGATCTTGACCTATGTTTTAAAGAAATATGGTGAAGAGCACGTTGCGCAAATCGCTACATTCGGTACGTTCGCGGCTAAAATGGCTGTTCGAGATACTGGGCGTGTGTTTGGGTTATCTACAGATCAACAGAAAAAATGGGCAGATGCCATTCCGAGTACTTTAGGAATCACTTTAAAAAAAGCCTATCACGTTTCAGAAAAACTGAGAATACTTGTAAATGAAAACGACAAGCATAAAATGCTATTTAAAACAGCTATAGATATCGAAGGATTGCCCAGGCATGTATCGACCCACGCTGCCGGGGTCGTTATTTCAAAAAAACCTCTTATAGAAACCGTTCCACTTCAAGAAGGAAACGGGGCGATGTCTCTCACTCAGTATGCAATGAATGCGGTTGAAAAAGTAGGCCTTTTGAAAATGGATTTTTTAGGACTGAAAAATTTGTCCATACTTGCAGACTGTTTAAAGAATGTGAGAGAATTAAAGGGGACAGTGAAGGAAAAACTAGCGGCTATCCCCTTAGACGACCCGGCAACTCTCGACTTATTCAGAAAGGGTAAAACAAATGGTGTTTTTCAATTTGAATCGAGTGGAATACGCAATGTATTGAGAAAGTTGAAACCCACGACATTTGAAGATATTGTGGCAGTCAATGCCTTGTATAGACCAGGACCTATGGAACAAATCGATGGTTACATTAGAAGAAAGAACGGTCAGGAGACTGTTGACTATATTCACGAAGATCTTAAAGAGATTTTGAAAGTGACCAACGGTGTGATGATCTACCAGGAGCAAGTCATGAAAGTTGCTCAAAAAATAGCGGGATACAGCCTGGTTGAAGCAGATATATTACGGAGAGCCATATCTAAAAAAATAAAAAAAGAAATAGATGCAGGCCGCAAACATTTTGTTGCAGGTGCCAAGCGTAACGGATATGATGAAGAGACTGCGCTTCAAATATACGCGCATATAGAACGTTTTGCGGATTATGGATTTAACCGGTCGCATGCTGTCTCTTATTCAAAACTTGCTTTTCAGCTGGCTTATTTCAAGGCCAATCATCCAGCTGCTTTTTACGTTTCTTTGATGCGCGCTTCTTCTAATAATAAAGATAAACTTAAAACTTATCTGCTGGAAGCTAAACAAGATCATATTGAAGTGATGCATCCAAGTATCAATGAAAGTGAAGCCAACTTTAAAGTTGAAAATGGAAAAATAATTTTTGGTCTAAACACAATCAAGGGTTTACGCAAAGATTACATTCAGCATATTTTATCGGTAAGAAACAAATTTGGTACGTTTAAAGATTTACTTTCATTTGTCAGCAGCATCGACGAAAGATGGCGAAAAGAACGTTATATACTACCTTTAATTCAAGCGGGCAGTTTCGACCAGCTGAAGTATAACCGTCACACTTTGACCGAAGCACTGGAGTCGATTCTCAGTAGTGTGAGTATGAGTAATGGAAATATTGAATTATTTGAATCGCTAGCCCCTAAAATACAATTGAAAGATGACTATAGTTTGGAAGAACGATTAAAACAGGAGTTTGAAGTAACCGGTTTTTACTTGTCAGGACATCCGACGGAAAAGTACCTTAAATCATTGAAAGGTATAACACTGACATTTATCACTAATGCAAATCCAAACAAAACACAAAGTTATCTTGTGTCTATAGAAAATATAAAAAAAATTCAGACAAAAAGAGGCGAACCCATGGCTTTTTTGGAAATGACTGATGTTTCTGGAGAGGCAACGGGAGTATTGTTCCCTGACAATTACCGTAGATATTCCAGAATAATTAAAAAAAATAAACTGTTTATTGTAAAGGGTAAAGCTGAGTTCAAAAAAAATAGATGGAATATTCTGATCGACACACTCATTGATCCTGAGACGCTGTTAACTGATCCAAAAGAGCGGCTTTATCTAAGGTTCAGCAATTTAAAAGAACAGGAAACGTCATTTAATGAAGTTTTAGAAATATTGAATAATAATCGGGGTAACACAGACGTGATTATTTATGACGAAGCTGCAAATAAAAAAGAAAAACTGAAATCTAAATTCAGGTTCGATCAGAATGATAGAGCAATGCATTCGATTGAAAAAATACTAGGTAAAAGCAATGTTGTTTTAAGATAATAATAAGAATCTCGGTGTATCTTTGTATTTTATAAGACATTTTCACAAAAAAATGATAAGATAAGAAATGGATGTAGCTATAGTGATGGTTTAAAATTTTCTCGGGAATAATCTTCCCGCAGAATTTACATATGTTTACCGGTGTTTCAGGTGAATATGGAAACAAAATTTATATTGAAGGTGATTTAGGATGAAGAGAATTGGAGTTCTTACAAGTGGAGGAGACGCTCCGGGGATGAACGCTGCTATTCGTGCAGTTGTACGTAAAGCGCTGCATGAGGATATGGAAGTTTATGGAGTAAATTACGGTTTTGCCGGACTCGTAGCTGGAGATATCAGAAAATTGACTAGAAGAGATGTCGGGGACATGATTCAGCGTGGCGGTACATTTCTTTACTCCGCACGGTATCCGCAATTCGCAACAGAAGAGGGCCAGCTGAAAGGGATCGAACAGCTCAAGCGTTTCGGGATCGAAGGATTAGTAGTTATTGGTGGAGATGGATCATACAGGGGCGCTTATGCACTGACGAAACATGGTTTTCCATGTGTAGGACTCCCCGGAACAATTGACAATGATATCGCAGGAACAGATTATACGATCGGATTTGATACAGCGATCAATACTGTACTTGAAGCATTAGATAGAATCAGAGATACAGCTACTTCCCATATCCGTACGTTCGTCATAGAGGTGATGGGTAGAGATGCCGGAGACATTGCTTTATGGGCCGGTGTGGCCAGCGGATCAGAACAGATCATCATCCCTGAAAAAGATTTTGACATTACTGAAGTCGCTGAAAACATAAGACAAGGTCGTGAAAAAGGCAAAAAACATTCAATTATCGTGCTTGCTGAGGGAGTTATGGATGGCCAGGAATTTGCTGAGAAACTTGATGCGATCGATAATTTCCATGTCCGGGTAACTGTTTTGGGACACGTGCAAAGAGGCGGTTCGCCGACTGCAAGAGATAGAGTTCTAGCCTCTCAATTTGGAGCTAAAGCCGTAGAAACCTTGAAAAAAGGTCGAGGCGGTGTATGTATCGGATTAGATAAAGAAGAATACATTGTAAGAGAAATTATTGATACTTTAGACAATATGAAGCACGAACCTAATCTTAACCTTTATAAGCTGAATGAAGAAATTTCAACCTAAAGGGATGCCATAGTTATTAATTATTTTAAATCGTCATTATATTAAAATTATATAGGAGTGTTACGTATGAAAAAAACGAAAATTGTCTGTACCATTGGCCCGGCCAGCGAATCACTGGATACGTTGGTCAAGTTGATTGAAGCTGGGATGAACGTTGCCCGATTAAATTTCTCTCACGGTGATTTTGAAGAACACCTTGCACGTATTGAGAACATCCGCAAAGCCTCAGAAAAAACAGGAAAAATGGTAGGTATCATGCTCGACACAAAAGGGCCTGAAATAAGAACAAACAACATGAAAGACGGAGCTATTACCATTACAAAAGGCGATACTGTTCGTGTTTCAATGACAGAAGTAGAAGGAACAAAAGAAAAATTCTCTGTCACGTATGAAGATCTGATCAACGATGTTACACCCGGTTCAAGTATTCTTCTTGACGATGGACTTATTAATTTACAGGTTACCGATCTTGATCACGACAATGGAGAAATCGTTACTGTAGCTCAGAACACCGGTGTTTTGAAAAATAAAAAAGGTGTCAACGTTCCTGGTGTATCAGTCAAATTACCAGGTCTGACAGAAAAAGACCGTGCTGACATTCAATTCGGACTGGATAACAATATTGATTATATTGCAGCTTCTTTTGTAAGACGTCCATCAGATGTTTTAGAGATTACTGAAATTCTTGAAAAAGAAGATAAAATGCATGTTCAGATCATACCAAAAATCGAGAATCAAGAAGGTGTAGACAATCTTGAGGAAATACTCGCTATTGCTGATGGCCTGATGGTTGCTCGTGGTGATTTAGGAGTGGAAATACCAACTGAAGATGTGCCGATCGTCCAAAAACGTATGATTTCTTTGTGTAACAATGCTGGGAAACCCGTTATCACTGCAACTCAAATGCTGGATTCGATGCAGATCAATCCACGCCCTACACGTGCAGAAGCTTCAGACGTAGCTAATGCTATATTTGACGGAACGGATGCGATCATGTTGTCAGGAGAAACCGCTGCAGGAGATTATCCAGTAGAAGCAGTAAAAACAATGTACAACATTGCAATTCGTACAGAATCATCGTTAGTTAACCAGGATGCTTTCGCATTAAAATCCTTTGACCAAACAGATATGACAGAAGCTATCGGTCAAGCAGTAGGCCATACAGCCAAAAATCTGAACATTCACACGATCGTTGCTGCTACTGAATCAGGTCACACTGCACGTATGATTTCAAAATTCAGACCGAAAGCAGATATTTTAGCCGTGACTTTCAGCGAAGAAACAGCAAGAGGGTTGGCTCTGCAGTGGGGTGTACAGCCAACAGTTGCCGGAAAACCTACATCAACAGATGATATGTTCAACCTGGCAACTCAAACGACGGTTGATAAAGGATTTGCCAAAGAAGGGGACTTGATCCTCATCACAGCTGGAGTGCCTGTCGGCGAACGTGGAACGACAAATGTTATGAAGATCCAGTTGATTGGATCTAAACTTACCAGCGGTCAAGGTATTGGGTCGGAATCTGTTATTGGTAAAGCGATTGTTGCCAATACAGCTGATGAAGCAATTGAACGTGCTATAGAAGGTGGTATCTTAGTCGTCAAGAGTACAGATAAAGAGTACCTTCCGGCAATTGAAAAATCTGCAGCCATCGTTGTAGAGCAGGGTGGGTTAACTTCTCATGCAGCAGTCATAGGTATTGCTATGGGAATTCCAGTTATTGTTTCTGCTGAAAATGCCACAGAATTGATTGAACAAGATGAACTGATCACAGTTGATGCTCGTCGTGGAATCATTTACCGTGGAGCAACGACAGCGATCTAAGGCGTCTTTAAAAACAGTAAACTAGAATAATAAGCTATAAATGAGATAGTGGTTGATAGAATTCTTAGGATCGGTATGTTAAGTCGCCTTCCAATAACATTCAATCACTGTCTCATTTTTTATTTAAACGTAACGGTAAAGGAGTATGACATGACTAATGATATGGCAACAACAATAATAGCTATAGTCACAGATAAAAATGATAAGGAAGCATTTGTCCAGAAAAACGGTATCACCTACAAAGTTATTTCTGATGATGATGTAACTATTGGCAGTACGTTAAGAGGTTTTGTTTATACAGATAAACAAAATAACGCAGTATTTACGACAGATATACCTGAAATCACTAAAGAAACATTCGGCTGGGGAACTGTGGTCAAAGTAAACAGGAAACTGGGTGTTTTTGTGGATGTAGGATGGCAAGATAAAGATGTTGTCGTTTCTATGGATGACCTGCCTGCAGAAGGACGTCTTTGGCCAAAAGAAGGGGATAAGCTTTTTCTTTCTATTAAAGTGGATAGAAAAAATCGTATTTGGGGGGATTTAGCTGACGAAGAAAAATTGTTTGACGATTACATTGAAGGCACGAAAGAAATGCATAATCAGGATGTTTCAGGGATCGTGTTCCATCTCAAAAAAAGTGGGACGTATATAATGACTGATGAGAAGTATATTTTATTTGTTCACCCAAGCGAACGTGATAAGGAACCTCGGCTGGGTCAAGAAGTGTCTGGTCGTATTATTGGAGTCAGAGAAGATGGAGTGTTGTATGCATCGATGCAGCCACGTGCACATGAAATGATTGAAGATGATGCGCTGATGTTACTTGAGATGCTTAAACGTTCAGAAAATGGTTCGATTCCATTTCATAATAAGACAGAACCTGAGGTCATCAAAAAACAGTTCGGTATAAGTAAAGGACAATTCAAACGCGCTGTAGGAAGATTAATGAAGAAAAATATCGTTTATCAAGATGAAAATGGAACAAAATTGAAACAAGACTATAAAGAAAATCTGAAAATAGATAAATGAGGTTGAATTTATGATCGACCATGAACCATTTGATGAGTATCTCGTATTTTTAAAAATCGAAAAGGGGTTATCTTCTAATACCGTCAGCAGCTATAAAAGAGATATAGAACAATATATATCTTTTCTCGACAAAAATAAGGTGAAATCATTTGCTGCCATTGATCGTTACCTGATACTGGCATATTTTGGTGAACAAAAAAAGATGAATAAAGCAGACAATACGATTATTCGCATGTTTTCAAGTATAAGAAAATTTCACCAGTATTTAAAGCAGGAGGGACACACGGAGGATGATCCTATGTTATATGTCAAGACACCGAAGAAAGCAGACACCCTTCCTAAAACTGTTTCTATGCAGCAGATAGATAAGCTTCTCTTGACACCAGATACAAACAAGCCTCTAGGTGTGAGGGATCGTGCCATACTTGAGGTCATGTATGCTACTGGCCTGAGGATATCAGAGTTGATCGAGTTAAAAACGAATGATTTGCATTTATCAATGAAGTTGATCCAAATCGTTGGAAAAGGAAACAAGGAACGGCTCATTCCCATCGGAGATGAAGGGTGTAAATGGCTTGAATATTACATGACGACGAGCCGTGTGCAATTACTGAAAAAAACAGAACTGGAAACGTCTGTTGTGTTTTTAAATGTACGCGGAAAGCCTCTGAGCAGACAGGGTGTCTGGAAGAATATAAAAAAACTGGCATTGAAAGCAGGATTGTCCAGGGGTATTACACCCCACACATTAAGGCATTCCTTTGCTACGCATTTACTTGAAAATGGAGCCGATCTCAGAGTAGTACAGGAACTGCTGGGACATGCCAATGTGTCGACGACTCAAATTTATACACATATAACAAAGCACAGACTTAAAGATGTCTACACGACCTATCATCCCAGAGCTTAATAATAATTATGAGGATAAATTAAAAATATCTTCATAAAAGCGCTAATTATGTTGGTATTCTTGCATTTTAGAGAAGTCTGATTTATTCTTAAAGTAAGTGAAAATTAAAAGGAGGAAGTTTTTTATGAGTTTTGATCGCGTTCATTTAATTGTTCTGGATTCAGTTGGCATCGGGGAAGCGCCGGATGCCAAAGATTTTAATGACGAAGGAGCCCATACACTAGGCCATATTGCAGAAGAAGCAGGGTTAAATGTACCTCATATGCAATCTTTAGGTTTAGGTAATATCGCACCTTTAAAAGGAATCGAGCCTGTTGATTCACCAAAAGGCTTTTACACTAAACTGGAAGAAAAATCAGTAGGTAAGGATACAATGACAGGCCACTGGGAACTCATGGGCTTGCACATAAAAACACCGTTCAGAGTCTTTCCTGATGGGTTTCCTGAAGAACTTATCAACCAGATCGAAGAGCACACTGGAAGAAAAGTAGTGGGGAACAAACCCGCTTCAGGAACTAAAATCATTGACGAACTTGGAAAGCATCAAATGGAAACAGGCGATTTGATCGTTTATACATCTGCTGATCCGGTACTTCAAATCGCTGCACATGAAGACATCATACCTGTTGAAGAGCTTTACGAGATCTGCGAGTATGTTAGAGACATTACAAAAGACGACCCTTATATGATCGGTCGTATTATTGCGCGTCCATATGTAGGAGAACCTGGTAACTTTACACGTACCAGTAACCGTCATGACTATGCTCTCAGCCCATTTGGCGATACTGTCCTTGACTCTCTTAAAGAGGATGGAAAAGACGTTATTGCCGTCGGTAAAATCAATGATATCTTTAACGGACAAGGAATCACAGATTCAGTACGTACCAAATCGAATATGGACGGCGTCGATCAACTTCTGAAAGTCATGGACAGAGAATTCAATGGTATGAGTTTCACTAACTTAGTCGATTTTGACGCTTTATATGGTCACCGTAGAAATGTAGAAGGATACAGGGATGCTCTTGAAGCATTTGACGCACGCATACCGGAAATTTATGAGTCCCTGGACGAAAATGACCTGCTCATAATTACAGCTGACCACGGAAACGATCCGACAGCTGAAGGAACTGATCATACGAGAGAGTATATTCCAGTTATGGTTTATTCCAAGAAATTTGAAGGCGGAAAAGAATTGCCGCAAGGTCTGTTTGCAGATATCAGTGCAACTATCGCCGATAATTTCAATGTCAAAGGAACTGGCTTTGGAGATAGTTTCTTAAATAAATTAAAATAAAATGAACAGAGGAGAAAAAATGAATGGCTGACAAGTATACTCAAGCAATCGAAAAAGCATCAACATTTCTTGAAAGCAAAGGAATGGAAAAACCTGAGGTAGGGCTTATTTTGGGATCAGGCTTAGGAGAACTGGCAAATGAAGCAGAAAATGCCGTTGTCGTTCCTTATGAAGATATCCCTGAATTTCCTGTATCCACTGTAGAAGGTCATGCTGGACAACTAGTATATGGCGACCTTGGTGGAAAGAAAGTTGTAGCTATGCAGGGACGCTTCCATTACTATGAAGGGTATGACATGCAGGAAGTGACGTTCCCTGTGAGAGTAATGAAAGCATTAGGAGTTAAATCGCTGGTAGTAACTAATGCCGCTGGAGGAGTCAATGAAGACTTTACACCAGGTGATTTGATGATCATCACTGATCATATCAACATGATCGGGGTCAATCCGCTTCACGGTCCGAACAACAATGAACTCGGGCCAAGATTTACAGATATGAGCAGTGCCTACAACAAAGAATATCAGGCTGTGATTGAAAAAGTAGCGTCACAGCAGAATATTGATGTTAAAAAAGGTGTTTACATGGGCTTTTCAGGTCCGACTTACGAAACGCCTGCTGAAGTTAGAATGGCACGTACGTTAGGTGGGGATGCAGCAGGGATGTCTACCGTTCCAGAAGTGATCGTCGCGAACCATGCAGGCCTGAAAGTTGCTGGTATTTCATGTATTACAAATTACGCTGCCGGCATGCAGGAGAACTTGAATCATGATGAAGTTGTGGAAGTCACTACACGTGTAAGAGAAACATTCAAATCCTTAGTTAAATCTGTAATTGAAAATTTATAAATAGTCTTTTTCACTGAAACTAACAGAAAGGACACATGTCTATAAACGTGTGTCCTTTCTGTTTTTACTTATCCGTATCCGTTTGATTTTTGTGGTGTAAATAGGTATGATAATCTTAAACGATTTTCTTACTTTCAAGGAATCAATCAAACAAGAAATGTGGTAAATCATGAATAAACAGACCTATAATAATCGCTTGAAAAATAACATGCATGTTGATGAATTGAACCACCTGACCATAAACGGGGTCAGCACTGTAGATATTGCAAAGAAATATAGCACGCCTGTGAATGTCTATGATTTAACTTTGATCAAAGATAAAATCAGTGCATTTAAAGATGCTTTCAGAACTTATGAAAGCAAAACACAGGTAGCCTATGCAAGTAAAGCCTTCTCTTCCCTGGCTTTGTTTGAATGGCTAGCTAAAGAGGACGTTTCTTTAGATGTCGTATCAGGCGGCGAACTATTTCTGGCTTTAAAAGCAGGATTTGATAGAGAACGGATTCATTTTCATGGAAACAATAAATCTTTAGAAGAACTTGAAACAGCTATTACAGAACAGATCGGGTGTATCGTAGTCGACAATTTTCATGAAATCACGATGATCGAACATTTAGTAAATAAATATAATGTAACGATCGATGTCTTACTTCGGGTAACACCCGGAGTTCTAGCCCACACACATGAATATATTTCAACGGGACAGGCAGATTCGAAATTCGGCTTTGATTTAGCTTCAGGTCAAGTAGATAAGGCGATCAGGGAAATACAGCCTATCGAAGGGATAAAGTTGATCGGACTGCATTCTCATATTGGGTCACAAATATTTGAAGTAGAAGGTTACGAGCTAGTAATTGAAAAATTGTTGAAAAGAGCGAGAGACTGGAGAGACAGCTACGGTTTTGACTTGCAGGTCTTAAATGTGGGAGGCGGATTTGGTATCCGTTATACTGAAGAAGATACACCGCTTCCTTTAGAGGATTACACTATAGCTATTATGCAGTCTGTAAGGAAACATTCTAAACAAAACAATTTAAAACTCCCAGAAATATGGATCGAGCCCGGTAGAAGTATTGTAGGGGAAGCTGGGACTACTCTCTATACGATCGGATCGCAAAAAACGATTCCGGATATCAGAAAGTATGTATCCATCGACGGAGGAATGGCTGATAATATCAGACCGGCCTTATATCAGGCGAAGTACAGCGGTGTTCTTGCAAATAAGGTTCATGATACAAATGAAGAAAAAGTATCCATTGCCGGAAAAGCGTGTGAAAGTGGCGATATGCTCATATGGGATATTACACTTCCTGAACCTGTTCCGGGTGATATCCTGGCAGTCTTCAGCACAGGGGCCTATGGTTACGCCATGGCGAGCAATTATAACCGTCTGACAAAACCGGCTGTTGTATTTCTTGAGAACGGCAATGATTTTCTTGCGATTAAAAGAGAAACTGTGGAAGATCACTTGAAGCTGGAGAACAGCATCAAAAACTGGAAATAATATAGGAGGGCTTTCATGCTCATCAGGTATAAAGCTGATTATCAGAAAATCACGATGGGATTATTGTCCTATGTACCCGATTTAAAAGATACAGCTCGTTTAACTAAAGAGATGGAATGGTACGACCAAGAAGAGAACAGACAGCTTTTTCTGTGGAAAAGTGAAGAAACAAAAGATTTAGCCGGTGTGCTTGGAATTGAAGAAGATGAGGAAATCATCCTGTTAAGACATATTGCTATCAATCCTTCTTATAGAGAAGAGGGTATGGCCTACTCGATGCTATCTGCACTGCAGAAAATGTATGAAAACAAACGGATAGTAGGCACGATTGAAACAGCCGCGCTCGTGACGAAATGGCAGAAAAATGTCGATCATGATTAATACAGCAAAGCAGGGATCATTATGAGCGAACAATGGAAGGTAAATTTAGATATTTTCGAAGGACCACTAGATCTACTCCTGCATTTAATCAATAAACTGGAAATAGATATATATGACATTCCCATAAAAGAAATTACTGACCAATATTTAAACTATATAAAGGCCATGCAGATTTTACGTTTGGATATTGCGGGAGAATATCTAGTTATGGCTGCGACTTTGATGTCGATCAAAAGCCAGCTTCTTCTACCAAGAAATGAGACGTGGGAAGAAGAAGGAGAAGAGTACTTTGTGGAAGAAGAGTCTATTTTAGATTTACAGAAAAAGCTGCTTGAGTATCGTAAAATAAAATATGCTGCTTTGAAACTGGATGAAAATCGAAAGAATAGAGAACAGCATTATTCAAAACATCATGAGGATCTATCGGAATTTCAGCAGTTTATACCTATGGAAGCAGAAGAAATCAAAATTCAGGATCTGATCGGTGCATTTAGTGTCATGATCGAAAGAAAAGAGTGGTTGAATCCCGCGCCTAATACAGTTGATTTAGAAGAAATCAGTATCAACGAAAAAATTGTGTGGCTGGAAAATAGATTGCAGAAAAATAATCGGGACATTCCTTTTAGACAATTATTTACCCAACCAACCAAAAGAGAGTATGTGGTCACCTTTCTGGCGCTCCTGGAAATGATGAAAGATAATAAGGTAATCATCAGACAAGCCGAAAGCTTTGGTGAGATCTATTTATCAAAGTCATAACAAATAAAAGAATGGGATGGTTCAGTAAGATGAAAGAACTTGCTACATATGAAGCACTATTATTTACTGCAGGCGAAGAAGGAATGGGACTTGATACGTTAGCGCGGTTGACCCATTCGACTCCCGATCATGTCAGAGTATGTCTAAACAGGCTTTCGGAGCGTTATCTGAATGATGAGAGCAGTGGACTCAAACTGATAGAAACAGCCGAAACATATCGATTAGTCACTAAAAAAGCATTCTCTTCAGTTATAGAGAAATATGCACAATCGCCTTTAACTAAAAAATTGAGTAAAGCTTCAGTTGAAACATTAGCCGTCATTGCCTACAAACAGCCGATCACGCGAATGGAGATTGAAGAAATCAGAGGCGTTCAACTATCTTCTAGTCTGCAAAAGTTGAAATTGAGAAATCTTATTCACGAAATCGGGCGTGTCGATGCCCCTGGTCGTCCAGTGCTTTACGGCACCACAGACTATTTTCTGGATTATTTTGGACTGAATGATTTAACGGAATTACCCGAACTGGAAATAGAAGAAAAAGCAGAAAATCAACCGCTGTTTGATGAAGAGACAGGATTTTAAAGGAGAATATTATGGAACGTCTACAAAAAGTAATGGCGCATGCAGGCATTGCGTCTCGCAGAGGCTCAGAAAAATTGATACAAGAAGGTAGAGTAAAGGTCAACGGAAAAGTCGTTACCGAAATGGGTCTGAATGTCAGTAATAAAGATGCAATAACAGTCGATGATGTTCCGATAACAAAAGAACAGAAACTGTATTTTATTTTAAATAAACCTAGAGGAGTCATCTCAAGTGCGGTGGATCCAAAAGGGAGAAAAACAGTGGTAGATTTCTTTGAACACATCGATCAGCGGGTCTATCCAGTAGGACGCTTGGATTATGATACCACAGGCGTTCTTTTATTGACCAATGATGGAGAACTAACTAACCAGCTTACTCATCCAAAATACGGGATTGAAAAAACATATATCGCTAAAGTGACAGGGGTTATAGATAAAACAGCGATAAAAAAGCTTGAAAAAGGCCTAAAGATCGATAACTACAAAACCCTGCCGGCAAAGGCAAGGATATTGGAAATCGATAGTAAGAAAAATAAAAGCATGGTCGAACTGACGATCCATGAAGGAAAAAATCATCAAGTGAAAAAGATGCTTAAAACTGTTGGCTATCCTGTCGAGAAGTTGAACAGAGTTCAGTATGGATTTTTAACTACAGAAGGACTGAAGTCAGGAGAATGGCGTGAGCTGAAATCTTTTGAAGTGAAAAAATTAAAACAGCTGGTCAATGAAAGTCTTTAAGAGTGAATATGTTGGCGGAAAACGAATGCGTTAGTTATAATGGTGTTGACTTGATTTTATTGAAAAACAGTTTGCCGATAATGACCAAAGTACGAATCAGAGGAGTGTCTAAACATGACTGACGAGACTAATGAAGAGAATAAAAAGAAATTACTGGTAGTTGATGATGAAGACCGGATCAGAAGACTACTGAAAATGTACCTGGAAAAAGCGGATTATAGTATTGAAGAAGCAGAAAATGGACGAAAAGCCTTGGATATGGCCAAGGAAAATGACTATGACTTGATCCTTTTAGATGTCATGATGCCCGAATTAGATGGTCTTAAAGTTGCAGAAGAAATCAGGAAAGAAAAAGAAACACCCATTATGATGCTTACAGCTAAAGGAGAAGAACTGAACCGCATACAAGGGTTTGAAGTAGGTGTTGACGATTATATCGTTAAACCATTCAGCCCTCGGGAAATAGTTTTACGGGTAGCAGCTATTTTGAAACGAACCAAAAGCGAATCGTTAAATGCATCCAATGGAGATATTTCCGATACATTAACGCTTCCTCATCTGGAAATAGACAATGACTCAAGAAGAGTCACTGCAGACGGAAAAGCTGTTAATTTAACTCCGAAAGAATATGACCTTCTTCATTACTTGATGTCTTCACCGGATCAGATTTTCGGTCGGGAACAATTATTGAGAGAGGTATGGAAGTACGAATTCTTTGGTGATCTGAGAACTGTAGACACACATATCAAACGCTTAAGAGAGAAATTGAAAAAAGAATCAGTTGTTGCGTCGAAAATGATTGAAACAGTTTGGGGGCTTGGGTATAAATTAAATTCATATCCAGACGAAGAGAGGTAATCGTATGAAATTAAACGTAGTGGCGATCAGGATCTGGCTCATTACTTTTGGTATCACGATATTATCTTTCTTCATAACAACAGTCTATTATGGGGTTTTTTATTCTCATGAAATCAAAGAAAACTACATGGATGAATATGAACAGGTCATAGAAAATATGGAGAGACTGACGACTGTCGATCCAGATTTTTTATTGGAAAATATAGAAGCAATCAATAACTTTCATCCCCAAGTCAATTTTGCTCTATTGTTAGATGATACGTATTCCTCAAACGATGACGATTGGATTCAACCTTTTGACGAAAAGGAGAAGGAAGAGATAGCCAGGGAACCTGCTATAATGGATAAAATTTATTCCAGTGACCATGTGGCGATACGATCAGATCAAAATGATGGATACGAAGCGAATATCCCCTATGTTTTTCACATCAAGCCAGCGGTTATAGATGGTCAGGAGGCTTTATTATATTCATGGGCTGATTTATCTTTTTTAGTGACACTGGAAAAAAGGATCAGTTACTTATTGACGGGACTGATACTTGCCCATCTTTTAGCTGCGCTTTATTATTATATGTATTTGAAACGCAATGTTTCTGAGCCGATCAATGCCATGACAAATATTGCTTTTGACTATGCCCGGGATGATTTTAGTCGCCAGCTATCTATATCAGGTCGCGATGACTTATCAGAGCTGGCAATGGCAATGAATAAAATGGGCCATTCTCTGGAAACCAATCGGATGGTCGTTAGACAGGAAAAGGAATTGTTGTCTCATATCCTGGACAATGTCGAAACGGGAATTTTATATTATGATTCTGATAGAACGCTTCTTTTGTCCAACCCGACCGGTGATATTTTTCTGACACATTATCAGATCGAACAGGCATCGTCATCAAAGCAGGATGATTTTGTCGACATTGCAGAAAAACTAAATGATGTTTTTAATACAAAAACATCTGTGGAATTCACTATCGAGTTGAAAGAGACTTATTATGTTGTCAGTATACTGCCTTTACTTGAAAGAGACAGTAGAGAATTACGTGGATTTGTCGTATCAACTAAAGATCTGACAAAAGAACACCGCCTAGATAAAATGAGGGTAGACTTTATCAATAATATTTCTCACGAATTACGCACACCTCTGGTAATGATCCAGGGCTACAGTGAAGCGATCCTGGATGATGTAGCTGAAACCTTAGAAGAAAAGAAAGAAATGGCTCAAATCATTAGAGACGAGTCGCAGCGTATGAACCGCATGGTCAATGAGATGCTGGACTTGTCACGGATGGAAGCGGGCTATATCGAACTGCAAAAGACAGAGGTAAACATGAATACTTACCTCCGTAATCTTCTTTTCCGATTCGATACAATGGCAAGTGATGTAGAGGTTTCCCTCCAAATGGAAGCACCGAAGGAAACTATTTTACTGACGCTGGATAAGGATAAAATGGATCAGGTCTTTGTGAATCTTGTCAATAATGCTATCCGGCATACAAGTATGACGGATAAGGATGAAAAAATCGTGACCCTGCAGCTTCTTAAAGAGGAAGAGCTGGATGAAGTGGTCATGATCGTTAAGGATACTGGAACAGGAATACCTGAGGAAGATTTGCCTTATATTTTTGATCGCTTTTTCAAGGCAGACAAGTCACGCAATAATCAGTTGTCTAAAGCGAAGGGTACTGGAATAGGTCTGTCTTTAGTTAAGAATATCATAGAAGCACACGACGGATATATTGAAGTAGAATCAAGTTTTGAGGAAGGTTCTGCCTTTATTATCCATATCCCAAGTGAATCTAATGAAGAATAGGAAATTGATACTGACTGAAAACGTCTCGAGATAGTGAAATATAAAACAAACACTTGATATCTTTTATTATTGTGCTATAATGAATACAAATTAAAAATAATGATTCATCTTCAGGGGCAGGGCGAAAATCCCTACCGGTGGTAAAGTCCACGAGCGAGTAAAATTGCTGAACTGGTGTAATTCCAGTACCGACAGTATAGTCTGGATAAAGAAGATGGAGCTTTTTGACTGAACGTAAAACTGTCTATAGCTCTGTTTGTCTCCTGAAAATTGGGATAAACAGAGTTTTTTTATTATCTCTTTTTCAGGAAACAACAAGACAGTGACATTCAGGGAAGTTCACCCTCAGTAGGATGAATCCTTTTAGGAGGATTTATTATGTCAAACAACAAAACAAAGAAGCTGGTAGGCGTTGCCATGCTGGCCTCTATAGCTTGGGTAGTTTCTATGCTGTCTTTCCCGCTCTTACCTGGCTCTCCATTTTTAAAGGTGGATTTCAGTGATCTGGCTGTTTTATTCGGCATGTATGTCTACGGACCTGCTGCCGGTGTTTCTATAGCCTTTATTCGTTCACTTTTATCATATGTGCAAAAAGGAGGCGAAATGGGCTTCCCTATCGGAGATACGGCTGCATTTATTGCATCGATTTCCTTTACTTTACCCATATATCTTATCATCACAAGGTATGGTCTTTCCATCAAAAATAAAGTGATCAGCATATTCTCATCCACTCTATCTCTGACAGTGATGATGGCACTTTTAAACTGGCTCTTTATCGCTCCGGCTTATATGGCTGTCATGGGGTTTGATGTCGGACCTATGCGTTCGTATCTACTGTTGGCTGTTGTTCCTTTTAATATGTTGAAAGGTGTTTTAGTTGGACTTACTTTTTATGTTGCCTTTACTAAGCTGAAGCACTGGTTGGATAAAATGCAGAAAAGATTCAAAAAGAAGCACTTTTCTTCAATGATCGCCAATGAAACTCGGTAAATTTAAAATTAAAACTTAAAAAAGAAGCGAGATCATATGTCTGAGATAGTCGTATGATCTTTCTTCTTTTTTTGTTTTTTCTTGTACACTATTTTCTCTGAGATCAGAGATTAATAGTGCTATAATAAAATCCAGGTGAAGGAAATACTTAGCGGTGGGGGATGATGTAATGGAACGTGATTTTCTTTTTAAATATGTCATAAGCTTATTTAATGAAAAGACTTGTGTCACGACCAGGCAGCTGAAGTTGATTGCGACAGCCAAACGAACACCTTCTGTTTTATTTAATGTTGAAAAAAATAAACTCTATGCACTTTTCGGTCTTTTTCCAGAAATGACTGAGAAAAAATGGGAGAAGTTGTCAATGTTTCTAGTAAGTAATGATTTACTTGCTTTACAAGATGAACATTTGGTACTGACTGAAAAAGGCATAAAAAGCAAAACAGCTTTTTCTGACCAGTTTCCAGTAATTAATCATTTGAATCAGTTAAGTTATTATGGTACACTTCCTCTATTTTTTAATCGAATGATTTTTGTTACACAAGTATTGTCAGAATACAGTTTCAGGAATAAAAATTATTCTCCTTTTCTATCCTCAGTAAATGAGCAGCGAAAACTAAAACAATGGCTGATCGAACAGAAGTTGCCGATGAACTCATTGACGTCTAACTGGGCGGCTGAGTTGAAAGCCATGTTAAAGACTTTACCTACTGAAGAAGCTGATTTCATCTCGGCTCATTTTACTGGATATGATGTTTACGGCGAAACAAGTCGTCAATTACAGGAAAGATATGGATTTTCGAAAGAAGAATATAGAGTTAGATTACAACAATTCAACTATAAGATCACTCTTTTAGAGCCGACCCAGTATCCTCTGTTATCCGCTCTTTTGAAAGATACACATAAGGAATGCCATGAAGGGTTGAGTCACAGTGCGAATATAACGAAGCAGTTACTTGAAAAAGGTAAAGGTATTGATGACGTCGCCAGAATGCGAAAATTAAAAGTCAATACGATCAGAGAACATATCCTGGAGTGTGTTTTAATTTTAAATTGGCCCTATTTTAAACGCTATATATCCAGAGAAAAATATGCTGCTTGCCGTGCACTATTAAATAAAAAACCAAAATTACAGTATGCTGAAGCAAAAAATGTAGTCGAGGATCTGGATTTTTTTGTTTTCCGATTGGTTGAAATCGAAAGGACGAGACGTAATGGACAAATCATTGAAAAGTCAGGTATATGATACTCTTGAAATGAAATTCGGATTCAAAAAGCTGAGACCGGGGCAAGGAGAAGCGATAGAAGCTGCTTTGACAGGAAAGAATTCGCTTGTCATGTTACCGACAGGTACCGGAAAAACTTTGTGTTACCAACTGCCATCTTATTTGATGCGTGGTACGACATTAATTATTTCTCCACTGCTTTCTCTTATGGAAGACCAGGTTGAAAAAATGAAGAGAAATGGAGAGAAATCTGTCCTCGCTTTAAACAGTCATATGTCAGCAAAAGAAAAAAGACAAGGACTTGAATTTTTGCATACATATAAATTTATTTATGTCTCGCCAGAAATGCTGCAGCAGAAAAGAGTTGTAGAACGGCTAGAAGACATCGAGATTTCATTGCTTGTAGTAGATGAAGCTCACTGTATTTCCCAGTGGGGTATGGATTTCAGACCGGATTATTTAAAAATTGGCGATTTGAGAAAACAGTTATCAGAACCACTGACAATGGCACTGACCGCAACGGCGGTTTACGAAGTGAGAAAAGAAATCATTGAAAATTTGAAACTTGAATCAAATATAAAAGAAGTAATTTATTCTGTTGATCGCCCGTCGATACAGTTGAGAGTTGAAAGATGTCAAGGGGATAAGGTTTCGAAGGTGATCCATGCAGTAAATACCTTCGGCTCGTCCGGTATTATATACTTTTCAAGCAAAAAAATGTCGGAAAAAACAGCAGAAAAAATCAGACGAAGGACTGCGTTCTCTGCGGAAAGTTATCACAGTGAAATAGAAACCAAAGACAAGAAAAAAATACAGGCGCAGTTTTTAGCTAATAAATTAGATATCATCTGTGCGACGAGCGCTTTTGGTATGGGGATAGATAAACCTGATATACGTTATATTATTCATTATCACATACCTGCAAATCCTGAGATGTATTTACAGGAAATCGGACGGGCCAGCAGAGATAAAAAGGGTGGAATCGCCCTTCTTCTTTATGAACCTGGTGATGAGTATCTTCAAAAAAGACTGCAAGAAGCATCTCTCCCAGAAGAAAACGAACTGAAGTATGCATATCGGCATCCCGATGAATTGAAAAAATTTAAAGACGACAGCAAACTGCGACTTGCCCAATATTTTATAACTCAAAAAATAAACATCAAAGAAGCTTTAAAGCTCGTTGAAGAAAGAAAAGTACTTAAAAATAAACAATTGGCTGTTATGCTGCAGTATGTTATGTCAGATCAGTGTAAACGGGAATTACTATTAAATTATTTTGGCGAGGAAACGCTAGAACAGCAAAAAAAATGCTGTTCATATTGTGAAGAAAACTTATCGTTACCTTTTGAAAAACGTGGACCAAATTTGCATTATACTCAGAACAAAGAGGACTGGGAAACGATTTTGAACAAATTATTTAATTTCAACAGTCAGCCTTAAAAGTGCTTTTAAATATGCTATAATAAGTACCGTAACATTTGAAAGGAGTCACATAATGAGTAAAAATGATCGTCAATCCATGGAAGAGCTATGGTCAAAACGCTTTGACGAAGAATCTGAATTCAATGAAGGGGAACCCCTGTCAAGAAAAGCTAAAAGGGAAAGAGAAAAAAGTATTTCACCTATTCTAACTGTCACCTTGATATTCTTAGCTTTACTTATTATTTTACCAACATCCGCTTATGTCTGGTGGTCGAGTCGAGATTCACTGGCGGAAGAACCAACCAGTCCTTCAGTAGAACAGGTTGCTGAAAATAATCAGGAAGAAACAGATACTTTAGAGGAAAGCAAGGAAGAAAAAACAAGTAATGAATCTGAATCTGAAAAAGCAATGGATGAAAATCAAGACGGAGCGTCTATCAGCGAAGAAGCGCCAAAAGAAGAATCGGTGGATGCCGCACCTGAAACAGAAGAAACAGGTGAAGATCAAACAGCAACGGATCCAGAAGAAAAACAGCAAGTACCTGCGACGAGCACGGACACTTCTGAAACGACTGAAGCTGAAGAACCAACTGCAGATGAAGGAGAAAGCAGCGCTGCAGCTCAAAATGCCGCTTACTACACGGTCAAAGCAGGAGACAATATGTACCGTATAGCACTTAATCACGGCATGACTACTGAAGAGTTGATGCAGCTGAACGGCCTGCAGGATGAAACAGTTTATGTTGGTCAACAGTTACAGGTAAATTAATCTGACAATGAAAGTGTGGAGAGTATGGAAAACAAATCATTGACCATTGCGATAGATGGACCAGCATCATCTGGAAAAAGCACAGTGGCAAAAAAAATCGCTGCAGAGCTGGACTTGATTTATGTAGATACTGGAGCCATGTATCGGGCGTTGACGTATCAGGCTTTAGAAAAAAATGTGAATATAAAAGATCAAAATGCACTAGTTCAGCTGCTGAAAAAGACAGATATAACATTTGAACCTAATGAAAAAGGGCAATTTGTGTTTTCAAACGGAGTCGATATCACTCATGATATAAGAGATAACAATGTTACAAATACAGTCTCAGTGGTTGCCGCGCATCCAGAAGTCCGTAAATTAATGGTCAAGCGTCAACAGGATATGGCTTTGAATAACGGGGTCGTCATGGATGGACGTGATATCGGTACAGTAGTTTTGCCGGATGCGGATCTTAAGATATTTTTAGTTGCCAGTGTCAAAGAAAGAGCGGAGCGCCGACATAAAGAAAACAAGGAAAAAGGGATATTTTCAGATATGGATCAACTTAAAAAAGATATAGCTGAAAGAGACTATAAAGACTCCACTCGTGATTCTTCTCCTTTAAAACAGGCAGAAGATGCTATCCGGATCGATACAACCAAAATGACCATTGACGAAGTTGTAAATGAAATCAAACAATTGATTCAAAAGATATAATTAACAGTTATCAGATAAGATAGTATGTTTTAGTGGAAATTATTTTATTTATTCGGTACAATAAAAGATGTAGGAATTATTGGTTTTGGGAGGCAAATATAATGACAGAAGAAAACAGAAACGAAAGAGACATGAACGAGGTAACAGAAGAGGAAGCAGTAGAAACTGCAAAAGAGCAGGTACAGGTAGACACACCTGACGATACGACTGCACAGGATGTCTTTGCGGAAAACGAAAAGCAGCAGGTACATCCTGCAGTTGAAGTAGATGAGGCAGCATCTGGCGAATCGATGTCTGACGTAATGAAAGATGTCGATGACATCACTCCTGGTGATCTTGTTAAAGGTGAAGTACTGACTATCGACAGTGATAAACAAGTCATCGTTGGACTGGAAAGTGGTCAAGAAGGTGTGATTCCACCTCGTGAACTTTCAACTGAACGTTTTGATAAACCCTCTGATGTTGTCTCTATCGGCGACACGATCGATGTCGTCGTATTAAGAGATATCAAAGATAAAGAACAGGGTAGCTTTATCCTATCTAAAAAACGTGTCGATCAGCGTAAAGTATGGGAAGAATTACAGCAGAAATACGACAACGATGAAGTGATCGAAGCAACGGTTTCTCGTGTCGTTAAAGGTGGATTGACTATTGATCTTGGCGTACGGGGATTTGTTCCAGCTTCACAGATCGATACCCATTTCGTCAGTGACTTGAATCAGTTTGAAGGCAACACGTACAAATTTAAAATTATTGAAATCGATCCAAAAGAACGTCAGCTTATCCTTTCACGTAAAGTTCTCCTGGAAAAAGAGCGGGCAGCCGAGCGTGAGGAAGCACTTGAAAACCTTGAAGAAGGTTCAGTAGTTGAAGGTGAAGTCGTTCGCTTGACCAACTTTGGTGCTTTTGTGAATGTTGGCGGCGTTGATGGACTCGTTCATATTTCAGAGATCGCTCACGAGCGTATCGCATCTCCGAAAGATAAGTTATCCAAAGGGGACAAAGTAGATGTCAAAGTTCTTAAAGTCGACAAAGAGCAGGAACGCGTTTCCTTGTCCATCAAAGAGACATTACCTGGACCTTGGGATAATATCAAAGAAGAACTTCCAGCTGGAACTGTAACTAAAGGAACAGTCAAACGTGTCACTGACTTTGGTGCATTCGTTGAAGTAAAACCAGGTGTTGAAGGCCTTGTTCATATCTCGGAAATGGCACACAAACATGTGGAAACGCCACATGAAGTTGTAGCTAAAGATGAAGAAATAGAAGTCAAGGTATTGAGTGTCAATCCTGAAGAAGAACGTATTTCTCTAAGTATCAAAGCTTTAGAAGAAAATACGAATGAATCAGCAGACACTGAGCAACCTAAATCAGCGCCTAAGATGAAAGCTAAGGATAAACCAGAAATCACACAGCCATCATTGCGTGATGATGATGACGAAGGGGCATTCACGTTAGGTGACCAGATCGGTGATCAACTTTCAGGATTATTGGATGAAGATGACGAAGAGTAGTCAATAAAAAGGTATCTTTTACCGCACCCAACTGTATTTAGGTATAATGCCTATTGCAGTTGGGTGTCGTGCTTTATGAAACAATTATAACTATGGAAGAAGGTGTTATGGTGGTGAAACCAACTGTAGCCATTGTAGGAAGACCCAACGTCGGTAAATCCACGATTTTCAATCGTATTGTAGGAGAACGTATATCTATCGTCGAAGATACATCAGGAGTAACGCGAGATAGGATTTATGCTGATGCAGAGTGGCTTGGAAGAGACTTCGCATTAATAGATACGGGCGGCATTACTCTTGAAGACGAACCGCTTAACGTGCAAATCCGTCAGCAGGCTCAGATCGCAATAGAAGAAGCTGATGTGATCATAATGATAACAAGCGTAAAAGAAGGCGTTACTTATGAAGATCAGCAAGTGGCTCCTATTCTTTTCAAATCCGGAAAACCTGTCATACTGGCAGTGAACAAAGCTGATAATCCTGAACTCAGGAATGATATATTTGAATTTTATTCTCTAGGTCTGGGAGATCCTTTTCCTATATCGGGTTCTCATGGTCTAGGTCTGGGAGATGTGCTGGACGAGGCTTTAAAATATTTTCCAGAAGATTCAGAAGATGAGTATGATGATTCAACGATCAAATTCAGCGTGATCGGGCGCCCTAACGTTGGTAAATCAAGCCTTGTCAATGCCATTATCGGTGAAGAGCGGGTCATTGTCTCTAATATTGCAGGGACGACACGAGAAGCTGTAGATACTCATTTTCAAACGAAAGCAGGCCGGGATTTTGTTGTTATTGATACAGCAGGCATGCGAAAAAAAGGGAAAGTTTATGAATCCACTGAAAAATACAGTGTTTTAAGAGCCTTAAGAGCTATCGACCGGTCTGACGTCGTCTTATGTGTCATCAATGCTGAAGAAGGCATCAGAGAACAGGATAAGCGTGTATTTGGCTATGCTCACGAAGCCGGCAAAGGAATCATACTGGTTGTGAACAAATGGGACGCAATCGAAAAAGAAACCAATACAATGAAAGAATTTGAACTGGATGTTAGAGAAGGCTTCCAGTATTTAAGCTACGCACCAATCGTTTTTGTTTCTGCATTGACAAAGAAACGCCTTCATCTTCTGCCAGAGCGTATTGAAGAAGTCTTTATGAACCGGCACTTACGTATTCAGTCATCTATCTTGAATGATGTCGTCATGGATGCTGTGGCAACAAATCCGACTCCAACGGATAAAGGGCGCCGCTTGAAGATTTTCTATACGACACAAGTTTCTGTATCACCTCCAACATTCGTCATTTTTGTAAATGATCCGGAACTACTTCACTTTTCGTATGCACGTTTTTTAGAGAATAGGTTCAGAGATACATTTAACTTTTCGGGAACGCCTATTCGTATTATTCCAAGAAAACGAAAGTAGTAAAAAAAGACATCTTATTATTTATACTGCATAAGATTCTCATGAAAAAAAGCTGAAATTACAGGAGAATAGTACAAAAGCATTGCAGTATCAAGGATTCTGTGGTATCTTTTTAATTGAAATGTCATAACCGACTATTTCACCCAAGTGCATGTCAAGAAAAAGAATGCGGTTAGTTTGCAAATACATTCATTGAATTATATGCATTAGCTTCTTTCGAGGAGGTGAAAGATAACGATGGCAAATAAAGCAGAATTAATCGAAAAAGTAGCATCTTCAGCTGATCTATCAAAAAAAGATGCAACAGCTGCAGTAGAAGCTGTATTCGACTCAATCAAAGATACATTAGCTGACGGCGAAAAAGTACAAATCATTGGATTTGGTAACTTTGAAGTACGCGACCGCGCAGCACGTAAAGGACGTAATCCTCAAACTGGGGAAGAAATCCAGATTCCTGCAACTAAAGTTCCGGCATTCAAAGCTGGTAAAGCTTTAAAAGATGCAGTTAAAGCATAAAAATGTCATGCTTTTAAAACGTCGAGGTCCTAGGATCTCGACGTTTTTTGATAAATGGCTCTTATTCACCATAACTTATTACATAATTTGAAACTGATGTACCATGGCTAGTACATAGAAAAGTAAAACGGTTGACAATTAAATGGGTTGCACGTAATCTTAAAGAAATAGAACGACATTACTGAAAGGATGATGAATGGACAATGTCCTCCAATCGCAAAGAGGAAATAAAGAAAGAAGCAAAAGAGAGAAACGTCAGATTTCTGAGACTGATGTTTACAGATATCGATGGGGTGATCAAAAACGTTGAAGTCCCTATCAGTCAGCTGGATAAGGTTATGGACAATGAAATGGCTTTTGATGGTTCTTCTATAGATGGCTTTGTGGAGATCGATCAAAGCGATATGAAACTGCATCCAGACCTGGATACTTGGCTGATTTTTCCCTGGGAGCTCGAATCCGGTGACAGTCGGATCGCCCGCTTCATTTGCGATGTCTATATGCCTTCAGGTGAACCCTTCAAAGGAGACCCTCGAAGCAATCTCAAGCGCATTCTAAAAGAAATGGAACATTTAGGTTTTACGGAATTCAATTTAGGCCCTGAACCAGAATTTTTCTTGTTCAAGTTGGATGAGAACGGTAATCCAAGCAAGAATCTCAATGATCACGGCGGCTATTTTGATTTAGCACCGACAGATTTGGCAGAAAACTGTCGAAGAGATATCGTGCTGGAACTCGAAGCATTAGGTTTTGAAATCGAAGCCAGCCATCACGAAGCAGCACCTGGTCAACACGAGATCGATTGGAAGTACGCCAATGCAGTAGAAGCCTGCGACAATATACAGACGTTTAAATTGATCGTCAAAACCGTAGCTAGAAAACATGGGCTGCATGCCACCTTTATGCCTAAACCGATTGAAAACATCAGTGGTTCGGGCATGCATTTCAATATGTCTCTATTTAAAGATGGAGTAAATGCCTTTTACGATGAAAGCAGTGCAGACGGCTTAAGTACAACGACTTATCAGTTTATCGCAGGACTCTTGGATCACGCTCAAGCCTATACAGCTATCTGTAATCCAATCATCAACTCCTATAAACGACTGACGCCTGGATTTGAGGCGCCTGTTTATGTGGCCTGGTCTGAAACGAACCGGACACCTTTGATTCGCGTGCCATCTTCCAGAGGACAGTCCACACGCGTTGAATTAAGGAGCGTCGATCCGACAGCCAACCCTTATCTAGCTCTGGCAGTATTATTGAAAGCTGGTATGATGGGTATTTCTGAAGCTAAAAGTGCTCCAAAGCCTATCAACAAGAATATCTATAATATGGACCAGTTCGAGCGCGAAGAAAATCAAATTCAATCACTGCCTAAAACGATTGCCGAAGCACTGGAAGCACTGAAAAATGATGAAACGATCATTGATGCTTTGGGTCAGCACATTTTTGAAAGATTTGTAGCAGCCAGAGAAGCAGACTGGAGAAAATATTCCACTGCAGTATCACAATATGAAATGGATAGATACTTTAAGCTTTACTAATAAAGAATGAGCTTGGTAGTCGAACTCTTGAAAGAAGCAGATAAGGCTTCTTTCAAGAGTTTTCAACTGTAAACCATCTAAAGAACCACAAGTTATCGATCGATTTTAAGACAATGAAAGGACGGGATAATCAATGAAAGTATATACGGGTAGAGGAGATTACGGAAATACAAATTTGATCGGCGGACGAACAGTTAAAAAAACCAATGGACGTGTGGATGCTTATGGAAATATCGATGAATTGAATGCTCACATCGGTTTACTTGTAAGCATAGTCGATGAAAATTACAGAGATACAGAAAGAGGCATCCTTACAGATCTCTATACTATCCAGCACGACTTGTTCGATATCGGCAGTATCCTGGCAGATAAAGAAAACAAGCTGGCGTTTGTATTCAGTCCATCCAAATTCAAAAATATAGAGAAAAAAATTGACGAGCTGACGCCACATCTTAGCGAATTAAAATATTTTATCCTTCCAGGAGGGACGAAACCGGCAGCGCAAGCTCATGTAGTTCGAACAGTCACGCGCCGAGTAGAACGGGATATATTGGCATTTGCTGAAGAAGAGCCCGTTCAGGAAAATATTCTGATCTATCTGAATCGCTTATCTGACTACTTTTTTATTCTGGCAAGATATTTGAATAAGCGAGTAGGAAAGAGAGAAACAGTGTACACAAAAACAGGGGAAGTTTTTCATAATGATTAAGAGATAAAGCCTAAAAACAAAATTTAAACATGAAACCAGCTTGGCTGAGCAAATCTTTGAAAGAATAAAACCAATTTATTATTGACATCAGGCAATAATCGCTATATAATAAGTTCTGTTGGTAAAATTGTTCTGGTAGCTCAGCTGGATAGAGCATTCGCCTTCTAAGCGAACGGTCGGGGGTTCGAATCCCTCCCAGAACGTCATTATATTAAATAGACTAAAAAAGAAAAGACTCTGGTCTTTTCTTTTTTTTATGATTATTTACCTGCTGATACAAGTTTAATATAAGTAGAAGAAAAACAATTCAGCAGGCAATACTTTTAGCCAAAGGACAAAGTGGAATCTGACTTATTTGTGGGTGGTCACAACTGGAAGCATGTACTGCCTTCTCAAGTAAAATCTTTCTGTTAGAAGGACTTAAAGCGCACATCTGTGTCCATCTCGAACAAGTAAATCTTTCCACTGGTCACTACAAAAGACCTTTAACGCACACTCAAACATCATCTACTCCTTAGTTGTCAAGACGAGGAAAAACTTCACTAAATTTGGAAGATTCAATGAGTTCAGCTGGAACAAGAAATAAAGTGTTAAAGACATAGTCTAGAATCTAAAGTGATTTACACGGTAGTTCAAAGAAATGAATGAATAGTTTGAAACTGTTTTAAATACGGCATTTTTCCGCTATAATATAAAATGAATATAATTTAAGGAGAATGTATAGTGGATTGGTTTATTTCTTTACATCCTGTGATGCAGGCCTTTCTGGCTACGCTTTTTACATGGGGCGTAACAGCACTAGGTGCATCGCTGGTCTTTTTAATGAAAGATATGAATAAAAGTGTTTTAACTGCCATGTTGGGATTTGCTGCAGGGGTAATGATCGCAGCAAGCTTCTGGTCTCTCCTGGCTCCAGCTATAGAACTTGCTGAACAAACGAATGTACCCGGCTGGATACCCGCCGTCGTTGGCTTTTTAGCAGGAGGTCTGTTTTTATGGATCACTGACAAGTCGTTGCCTCATTTGCACCCAAGCCTAAATGGCAGCAGTGGTAAAGAGGAAGGAATCAAAACGGATTTAAGACGTAGTGTTCTATTGGTGCTGGCAATTACACTACATAATATCCCTGAAGGACTTGCGGTCGGCGTAGCGTTTGGTGCTGCTGCAGCTGGTTTTCCCGCTTCCACTGTAGCAAGTGCTATAGCGCTTGCAATAGGGATCGGACTTCAGAACTTTCCGGAGGGCGCTTCCGTGTCTCTTCCTTTGAGAAAAGAAGGTTTCAGCAGAACCAAGGCTTTTCTTTATGGACAGGCGTCAGGGATCGTCGAACCTATTGCCGGCGTGTTGGGAGCGGCTTTAGTTACCTCCATGCGGCCGATTTTGCCTTACGCTCTGGCTTTTGCCGCAGGTGCTATGATTTACGTAGTTGTTGAAGAATTGATTCCGGAAGCCAAAGTTGAAAGACACAATGATATAGGAACGATCGGTGCTATGATCGGTTTCACGGTCATGATGTTTTTAGACGTCGCTTTAGGCTAACAACAATTTTTGAACCTTATGTTTGGTGATAGGCTTACTGCTCTGTTAGAATTACAATAAAGAGGAGGATATCATCGTGAAAATATTAGAAGCTAAAAAAGAAGCGAAAGATATGGCTGTTGTAGTTGAAAATTATATACAGAAGATGGATTACTCAAAAGATGATCTGCTGCTTATATGTTCAGATGAGAATAAATCAGAATGCGAAAAAGTTAGAGGTATCGAAAATGAAACAGTTAATGTGAAAGAACTGGATACCGATAGAAAAGAAACCCTTAGAAAATATAGTCTTAACGAAGCAGATGAAAAACGGTTTGATGATGTGATCACTCAGGGAGGCTTTCTTATTTTGCTGAAAGACTCGTCTCATTCTATATTCAGTACGGAAGAAAAATCTGATCAGTCTGATGAAACAGACGAACCTCATACGAAAAAGATCAAAGACACATCAAAGAATTCTGACACATTATCATCCGAAGGGATCAAGGCTCCAGGGTTCGGTGTAGATTTTAATGAACCGCAATCCAATGCCGATACACACGAAGATGTTTTTAACCCTGATGACCCAGATCCAGACAATCTTCGAAAATAATTAAAACCGGGACGTCGGGGGAAGCTAGCGAAAATCTTCTGAGTCCCTTTTTTTCATTGAAAAAGCAGTGGACATTAGATATAATGTAACTTGTAAATACGGGAGTTACCCAAGCCTGGCTGAAGGGGACGGACTCGAAATCCGTTAGGCGGCTTTATGTCGTGCGAGGGTTCGAATCCCTCACTCTCGGTATATAGAAAGGAATGATGATATGGCTCTGAGAGATTGGTTCAAAGTACCGAATCTGCTGTCTTATTTCAGGCTGATCCTCATTCCTTTTTTTGTTTACTACTATCTAGGGGCAGAAACACAGATGGATCATCTGTTTGCCACAGGGATCCTTGTTCTGTCAGGAGTGACAGATGCCTTGGATGGCTATATTGCCAGGAAGTATGATCAGGGTACGCGTATCGGTCAGCTTTTGGATCCAGTAGCAGACAAACTGACTCAAATCGCGGTCGTAGGTGTGCTGATGATCAGGTGGCAGCTGTTTATTTTTTTATTTGTCCTGTTTTTGATCAAAGAAACATTTATGTTTGTCCAGAATATAAGACTTTATCGAAAAAATATGACGCTTGACGGAGCGAAATGGTATGGAAAAATTGCAACCATTATTTTTTATCTCACCATGTTCATTGCCGTCTTTTTCCCTAAACTATCGAGTGGCACAATAGCTGTTCTTGTAATATTAGCAAGTTCTTTTCAGTTACTGGCCTTTTATAAATATGCTAAACTGTTCAATGACATGGAAAACGAGTAGCAATGAGATTCTTTGCCTTAATCGACTATTTAGAAAAGATGAAGAGAAAGCAAACCAGCAAAAAAATAAGATTATTTAAAGGTGATGGATAAAAAGATGAACGAAGAAGAATTGAGGGCTTTAAGAATATTATTGAAAGCCTCTACCAGTGTTGAAAAACTTGTGAAAAAAGATATGAGTTCTTATGGATTAAACGCAACAGAGTTTACAGTTTTAGAGCTTCTTTACAGTAAAGGAAAGCAGCCTATCCAAAAAATCGGACAGCAAGTACTGCTTGCTTCGAGCAGCATCACTTATGTTGTTAAACAACTTGAAGAAAAGAGACTGATCAATCGGATCGTTGATGTAAGGGACAGGCGTGTCACGTTTTGTGAATTGACTACTAAAGGTAAATCGTTGATGGAGGATATTTTCCCTAAACACGCCGAGAAGATATCAGAAATTTTTGAATCATGTTCCAATGAAGAAGTTTTGGCTCTTCAGACGACACTTAAAAAGATAGGCTATAAAGCGGCTGATCTATTAAAATAATAGTGAGTCATTTGGATAAAGTTGTTGAGAGCCATCCGCTTGGAAGCGTTTAGTCGCTAAGATCGTTTTTTTATGGTATAATGATTAAAGGATTATAAAAAAACTATGAAAGAATTGAGGGATGAAAGTGGCAAAAGTTGAAATAACCACTGAAGTTCAAGACCTTGTGGAAACAGAACTTCGAAAAGGCGCCAGCAATTCCCGTATTGCTAATCTACTAGATTTGCCTTACAAAGAAGCAGTAGAGATTATTGAAACAATCAAAGAGAATTTGAGACCAGACGTTGGTGATGAAATCATTTTTACTTTTCGCGATGAACCAATGGAAGGTAAAATAGAAAAATTACTGACGAATAGTGCGATAGTTAAAATCAACTGGACGCATTCAGCTGAACGCATGCATGATTTGGTGGAAGAAAAAACAGTTGTTAATTTTAAGGATATCGAAGGCTTTAAAAGTCAAGTTAACGAAGAAGAACAAGAGTGAACAGCGGATAAGCCATTTTAAATGGCTTATTTTTTTTAGATTATTCTTGACAGAAATATAAATCTAAGTTATTATTTTGATTGTCAAATAGTTTGACGTTCAAAGCATATTTTAAATGTGAAATTGGAGGGGTTGGTGTGGATCAACGAATAAATGAAGTCAATGAATATTTAGTATCGATATTCAATGATGTCCTTATGATAGAAGAACGAACATTACAAATGAGTCAATTTAAAGATGTTTCGATTAAAGAAATGCACACAATCGATGCCATTGGGATGTATCAGGAACATACAACGAGCGAAGTTGCAAAAAAACTTGGAATCACTGTGGGAACACTAACGGTATCTGTTAACAATCTTGTCAGAAAAGGCTATGTTAAACGGGTGAGAAGCGAGATCGATCGTCGTGTTGTCCAGCTGGCGCTGACCAAAAGAGGCCGGTTACTCTACCGTGTTCATGATAAGTTCCACCGTGATATGGTAAAAGAAACCATTAATGAAATGGACGAAAAAGAGTCTGAAGTACTTATGCTGGGATTAAAAAATCTGCATAGGTATTTGGAACGAACGAAGGGACAGTTACCAGACTAATGAAAACATTCGGCGTAACCATTCATTCAACAGGTAAATATGTTCCAGATAACAGTGTCTACAACGAAACATTGACTCAGTGGATGGATACATCTGATGAATGGATTAGAAAAAGAACAGGAATTAAAAAAAGATATCTTTCTAAAGGTGAAGACACGAGCGATTTATGTATAAAAGCTAGTCTAGATGCTTTAAATAAAAGGAGAATCGATATCAGCCAGATTGGGTTAGTCATTGTAGCCACAATGACTCCGGACAGTCAGTCTCCTTCAGTTTCAAGCAAAGTACAAGCGGCTTTAAAAGCCAATAACGCTATGGCATTTGATTTGAGTGCTGCATGTTCGGGTTTTGTATATGGTTTGTCTGCGGCAGAGAAAATGTTGCGTCACATGGATCATCCCTATGCGCTTGTCATTGGTGGCGAAGTGATGTCAAAGACATTGGATTGGAATGATCGGAAAACCTCTGTGTTATTCGGTGATGGGGCTGGAGCAGTTATTCTGAAGAAAGAATCAGGTGCTGAAAGCTTTATTGCAGAAGATCTGCATACCGATGGAGAAAAAGGTCATGCACTCGTTTCAGGTGAGCAGGCAGTCAGAAATCCCCTTTGCGAAATGAATGTTAAAGATGGTTTTTTAGTGATGGATGGTCGTGCGATATTCAATTTTGTAACCAAATCGATACCTAAAAGTATTGAGCAGGTTTTAAAAAAAGGATCAGCAGACATTATAGATGTCGATTACTTTTTACTGCATCAGGCAAATGCGAGGATCATTGAAATCGTATCAAAAAAATTAGACCGACCGCTAAGTAAATTTTTGATGAATATCGAAAATTATGGGAATACGTCGGCTGCCAGTCTGCCTATACTGCTGGATGAATCGATCGAGAATGGAACGATCAAACTGAATAGTGGACAAACCATTGTTTTAAGTGCATTTGGTGGCGGATTGACCTGGGGAACGCTTTTAATAAAAATATAATAATAAACTAATAACTAAATGGAGGAATCAGCAATGACAACATTCGAACAAATTCAGGAAATTATCGTGGATCAATTAGACAAAGAAGAAAGCGAAGTACAAATGGATACAAATTTCAGAGATGAACTTGAAGCAGACAGTTTGGATTTATTCCAGATCATTAACGATATTGAAGATGAATTTGATATCAAAATTGAGTCTGAAGAAGGTTTGAATACAGTTAAAGATTTGGTAGACTACGTTGAAAAACAAAAAGAAGCTAAATAAATATGGAAGGAGCTCCTAGATGAATCAATCATTAATCGAAAAGATAGGGATCGATTATCCTATCATACAAGGAGCCATGTCCTGGGTAGCGACTCCAAGTCTCGCAGCAGCGGTCTCCAACGCTGGAGGCCTGGGTATGTTAGGTTCAGGCCATGAACCCGGAGAGTTTATCAGAGGATTGATCAAAGAAACAAAAAAGTTGACAGATAAACCTTTCGGGGTAAATTTACTGCTCTTGTCCCCATACGTGGATGAAGTCGTGGGTGTGATCTGTGAAGAGAACATCAAAGTGATAACGACAGGCGCGGGAAGTCCCGGAAAATATATGCATAGGTTCAAAGAAGCGGGAGTTACAGTTATACCAGTCGTCGCTTCAGTGGCATTAGCACGTCGTATGGAAAAAGAAGGTGCGCACGCCGTCATTTGTGAAGGAATGGAAGCTGGTGGACATATTGGTAAACTGACTACGATGACGCTTGTCCCTCAAGTCGTTGATGCGGTAAAAATACCCGTTATTGCAGCTGGTGGAATCGCTGACGGACGGGGTATGGCTGCAGCCTTTGCACTTGGAGCTTCTGCTGTTCAATTAGGTACACGGTTTGTTGTTGTTCATGAAAGTATTGCGCACGATACATTTAAACAGCGTATCATTAAAGCACGCGATATCGATACCGTAGTTACGGGGCAAATCACTGGACATCCAGTCAGAGTTTTAAGAAACAAATTAACGAAAGAGTATTTAAAAGTGGAAAAAGAATTGTCGAGTGACAATGATCCTGATTTTTCACGATTGGAAGAATTGGCTAAAGGAGCGCTTAGAAAAGCAGTCGTTGAAGGCGATAAAGATGGCGGCTCGTTTATGTCCGGACAAATAGCTGGTCTCGTAAAAAAAGAGCAGAGCAGTCATGAAATCATTCAGGAACTCATGAGTGAATATGGTGAAATAGTCAGGAATCCAATATTTTTTTGATTATTTACTTTGATATTCAAACAAATAAAATGAAAGCATATCTGCTTTTAAATGACTAAAGGAACAGGAGAGATCGTTTGAAAACTGCTTTTTTATTCAGTGGACAAGGAGCCCAGTACAACGAAATGGGCAAAGATTTTTATGATAACTATAGTGAAGTCAGAGGAATTTTTGATATGGCCAGTAGACAATTGGGTACTGATTTAGCTGAACTATGTTTCAATAATGATGCGCGATTAAATGAAACGGCCTATACCCAACCCGCCATACTGACTGTCAGTCATGCCATCGAACACATCGTGAAGACGTCCGTGGGCATTTCTCCCGACGCTGTTGCCGGATTGAGTCTAGGTGAATACACAGCTTTGGTTTCATCAGGCGCTTTAACTTTCGAAGAGGCGATACCTTTAGTTCATAAACGTGGTTCGTTAATGGAACAAGCTGTACCAGATGGAGAAGGAGCAATGGCTGCGGTTTTAGGTTTAAATGCCTCTACATTAGCACAACTATGTAAAGAAGTCTCAAAAGATTCCTTCGTTTCCATAGCGAATTATAACGCTCCAGAACAACTGGTTATCTCCGGTGAAACTGACGGAGTAGATAGAATAATGAAAAAAGCAATGGATAAGGGGGCCAAAAAAACATCACGATTAAAAGTGAGTGGCCCTTTTCATACGAAAATGCTGGAACCTGCTGCACATGAATTCTCTGAAGATCTTGGCAAAGTAGCTTTTAAATCGTTCACTACACCTGTCTATTCTAATGTCACAGCTGAAGTTTATACTGATGCTGCAATGATCAAACCACTTTTAGAAAAACAGATCGCATCATCTGTGAAATTTGAACAAATGATCAAACAAATGATTTCTGATGGGGTGACGACCTTTGTTCAAGTAGGACCTGGAAAAGCACTGCGTTCATTTGTTAAACGTATCGACAGAGATGTGACTGTGAAAAACATCGAGAAGATCAAGCAATTGGAAACCATTGCGAAGGTATTTCAGTCTTAAAGGAGCCGAGTATGGACAATAAAAAAGTTGTAATTGTTACGGGTAGTTCAAGAGGTATAGGTAAAGCGATCGCGTCTGCATTTTTAAAAGAAGGGCACACGGTCGTTGTCAATGGCCGATCGGAATTCACTCCTGAATTGCTGGAGTATTTCAATGCATTTAGCGGAGAGGTTCATCCTGTCGTAGGAGACATCAGCGATGAATCGTTTGTAAAAAAAATGATCAAAGAAATAAAGAAAACATTTAAAAAAATCGATGTCCTAGTGAATAATGCAGGACTTACGAGAGATAATCTGCTTATCCGAATGACCGAAGAAGAGTTTGATTCTACGCTGTCAGTTAATTTGAAAGGGACTTTTTTTACCGCAAGAGAAGTTGCTAAAGTTATGTTGAAGCAGCGCTCAGGGCATATCATCAACATTTCAAGCGTGGTAGGAACAATTGGAAATGTCGGACAGTCCAATTATGCTGCAAGTAAAGCTGGTGTGATTGGCTTTACAAAGTCTATTGCTAAAGAACTAGCATCACGCGGGGTTATGATTAATGCCATCGCACCTGGTTTTATTGAATCTGACATGACCGATAGCCTAACAGAGGACATCAAGGAACAGGCTTTGCAGTCCATACCACTCAAACGACTGGGTACGGTAGAAGAAATTGCAGAATTAGTGACTTTTTTGAGTGATCAGAAATACATTACGGGTCAAGTGCTGCATGTTGATGGCGGCATGGTCATGAATGGCTAAATCTAGGAGGATACAAATGGAAAGAGTTGTCGTTACAGGTTTGGGAGCTATTACTCCTTTAGGAAACTCTGCACAAGAATTTTGGACAGGATTAAAGACGGGAAAAAATGGTATTGGTCCTTTAACAAAATTTGATGGAGGAGCGATAGATGTTAGCGTCGCTGGAGAAGTGAAAAATTTTGTACCCAAGGAACTGATGGACAGAAAATTAGCTAAACGCATGGATCCCTTTTCACAATACGGTGTCGCAGCGGCACTAGAAGCAATGAGAGACAGCGGATTGGAGGACTTTGATTTTGATGCTGATCGATTAGGTGTGATTGTTGGTTCTGGTATTGGCGGATTAGATACGATGCAGAAACAAATCATAAAAATGCATGAAAAAGGATTAGATAGAGTGGAACCCCTGTTTGTCCCTAAAGCCATAGGGAACATGGTAGCTGGAAATATTTCGATTGCTACAGGAGCTAAGGGTCTTAATTTATCGATCGTCACCGCCTGTGCTTCGGGCAATAACTCGATCGGTGAAGCATTCAGACAAATCAAACACGGTTATGCAGATTATATGCTGGCAGGCGGATCTGAAGCGAGCGTGAATGAAATCGGCATGTCCGGCTTTGCTGCATTAAATGCCTTATCAACAAGCAATGATCCAGATACAGCCTCAATACCTTTTGATAAAAACCGCCACGGCTTCGTTATGGGTGAAGGTTCAGGTGTTATTATACTTGAAAGTCTGTCTTCAGCTAAAGAACGTGGCGCGCATATTTATGCTGAAATCGTTGGCTACGGCGCAACAGGCGACAGTTTCCACATGACGGCACCTACACCAGACGGCGAAGGGGCTGCGAAAGCTATGAAGATGGCCATGAAAGAAGCTGGGATAGAACCGGGCGAAGTAGGGTATATAAACGCACATGGAACATCAACACCGGCCAATGACTCTGCAGAAACGAGTGCTATAAAATTAGCCCTTGGAGAAGCAGCATCTAAAACAGTTGCAGTATCGAGCACAAAAAGTATGACTGGGCATTTATTAGGTGGAGCAGGAGCAATAGAAGCCATTGCGACCGTAATATCTCTTCAAGAAAACATTATGCCTCCAACGATCAATACAAAAGAATTGGATGAAAAATGTGATTTAGACTATATTCTCGGAGAAGCTCGTACAAAAGAAAACATCTATGCTTTAAACAATTCACTTGGTTTTGGCGGGCATAATGCGGTGACCTGTTTTAAAAAATGGAGTGATACTGAATGAAAAACGAAGAAATAAAAGAATTGATTCAATTGATCGATCAGTCTAGTCTCACGCATTTTGAATTTCAGAATGCGTCGGCTTCACTCAAACTCAGTAAGCGCGATGCTGATAGCACAAATCAAACGTTAGATTCAGTTCAAGCGAGTGAACAGGTTAGTACATTAAAGCAAGAAAGCAAAGCTAAACAAACGGAAAAAACAGAAATGGAAGTCGATTCAGTCGAGGTCGAAAATGCAGAAGATGAATCTTTTCATTTAATCAAATCACCGATCGTCGGCACAAGTTATCTCTCTAGCTCACCGGATTCTGAACCTTTCGTCAAAGCAGGCGATACTGTCGAGGAAGGCCAGACTGTCCTTATTATTGAAGCAATGAAAGTGATGAATGAAATCAAAAGCGATATAAAAGGGACAGTAGAAGAGATAAGTGTTGAAGACGGCCAGGCGATTGAGTTTGATCAGACACTAATAAAAATAAAAGCGACTTAAAAGGAGATTACAATGACATCAATGAATATTGCGGAGATTCAGGAACTGATCCCGAATCGCTATCCTATTTATTATATAGATAAAGTGACAGAAATGATTCCAGGTGAACATGTCACAGCAGTCAAAAATGTTACGATAAACGAAGAGTTTTTCCAGGGGCATTTTCCTGGAGACCCAGTCATGCCTGGTGTACTGATTGTTGAAAGTCTTGCTCAAGCGGGGTCGATCCCACTCCTTAAACTGGACCGGTTCAAATCACAGACGGCTTATTTAGGCGGACTGAATAAAGTAAAATTCAGGAAAAAAGTTCAGCCCGGGGATGTTCTTGAGCTGAAAGTGGATATCGTGAAATTAAAAGATTATGCGGGCATCGGTAAAGGTGTCGCATACGTTGACGGTAAGAAAGTATGTGAAGCGGAACTGACTTTTATTATTGGTAGATAATAAAAATATTGGTTAAAAATGACTAAGGAAGGTATGTGCATGTTTAAGAAAATACTTATAGCCAATAGAGGAGAAATTGCCGTTCGGATCATTCGAGCCTGTCAGGAATTAAATATTAAAACAGTGGCTGTCTACTCAACGGCGGATAAGGATGCGCTTCACATGCAGCTGGCAGATGAAGCAGTATGCATAGGACCTTCTAAAGCAAATGAGTCCTACTTGAATATACATAATATTCTAAGTGCAGCTGTTTTGACTGGAGCTGAAGCTATTCATCCAGGTTTTGGATTTCTTTCTGAAAACAGTACATTTGCAGCAATGTGTGAAGAAGTGAATGTATCTTTTATCGGTCCTAAAAAAGAAGTGATCGATCAGATGGGAAATAAATCCAATGCCAGAGATATGATGAAAAAAGCAAATGTACCTGTTGTTCCTGGAAGCGATCGATCGATTACAGAGTTTGAAGAGGTCAAAGATATGGTCGATGAGATCGGTCTCCCGGTTATTATAAAAGCAGTTGCCGGCGGGGGAGGAAAAGGGATGCGCATGGTTTATTCTGAAGCAGAACTTGAAGCAAATTTCCTTCAGGCCCAATCAGAGTCTAAAGCTGCTTTTGATGATGACCGTATGTATGTCGAACGGATCATTGCGCCGGCTAAACATATCGAGGTGCAAATCTTAGGTGATCATTACGGTAATGTGATTCATTTAGGTGAACGAGACTGTTCTCTACAGAGAAATCATCAGAAGATTTTAGAAGAAGCACCAGGCCCGTCATTGACCGAAGAAACGAGACAGCGTATTTGTCAAAGTGCAGTAGCAGCTGCAAAAACAGTTGGTTACGAAAATGCGGGGACCATTGAGTTTCTTGTAGACACTGACGAAAATTTTTATTTTATGGAAATGAACACACGCATTCAAGTGGAGCACCCGATCACTGAAATGATCACAGCAGTGGATATTGTTAAAGAACAAATCAAAATTGCTTCAGGCGAACCTCTGTCTCTTACTCAAGCAGACGTGACCTTAACAGGACATGCGATAGAGTGTCGTATCAATGCTGAGAATCCGTCATTTAATTTTGCGCCTTCTCCTGGGACGATCGAATTTTTAAATATACCGTCTGGAGGATTAGGACTGCGTGTGGATACAGCAATGTATGCCGGTGCAGTAATTCCTCCTTATTATGATGCTATGATCGCTAAAGTGATTACGCACGGCAATTCAAGGGCTGAGGCAATCAGTAAAATGGATCGGGCTTTAAACGAAATGGTCATAGAAGGTATTCAGACTAACCTGGATTTTCATATCTACCTACTTCACGATGAGGATTTTAAAAGCGGTCACTATACAACTGACACCCTTAAAAATATTATTATTCCACGCTGGCTTGGAAACAAGGAGGCTAACGGATGAGGTTATTCAAGAAAAGACCTTATATCTCTCTGCAAAAAACACAAGGCCAAAACGGACCTCAAGTACCGGACGGTATGTTTGAGAAATGTCCCAACTGCCAAAAGCCTATATATGTGAAAGCTTTAGGTAAAGCGAGACGTTGCCCAAATTGTCAGTACACGTTTAGAATCAGCGCACAAGAAAGACTGACGATAACCGTCGATCCTAAATCATTTAAAGAATGGGATACGGAAGTGACAACACTAAACCCACTTGATTTTCCAGATTATGAAAACAAAATAGCTAAAATACAAATAAAAACGGGCCTGAGAGAAGCAGTCATGACCGGGGAGGCGCGTATAAGCGGGCATGATACAGCTATAGGCATCATGGATTCTAATTTTATAATGGGCAGTATGGGACAGGCTGTCGGAGAAAAAATCACCCGTCTATTTGAAAAAGCAGCTGAAAAAGAGCTGCCGGTCGTCCTTTTTACAGCCTCAGGCGGAGCGCGTATGCAGGAAGGAATTTTCTCACTTATGCAGATGGCTAAGACAAGTTCAGCCATTAAACGCTTCTCCGACAAAGGACTGTTTTATCTGACCATTTTGACAGATCCAACGACTGGCGGTGTGACAGCAAGTTTTGCTATGGAAGGCGATATTATTCTGGCTGAGCCAGGAGCCCTAGTCGGCTTTGCAGGTAAAAGGGTGATCGAACAGACTATCAAGGCTTCACTGCCTGATGATTTCCAGCTGGCTGAGACAGTTATGAAAAATGGCTTTATCGACCAGATCGTCGAAAGAGAAAAGCTGAAACCAGTCATTGCCTCTCTCATAGATATGCACTCCTGTTCTATTGGAAAAGAAGGTGGACAACATGAGTAATGCAATGGAGATCGTCAAGCAGGCACGTCAAACAGATCGATTAAGTATGAAAGAGATAACCACTGAAATGATTGAAGGATTTATTGAGTTGCATGGAGACAGACTGTACAAAGATGATCAGGCAATCATTGGAGGAATAGGTAAAATAAATGGTATGCCAATCACTGTTATTGGAAATGAGAAAGGCACAGATGTAAACGAAAGTGTCCAGCGTAATTTTGGCTCGCCGCATCCAGAAGGATACCGTAAGTCTTTAAGATTAATGAAGCAGGCTGAAAAATTCAATCGGCCCGTCGTGAACTTCATCAACACTTCTGGAGCGTACTGTGGTGTCGAGGCAGAGGAACGCGGACAAGGCGAAGCAATCGCAAAAAATTTGTTTGAAATGAGCAATTTAAAAGTCCCTGTCCTTTCGATCATTATGGGAGAAGGCGGCAGTGGAGGGGCTTTGGCTCTTGCCTTGGCAGATGAGGTTTGGATGATGGAGTATTCCATTTATTCTATCTTATCTCCTGAAGGTTTTGCTTCGATCCTTTGGAAAGATGCCAAACGATCAGCTGAAGCGGCGGATTTGATGCGTTTAACATCCATTGATTTAAAAGAACTGGGTGTTGTTGAACGGGTTATCACTGAAAAGAAAAATGACGAATGGATAGAAAAACAGCTCTTAATGAAACAAATGAAAAAAAATATTTATGATAAACTGATCAATTTAGCTGCAATGCCTAAAGAGACATTAGTAGAGAAACGCTATCAGAGATTTAGAAAGTTTTGAGCAATGGGTGAATATGATCCCATTGCTTTTTTATATACTGATTCATGGTCTACTTGTGATAAACTAGTGAAGAGGTGAGAGAAGCAATGGGAGAACAAATAGAATTTCCAAAAAATTATACTGTATATATGGCAGAAGTCATGAACGCTTTACAGAAAGGTAATATCGTGACCGCCATCGATTATATGAAAAAAGCGTATCGTATTAAAAAAGAAGACAGTTTGAATATTTTACTGGTTTCTTCTTTATTACAAGTGGGAGATAATGAAGAGGCACTGCTCTTGGCAGACTCAAAACCTGACTTTTATGAAGCAGATGAAAAAAGGCTGCTTATCTATGTTGAAGTTTTAATAGAAAATAATCAGATACTTAAGGCAGAGAAATATATCAACGAACAATTAACAAACACATTGGCGAAATACTCTGAGTCCTGGATACGGCTAGCTGATCAATTAAATGAACTCAAAGAGCTGCAGGAAAAAAACAGACAAAAAGAAGAAGAAAAGCTTCTGAGAAACCTTTTCTCTCTGCCGTCACTCAATACGCTCGAACAGTTTTCCAGGATGAAAGATATCTATAAACTGACTAATCCACATCTAATCCAGTTAGCTGAACAGCTTCTTGTCAACCCGTATATTCATCCATTTAATCGTGCAACGCTTTTTTCTCTTTTAACAGAAAGAGGAATGGATAGACAGATTAAGTATCTTTGGTTTGGAGAATCGAAGGATATAAATCCAATAAATACGTTGTCCATAGAAGAAAGTCCGACAGCCGCTCGATTATTTGAAGAACTGGATGCTGTTCTTTCAAAAAATCCTTCGCTTTATCAATTAGCTGAAAACGAACTGAAAACACTTCTCTTGATGTTGTATCCGTTTGAAAAAGACAGCATTGTTTGCGGCGAGGAGAGACTGTGGATCGAAGCGATTATCCAAACACTGGAATTAACGGAAGAAACTCAAATCAATGACGAGAATACGAAACTTTTGGATATTGCGAGAAGGATCAAAAAGATTCGTGAAGAATTACTGCGTTTTGAAGGACAATAGTTTACATTTGCCCTCAAATATTGTATGATATGTAAGTATGTTCGATTCATATATATAATAAATTGTTTGCAGCTGGATGAAAGAAATACTGGCTGCGTCTATTTATAACGTTTAAAACAAAATAAATGTTGGAGGTAAATAGTAATGGAAACAAGTTTTGAAAAGACTGGGGCAACTACTGGTCGCTTAGAGTTTACAATTGATCAAGAAACAGTAAAAAATGGATTAGATAAAACATTTAAAAAAGTACAGAAAAACTTAAATGTTCCCGGATTCCGAAAAGGGCGAGTACCTCGTCGCATTTTCAACCAAATGTATGGTGAAGCGGCTTTATACGAAGATACACTAAACGACTTACTGCCTGAAGCTTATTCCAAAGCAATCGGCGAAGTGGACGTGGAGCCTGTTGCTCAACCAAATATCGATATTAAATCAATTGAGAAAAATCAGGATTGGGAATTAGTTGCTGAATTAACTTTGAAACCTGACGTGGAACTTGGTCAGTACAAAGATTTAGATGTAACAAAACAAGACCGAACAGTAGAAGAAGACGAAGTTAACGAAAGAATTGAAAAGCGTCGTCAAGACATGGCAGAACTTGTACTTAAAGAGGAAGCTGCTGAAGAAGGCGACACAGTCGTTATCGACTATGAAGGCTTTAAAGGTGATGAAGCATTTGAAGGTGGAAAAGATGAGAACCATTCACTTGAGTTAGGATCTAATTCTTTCATTCCAGGATTTGAAGAGCAGCTGGTGGGCGTTAAAGCTGGCGAGGAAAAAGAAATCAGCTTGACTTTCCCTGAAGACTACCAGGCTGAAGATCTAGCTGGCGAGGATGTAACTTTCAAGGTCAAAGTGCATGAAGTGAAATCCAAAGAACTACCAGAACTCGATGATGAATTCGTCAAAGATTTAGATGAAGACGTTGAAACCGTTGATGAATTAAAAGAAAAAGTTCGTAAAGAGCTTGAAGCAAACAAAGAAGCAGCAGCAAATGATGCTAAAGACGATGAAGCTATCAGAAAAGCTGTAGAAAATGCTAAAATCGAAGAAATTCCTGACGAAATGGCACATGAAGAAGTCCACCGTCAGATGGAGATGTTCTTAAATAACTTGAAACAACAAGGCATATCAGCAGACATGTACTACCAAATGACAGGCTCCACTGAAGCAGATCTGCATAAGCAGTTTGAAGGCGAAGCTGAATTTAATGTTCGTACAAACTTGGTGCTGGAAGCTATTGTTGAAGAAGAAAACCTTGAAGCAACTGAGGAAGATAGAGAAAAAGAAATACAGGAATTAGCTGAACAATATAATATGGACGTTGAACAAGTAAAAAATGTTCTTTCTCCGCAACTTTTAAATAGAGATATTTCATTGAAAAAAGCAATTGATTTAATTACTTCAACTGCCAATGAAACTTTGGAATCAGAAAAGGATTCTGACTCTGAATAATTTTAAATAGAGATTGGGGATGCTGATGCAGCATTCCCGTTTTTCTTAGAACGACGTGTACAAAAACTGGTAAAGGGGTGACCGAATATATGTTTGATGATGAAGGACAAAATGGGAACATTTCGTGCTCTTTTTGTGGGAAATCTCAGGGTCAAGTTAAAAAAATCGTAGCTGGGCCTGGTGTCTATATATGCAATGAGTGTGTAGATCTTTGTCAGGAAATCATGGATGAAGAATTCAGTAGGCAAACCTTTGATGATGATATGACTGTACCTAAACCATTTGAAATCAGAGAGATTTTAAATGAATATATTATTGGTCAGGAATCTGCTAAGAGAACGTTATCTGTAGCGGTATACAATCATTATAAGCGCATCAACAGCATGGTGGATGCAGAAGACGATGATGTTGAACTTCAAAAAAGTAATATATGTCTGATCGGTCCAACAGGGTCTGGTAAAACGTATCTAGCGCAAACATTGGCCCGTCTTTTAAATGTTCCTTTTGCTATAGCAGACGCTACTAATTTAACTGAAGCAGGATATGTCGGCGAAGATGTCGAAAATATTCTTTTAAAATTACTGCAGTCAGCGGATTATGATGTGGAAAGAGCTCAGCGAGGGATCATTTACGTTGATGAGATCGATAAAATTGCTCGAAAATCAGAAAACGTTTCTATCACAAGAGACGTCAGTGGTGAAGGTGTCCAGCAAGCCTTGCTCAAAATTCTTGAAGGAACAACAGCAAGTGTGCCCCCACAAGGAGGACGAAAGCATCCACACCAGGAACTGGTTCAAATCGATACAACCAACATCCTGTTTATTGTAGGTGGAGCATTTGATGGAATCGAAACAATCGTGAAAAACCGTTTAGGCGACAAAGTTATTGGATTCGGAGCATCTACCCAGCGTAAAGAAACGGAAGACAAAGGCAGCATCATGCAGCAGATCATTCCGGAAGATTTACTGAAATATGGCTTGATCCCTGAATTTATTGGCCGATTGCCGATCACTGCTGTTTTGGATAAATTAAATGAAGATGATCTAGTTGAAATTTTGACCAAACCTAAGAACTCACTTGTAAAGCAGTACAAAAAACTACTCAAAATCGATGATGTCGATTTGGAATTTGAGGAAGATGCTTTGCGCAGTATTGGTAAAAAAGCAATTGAACGCGACACGGGCGCACGAGGTTTGCGTTCGATCATAGAGACATTAATGATGGATATCATGTTTGAAGTACCAAGTCGTACTGAAATCAAGAAAGTTCGTATAACTGAAGAAACTGTTGAAACCAATAAAAACCCGCTGTTTTATGATGAAAATGGTGAAATGGTCAGTTAATCAGCATAAAACTATAAAAAAAGCTGCGATTCCGCTATTACTTACGCGGGAACGCGGTTTTTTTGCTATTGAAAACAGGTTAGCTGCTAGTTTTAATTAAAATAGGATGCGCATCAAACTAAAATAATGCATTGTTAAATTCTGGACTAGATTCAGAGCATTCAAATAAAGCAAATCACTGACTCGGTCAAACATCACCACCATCTTTAAGTTTTTTTAATATTTGAACAACCACGAACCGACCAAAGGCATAGGTTTATATAAGGGAAGAGTCAAAATGCTTTGACTCTTTAAAACCCATTGAACTAAGTACAAAAACCCTTCCCAACCAATCATTGCAATCGATCAGGAAGGTTTAAATATATTACCTGTAGAAATAAGATAAATCACTGGCAGTTGATGGATAAGCGAATACGATATCAGATAAGTCTTCGATTTTCACTTTTTTATTGATGAGGATACTGAAATAGTTTATCAATTCATCGGCTTCATTATTGATGCAAGTCGCCCCGACAACCTGTTTTTTTTCATCGTCAATAACTACTTTCACTTTGGATACAGGTTCATTTTTTCTAAGATAAGTGAAAAAATCCGTAGCATCCAGCTCTCTGATTTTGTAGTTGTTTTTATCTGATTCAGCTTCCTCAACTGATACACCCACTTTAGCCAGCTTAGGACTTGTGAAGACTATACTGGGGATGCTTGGGTAGTTGATTTTGTTTAGTTTACCACTTAGAAACTGATCTGTGAGATATCCTGCTTCGAGGCTGGAAACAGGGGTAAGCTTAGGCTGTTCTTTTGATAAAACATCTCCTAATGCATAGACAGAAGGGTTACTTGTTTGAAGGTAGTCATCAACTTTTATCCCTTTTTTATCATAGTCAACGCCGGCTTTTTCCAGATTCAACTTATCGATGCTTGGTGCGCGACCTGTCGTGCCAAAGACCAGATCTGTTTTTAGAGAAAAGTCGCCATCATCAGTGAGTAAATAACTGTCAGATTCTTTCTTGATTTTGGTGATATTCGTATTTAAATGAAAACTCACACCATTAGACTTCAACTGTTCCATAACCACTTCTACAAATTCCTGATCAAATTGTTTGAGTGGGGCAGAATCATGCTGAATGACATGGACTTTTGCTCCGGTAGCTGAAGCTATAGCTGCAAATTCAAATGCAATATAGCCACCCCCAATAAACGTTATGGTTTCAGGCATGTCTGATAGAGATAAAAAGTCATCACTTGTCAGAAAATGTTCTTTTCCATCAATGTCCAGGATATTGGGATGAGCACCTGTAGCAATGATAAAGCGCTCAGCTGATAGTGTATCATCGTTGACTTTTACAGTCTTTTCATCTGTGAATTCAGCAGTTCCGTAAAAGGTATCTGCTCCTGCCGATACAAGGCTTTGCTGACTTTTTTCAGGGACAGAATCAGTATAGCTCTTTTTAAAACGCATTAAATCATCCCAATTAATGGAGGGCGTAGCTGTGATGCCTTTTTCCTGCATCTGATGAGCCATGGACTGAGCTTCAACAGCAGAAACCATCATTTTCTTCGGGTCGCATCCTTTGTTTGGACAAGTCCCTCCCCATAAATCGTTTTCGATGACCGCTACTTTTTTATTTTTTGAAGCGAGACTCGAAGCGACTGACTTACCGCCAGGGCCACTACCAATGACTATCACATCGTATGTGTTGTTCAAAGTATCCTCTCCTAACATTTTAGATATCAATAAATAAAAGGTGACAACTGTAAAAATATTTTCAGTTTAAAAGCGGAGATTTTTCTTTATTTGACAAAACAGACAATACTTTCTTTATTTCTTGTTAACTGAGGCATCGTATATTGTTTCGACTGCTTTTTTTAGTGATTCATTGAATTCTTCATCAGTCTGATCATAACGAAGATCCTGCGCTAAAGCTCTTGAAAAACTGGCAATAATATTGTCATTATGTCTAAGCTTTTCATTGGCTTCCTTTCGTGAGTAACCGCCGGACAAAGCAACAACTCTAACGACTTTTGGATGTTCTGTCAATTCTTTATATAAGTTGGATTGATCTGGCAGGGTCAACTTAAGCATGACTTTTTCGTCATCAGCAAGTTTATCTAAATGTTTCATTATTTCATTTTTTAGAATGTTTTCAGCTTCTGCTTTATCATCACTGTGAATATTTACTTCCGGTTCAACAATAGGGACTAAGCCCGCATCAGTGATTTGCTTTGCCACTTCGAATTGCTGCTGAACGATTTCTTTGATACCCTCTTCATTTGCTTCATGGATCACTGAGCGCATTTTAGTACCAAATATATTTCTCTCATTTGCCCGCTCAAGCATTTTTTCTAAACCAGGGTTAGGTTTCATCATCTGAACACCTTTAGCTCTGTCAGCAAGTCCTTTATCGATTTTCAGGAAAGGAGCAATTCCTTTAACCTCTGATAAATAGTCTGCTGTGTATTTGCCTTCGATTTTACTATCCATCGTTTGTTCAAAAAGTATGGCTCCAAGTATATGTTCTGAATCAAAAGCAGGGGCTGTAATGATTCGTGTTCTCATTTGATGGACACGATCGAACATTTCCTCTTCAGATGAGTAGGTATCTTCCGCCACGCCATAAGCAGCCAATGCTTTAGGGGTGCTTCCTCCACTTTGGTCTAAAGCTGCAATAAATCCCTTACCATTTGACATTCTTTCCATTTGTTTCTCTTTCATTGTTCAACACTCCTTAATTTTTAAAAATAAGATTGAAAGAAAAATCTCCTATAAATATTGTATCATTAGAATTAAAAAACATATAGTAAAGCACATTCACAAAGAGAATTTTATGCAAAAAGTATATCTAAGATAGTGATTCAATCGAACCAGCGGATTTTTAATAAATATGACAGTAGACTGTAACAAAACATGTATTTGTAACCAATATTTAATATTCATCTTTATGTTGCCAAGAAATATGTTATACTTATTAGTGCTTCACTAAAAGAATCAAGGAGAGATGACGATGAATAGCAATAAAATCAATTATGCTGATATAACGATTAGTGCAGTTTCTCCTTCTCAATATCCCAAAGAGGGGCTACCAGAAATCGTACTGGCAGGTCGTTCCAATGTAGGAAAATCGTCTTTTATAAATACGATGGTCAACCGAAAAAAGCTTGCGCGGACCTCAGGAAAACCTGGAAAAACAAGAACTCTGAATTTTTTTAATATTGAAAATGAACTCTTTTTTGTAGACGTCCCAGGATATGGCTACGCTAAAGCCTCTAACGCTGAACAGGAAAAATGGGGGCGTATGATGGAAGATTACTTTTCGACCAGAGAAGAGTTGGTGCTGGGCATCCTTCTTGTCGATTTCAGGCATGAACCCTCAGAACATGATCGCTTGATGTACGATTTTTATAAGCATTTCGATGTGCCGGTTTTTATTGTGGCGACTAAGTCTGACAAAATTAAAAAAGCGAAGTATAACAAGCACGAAAGTATTATAAGAAAAGCATTGGATATAGATCCTGACGATAAATTTTTCACTTTTTCCTCTTTCACAAAGGAAGGAAGAAATGAAATCTGGGAAGCAATCGCTGCACATTTACAAAAGGATGAGAGAACATGAAACTGATTATGTATGGAATGAATCAGGATACTGTTGCTTCAGATGATCTTCATAAATATCGTCTTGACTATTCAATGAGAGAAAGACATTTAACTGATATCAGTTCTTTTAAAGGCGTTTCTGAAGTCGCATTGATCAGTACTGAAAGCAGAAATGAATATTATTTATACATTGACGAAAAAGCATTTAAACATGGTGACTTGTTAAGATATTTATCTGCTTATACAGGAAGATGTCTGGAAGATATTATTCTCGAGACCTACAGCAAATTCAATGGTGATGTGGTGAGCCATCTGTTTCGCTTAACGAGCATGATAAGTGAGCAGGCGATTCCTTTAAGTGTGCTGGAACAGTCGCTTTATGAAGGGAATTTATTTGAAACGTCGGGTAAAACCTTGACGCGTTTATTCGAGGGTGCCTTGACTTTTTCTCTTTCGCTTTATGATGAAAAATCTTTGTATCCTATTTTGATCGGCAATGAGGCAGAAATCATACAGTCCATGAAGAATTATTTTTCTTTGAAAGAAGATCTGGACTTTCTTATAATAGGAAACCATCAGATCATAAAACAAGTGTCCATGTATCTTATCGGAAAAGCAGATACATATCTCACTTTTCTAGGAAAAAATGAGAAATCAAGAAAGATGATAGCGAGTGTTAAGAGAAGACTGTCAATTGTCAATAAACCGAGAAAAATAAATACAGTTCAGACTGCGGATTTGAATCAGCTTGTTTATCGGTTATCCAAGTCTGATGTCATCATCATCGGTCCATCTATAAAGAATGCGTGGTTGTCCTTTGAACTGCTGGAAGATGTGCTTGAAATGAGACCGTCTAAAAAAAGGCAGTTGATCATAGATTTGTGCGGTTCTCAGGATGAGACACTTTTCATGGATTATCCTGAAATGAATTATGTACAAATACCTCATGATGCTGATAAAGAATATGCGTCAGAAAAATTAAAAGCAGCCAGTGCTTATTATGAAGAGTATGTGCTTAATAAAGTGAATGATTTTATGGAGGATTTTTATCTGGAAAATGAAGAAAACAAAGACAAAATCTCTTTGAAAAAAACATTCAATAATAAGTACCGCTATAATAATCTAAAAAGTTCTAAAGTATAAGAAGAGTCTAATGCGGGCTCTTCTTTTTTACTATCAATCTGATTAGATATCTAAAGGTATTTAGTGTAAAATAAATAGACGACAGAGTAGTGTTTTATAGAAAGAAGGGATATATGTGTCCATGTTTTTGGATCAGGTCAAAGTAAATGTAAAAGCTGGAAACGGCGGAGATGGCATGGTGGCTTTCAGGCGTGAAAAATACGTGCCTGACGGCGGACCAGCTGGAGGCGACGGTGGAGAAGGCGGCGACGTCGTTTTTATTGTAGATGAAGGACTAAGAACGCTTATGGATTTTCGGTATAATCGCCATTTCAAAGCTGAACATGGAGAAAACGGTATGTCAAAAGGCATGCATGGCAGAGGAGCAAAAGATCTTTTTGTAAAAGTTCCACCAGGGACTGTGGTCAAGGATGCGGAGACTGGAACCCTTTATGCCGATTTAACGGAACACAATCAGAAAGCGGTAATAGCCAAGGGTGGCCGCGGGGGTAGAGGAAACATCCGTTTTGCTTCGCCTAAAAATCCTGCTCCGGAAATAGCTGAAAATGGTGAACCAGGTGAAGAAAAAGAAATCGAACTGGAATTAAAAGTATTAGCTGATGTGGGACTTATAGGTTTCCCTTCGGTTGGCAAGTCAACTTTATTATCCGTGGTTTCTGCAGCTCGACCGAAAATCGGGGCCTATCACTTCACAACACTAGTGCCTAATCTTGGCATGGTTAAAACTGAAGACGACCGGAGTTTTGTACTGGCGGACATGCCAGGTTTGATCGAAGGCGCTTCTCAAGGTGTCGGTTTAGGTATTGAGTTTTTACGCCATATCGAAAGAACGAGGGTCCTTCTGCACGTTATTGATATGAGTGGTGTCGAAGGTAGAGATCCTCTTGAAGATTACTATACGATCAATCAGGAGCTGGAGGAATATGATTTGAAACTGCGCGAAAGACCGCAGCTGATCATTGCCAATAAAATGGATATGCCTGACTCGAAAGAGAATCTCCAGAAGTTCAAGGATGCCCTTGAAACAAATGAACAGGACGTCGAAATCTTTGAGGTTTCAGCCTTGACTCAAACTGGATTAAATGCTGTCATGTCTCGAACAGCTGAATTACTGGAAACAGCACCCGAATTTCCATTGTATGAAGAAGAAACAGAAAAAGAGGAAAGAGTACTCTACAAATTTGTACCGGAAAATAAAGAATACACTATTACCCGCGATCCTGATGGCACATGGGAAATCTCTGGAGATAAAGTGCAGAAACTTTACAAGATGACAAATTTTCAGTTTGATGAATCTGTTATGCGCTTTTCAAGACAACTTAGAGGAATGGGGATCGATCAGGCGCTCAGAGATCGTGGGGCGCAAAATGGCGACACAGTGAGAATTGATGATTTTGAATTTGAATTTGTCGAATAAAAGAAAGTAAAGGAATGTTTTATGGAATTATTATTTTTAGGGACAGGGTCGGGCGTTCCTGCTAAACATAGAAATTTATCGAGCATCGTCCTGAAACTGCTTGATGAAAGAAACAGTATGTGGATGTTTGACTGCGGTGAATCGACTCAACAGCAAATTTTAAATACAACTGTTAAACCACGTAAAATCGAAAAGATTTTCCTAACTCATATGCATGGTGATCATATCTTTGGCTTGCCCGGTCTTTTAAGCAGCCGGGCTTTTCAGGGCGGAGACACGCCTTTAACGATTTACGGTCCCAAAGGAATCAAGCAGTATGTGATGATGTCACTCAAACTGTCCCAGTCACATCTCCGATATGGTATACATTATGTAGAAATAGACGAAGATGGCATGATTTTTGAAGATGATCAGTTTCTTGTTACAGCAAAACGCCTGCAGCATGGTATTCCTTCTTACGGCTATCGAATCGTCGAGAAAGACCGCAAAGGGGAATTGATGGCAGATAAACTGCAGCAGCTCGGTGTTCCTTTTGGTCCTTTATACGGCAAATTAAAAAAAGGTGAAACAATCAGATTGGAAGATGGTCAGGAGATAGATGGAAGAGATTTTATTGGACCAATGCAAAAAGGCCGGATCGTCACTATTTTGGGTGACACGAAATTTAGCGAAAAAAGTATAGAGCTTGCAGAAGACTCAGATATTCTAGTTCACGAAAGCACCTTTATGCATAAAGACAAAGATCTGGCTTATCGGTACAATCATTCTACGAATGTTGAAGCTGCTACGGTAGCAAAAAAAGCTGGAGCAGAAAAACTTTTACTGACACACATCAGTGCGAGATACCTTTACGCTGACAGCAAGCAAATGGAAAAATCTGCACGGCAACTCTTTGAAAACACCTTTATCATGAATGATTTTACTGAAGTTTCAATCCCATTAAAAAATGAGGAGAGATGAGATGAAATCTATAAAAGATAAAATCGTTTGGATCACAGGCGCTTCCTCAGGTATCGGCGAAGAGATCGCCTACAAACTAGCTGAAAAAGGTGCTTTGCTGATACTAAGTGCCAGACGAAAAGAAGAACTCGAACGTGTTAAACAAAATTGTATTATAAAATATGAGGCAAACGCTATTGTTTGTCCACTGGATGTTGCAGACAAAAATGAAGTTGATCGTGTTTATTCTATTCTGTTAAAAAAGCTTGGTAAGATAGATGTTCTGATAAATAATGCTGGATATGGTCTGACCAAGGAATTTGTTGACTATGACATCACTGAAGCAGAAAACATGTTCAGAGTGAATATTCTAGGTATGATGCATATAACTCAAAAGGTAGCAGCACATATGATTGAACGTAATACCGGACATATTATTAATGTAGGGTCGATCGCTGGGAAAATCGCAACTCCTAAATCAGCTGTTTATTCTTCATCAAAATTTGCGGTCATTGGATTCAGTAATGCTTTACGACTGGAACTAAAGGATTATGATATCAAAGTAACCACAGTAAATCCTGGTCCTGTTGATACGTCGTTTTTTGATTCATTTGATCCAGATGGGAGTTACCTTGAAAAAGTTAAATCATTTGTCCTGACACCTGAGGAAGTAGCTGGAAAAATCGTAGCTGTGATCGGCAAAAATAAAAGAGAAGTGAATATACCAGGAATAATGGAAGTAGCCTTTAGATTTTATACGCTATTTCCAGCCGTTGGAGACTTTCTTGTCAGAAATGTATTCGATAAGAAATAATATATATCAATTCACTACATGAATAATATGTGTTATTCTTGTTTTATATAAAAACGAGATACTGGAGGAGAATAGAATGAAAAGACAGTGGAGCATGGTTGGTGCGATCGTATTGTTCTTGATCATCGCTATTTTATCTGTATTAAATGTCGATCCTGTGCCTGTTAATTTTGGGTTCGTTGAAGTGGAATGGCCGCTTATCGTCGTGATCTTTGCTTCTTTATTACTTGGAGCTTTAATTGCTACTTTGCTGTCAACATACAAGGCATTTAAAGATCAGCGAAAACACAAACACCAAAACACAGTGGAACATTCTGATTCTGAAAATAATTCATCTCTTTACACGTCTCAGACAGATGATTCAACTGGAAACCAAGTAGATATCGACAATAATGAAAGTGACTTGAATAACAGCTAGAAATATGCTAACTAGTAAGAGTCTGAATTATGGTAGGGGGAAAAGTTATGAATGAAAATAAAATTGCAGTTTTAACTGATTCAGGTTCTGATGTGCCACAGGAAATCAAAGAAAAGTACGATGTAAAAGTTATACCTTTGAAAATTATTTTCAGTGATGGAGAATACATCGACAAGGAGACAATTACAGCTCAGGAAGTCTATGACCGTATGAAAAAGGAAATACCAAAAACATCTTTACCTGATGGAGAACTGATCAAGAAGATGTTTGATGAAATTAAAGCTGAAGGTTATGAGAAAGTTATCGCGGTAACTATTTCCAGTGGACTGAGTGGAACTAATAATATGGTGCGTGTAGTAGCTGAACAATACGAAGACCTGGATATATTTGTTTTAGATACGAAAAATATTGGTATCGGGTCAGGTTTTTCTGTGGTTGAAGCTGCTAAACAAGCCAATAGCGGTGTGGAATGGGAGGCTATCAAAAACAACCTCAAAAAAGGCGTGGATAAGGCGAAGGTTTTCTTCCATGTCCCAACACTTGAATACTTGCAGAAAGGCGGAAGGATCGGACTGGTACAGTCAGTTGTAGGGAGTCTGATGAACCTTAAACCGATCATTACTTGTAATGATGAGGGGATCTATCATACAGTCGCCAAAGTTAGAGGGAAATCTAAATCAGTGAGAAAAACGATTGAACTGGTACAGGAATTTGCTGAAAACTCGAAAAAATATAATTTAGCTATTGCTTACGGTGGCGAATCAGCCCGGGAAGAATCTGAAGGAATCAAAGAAGTAATGAAAAAGAAATTACCTGATTTTGAACGTTTTTTCTTTGATCAGGTCAGCCCGGCTCTAGGTGTTCACACAGGTCCTGGATTGATAGGTATCGGTATCCAGATACTTGATTAAAAAAGCTTTAAAAATGAATAATAGAAAAAGGATGCAATGGAGAAGACTCTTTATTGTGTCCTCTTTTTTGTTATAATAAAAGCCTGTGAGTAAGATAAGGAGTGTCTGAATGCAAACAAAAGCTACGCTATGGAAACAGGACAAGCAAATAAATGAAAATAAAAAAACTCAATTGGCAGCAGAGCTTGAGAAATCAGAGGTTTTTGCTCAATTATGCCTGGAAAGAGGATTGAATACTAAGGAAGACGTCGAAAGTTTTGTCTCGCCGGATCTAAATGCGATAGACGATCCGTTTTTATTTTTTGACATGGAAAAAGTAATCCAACGTATTAAACAAGCAATCCTAAATGTAGAAAAAATAACAGTTTACGGAGATTATGATGCGGACGGTGTAACAAGTACTGCAATATTATACGAAGCAATTGAACTGCTTGGTGGAAAAGTTGATTACTTTATACCTAACCGATTCAAAGAGGGATACGGACCCAACATAGAAGCTTTTGATCAATTGATTGAAAATGGAACTACTCTGATCATAACTGTAGATAACGGGATTTCAGGACATGATGCGGTAGCTCATGCAATGTCAAAGGGAATAGATGTCATTATCACCGATCATCATGAATGTCCGGCTGAATTGCCCGAGGCATATGGGATTATCCATCCAAGACACCCGGAGAAGTTCTATACGACACCAGATTTATCTGGTGCAGGAGTCAGCATGAAAGTGGCACAAGCCTTACTTGATGAAAACTCTTCAGAGTTCCTGGAATTAGCTGCTATTGGTACAATTGCTGATTTAGTATCGCTGACTGGTGAAAACCGGGTCATAGCTTATTATGGACTCCAATCACTGAAAACAACACAGCGTCTGGGCCTTATTGCTTTAATGCAGTCAAGTAATATTCATCCTGATTCGATTGACGAAGAAACGGTAGGTTTTCAGCTGGCGCCGCCGATCAATGCTGTAGGCAGACTGGGTGATGCCACAATGGTTGTTGATCTACTTACGACTTTTGACGAAGAAAAAGCTTTTGATTTGAGCGAAGAGATTTTGGCGAAAAATAAAGAAAGAAAAGCCATCGTTGAATCCATTACAGAAGAAGCTCTGGTCATGGCGGAAGAAAAGAAAAAACACTCTTTGATCGTCATAGCCAATAAGAACTGGCATGAGGGAGTCTTAGGAATCGTTGCAAGTAAAGTCACTGAAAAATATCATAAACCAGTTATAGTGCTGACAATGGATGAAACAGAAGATAAACTTAAAGGATCGGGCCGGAGTATCGAGGGCTTTGATCTTTATGATTGTGTAAATGCTTTCAGAGATGATCTGCTTAGTTTTGGCGGTCATGAAATGGCTTGTGGTTTAAGTTTAGAACCGGGTTATCTTGAGGAATTTACGGAAGAAATCAATAAAAAAGCAAGTCTTTTATCTGCGGACCTGTTAAAAGAAAAGGTGTATCACGTCGAAATATCTGTAAAAATAGACGAGATTGATATTCAAATGGTCGAAGAAATAGAATTACTGAAACCGTTCGGCCAGGATAATAAAAAACCACTGGTTAGAATCGATTCAGTCTACCCGGAAAGTTCCAAGAAAATCGGTGCAGACCAGTCTCATTTTAAAGCGACTCTACATGATGATGACAAACAATTAGACATGATTGCTTTTTACCATTCGGAGTGGATGGATGTTATGCGAACCTCGCCAGAAATCGATGTTATAGGCTATATTTCCATAAATGAATGGAATGGATACAAAAAAGTTCAGCTTCAGGCGCTCGATTATAAGACAACAGGCCCCGTAGTTATCGATCAGCGCAAAAGCAAATTAAACAAAGAAATGTTTAGAGAAACGAATGCCCATTTTGTTTTCTTTCAGAAAAAGATTGCAGAAAAATGCCTCCCATTGATTGATGAAAACTCAACGTGTCAGATTATCGATAATGAAAATAACTTAGCGAAAATTCCGGTTGATAGAGCGGTTATCTTCGTGGATACACCAGAAGATATCGATGATTTTCTTTCAGTATACCAGCACTATCGCTTACATCCATTGCAGCTTTATTTTCACTCACCAAAAGAGTATTATATGCAGGGCATGCCTAAAAAGCAGCAATTTCAGCTACTCTATAAATGGTTAATAAAAAAGCAGGAAATCGACTTGTCAAAAGATACAAAAGAGATGGTCAAGCACACAAATATAAATAAAGACAGCTTAAAATTTATGTTAATGGTGTTTTTAGAGAATAAATTTGTTACAATGGAGGATGGTAAGTTAAGTATAGTATCAAACCCTATAAAAAAAAGATTAGAAGATACATTAACCTATAAAAAGAGACTGAAACAAATCGAAGCTGAAGAAATCCTTGTATACAGTTCTTTTAAAGAGTTGCTTGCTTATCTGAAAAATAATGATGAACGATATAAGTAATGGAGGAAGACAAATGGATTTTAAGAAGTATATTGCTGATGTTCCTGATTTTCCAGAAAAAGGTATTATATTTAGAGATATTTCGCCACTTATGGCGGATGGTGAAGCATACAAAGCTGCTACTGATAAGATCGTAGAGTACGCTAAAGACAAAGGCGTTGAAGTGATCGTAGGACCTGAAGCTAGAGGATTTATCGTTGGGTGTCCGGTTGCCTATGAATTAAAAATAGGATTTTCACCATGTAGAAAAAAAGGAAAGCTCCCTCGAGAAACAATCGAAGTCAATTATGGTTTAGAATATGGATCAGACGTCCTTCAATTGCATAAGGATTCGATCACACCCGGACAAAAAGTTCTCATTACAGATGATTTGCTGGCAACTGGAGGCACTATTGCAGCAACGATTGAGTTAGTTGAAAAACTCGGTGGGATCATCGTTGGCTGTGCTTTCTTTATTGAACTCGAAGAGCTTAAAGGCAGAGATAAAATCAAAGGTTATGATATATTTACCCTGATGAAATATTAATGGAACATTTCCAGGCTTTGTTAGCGAGAAAATCTGACATTGACGAAAGCAAGAACAGAAATTGTATATCCAAATAAGATAAAACATACCTAATAAAAAACTTTATCAATTAGAGGCATCTATTAAAGATGGAAACATGAAATTAGACAGACGCTTAAAAACACATCAAAAGGGCTGAGACATTTGTCTCAGCCCTTCTCTTTCGATTAAGGTCACCCGTTAAAATATATGACTTCTGTATAAAGAGACAACTTTACCTAAAATTTTTACATTGTTAAGTATAATGGGATCCATTGTTTCGTTCTCCGGTTGCAGCCTGATGCGATGTGATTCTTTGTAGAAACGTTTGCATGTAGCCTCATCTTCGTCAGTCATAGCAATAACGATATCACCGTTATTGGCCGATTCCTGCTTTCTGACAATAATCTGATCACCATCTAAAATACCGGCATCGATCATACTGTTACCACGAATAGTCAGCATAAACAGATTCCCTTTTTCTATTTCCAGATCATTGGGTACAGGGAAATAATCAGACGCTTCTTCTACAGCCAGGATGGGCTCTCCTGCTGTGACGACTCCCAAGAGCGGAATCTTATCCTCGTCAGGGTTGATTCCCAGTCTATCAAGGCCTAAAGGGGTAAATTCTATAGCACGCGGTTTAGATGGATCGCGATATATATAACCGTTTTTTTCTAATCTGGCCAGATGTCCATGGACTGTTGAAGTTGAAGAGAGTGCTGTTGCTTCGCCAATTTCTCGAACAGTCGGTGGATAGCCTTTCTTTTTAGCCTGCTTGTAAATATAATTTAAAATCTCCAGCTGTTTCTCACCTTTACGTCCTCTTGTCGTCATGATAAAACCCTCTCTATAATATAATATTTAAATGGAACAACCGTTCTATATTTTAGTAAAGTATAGCACAATTACTGCTGTAAATCAAACGAATGTTCGAGTAACTGATTTCTATAAACATACTCCTGTCTGACTGTTAAACAATATTAGCTAGTCAAAATACTACGAAAAAAGAAATATATAACTTTCTTATATTTCTGACAAATGGTATGATGAATAGTGTATGTAAACTGTCTTATTTAAACCAATGTAAGGGGGATAATATGCTTGAAAAAGAAAAGCTTGATCGAATAAATGAACTGGCAAATAAAAAAAAGGCGAGTGGTTTGTCTGATCGGGAAAAACTTGAACAAAAAAAATTGCGTGAAGAATACCTTACTGCTTTTCGATCCGGAATGAAGAGCCAGATCGAAGGGATGAAGATCGTCGACCCAGATGGAAACGATGTGACACCTGACAAAGTAAAAGAAATTCAAAAAAACAAAGGACTGCATGACAGGAAATAGCACTCTCATATTAACTTACAGTGTTGACATTGAAACAAAAGTAGAATGATAGTACAATGATAAAGAAAGTTTTAATTAAAGAAAATGGAAGGAATGATGTTCATTGTTCGATAAAACTGATCAAATGGCAGTCGATACGATTCGCACACTAAGTATCGATGGCGTGCAAAAAGCTAATTCAGGCCATCCGGGTCTACCTATGGGAGCTGCACCAATGGCGTACACACTGTGGACGCGTCACTTAAATGTCAACCCGAAAAATTCACAATGGTTCAACCGCGACCGTTTTGTATTAAGCGCAGGGCACGGTTCTATGATGCTATACAGCCTGCTGCATTTGTCTGGGTATGATGTCAGCATTGATGATCTTAAAAATTTCCGTCAATTAAATGGCAATACGCCAGGACATCCAGAAGTGCATATCACTGATGGCGTGGAAGCAACAACTGGGCCACTGGGACAGGGAATCGCAAATGCTGTAGGTATGGCTATGGCAGAAGCTCACTTGGCAGCAACATATAATACTGAGGATAAATCTATCGTCGATCATTATACGTATGCCTTATGTGGAGACGGTGACCTTCAAGAAGGCGTCTCTCAAGAAGCGGCTTCCTTAGCTGGTCATTTGAAACTAGGTAAACTGGTCATGTTGTATGACTCCAACGATATCCAGCTCGATGGACCGACCTCAAAAGCTTTCACTGAAGATGTCGGTAAGCGCTTTGAAGCTTACGGATGGGAGCACATCTTTGTTGAAAATGGGAATGATCTGGAAGCAATCGATCAAGCGATCGCAAAAGCTAAAGAGACAACAGACAAACCAACACTCATCGAAGTCAAAACAGTTATCGGTTTTGGAGCACCTAACCAGGGCACACATGGGGTCCATGGTGCACCTCTTGGGCCTGAAGGCGTTGAAGCAGCCAAAGAAGCATACGGCTGGAAAGGTGAAGAATTCTTTGTTCCAGAAGAAGTAACTGAACGCTTTAAAGAGCACATGATCGATAAAGGTGAAAAAGCCGAGGCAGAATGGAACCAAACCCTTAAAGATTATCGTAAGAATCATTCAGATTTAGCTGATCAATTTGACAAAGCTTTATCTGGAGAGCTACCTGAAAATTGGGATGCAGAGTTACCAAGTTTCTCAGAAGGTGACGGGGATGCTGCCACACGTTCAACAAGTGGGCAGGTTTTAAATGCCATTGCTAAAGCTGTACCTAACTTATGGGGCGGTTCGGCTGATTTATCAGGGTCAAACAAGACAATGATCGATGGCGTCAAAGATTTCCAGGCTGGACAATACGAAGGGCGCAATATCTGGTATGGTGTGCGTGAATTCGCTATGACAGCAGCTCTGAATGGAATCTTGCTACACGGAGGAACAAAATCTTATGTGTCAACATTCTTTGTTTTCACAGACTATCTGAGACCTGCTGTGCGTTTGGCAGCCTTATCGGAAATACCGGCTATTTATGTTATGACACACGACTCGATCGCCGTTGGAGAAGACGGACCGACTCATGAACCGGTTGAACAACTCTCAAGTTTCCGTGGTATGCACAACTTGACCGTTATGAGACCCGCCGATGGGAACGAAGTGGCTGCTGCTTGGGAAGTGGCTTTGACTTCTGAAAAACGTCCTACTATGCTTGTTCTGACACGTCAGAATCTACCGGTGCTTAAAGGAACCAAGGAATTGGCTAGAGAAAGTGTTAAAAAAGGTGCTTATGTCCTGTCGCCTTCAGACAAAGAAACACCGGATGGTATTCTTATCGCAACAGGATCTGAAGTTTCCTTGGCAATGGCTGCTCAAAAAGAATTAAAAGCTCAAGGTAAAGATGTTTCAGTCGTTTCAATGCCAAGCTTTGACTTATTTGAAGATCAGTCAGACGAATATAAAGAATCAGTTCTTCCAGCTGCTGTTAAAAATCGTTTGGCAATTGAGATGGGCTCATCATTCGGCTGGCATAAATATGTAAAAGATGCCGGCAAAGTCATGGCCATCGACAAGTTCGGTGCCAGTGGTAATGGTGAAGCGGTTGTTGAAGCATACGGTTTCACACCGGAAAATGTTGTAAAAACCTATCTATCTTTGAATAGTTAATATAAATAAAAACCAGTAAAAAAAATTTTTAAAACTCCCTTTCGATAAGTTTAGCCGAAAGGGAGTTTTCGTAATGTCAAAGAATGGACATTATTGATATATTCATGAAAATACGTTTATAGGTTTATTTTTTCTGATTAATTGTGTAAACTAGTGCAGTGAGCAGTTTTATGGAATCGTATAAAACGAGCGACAGATTTTTTTTAGAAGTTAAGTGAGGGAAGGAGTGAAAAGACATGGAGACATGGTTAGCAATAGTATTGATTATAGTGGCATTAGTTGGTGGTCTTGTTGGAGGCTTCTTTATTGCTAGAAAGTATATGATGGATTACTTTGAAAAAAATCCACCTATAGATGAGAATATGCTGCGCATGATGATGATGCAGATGGGACAAAAACCATCTGAGAGAAAAATCAATCAAATGATGAGCCAAATGAAAACTCAGCAAAAAACAAAAAGCGCGAAAAAGAAAAAGAAATAATAAAACTAGACGGACAGTATCGCTGTCCGTTTGATTTAAACGTAATATGACATATTGTCATATTTGAGAAAATGTTGAATGTGGGAGATTAGAACTATGGATATATTTAAACGCTTAGGATGGTTTTTCAAACAGGAAAAGAAATCCTATTTATTAGGAGTGGCAGGACTTTTGATTGTTGCCGTTCTCCAGTTGATTCCACCCCGCATTATTGGGATCGTCGTGGATGAAATCGAGACAGACGTATTAACCCGGCAGTCACTGTTCCAATGGATCATTATTTTAACTGCTACCGCTGTTTTACAATATATATTAAGGTACATCTGGCGTGTGAATATCTGGGGGAATGCTGCCAAACTTGAACAAATCGTTAGAAAACAGCTGTATGAGCATTTTACAAATATGGATAACACTTTTTTCCAAAAATATAGAGCGGGAGATTTGATGGCGCATGCAACGAACGATCTGCGCGGACTTAGAATGGTTGCTGGCGGAGGGGTCTTAACTATGGCTGATGCCATCAGTGTAGGTCTAACCACTCTTTTAGCCATGCTGTTTGTAGTAGACTGGCGTTTAACGCTGATTGCTGTTATCCCTCTGCCTTTTTTAGCCTTGACGTCAAGAGTATTGGGTCAGAAACTGCATGTACGCTTTAGAGATGCACAGGCTGCTTTCTCTCATTTGAATGATAAAGTACAAGAAAGTATTCAAGGTATAAAAGTAATGAAGACATTTGGACAGGAAAAAGAGGATGTTGAAAAGTTCGAGCAACAAACGGATAATGTTGTTTCAAAAAATAAAGCTGTTTATAAGATCGACTCTCTTTTTGACCCGGCAATCACTTTAATAATGGGAATTTCATACCTTCTTACTATTCTAGTAGGCGGTTTTCTTATTATGGGGGATGAGATCTCCATCGGTGACTTCGTGACGTTTATCAACTATATAGGCATGCTTGTCTGGCCCATGTTCGCTATTGGGCGTTTATTCAATATCATTGAACGCGGATCAGCAAGTTACGATCGTATTGAAAATCTATTGAGGGAAGATAGTGCTATAGAAGAACGTCAAGGAGCTTTTGATGAACCTATATCTGGGACGTTATCCTTTGATATTAAAACATTCCGTTATCCCGATGATGAAGCGGTCGCTCTCCATCACGTAGCATTCACTATGGAACAAGGAAAAACATTAGGTATCGTAGGAAAAACAGGTTCAGGCAAAACCACTATTATGAAGTTGTTACTTCGAGAGTATGACAATTATAAAGGAACGATTCGGTATGATGGGTACGATATCAAAGACTATACATTGGATGCTCTTTTAAAACAAATTGGCTATGTCCCGCAGGATAACTATCTTTTTTCAACAACCATAAGAGAAAATATACGTTTTGCGGATCCGTCACTTTCTCAAGAAGCTGTTGAAGCAGCTGCAAAACTGGCAAATATTCACGAAGATATCATGGAATTACCAGAAGGTTACGATACTGAAGTAGGGGAACGCGGTGTTTCACTTTCAGGTGGTCAGAAACAGCGTATTTCCATTGCCCGTGCCATTTTAATAAATCCTGAATTGATGATTTTAGACGATTCCCTGTCAGCAGTGGATGCTAAGACCGAAGAAACCATATTGACTGGTTTGAAAAATGTTCGTGAAGGTCAGACAACTATCATAGCGGCTCATAGAATCAGTTCAGTTATGCATGCAGAAGAAATCATTGTCATAGAAGAAGGTACGATCGTTGAGCGGGGCACACACAGCGAGCTCCTTGATCAAGACGGATGGTATAATGATATGTACGCGCAGCAGCAACTTGAACGTAAATTGGAAGGAGGGGGGCGTTCATGATGGAGCAGAAAGAATTATCGGTAAGAAGAGCCATCCCTTTCAAAGAACAAATGCATGTTTTGAAACGGATCATGTCATTTGGGAAGCCATACAGAAAACAATTTGCAGTGGCTATATTTTTCAGTATCGCTCTGGCTATGTCCACAGCGGCTTTACCAAGAATTATACAGCTGTTTATTGATGATCACTTGACGACAGGTGATTTATCTTTTGAAATCATTGTAACCTTTGCCGGCCTTCACTTTGGAGTCACGCTTATCAGAATGACAGTCTGGTATCTGGAACTTTATCTTTTTAATATGGCTTCAGAAAAAACGGTTAAAAATATACGTAATCGTTTGTTTGAAAAACTTCATACATTGGGGATGCGCTTTTTTGATCAAACGTCAACAGGCTGGCTTATTACACGTGTAACCAACGATACCGAAGCAATGAAAGATTTCTGGAACGTCTTTTTGAATATTATGCAAGGCGTTTTGGGAGTAATTATATCACTTGGAGCCATGTTCCTGCTGGATATCTCTGTAACGCTGTGGATTTTACTTTTTGCCCCGATACTATTGATTGTTATAAGAATATACCAAGTATACAGTTCAAAAACTTATAGTGAAATGAAATCCAAGTTGAGTTTGCTAAACACAAAATTGGCTGAAACGATTAACGGCATTTCAGTTATTCAGCAGTTCCGACAAGAGAAGCGTCTTCAAAAAGAGTTCGAAGAGACGAATCAATCTTATTTTGATTCCCGCTTTTCTATGACAAAAATCAATGCGTTACTGTTGAGTCCTGTCATCAATCTTTTATACACGCTGTCTGTAGTAGTTATTTTAATGATATTCGGTTTTGATGCTTTAAACGGTCCTGTAGAGGTCGGCATTATTTATGCATTTACAACTTATGCAAACAACTTTTTCAGACCACTGACCCGTTTGATGGACAGCATGAGTTTATTTCAAGACGGCATCGTCTCAAGCAGCCGTATATTAACTGTAATGGATAATGAAGAATATGCACCTGCCCAGCTGGACAACCAGGAAGCTCGTATAGAAGAAGGAAAAATCGAATTCAAGAATGTATCTTTTTCTTACGATGGGGAAAACAAAGTCTTGAAGAATATATCCTTTACAGTCAATCCAGGTGAAACGATCGCCTTAGTGGGTCATACTGGAAGTGGTAAGTCCTCGATCATTAATGTAATGATGCGTTTTTATGATTTTGATGAAGGTGAAGTTTTGATTGACGGGAAATCTATCAAGGAATTTCCTATGCGTGAGTTGAGACAGCGTATAGGACTTGTTCTACAGGACTCGTTTTTATTTTACGGGACAATCAAAGATAATATACGTTTGCTGAATGAGTCGATCACTGATAGAGAAATCATAGAAGCGGCACGCTTTGTACAAGCCGATAAATTCATTGAAGAACTTCCAGGTCGTTACGATGCAAAAGTAGTGGAACGTGGGGCCAGCTTTTCAAGCGGTCAGAAACAATTGATTTCATTTGCAAGCGCGATCGTAAGAGATCCTAAAATACTTATACTGGACGAAGCAACGGCTAATATCGATACAGAGACAGAAGCTCTGATTCAAGAAGGACTCAAGCGTATGCGTAAAGGTCGTACAACCGTTGCAATCGCACATCGGTTGTCTACGATCAGAGATGCTGACAAAATTTTAGTATTGGATAATGGCCATATCATTGAACGAGGAACCCATGATGAACTGATAGATCGTGGAGGACAGTATAAAGATATGTACGAACTGCAAAATCTCGGTCTTCAAACTGAATAGTATTTTTTCAAAATTAATTAACGGATGTTCTTCTACCAGAGGATATCCGTTATTTATTTGAACGGTCTGCAGCTGATTAAAACTGCTGGATAATAAAAATTGTAGAAAAACTGGAGCGATATCTGACAAATTAGAAGTAGAGTGCGCACTCACGAGCTATATTTTTGCGAGTTCGACATTTTAGAGTCGAAAGTGCATACTCATTATAGAGGTCAACTATGAGTTCGACATTTGCAACTCAAAAGTACACACTCAAAAGATAAGACAGTTGTGAGTTCGACACATCGGGGTGGAAAGTGCATACTCACAAGGTAAGCGAGCTTCGAGTTCGACATCGCTCCCAAAGAGTATTTCTATTTTAGTCTGTATAAATAGTAAAAAACAGACTGACGCAAAAACGCCAGTCTGTTTTGATATATGCCAGAACTACTGATTCAGTTATGGTCAAGTTCGTCAAATATCTTTTGTATTTTTTCAGAATAATAAGCTGTTGTATCTTTAACACCTTCAAGCTTGCGCTCAACGTAAAAAGGTTTGCCGAAACGCACGACCGTCTTCTTTCGCTTGATCAATTCACTGAAAGTTAAAGGGCCACTGTATACTGCTGGGACGATTGGTTTTTTACTTAATTTGGCTATTGTTACCGCACCACCTTTTAATTCGCTGGAATGGCGTGTGCCTGATGGAAAAATGATTAATCCAAGATCTGTTTCTTTTAACGATTTGACTGGCTTTTTAATCGCACTTGGACCCGGCTTGTCTCTGTCCACAGGAAAAGCATTTAAATTGGTAATCAACCAGCGCAGGATCGGATTTTTGAATAATTCTTTTTTTGCCATCACGCTGAACTGTTTGGGTGTCGTTGCAAGAACCAAATAAACTGGATCGATCCATGAACGATGGGGGGCAATCAAAATATAGTTCTCATCTTTCGGTAGATTTTCTTTGCCGATGTACGTAGGTTTACCATTCAATATCCATACGAGCAGTCGAACAATACTGCGAACGATTGAAAAAAACACAATAAACACTTCCTTCTTTTCTTCTTCTATCATTAGTATGCGACAGGTCCAGCTAATTAGCAAGAATTTTTTTAAGTGGTTTATTGCAATCCGGGCAATATTGTTGTATACTTATAGGCGGTGCATCATGCACTAATTTCACACCTTGATCGATGTCTTGAATGGTGCTCTGCAGCCACAGAGTGTTCAGACAGATGACGTCAGGGGAGGAAAATAAAAACCAATATGGAGGAATGACAAATGGCAGTAGTATCAATGAAACAATTATTAGAATCAGGGGTACATTTTGGTCACCAGACTAGACGCTGGAATCCAAAAATGAAGCCTTATATCTTTACAGAAAGAAATGGTATCTACATCATCGACTTGCAGAAAACAGTTAAGTTGATCGACAAAGCTTACAATTATGTAAGAGAAGTCACTGAAGATGGCGGAAATGTTCTTTTTGTAGGAACTAAAAAACAAGCGCAGGACGCAATTAAAGAAGAAGCAGTCAGAGCCGGCGCTTACTATATCAACCACCGTTGGTTAGGCGGAACTTTAACTAACTGGGATACCATTCAAAAACGTATTAAACGCTTGAAAGACTTGGAAAAAATGGAAGAAGACGGAACGTTTGACGTCTTGCCTAAAAAAGAAGTAGGAATCCTGATCAAAGAACGTGACCGCTTAGACAAATTCTTAGGCGGAATCAAAGACATGCCTGGAAAACCAGACGTCTTGTTCGTTGTGGACCCTCGTAAAGAACATATTGCAGTTAAAGAAGCACAGAAACTTAACATTCCTATCGTTGCTATGGTTGATACTAACTGTGATCCAGATGAGATCGATGTTATTATCCCTTCAAACGACGATGCTATTCGTGCAGTTAAATTATTAACTAAAACTATGGCAGACGCTGTTATCGAAGGTAACCAGGGAGAAGAAGGCTTTGAAGAAGAAGCTAAATCTGATTCTTTAGATGAAATCGTTGAAGTTGTAGAAGGCGACAACGAATAAATTAAACTTACAGGTTAGAATCATAATCTACTGAGGAGGAAGAAGAATAGTGGCAAATATTAAAGCAGCTCAAGTTAAAGAATTACGTGACAAAACAGGCGTAGGTATGATGGATGCGAAAAAAGCATTAGTAGAAACTGATGGCGATATGGATGCAGCAGTTGACTACCTTAGAGAAAAAGGTGTATCTAAAGCAGCTAAGAAAGCAGACCGTATTGCGGCTGAAGGCTTGGCTAATATTTACATTGACGGAAATACTGCAGCAATCGCTGAAATCAACTCTGAAACTGATTTTGTTTCTAAAAACGATAAATTCCAGAACTTGGTGAAAGGGATCACTAAAACAGTTGCAGAGAATAAACCGGCATCTGTTGAAGAAGCACATAAACTGGAAATGAATGGTGAAACAATCGAAGACACCATTACTGAAGCAACGACAACAATTGGTGAGAAAATCACTTTCCGTCGTTTCGCCGTTGTTGAAAAAACTGACAATGATGTCTTTGGTGACTATGAGCACATGGGTGGACGTATCACTGTCCTCACACTTTTAGAGGGATCTGATGAAGAAGTTGCCCGTAACGTAGCTATGCACGTTGCAGCAATCAATCCTAAGTATATCACTCGTGAAGATGTGCCTAAAGAAGACAGAGATCATGAATTAAGCGTCTTGACTGAGCAGGCTAAAAATGAAGGCAAACCAGAAAATATCGTTGAAAAAATGGTTCAAGGACGTTTGAATAAATGGTTGGCTGAAGTAAGCTTAGTAGACCAGCCATACGTTAAAAACCCTGACTTGACTGTTGGAGAATACTTGAAAGAAAACAACGCTTCAATCAAATCATTTGTTCGTTATGAAGTTGGCGAAGGTATTGAAAAGCGTTCTGAAGATTTCGCTGCAGAAGTACAGAGTCAATTAGAAAATAAATAAACCATTTAAAGCAGGGATAGCTTATTGACTATCTCCTGCTTTTTTTACAGTACTAAAAGAGACCTTGTTGGATTTTTAATGACGCTACTCTTAAATTATGGTAAAATTGGTTTGTATGAACGATGAAGGGAAAGATTTTATGAATGAACCGAAGTATAAACGTATTATATTGAAACTAAGCGGTGAAGCACTTGCCGGAGATTCTGGATTTGGTATACAGCCACCAACCATTCACGAAATTTGTCAGGAAATAAAAGATGTACATGATTTAGGCATTGAGATAGCTATAATCGTGGGGGGCGGCAATATCTGGCGGGGACATATCGGTGCAGAGATGGGTATGGAGCGTTCTCAGGCAGATTATATGGGCATGATCGCAACGATCATGAATGGTTTGGCTCTTCAGGATTCTCTTGAAAATATTGGAGTGCCTACACGCGTTCAAACCTCTATAGAGATGCGTCAGGTGGCTGAGCCTTATATAAGAAGAAAAGCGATCAGACATCTTGAAAAAGGCAGAGTTGTCATTTTTGCAGGAGGAACAGGTAACCCTTATTTCTCAACAGATACGACAGCTGCGCTCAGAGCTGCTGAAATGCAGGCAGATGTTATCATGATGGCAAAAAATAATGTTGATGGCGTTTATTCTTCTGATCCAAATGTTGATAGTGACGCTGTCAAATACGAAGAACTCACTTATTTGGATATAATAAATAAATCACTGCAAGTTATGGATACAACCGCTTCGTCGTTAAGTATGGACAATGATATCCCGCTCGTTGTATTCAATTTAAATAAAAAAGGAAATATCAAACGTGTTGTTCTAGGTGAAACCATTGGAACAACTGTCAGGAGGAAAAAGTAATGACACAGGAAATTTTAAAAGATACAAAAAATCGTATGAAGCAATCTGAACAGGCTTACCTTAGAGAGTTGGGTTCCATCCGGGCTGGCCGAGCCAATCCCAGTCTGCTGAACCGTATTGATGTGGAATACTATGGCGCACCAACGCCACTTAACCAGCTGGCACAAATCTCTGTACCAGAAGCTCGAGTGCTTCTGATCACACCTTATGACAAAAGTTCATTAGGGAATATTGAAAAAGCTATAAATCAGTCGGACATAGGTATCCCACCTTCTAATGATGGTAACGTTATTAGATTAGTCGTTCCGGCATTGACGGAAGAACGTCGTAAAGAGATCGCCAAGCAAGTAAGAAAAGAAGCAGAGAATGCAAAAATAGCGATTCGGAATATTCGTCGTGATGGAATGGATTCACTTAAAAAAGCTGAAAAAACAGGTGATTTAACAGAAGACGAATTACGTCAATATGAAGAAGAAGTACAAAAATTGACGGATGCAAGTGTCAAAGCTATCGATAAGCTTTCAACGGAAAAAGAAAAGGAAATCATCGAAGGTTAATAAAGCAAGGAGAGTAGCACAAGGAAACTTAACAGAATGTCCTTTCAAGATGACATTCACTAAGTTTATGAGCTTACTCTCCTTTTTTTCAAGTTTTTATAATCGGTCTATAATATACTTGTTAACAAGTTTAGTCACAACCGCAGTGATGACTAAGCCTAATACATATTTGCTTAAACGCTTCATGTTAATGATCCTCCTTTAGAAATCAGTATGTGTACAAGATAAAACCTATTTATATTGTATCAAATCGACTGATTTTGATAAACTATTAGGATCAAAACACATGTTATTTTGAAAAACTAATGGTAATTTATATGGTTTTTTACTACAATAGAAGAGATGTTTCAGACTATAGGAGGGTAAGGTGCAGTTAGTCTAAGCGCCGATGATTATGAACAACCAGAAAGAAAACATACCAAATCATGTAGCGATTATAATGGATGGCAATGGACGATGGGCACAAAAACAGGAAAAGCCTAGAAAAATGGGTCACGAGGAAGGTATGGAAGCGATAAGACGAGTGACGATGCAAGCCAGCAAACGAGGTGTCAAAGTACTTACCTTGTACGCTTTTTCTACAGAGAATTGGAAAAGACCCCCGCAGGAAGTTCACTTTCTTATGCAGCTGCCCATACGTTTTTTCGATCGTTTTGTCCCAGAACTGCAGAAGAACAACGTTAAAGTCAATATGATAGGTTTTGAAGAAAAAGTTCCCAAGTCCACTAAAAAAGCTATCAGTAAAGCGATGGATCAGACAAAAAATAATACAGGCATGACCTTGAACTTTGCGTTCAATTATGGCGGAAGAGCTGAAATCGTCAAAGCGACACAAGCCTTATGTGAAAAAGTTTTAAAGAATGAATTGACTTCTACTGATATTACACCAGAGCATATCGAAGAACATTTATTCACACATTCGTTAACCCCTTATCAGGACGTCGATCTGCTGATTAGAAGCAGTGGTGAAAAACGTTTAAGCAACTTTCTACTTTGGCAGAATGCTTACAGCGAGTTTTATTTTACTGATTTACTTTGGCCCGATTTCAATGCAAAAATCTTCGATGAAGCGTTATTTGAGTATCAAAAGAGGCAAAGACGTTATGGGGCATTATAAAATACAGAAAGCAGAGGGTTAAATATGTTTACTAGAGTTATTACAGCACTTATAGCTGTAGCGGTGTTTATACCGCTTATCTGGATAGGTTCCTGGCCTCTGGTTATTGGTATGGCGGTGTTAGCTGTGATCGGACTGTCAGAATTTCTCCATATGAAAAAAATAAAATTAATTTCTTTCCCTTCAGTTTTCTCTTTAACAAGTGTTTTTATAATGGTTTTATCAGTTTATTTTCCATTATTATCAGCTGTAGATGTATTCTCACGCATAATCGTACTGACTATGGTGCTGCTCTTTTTATATTCACTTGCTTTTTTGAAAATAAAAACAAAAGATATAGCAGAAATTATTTTAATGATGATTTATATTGGCATAGGATTCTATGCCCTTGTCGCTCTAAGAGTAACTAATTTTTCTCTCTTAGCACTTATACTCTTAGTTATTTGGGCGACAGATTCTGGAGCGTACCTGATCGGCAGAAAAATAGGCAAGACAAAATTAGCACCGATGATTTCACCTAATAAAACGGTGGAAGGAGCATTAGGAGGAACGGTATTAGCCTCTGTCCTGGCATTTATTTATCTTCTCTACTTCCCCCAGTCGCAGTCGCTGTTTTCTACTTTCTTTCTGATGGTAGTCATATCTGTAACTGGACAAATAGGCGATCTCCTTGAATCCAAGTTGAAAAGAGAGTACGATACAAAGGATTCAGGAAATATTTTACCGGGACATGGAGGCATTCTGGACCGTTTTGACAGTTTGCTTCTCGTGCTGAATGTTTTATTTATACTAGGTGTAGTATGATTGATAAAGGAGATTTTATATGATTGAAAATATTTTAGCCTTTCTACTGGTTTTCGGCATTATTGTCGTCGTGCACGAGTTCGGACATTTTTATTTTGCTAAACGAGCGGGTATTCTTGTTCGTGAATTTGCGATTGGGTTCGGCCCTAAACTTTTTCATCACCGAAAAGGAGAGACGACGTATACGATCCGTATGCTGCCTGTAGGTGGATATGTCAGAATGGCAGGTTATGAAGAAGAGGCTGATTTAAGACCGGGCATGGCTGTCAGGCTGACACTCGACGACAAGGAAAAAGTAGAAAAAATCGATATTCAAGGAACAGAAGAATCTGTTGATTCAGTTCCAGTGGAAGTTACCTCGTTCGACCTTGAAAATCAGATGTTTTTAACTGGCCGAGTAGGTACGGATACCGAAGAAAGAACTTTTGAAGTCAACCGGGATGCGTTGTTAGTTGAAAAGGATGGAACGATTTTACAGGTCGCTCCTAAAGACAGACAGTTTCAGAGTGCGTCACTTTTACAACGGATGATGACAAATTTTGCAGGGCCCTTGAACAACTTTATTCTAGCTATACTGGCCTTTACTTTATTAGCTTTTGTGCAGGGTGGTGTAAGATCAGACGAAGCAAAGTTCGGTGACATCGAAGAAAACACGCCAGCTGCTAGAGCTGATGTGGAAACCGGGGACAAGGTACTTGCAATCGACGGAGAAAATGTCGACTCCTGGAATGAAATGGTCATGGTTATCCAGGATAATCCTGGTCAGGAATTAACATTTAAAATCGAAGATGAAAAAGGAAATATTTACGAAGAAAACATGGTGCCCATGAGTGCCGAGCAGAATGGGAAAACACTGGGAAGGATCGGCATAACAGCTTTTATGGATGATAGTTTGAGTGCGAAACTGACTTATGGCTTTACAAATACATTCTTTATCATCAGTCGAATTTTTGCGCTCTTAGCCTCTTTCTTTACCGGCGGGTTTAGTGTGGATATGCTTGGCGGCCCTGTGGCTATATATGCCACGACAGAAGCAGTGGTTCAAGCAGGAACGATCGGTCTAATAAGCTGGCTTGGGTTTCTCAGTGTTAACCTGGGGATCATGAATCTCTTACCTATTCCAGCCTTGGATGGCGGCAAGCTGTTACTGAATATTATAGAAGGTGTTCGGGGAAAACCTATCAGTCAGGAGAAAGAGGGTTACATCACTCTGATTGGTGCTCTGTTCCTAGTTATTCTCATGCTGATCGTCACCTGGAACGACATACAGACATTTTTTTAAATTAAACTTTGAAGGAGTTATCAGTTCACAATGAAGCAGTCAAAATTATTTGCACCTACATTACGAGATGTACCCAATGATGCTGAGGTCCTTAGCCATCAATTATTATTGCGTGCAGGATATATACGCCAATTATCGTCGGGGATATACAGCTATTTACCTCTCGCAAACAAAGTACTAGAAAAGATAAAATCCATCATTCGCGAAGAGTTGGATGCCATCGAAGGCTCTGAAATGCTGCTTCCGGCCTTGTTACCCGCTGATTTATGGAAAGAATCAGGACGGTACGAAACTTACGGCGAAGATCTGATCAAACTAAAAGACAGACATGAGCGTGACTTTATTTTAGGGCCTACTCATGAAGAGACTTTCGCTAAACTGATCAGCGAAGAAATCAAATCCTATAAGAAATTACCGCTCCATTTATATCAGTTTCAGACCAAGTACCGTGATGAAAAACGTCCCCGTTTTGGTTTAATGCGAGGGAGAGAATTCATCATGAAAGATGCCTACACCTTTCATGATACGTATGAAAGTCTGACTCAATATTATGATATGATCGCTCAGGCTTATACCAATACATTTACTCGTCTCGGTCTGGACTTCCGTGCAATTATAGGAGATGCTGGTGCGATGGGTGGAAAAGATTCTATCGAATTCATGGCTCTGTCTGAAGCTGGGGAAGACACAGTCGTTTATTCAGATGCATCCGATTATGCTGCAAATCTGGAAATGGCTTCAAGTTTCTATAAAAAATCTCCGAAAACAGAGGTCCAGCTCGAACGCCAAGTCGTTGATACTCCTGATGTAAAAACAATCAAGGAACTTTCCGATTTTCTTGACATAGCTAAATCAAATATATATAAGAGTGTCTTGTATGTCGCTGATAAGGAGATACCTGTCTTAGCCATCGTGTCTGGAGATCAGGACGTCAACGAAGTTAAATTGAGGATGGCTATCGGTGCTGAAGAAATCGAACCCGCCACCGATGAAGAAATCGTGACGAAATTCAAAACATATCCTGGATTTGCAGGTCCAGTTGGCTTAGACAAAAATGTCAAGATCGTTGCAGACCTAAATGTACAGGATATGGTCAATGGTGTGACTGGAGCTAATCAAACAGATAAACATTATACGAACGTAAATACTGAGAGAGATTTCACTGTTGATACTTATGCAGATATACGAACGGTTAAAGAAGGCGATCCAGATCCGGATAATAAAGGAACGCTGCACTTTACAAAAGGAATCGAAATCGGTCATATTTTCAAACTGGGCACAAGATACAGTGAAGCGATGAATGCAACCGTTTTGGATAATAATGGAAGACAAATACCTGTTATTATGGGAAGTTATGGTATCGGTGTGAGCCGACTGTTATCTGCCATTGCTGAACAGTATGCTGATGATAAAGGGCTCGTATGGCCAGTTGCTGTTGCACCGTTTGATGTGCATCTCATTCCTGTGCAGGTCAAAAAGGAAGAACAGATGAACTTAACTGAAGACTTGTATCAGAAATTTGAAAACCTTGGTTATTCTGTTTTGATAGATGACAGAAAAGAGCGTGCCGGTGTTAAATTTACCGATGCGGAACTCATCGGTATTCCCATCCAGATCATCGTTGGTAAAAAAGCTTCTGAAAATATTGTGGAAGTGACCATAAGAAAAACTGGAGAAAAAGTGGAAACAAAAGTGGATGATATTGTTTCTACGGTTGAAATATTGAAGTCAAATCTTGAAGAAAAATAGAGATATTAAAACTGAGGCAGTCACTGCCTCAGTTTTAATATCCAACCTGTTATTTTAATAAGAATGAAGTTCGAGAAAGAAGGATTGAATGTGAGCTTAAGCAAAAAAGAATTATTTCAAACCCTCTTGAAACAAATTGAGTTTTCTCCTGATTTTGAGGAAGCAAAATGGCTCAAAGATGGAGAAATAGAAAAAGTGACTGTATTTAAGCAACAACAAAAATGGCAAATCATATTAAAGTTGACTAATATTTTACCATTTCAACTTTTTTTATCTTTAAAAAATGCCATGAAAACCTCTTTCAGTTCAGTAGCGGATATTGATCTGACCATTATTACGGATGATCCAGTCATCACTGAAGAAAAAGTGAAACAGTACTGGAATTATGCATGTGATCACAGTGGAGTCGATTCACCCATATGCAACCAGGCACTTGCTGAAAACTATCCAGTGAAAAAAGAGGCACAATGGGTTTTTCTGATCGATCAAGAATTAGTTGAAGAAAAATATGAAAAAGATTTTTTACCTAAAATATCAAAGACTTATCGTCAATTTGGTTTTCCCGAAAAATTTAAAATATCTCCTTTGCTTGATTCAAATGCCAATAAGAAAAAAGTTGAGGAATTTAAATTGCAAAAAGAAGAAGATGATCAACTTCTAGCAAAAGAATATACACGGCTAGTTGAAAAAGCTGAGAAGAAAAAAGAAAGGAAAAAAGACGATAAATCTGAAGGACCAGTCAAATTAGGGCGTCCGATTCCTGCAAGTGAAGAAGTCAAACAGATGATATCTATCGAAGAAGAAGAAAGACGGGTCACCCTCGAAGGTTACATCTTTGATTCAGAAATAAGGGAACTCCGTTCGGGAAGAAAACTGCTCATTTTTAAAATAACTGACTACTCTTCCTCATTTTCATGTAAACGGTTTTCGAACAATGAACAGGATGAAATGATGTTTGAACGGATAAAACCAGGAACTTGGGTCAAAGTCAGAGGGAGCATCCAGGAAGACACATTTATGCGGGATCTGGTCATGAACGTACAGGACATCACACAAACGTATCATGAGAGTCGAAAAGACAGTTACCCTGAGAATGAAAAAAGAGTGGAACTCCATGCGCATACCAATATGAGCCAGATGGACGCTACCCCAAGTGCAACGGATCTGGTAAAACAGGCAGCTGACTGGGGACATAAGGCCATAGCAATCACTGATCACGGCGTCGCCCAATCATACCCTGAAGCACATGCAGCCGGAAAAAAGCATAATGTGAAAATCATCTACGGAGTAGAAGCTAATCTTGTCGATGACGGCGTCCCTATTGCCTATAATGAATCGGATGACGATTTAAACGATGCGACGTATGTTGTTTTCGACGTTGAAACAACCGGACTGTCAGCTATCTACGATAGTATAATCGAACTTGCTGCTGTTAAGATGCATAAAGGAAACGTCATTGCTGAGTTTCAGGAATTTATTGATCCGGGGCACCGTTTATCCAATACAACGACAAACCTCACAGGTATCACAGATGAAATGGTACGTGGCTCAAAAACTGAAAGAGAAGTGCTGACACAATTTAAGGCTTTTTCAGAAGACAGTATTTTAGTAGCACACAATGCCAGTTTTGATATGGGTTTTTTGAATACCGCTTATAAAAAACATGACTTATCAATGTCAGACCTACCAGTGATAGATACATTGGAATTTTCGAGATTTATTAATCCTTCATTTAAAACACATCGTTTGAATACCTTAGCTAAACGATTTAAAGTGAATCTGGAACAGCATCACAGAGCTATCTATGACTCTCAGACAACTGGTCAGCTGCTTTGGATATTCATAAAAAAAGCAAAAGCAGAATATGATATCAAACGTCATAGCGACCTTAACAAATATATGGGTGGGGGAGATGCTTATAAAAAAGCCAGACCCAGTCATGTAACGATCTGGGCAAAAAACCAGGCAGGATTGAAGAACTTGTTCAAACTGATTTCGGGTTCACTTGTGGACTACTTTTACCGCGTTCCACGTATTCCCCGTTCGTTTCTGGACAAGTATAGAGAAGGTTTGATCATTGGTTCAGGTTGTGCTCAAGGCGAAGTATTTGATGCGATGATGCAGCGCGGTTATGAAGAAGCGAAAAAGAAAGCAGACTATTACGATTATTTAGAAATCATGCCTAAAGAAGCTTATTTGGATTTAATCAACCGTGAATTGGTCAGAAATAAAGATGATCTGAAAGATATCATTTTTAATATTGTCAAACTGGGACAAGAATTGAATAAAAAAGTCATAGCAACTGGAAATGTCCATTTCATCGACCCTGAAGATGGTATTTACAGAGATATATTACTGGAAACTCAAAATAAATCCCATGTCAGCCAGCATAAAAATCCTCCAGTGTATTTCCGTACAACAGATGAAATGATAAAAAGTCTGTCGTTTTTAGGTGAAAAAAGAGCGGAAGAAGTCGTCATTAAAAACCCCAATGCACTTGCTGATAGTGTTGCGGACGACATTTCCCCTGTAAAAGAAGAATTATACACACCTAAAATGGAAGGATCAGAAGAAGAAATCAGAAAGATGAGTTATGATAAAGCACATGAGTTATATGGCGAACCTTTACCAGAAATCATTAAAGCACGTATCGAAAAAGAGCTCGACAGTATCATTGGAAATGGTTTTTCTGTAATCTATTTGATCTCACAAAAACTGGTTCACAAAAGCGTCGCAGATGGGTATCTTGTTGGCTCCAGGGGTTCAGTCGGCTCCAGTTTAGTTGCCACTTTAACGGGAATTACTGAAGTCAATCCAATGCCGCCGCATTACCGCTGCATAGAATGCCGGTATTCTGAATTCTTTACTGATGGTGAATATGGTTCCGGCTTTGACCTGCCTGAAAAAAACTGTCCAAAATGTGCTTCTCCTCTTTATAGAGATGGACAGGATATTCCATTTGAAACCTTTTTAGGATTTAATGGGGATAAAGTACCGGATATCGATTTGAACTTTTCTGGTGAATACCAATCGAGAGCCCATCTGTACACAAAAGAACTCTTTGGTGAAGACTATGTTTACCGGGCTGGAACGATCGGGACCATAGCCGACCGCACTGCTTTTGGATTTGTGAAAGGTTATGAGCGCGACCATCAGCTCAATTACCGTTCAGCTGAGGTCGATCGTCTTTCCAAAGGACTGACGGGAGTTAAACGAACGACCGGACAGCATCCAGGGGGAATCATAGTCATACCTGATTATATGGATGTGTATGATTTTTCACCGATACAGTTCCCGGCGGACGATCAGGAATCGGAGTGGAAAACGACTCACTTTGACTTTCACTCTATCCATGACAATGTTTTGAAACTGGATATACTGGGTCATGATGATCCGAGTATGATCCGTATGCTGCAGGATTTATCAGGAATAGATCCTTTAGATATTCCTGTAAATGATCCGGATGTCATGAAATTATTCAGTGGAACAGAGGTCTTAGGTGTAACTGAAGAACAAATTTTTTCGAAAACTGGCACATTGGGTGTACCGGAATTTGGAACACGTTTTGTTCGTCAGATGCTTGAACAGACCAAGCCAACGACTTTTGCAGAATTGCTTCAGATATCCGGATTGTCACACGGCACAGATGTGTGGCTGGGCAATGCAGAAGAACTTATTAGAAAGAACAACATTCCCCTTTCGGAAGTGATCGGATGTCGTGACGATATTATGATTTACCTTCAACATAAGGGTCTGGATGACGGTTTGGCATTCCAGATCATGGAGTATGTCAGGAAAGGCCGTGGGATCCCGGATGACTGGCAAAAGGAAATGCGTGATAAAGACGTACCTGAATGGTATATAGCTTCCTGTCTTAAAATCAAATATATGTTCCCTAAAGCCCACGCTGCCGCTTATATCTTGATGGCTCTGCGTGTAGCTTACTTCAAAGTCCATCATCCTTTATATTATTATGCTGCTTATTTCTCTATAAGGGCTAGTGATTTTGATTTGGAAGTCATGGCCAAAGGTAAGGAAGCTATTAAAGCACGCATGAAAGAAATCACAGATAAAGGAATGGACGCTTCAACAAAAGAAAAAAATCTTTTGACTGTTCTTGAAATAGCTAATGAAATGACCGAACGCGGTTTTTCATTCAAGATGGTCGACATCGATAAATCAGATGCGAAAAACTTTTTGATCGAAGAAGACTCATTGATCGCACCCTTTAGAGCAGTTCCATCTCTTGGAGCCAGTGTGGCCAATGCTATCGTGGATGCTAGAAAAGACGGTCCTTTCTTGTCTAAAGAAGACTTGTCCAGAAGAGGCAAAGTTTCCAAAACAGTTATGGAATATCTGGAAACAAACCAGGCATTAGTAGAGATGCCGGATGAAAACCAGTTATCATTGTTTGATTTGTGACACTATACAAGTGTCCAAGTTGCGAAAACAAGGTATCTATGGTATAGTATTAACGAATCGAGCGGGATAGACTGAGTAAAGAGTGAGCGAAACCGCTCACTCTTTTTCACAGCCTTTTATAAAAAAAAGAAAAGAGCACGACATTAATTAATAGAGGAGTGAAAGTGTATTTGAATACTGTAGACAAAGTTAAAGAGTTATCACAGCCTGTTGCATCAGAGCTGGGTTATGATTTAGTTGATGTTGACTATGTAAAAGAAGGAAAAAACTGGTTTTTACGTTTATATATCGATAAGCCAGAAGGCGTAGATCTCGATGATTGCGCACTATTCAGTGAAAAAATAGGGGAAAAATTAGATGCTATAGAACCTGATCCCATTCCTCACCAATATTATCTGGAGGTATCTTCGCCTGGAGCTGAGCGTCCTCTGCCTACAGATGAAGACTTGAAAAATGCCATAGGTCAGTATATACATGTGAAATTGCATGGTGAAATAAATGGCCGTGGATCGTTTGACGGGACTTTGAAAGAGTGGCATGAGGGATATATCGTCATGACTGTCAAAGACAAAACAAGACGTAAAGATCTGGAAATCGAAAAGAAACATATAGCCAAAGCTCGATTAGCTATCGAATTTTAAACATCACTGTCTAACTAGAAATAAGTAAAGGGTGTAAAACTATGAGTAAAGAATTAGCATCTGCTCTTGAAACCTTGGAGAAAGAAAAAGGAATTTCAAAAGAGATCGTAATCGATGCATTGGAAGCAGCTTTAGTATCTGCATATAAACGTAACTATGGTACTTCGCAGAATGTTGAAGTGGATTTCAACGAGAAAAAAGGAACAATAACCGTTTATCAAGTGAAAGAAGTTGTAGAAGATGTCTATGACTCGCAACTGGAAATCAGTTTAGAAGAAGCACGCGAACGAAAGAAAGCCTATGAATTAGGAGATAAAATAAAGTTTGAAGTAACTCCGAAAAACTTCGGTCGTATCGCTGCGCAAACAGCTAAACAAGTTATTATGCAGCGTATGCGAGAGGCTGAACGTTCGATAATTTATAACGAATACATTGAATACGAGGATGACCTGATGACAGGGACTGTCGAAAGACAGGACAACAAATTTATCTATATCAATTTAGGTAAGGTCGAAGCCGTTTTATCAAAACGTGATCAGATTGAGAATGAAACCTATGAAACACATGATCGAATAAAAGTATATGTCAGCAAAGTTGAAAATTCGACTAAAGGGCCTCAAGTTTTTGTCAGTCGTACCCATCCTAATTTGATCAAACGACTGTTTGAACAGGAAGTTCCTGAAATTTATGATGGTATCGTGGAGATCGTTTCGATAGCCCGTGAAGCAGGTGACCGTTCTAAAATCGCCGTCTTTTCTCGCGATGAAAACGTCGATCCGGTGGGAACATGTGTAGGACCACGAGGAGCTCGCGTTCAAGCGATCGTCAATGAACTGCACGGTGAAAATATGGATATTGTTGAATGGGATAAGGATCCAGCAGTTTATATCAAGAATGCCTTGAATCCTGCCCAAGTCGTTGATGTTCAATTTGATGAAAACCAGCATTCGTGTATCATTGTTGTTCCGGATTATCAGCTCTCTCTAGCCATTGGAAAACGTGGACAAAACGTGCGCTTAGCCGCAAAACTGACAGGCTTCAAAATCGATATCAAGTCAGAATCTGATATGGAAGCTTTAAGTGAAGAGTCTGAAGAACTGAAAGATGACGCATTTTTAGAAGCGCTGAGTGAAAATGATCCTGATGCCATAAATGATTACGATTCGATCAGTGAAGCTCCTTCCTTATTCCAGGAAGATGAGTCTTTAGACGTAGAAAAATATGAAGACGATAATGTAACGGAAGATTCTGACTCAACTGTTTTAGCAGAAGACAGTGATTATATGGAGCGTCAGCCGGGGGAACCTGTGATGGAAACAGATTTCCAAGCCGGTCAGCTCAATCCTGACCAAGCAGAAGATTTAGTGGAATTCGCTGAAGAAAGAGACGGTATGGGCGAGGAAGAAAGCCATAAAGCTTCAATGGAAGAAATCGAAGAAGCCACTTTTTCTAAAGATGACGAAACAACACCGACAAGTGGTGGACAAGGAGAGCCGCCATTTACTGATAATGAAGACAAGAAATTCCCCGAGAATCAGGAAACGACTTTCTCTGATGACGAAAACATTGGAAAATAATATGACCTCAAGTAAGGTGTGATATGATGCAAAAGCGTAAAGTACCTATGAGAAAATGTGTTGTATCTGGACAGATGAAACCAAAAAAAGAAATGGTACGGATCGTCAGAAATAAAGAAGGCGAGGTTTCGATCGATCCAACAGGCAAAAAAAATGGACGCGGAGCTTATATTTCTCTTGATCCTGAAAGAGTTAAAAAAGCAAAAGAAAAGAAAATACTCGACCAGGCGTTGAATACCCAGATCGATGATTCATTTTATGATGAATTAGTCGAATATATCGAGTATAAACAGGCAAGAATGGAAATTGAAAATGAACAATAAAGAACGCGCTTTAAATCTACTCGGATTAGCCCAGCGTGCTGGAAAATTGATTTCTGGCGAAGCGCTGGTTCTGCAATCTGTCAGATCAAATCAGGCGAAGATTGTCTGTCTAGCTTCTGATGCCGGCAGCAATACGTCAAAACAATTTTTGAATAAGTGTGAGTATTATAAGATTCCTCTCGTAACACGTTTTACTCGAGAAGAACTCTCTCATGCTTTAGGGAAGGACCGGACAGTATGTGCCCTCATTGATGATGGTTTTATGCATTCCCTTCAAAAATTACTCTAATTAAGATTGGGAAGGTGATTATATGGGCAAGAAAAGAGTCTACGAATTCGCGAAAGAAAATAATGTAACAAGTAAAGAAGTTCTGGAAAAAGCAAAACAGGCAGGCATAAACTACAGCAGTCACATGTCGTCCATGGAAGACAGAGACGTTGTGCAGATGAAGAAATTAATGAGTCAATCAGACACTGCCAAAAGTAAAACTTCAGAAAACCGCAAAAAATCCAACGGAAACAGTAATGCGGAACAAAATAAAGCTGTTTCAGAAAAACAGAACGGTAAAAATAAGAATGTGACGAGCAAACAGAAAAACCGATCAAAAAAAGAACAGCAGAAGAGTCAGAAAAAAGCAGTTAAATCTAAAGCCGGCTCACAGGCTAAGCAAAACAACAAAAAAAATGAGAAGAATTCTCAGCAAAGTAAAGGACAAACGAATATAAATAATAAAAAGACATCGACACAAGCCAAAGCCAAGTCAAAAAAAGCAACAGCCAATACAGAAAAAACGAATGAATTACCTAAACGTACGACTGATGAAAAACAGAAACAGTCTTTTGAGAATAAAAGAAGACGCAACTCCAGACAGCATCGGGGAATTCATGGAGGCCCAGCTGGTGCCCGGAAACGTAAGGGGAGAAAAAATCAGAAACCTAAAGGACCAGTGACACCACGTAAATTCAAAGAGTTACCAGATGTGCTTGAATATACTGATGGTATGACTATTGCAGAATTGGCCAAAAAACTGCACAGAGAACCAGCTGAAATCGTAAAAAAATTATTTATGATGGGCGTCGTAGCTACACAAAATCAGTCGCTGGATAAAGAAACGATTGAATTGCTGGCTGCTGAATACGGTATTGAAACAGAAGAAAAGGTCCAAGTCGATCTAACTGATTTTGATACATTCTTCGACCAGGAACCGAACGAAGAAAACCTTGTCACGAGACCAGCAACCGTTACGATCATGGGGCACGTTGATCATGGTAAAACAACATTACTCGACAGCCTTCGCGAAACAAACGTGACTGAGGGAGAAGCTGGAGGGATCACGCAGCATATCGGTGCATACCAGGTTAAAGAAAACGGTAAAGTCATCACATTTTTAGATACACCTGGACATGCGGCTTTTACAACAATGAGAGCACGCGGTGCAGACGTTACGGATATTGCAATCATCGTTGTAGCAGCAGATGACGGGGTCATGCCACAAACAGTGGAAGCAATCAACCATGCTAAAGCTGCTGAGGTCCCGATCATCGTTGCCGTCAATAAAGTAGACAAGCCTGGTGCAAATCCTGATCGCGTCATGCAGGAATTAACTGAATACGGTCTGATTCCTGAAGATTGGGGCGGCGATACGATATTTGTTCAGATCTCAGCCTTGTTGAATCAGAATCTTGAAGATTTACTTGAGATGATTCTACTGGTTGCTGAGGTTGAGGAACTGAAAGCCGATCCAAAACGCAAAGCGTTGGGTACAGTTATCGAAGCGCGACTAGATAAATCGAAAGGCTCTATCGCAACTCTGCTTGTTCAAGAAGGGACGTTGCGTCATGGAGAGCCTATCGTTGTAGGTAACACCTTTGGACGAGTAAGAACAATGACAAACGACAAAGGGCGCCGTGTTCAAGAAGCTGGACCATCGACACCGGTGGAAATCACTGGTTTAAATGATACACCACAGGCTGGCGATCGCTTCGTTGTCTTTGAAGATGAGAAAACTGCTAGACAAGTAGGAGAAGCCAGAGCGGCAGAAGCTACAGAAGCCCAGCGTTCAGTTACTAATAAAGTGACGCTTGAAAACTTGTTTGATAGTCTGGAAGAAGGCGAATTGAAATCAGTCAATGTCATCATTAAAGCTGACGTACAAGGTTCTGCCGAGGCACTGGCTGCCAGTCTGAAAAAAATCGAGGTTGAAGGTGTCAAAATCGATATCATTCACACTGGTGTCGGAGCTATAAATGAGAGCGATGTAACACTGGCTTCTGCAAGTTCTGCTATAATCATTGGATTTAACGTACGTCCAACGGTTCAGGCTAAAGAGAGTGCCAGTCGCGAAGAGGTTGACATTAGAACCCATCAAGTAATTTATAACGCTATTGATGAAATCGAAGCAGCTATGACAGGGATGCTTGATCCAGAATATGAAGAACAAGTGACAGGTCAAGCAACTGTTCGTGAAACCTATACTGTTTCCAAGGTCGGAACCATTGCAGGATGTTTCGTTACCGATGGCGTCATCAAGCGCAGCAGTTCTATTCGCTTGATCCGAAACGGTGTAGTGAAACATGAAGGTGAACTTTCAAGTCTGAAACGATTTAAAGATGATGCGAAAGAAGTTAGAAATGGTTATGAATGTGGACTTACGATCGAGAAATACAACGATATCGAAGTAGACGATGTTATTGAAGCATTTGAAATGGTTGAAATTAAAAAATAAGAATAATTTCTTAAGGATAGGTGACTAATATGCCTAACTATAGAGTAGGTCGAGTTTCCCAGGAAATACAAAAGGAAGTTACTGATATTCTGCTTAAACGAGTCCGAGACCCTCGAGTGGAAGGTGTGACCGTAACTGGTGTTGATGTGACAGGAGATTTACAACAGGCAACTGTCTTTTACAGTACGCTATCTGATGATGAAGAAAGCATAAAAGAGACACAGACAGGACTTATAAAAGCTACTGGTCTGATCAAAAAAGAATTGGGCAGTAGACTGTCACTATATAAAACACCAGAGTTGATTTTTTCTCGTGATGAATCCGTTGCTTACGGTAGCAGAATCGATCAGTTATTAAATGAAATAAAAGAAGAGCAGGACGAATAAGTCTAACCGTAAGATTTGAAGTCGTTTTTCTTAATAATGAGAAAAGGGGAGAATCTTTGTTTGTTGAACATTGATTCTCTTTTCTTTTTGGAAATTTTCAGCATAAAAGAGAATGGAGGGAGTTCTATGGAAGGTCTGTTACCTGTGTGGAAAGAAAGAGGAATGACAAGTCACGATTGTGTTTTCAAATTAAGAAAGATACTTAAAACAAAAAAAATAGGTCATTCGGGAACTTTGGATCCTGATGTTGACGGACTATTACCAGTAGCTATTGGTAAAGCGACTAAAGTCATAGAGTACATGATGGATAGTGAAAAAATTTACACCGGAGAAATTACCATTGGTTATTCTACAACAACAGAAGATGCGTCAGGTGAAATCGTTGAACAAAAGGCAGTGGGTCATGATATTACTGAAAAGGATATCGATAAAGTCATCGCGCTGTTTACTGGTGTCATATCACAAACCCCACCAATGTATTCGGCAGTCAAAATTGATGGGAAAAAATTATATGAATACGCCAGAGAAGGCAAAGTCATCGATAGACCGTCTAGAAATGTAGAGATTCATTCCTTTCTACGGACAACAAAATTAAGGAAAAATGAAGAAAACGGAACCCTCTCTTTCAGGTTTAAAGTTGTATGCGGAAAAGGCACCTATGTAAGGACCTTGGCTGTAGACGTCGGCAAAAAGTTAGGTTTTCCTTCGCACATGTCTGACCTTACAAGAGAAGCAAGCAGTGGATTCAACAGAGAAGAAGCTTTTACTTTATCGGAAATACAAGCGCTTATGAAAGAAGACCGTATCCAGGAGGCACTTAAGCCTATGGAAAGAGCACTTGGGGATTTTAAACAGTATCATTTATCTAAAGACGAATACATTAAAGTTAAAAACGGCAGTCTGCTGTTACGAAAGAAATACATGCTGGATGAGGATGGAACCATCGTTTTTTATTATGATGATTTGGCAGTCGCCATTTATAAAATCCATCCATCCAAAACAGATTATATAAAACCGGTCAAAGTTTTAAGAAATGAATTGGTGGTATAAAAATGATTATTAAAAAAATTCATCACCCATATAAAAAAGCAGATATTGTCAATGAAAAGATAGTTTTAGTTTTAGGTTTTTTTGACGGAGTTCATAAAGGGCATCAAGCCGTCATTAGTAAAGGTGTTGAGATAGCTGAAGACAAAGGACTCAAATGTGCAGTCATGACATTTAACCGTCATCCTGCTTTTGTATATCGCCGTTTTGATCCTGATAAACATACTTATCTTACTCCCCTTGAACGTAAAGAAGAAATCATGGAAAAATTGAATGTCGATATTTTGTATGAAGTGGACTTCACTGCACGTTTTGGAAATCTTTCACCCCAGGAATTTGTGGATCAGTATATTGTAGAATGGCATGCTGATGTTGTTGTAGCTGGTTTCGATTATACTTATGGAAAAGCTGCAGAAGCGAACATGAATACAATGGATAAGTATGCAAAAAACCGTTTTGAAATAGTTAAAGTTGAAAAAAAAGTTGATGCCGAGGATAAAATAAGTTCAACACGCATACGTAATTATATAAATGAAGGAAAAATCAGGGAAGCAAATGAATTGCTCGGATATATATATGAAACGAGTGGCTTTGTTATACATGGAGATGCCAGGGGAAGAGAACTGGGTTATCCTACTGCTAATATCTATCCACATCCTTACATTGCCGTACCCAAAAAAGGGGTCTATGCAGTAAAGTTTTATGTAGACAGAAAGTGGCTGGATGGAATGGCTTCTATTGGATACAATCCGACATTCGGTGATCGACCAAGTTATTCTATTGAAGTGCATATTTTCGATTATAAAGCAGATATATATGGAGAAGACGTTAAAGTGAGATGGGTCGATTATCTGCGAGATGAAATAAAATTCAATTCTGTAGAAGAATTGATCAAACAATTAAAACAGGACGAAGATGATGTGAGAAAGATATTGTCAGAAGTCGAAATGAAACCAGATTTAATTTAACATTTACACGTGCCTATGATCGTTCTCTGCTTTTACAGCTCTAAAGATATGGGTTTTTAAGAAGTGGGGATCAGCAAAGTAAGAAACTTGCAAAAAAATGAGAAATTCACTAACATTTAATTGAATCGTACAGTTTTCATGACTTAAGTGTTCTTATTATTTAAGTCATGAAAACTAAAATCAAAATAAAGATAAAGATGTGCCGGCATGGGATTTTATCGACAAAATAAAGAAGAAATAACAACGCTTCATCTGTTATCGCAAATTATAGGAAAAGTCAGATTGGAACATGCAGCTCAGGAACCGCAATGGGCACATGTGATTCTTGGTATAACTTCTAGAGGTTTTAGTACTGGTTTACTTGAAAGTGGTTCCCAATTTTTTGAGATCGAAGTAGACCTGGTCAATGATCAGATCATTTTTAAAACCAGAGAAACCGAATCATCGATTGCGCTCAGTGATGGGAAAACAATCAGCGAATATTATCATGAAATAATAAATATGGCCGCTGCTAATAACCTTAATCTTTCTATCAATAAAAAACCGCAGGAAATGAAGTGGCAGACACCATTTGATGAGGACACGACTCATCATCATTATAATTCAGATGTAGCCAGTCAGATACTTGAGTGGTTTCAGTTTGCTTGGAATGCCCTGCAGCAGTTTATTACTCCCGTAAGACAACGAAAAATATATCCTGGACTGTTTTGGGGAACTTTTGATATAGCTTGTCTTCTTGTATACGATGAGCACACGCCATTCCCTGATGATAGTAAAGTGATCGAGCGTGCTGCTTTTGATGAGCCTATGATTGAATTTAGTTTCTGGCTCGGAGACGATAACATTGAAAACCCTGCGTTTTTCACTTTACCTTATGCATTTGTTGAAAAAGAAGCACTTGAAACAGGTGAGTCATTCCCACAAGGAAGTTATTTTAGTCAAGATATGGGCGAGTATGTATATGAAATGACAAGTGATTTAAAAAACACCGATACTCAGGACGTCATTCGGTTCATCGAGGCATCTTGTAGAAAATCGATTGCCTATTTTGAATGGCAGAATACACATCATGTCTTTAAAGAACTCAAGATGGAAGAAAATGAGAACAGCAAATAAGCCGGTACAGGTTGGGACAATTATTCCAGCCTTTTTCCTGCGTGTGAATGGTTTTAGAAGGGAATCCAGGAAAGAGTCATCCCTTTCTTCCGAAGAACCTCAGCAAGTTCAGCTTACACTAGGGATCTCTCTAAATTGCAAAAGACAGCTACGAGATGACAGATAGATAAATATTGTGCGTTTGAGTTGGATCAAGAATATTTAAGTGTTGACAGCGAAGGTCAGATTTGTTAAATTATAGATGTATTAGCACTCGACGTGTTTGAGTGCTAAAAAATATTGAAAGCTATAAGATCCATAATACAGCTTTTAAAACTTTGAACTGGTCTCTAACGATGCAATAGGCATCAGGGAGTGATGACACATGTTAACCAAGAGACAATTGATTATTCTAGACGCTCTCATTCGGTTAAATACATCCACAGGCAACCCGATCGGTTCCAAGACTATAATGAACAATACTGCTATCAAAGCCAGTTCAGCAACGATAAGAAATGAACTAAGTGAACTTGAGAAAGAAGGATTTATCCAGAAGACGCATTCATCATCTGGGAGAATACCTTCACTTAAAGGGTACCGGTTTTATATCGATCATCTTATGCGGCCCCAAGCGGTTGCACAGGATAAAATGAATATCATCAGTGATGTTTTAGGCACTCATGTAAAACAAATGGATGATATCATGCATCAATCGGCTCAGCTCTTATCTGAATTGACACAGTATACAGCCATTGTTTTAGGTCCGAGAGCGGAAACGAGTCGCTTAACAGGATTCAGGTTGCTATCCTTGAATGATAATCATATTATGGCGATCATTCAAACAGATAAAGGAACAATTGAAAATAAAGTGTTCCGCGTACCAAAGACGATCAGTGAATCGGATTTGGTCAAAGTCACCAACATTTTTAATCATCATTTAGTAGGGCAAACATTGATAGAGGTCGCTCAGAAATTACAGCGTGATATTCCATTGTTAATAAAAAAATATGCATCCAATGCGACAGAAATGTTTCTGTCTATTGAATCAGTTTTTAAAGAATCAACGGAATCAAGACATCATATCTCAGGAAAACTCAATATTCTTGATTTCTCTGAAAATATGGATACTAAAAAGCTGAAATCATTGTATACGATGCTGGATAACAGTGGTGATTTATATGCACTCGTAGATCAGATCAGTGATGACTTTGTTGTGAAAATAGGCGAAGAAATCGATCATGATCTTCTTAAAGAGTTCAGCCTTGTTACTACGACTTACAATGTCAGTAACTATGGCAAAGGCGTTATAGCTGTCCTGGGCCCTACAAGTATGGCTTACGATGAAACATTCGGTGTTCTTGATGTATTTAGAAAACAGTTGACACGAACGTTACTGGAGTATTATTTAGAATAATCAGGAAATGAGGAAGAGATTTGAAAGACAATAAAGAGAAACACCAGCAAGAAGAAACAAATCAGACTGTCGATGAAGAAATTGTCGATATAGAATCAGTGAACGCTACTGAAGAAACAGACGGTTCATCAAGCACTTCCGATACAGAAAAGTCAGAGCTTGAAAAAGTTCACGAAGAGTTAGATGAAGTAACAGACCGTTACTTGCGGTTACAGGCAGAGCTGGCGAACATACGAAAACGTAATGATCGTGAACGACAGGATTTGATACGCTATAGTTCACAGTCACTGGCGAAAGAACTGATTCCTGTACTTGACAACTTGGAAAGAGCGCTGACTATAGAAGCAGATACTGAAGCTTCGGAAAGTTTGAAAAAAGGAATCGAAATGGTCTATAACAGTTTCCTGGAAGCTTTCAAAAAAGAAGGAATCGAAGTGATCGATCCCTTAGGTGAACCATTCGATCCAAACTTCCATGAAGCATACACACAAGTGCCTGCCAATGAAGGTCAGGAAAGTAATGAAGTCGCACAAGTTTTTGAAAAAGGGTATAAATTGCATGAACGCGTCCTGCGTGCAGCAAAAGTATCCGTAACATTATAAAATATAAAAGTAAAGGTGAGATAAATTATGGCAAAGATTATTGGTATTGACTTAGGTACAACAAACTCAGCAGTTTCGGTTTTAGAAGGCGGAGAAGCTAAAATCATTCCTAATAAAGAAGGAAACCGTACAACGCCATCTGTTGTATCATTTAAAAATGATGAAATTCAAGTAGGAGAAGTTGCTAAGCGTCAAGCAATTACCAATCCTAATACTGTTGCTTCTATTAAACGCCACATGGGTGAAGACTATAGTGTTGATGTAGAAGGTAAAAGCTATTCACCACAGCAAATATCAGCATTTATTTTACAGCACTTAAAAGAGTACGCTGAAGATTATTTAGGTGATAAAGTAACGAATGCCGTTATTACGGTTCCTGCTTACTTTAATGACTCACAGCGTCAGGCAACAAAAGATGCTGGTAAAATTGCAGGTCTTGAAGTTGATCGTATCGTTAATGAGCCAACAGCAGCCTCTCTTGCATATGGTTTAGATAAAGTGGAAAAAGACGAGAAAATCCTTGTATTCGACTTAGGTGGCGGTACATTTGACGTTTCGATCCTTGAACTCGGCGATGGTGTTTTTGAAGTTATGGCTACTGCAGGAGATAACGATCTTGGTGGAGATGACTTTGACAATAAAATCATTGACTATCTTGTAGAAGAATTCAAAAAAGAAAACGGCGTGGATCTATCTAAAGATAAAATGGCTGTTCAAAGACTAAAAGACGCAGCTGAAAAAGCGAAAAAAGATTTATCTGGTGTGTCTCAAACACAAATCAGTCTTCCATTTATCAGTGCCGGAGAATCTGGACCGCTGCACTTGGAAATCACATTGACGCGTGCAAAATTTGATGAAATCACAGATAACTTAGTTGAACGTACTAAAAAACCTGTCCGTCAAGCTTTGAAAGATGCTGGTTTGTCACAGTCAGATATCGACGAAGTGATTTTAGTCGGTGGTTCTACACGTATACCGGCCGTAGTTGAAGCTGTTAAAAAAGAAACAGGGAAAGAGCCTAACCGTTCTGTAAACCCTGACGAAGTTGTAGCAATGGGTGCAGCCATCCAGGGTGGTGTCATCTCAGGTGACGTTAAAGATATCGTCCTGCTTGATGTTACACCATTATCACTAGGTATCGAAACAATGGGTGGTGTGTTTACGAAATTGATCGACCGTAACACCACGATCCCAACTAGCAAATCACAAGTGTTCTCTACTGCAGCAGATAACCAGCCGGCAGTTGACGTTCATGTCCTTCAAGGTGAACGCCCGATGGCTAAAGACAATAAAACACTTGGACGTTTCCAGTTAACGGACATTCCACCAGCACCACGTGGCGTGCCTCAAATCGAAGTATCATTCGATATCGACAAGAATGGTATCGTCAATGTATCTGCTAAAGACTTAGGTACAGGCAAAGAACAGAAAATCACGATCAAATCATCTTCTGGCTTGTCTGATGAAGATATCGAGCGTATGGTTAAAGAAGCTGAAGAAAATGCTGAAGCAGATAAAGCACGTAAAGAAGAAGTGGAACTGCGTAACGAAGCAGATCAGTTAGTCTTCCAAATCGACAAAACCTTGAAAGAATTAGAAGGTAAAGTTGACGAAGCAGATGTCAAAAAAGCTGAAGAAGCTCGTGATGAGTTGAAAGCGGCATTGGAAAATGATGACACTGAAGAAATCAAAACGAAACGTGATGCATTAAATGAAATCGTTCAGGAAATGTCAGTGAAGTTGTATGAACAGGCAGCAGCTCAGCAGGAAACTGAAGGTGGACAAGACGGAGAAGCAGCAGATTCCGGATCCTCAGATGATGTTGTAGATGCAGACTTTGAAGAAGTAGATGACGAAAAATAAAAGTTGAGTCACAAAAAGAAGAAAGCACTTTGCTTGTTTTTCAACAAGTGCTTTCTTTCTTTTTGATATTCTTCTGACAAGATATAATCTAAAGAGAGCAGAAGAAATAATGATAGAGAAGACAACGATGGAGGAATACTATGGCTGAGAAAGAAGATTTTTATAAGCTGCTTGGCGTATCTAAAGATGCTTCTCAAGCAGAAATAAAAAAAGCATACCGTAAGCTTTCAAAAAAATACCACCCGGATATCAATAAAGAAGCCGGCGCTGAGGATAAATTCAAGAAAATATCTGAAGCTTATGAAGTGTTAAGTGACGAACAAAAGCGAGCAGCCTATGACCAGTACGGCCATGCCTCTACTGATCCAAATTTTGGAGCCGGCGGCTTTGGCGGTGGCGGTTTCGGAGGCGGCGGCTTTGGCGGGGGTGGATTCGAAGATATATTCGACCAGTTCTTTGGCGGAGGCGGAAGACGCAGAAACCCTAACGCCCCTCGACAAGGTGAAGACCTGCAGTATGTTATGGATCTTGAATTTGAAGAAGCTATATTCGGTAAAGAAACGACGATTCGTTACAAACGTGAAGAAGAATGTGATAACTGTAACGGAAGTGGGGCAAAACCTGGAACAAGTCCTCAAACGTGTTCAACATGTCAAGGGTCTGGAACGATCAATGCAGAAAGAAATACCCCTTTTGGCCGCGTAATGACACAACAAGTCTGTCCTACGTGTAATGGAACGGGTAAAGAGATAAAAGAGAAATGTCCAGTTTGTCATGGCGAAGGTCATACAAAACAGCAGCATTCTGTGAAAGTCACTGTACCCGCTGGAGTAGAAGATGGAAATCAGATGCGTCTGCAGAATCAGGGAGATGCCGGAGAAAACGGAGGACCTTATGGCGATTTATATGTGATCTTTAGAGTGAAAGCTTCGAAGACATTCGAACGTCGAGGGGCCGAAATTTACTACGAACTTCCTATCAATATGGTTCAGGCAACGTTAGGTGATGAGCTGGAGGTTCCTACTGTTCATGGTAAAGTTAAGTTTAAAATACCTGCAGGAACTCAACCAGGTACGACATTCCGATTGAAAGGGAAAGGCTCACCAAGATTAAGAGGATCAGGCAATGGTGATCAGCATATTAAAGTGAAGGTCGTTATTCCAGATAGTCTGACAGAAAGCCAGGCAGAACACTTGAGAGAATTTGCTCAAGCAGGCGATTACAAAAAAGTCGTCGAACAGGGAGACAGTTCTTTCTTCTCGAAAGTCAAAGATGCTTTCAAAGATAAACGTTAGAAAAAAACATAATAAGAGAAGAGTGACACCATATTGATTGTGAGCGGTCCTCTTCTCTTTAATTTTACCTTTAACAGTTTTATAAACGATTAAGCATACCATTTTCAAATAGCATTTTTGGTCTGTAAAAAGCGGTCCAGGGGTTTATATTAATAGTAAAGTAATTGTACTATGGTTCAATCGTTGGTATAATAGGTAAGAATGTTTTAGAGGAATGAGGATATAAATAAATGGATAAAAAAAAAGCGAGAGAAAGACAAAAACAAATTCGAAACTTTTCTATCATCGCTCACATTGATCACGGTAAATCTACGCTTGCGGATCGTATACTCCAGCTGACTCACACCGTTGCTGATCGGGAGATGCAGGAGCAGTTACTTGACTCAATGGATCTTGAGCGCGAACGAGGCATTACAATAAAATTAAACACAGTAGAAGTTGTTTACAAATCTAAAAATGGAGAAACATATATTCTTCATCTCATTGATACACCAGGACACGTGGACTTTACGTATGAAGTTTCCAGAAGTCTGGCTGCCTGTGAAGGGGCTGTACTGGTCGTTGATGCCGCTCAGGGTGTAGAAGCCCAGACTTTAGCAAACGTTTATCTGGCTTTAGATAATGATTTGGAAATATTACCTGTCATCAACAAAATCGATTTACCTTCTGCTGATCCTGAACGTGTTCGCAATGAGGTTGAAGATGTCATTGGTTTAGATGCCAGCGAAGCGGTACTGACTAGTGCTAAAACAGGCATAGGGATAGAAGATATTTTAGAGCAGATCGTCGAAAAAGTCCCCGCTCCAGAAGGCGATATCGATAATCCTTTGAAAGCTATGATTTTTGATTCTGCCTACGACCCTTATAGAGGCGTGGTGTTGAGTGTTCGCTTGATGGATGGCGTACTGAAAAAGGGCGACACCATAAAATTAATGAGTAACGACAAAACATTTGAAGTAACTGAAATTGGGGTGTTTTCTCCTAAGCCGGTCGAACGTGACTATCTCATGGTAGGTGATGTTGGGTATGTTACAGCAAACATCAAAACCGTTCGGGATGCTCGAGTAGGAGATACCGTCACTCTGGCTGAAAATCCTACTGAAAAACCTTTGCCAGGTTACCGGAATATGAATCCCATGGTTTTTTGTGGAATGTATCCAACCGATTCGTCCAAGTATGTCGACTTGAGAGAAGCACTTGAACGCTTACAGTTAAATGATGCAGCTTTGCAGTATGAAGCAGAGACGTCTCAGGCATTAGGTTTCGGTTTCCGCTGCGGTTTCTTGGGCATGCTTCATATGGACGTTGTTCAGGAGCGACTTGAACGGGAATTTAATTTAGACCTGATCACTACTGCTCCTTCTGTTATTTACAAAATCAATAAAACAGACGGTGAAACACTGATGGTCTCCAATCCTTCTGAGATGCCTGAACCTCAGGAAGTGGAAACGATCGAAGAACCTTATGTCAAAGCGACGGTCACTGTACCCAATGATTACGTTGGGGCTGTGATGGAGATATCACAGCGTAAGCGCGGTGAATTTCTCACAATGGAATATCTGGATGATGTCAGAGTAAATGTTGTCTATAATATTCCGCTTTCTGAAATTGTTTACGACTTTTTTGACCGGTTAAAATCCAGTACCAAGGGGTATGCTTCCCTGGACTATAGTGAGGCTGGTTATCGCGAAAGTAATTTAGTGAAAATGGACATACTGATCCACGGCGAAAGAGTGGATGCACTGAGTTTCATCGTTCACAAAGATTTCTCATATGACCGCGGACGAGCAGTTGTAGAACAATTGAAAAAAACGATACCAAGACAGCAATTTGAGATTCCGATACAAGCCACGATCGGTCAGAGTATTGTGGCACGTTCAACGGTCAAAGCTTACCGCAAAGACGTAACAGCTAAATTATATGGTGGTGACGTCACACGTCGTCAGAAACTTTTGAAGAAACAAAAAGCCGGTAAAAAACGAATGAAAAATGTTGGAAACGTAGAAATTCCTCAGGAGGCTTTCATGGCCGTTTTGGACTTGGATGAAGAATAAATATTGATTGACAAATATCACTGACAAGTAATTGATTTTAAATATGAGAAACTTCCATCATTTTTTCAGCCTTAAAGCGGTAAGTGATGGAAGTTTTTTGCTTATGTGAAATCGCACGGGAAGATGTTAGAGGGATTTACAGACTTTTCTTGTGACTTTTTTCGCGTGATACTAAAGATTCAATATAATCTATGATATAATAAAAGGGAAAAACGATGAAAGTAGGAATGCGATTAAATGGATAGTGATAATATAAGGAGTATCATCATATTAGCAGCCCTTGTTTTGTTGTCTGCTTACTTTTCTTCTTCAGAAACTGCTTTTACCTCAGCTAATCGGATAAGGCTTAGAAACGAAGCTGAAAAAGGTGATAAACGCTCTCTAAAGACGCTCAAGTTAGCGGAAAATTTTGACTCTGTCCTATCAACTATACTGATCGGAAACAATATTGTTAATATCGCCATGTCTGCCATGGCCACATTGCTTTTTGTTAACTGGTTTCCAGTATATGGTCCAACGATTGCCACAGTAGTCATGACGATCATCATCCTTATTTTTGGAGAAATCACACCTAAATCAGTTGCCAAAGCTAAGAGTGAAACGTTTGCAAAGTCGTCGACTCCCTATATCTATTTTCTGATGAATGTATTTAAACCTGTTTTATGGATACTTAAAAAATGGAAACTCATGCTCGATAAAGTGTTTCATTTAGATCAAATAGAGATAATAAGTGAAGATGAACTGCTTTCAATCGTAGATGAAGCTGAAAGCGGTGGCAGTATTGAGGATCATGAAAGTCAGCTGGTTAAATCAGCTATAGAATTTGATGACATGGAGGTATCCACGATACTCACTCCTCGTGTGGATGTTGTAAGTTTCGAACTTGACTCCACAGATCAGGAGATCGAAGAATTGTTTATGAAACATAATTATTCACGCCTGATAGTATATGATGAGTCTATAGACAACGTCTTGGGTGTTCTGCACGAAAAAGACTTCAATAGATATTTAAGATCAAAGCAAAGTGAAAACAGCGCCAAATACTTACTTTCCGTTGTAAAAGACGTTATTTTTGTTCCTCCGGTGATGAATCTGTCGAGACTGCTTAGATATATGCAGCAGAGCAAAACTCATATGGCGATCGTAACAGATGAACATGGCGGGACAATTGGTATCGCAACAATGGAAGACGTACTGGAAGAACTGGTTGGAGAAATATGGGATGAGTCGGACATTATTGATGAAGAAATCGTTGAATTGAAAGCGGGAAAACGATATAAAATCAAAGGAACAGCCAGCTTGGAAAAAATATTTGAGCTGTTCGGAATACCTGGACATGAGAAGTATATATCAAACTCAGTCAGTGGCTTTGTTATTGAAGAGTTAGGTCAATTCCCACAAGTCGGTGATTCTTTTAAATATTATAATATGAAAGTGTCAGTGACTGCCTTAAGAAACAGGCGCGTGCTGGAAGTTCAAATTGATTACTTGCCTTCTGATGTCGATGAAGAATAATAACAAGAAGTAGAATGGATGATTTTTGAAATGTCTTTTTTGACAAATGGATCTTTAGAGACAGTGGATGTAGCTAAACAACTTTTAGGGTGTCTGTTGGTCAATGAAATTAAGGGAGCAGTCACGTCAGGTTATATAGTTGAAACTGAAGCCTATTTGGGTGTTGAAGATCAAGCCTGCCACAGTTACAATTATAAACGCACCCCCAGAATGGAAGCCATGTATGAACCGGCAGGAACCATATATATTTATAAAATGCATACCCATCATTTATTGAATGTGGTCACTAAAGAAGAAGGTAACCCCCAGGCGGTTCTTATTAGAGCAGTAGAACCGCTGGAAGGATCAAGTGTTATGGCAGAAAGACGGGGCAAACGGGGGACAGAACTTACTAACGGTCCTGGAAAACTCACAAAAGCAATGGGAATAACTATGGAAGAACATGGAACGTCTATTCTAGAACCTGCCCTTCGTATCGATGCAAGTGAGAAAAGAGTCCCTCTGATAATCGAAGAATCAGAACGTATCGGCATACCGAATAAAGGCATATGGACACACACACCACTACGTTTCACTGTAAAAGGAAATCCTTATGTGTCAAGGAGAAAAGGAACGTCTCGAGTGGATAACGGCTGGGATGCTGTGTTACACTGAAAGGGGAATTATAATGTCCAATGATTTATCAGAATATATTGATGATCAATTAAAGACGATGTTACCTAATTTTAAATGGAAGATCATCAAAGACAGTAAAAAAAATTTAGTTGAGCTATATTTGACTTTTTATGTCGAAACAGACGAATCGATCCAAGTGCAGGATATGCTTGGTAAGAACAATCAACCCGGACTTGTCCAGTTTGAAGATGTCATTTGCTTTTATGATCCCGCGTTGAGCCATGTCAAGCCTCAAAACTATTTAGCGTCATTTTCAATGGATAGTTACACTGGAATCGATAAAGGCTATGTTGATGCTATTCTTAGAAAGTTGAATTACACAACTAAAAAAGGTGAAGTGGATTTGAATGAATTTCTAGAGGATGATTTCGCTGATTCATTTGTTCTGACATGGGAAAATAAAAATCTTCAAAACATGATCGATACGATGAAAAAAACAGGACGGTACAGCGAAGAAAAGCTGTTATTTGATCCTGAAGATGAACGGTCGTTTTTTGAGAAGCTGAAAAAGGATGAGAAGGATGACGGAGTGGAAAGAATTTAGTGTTGCAGTAAATAATGAGGCCAAAGAAGCTGTATCCTCTATCCTAATGGAACTCGGTTCATCTGGCGTGTCCATCAGTGATCGTCATGATTTTCTGCAGTTACCAGAATATTGTGAGGATACGTTATGGGATCTGGACGAAAAAGATTTTCCGGAAGACGGAGTGATTATTAAAGGCTACTTTACTGAATATGATGAGCTGGATAGAATTGAAAAAGATCTCACTCATCAAATAAAAGAGTTAAATAATTATGGCATTGCAATCGATCACTTGTCTATTACAATTAATGATGTTAAAGTAGAAGAGTGGTCCAGTGCCTGGAAAAAACATTATCATCCAGTAAATGTCACGCGGTTTTTAACTATTGTTCCACAGTGGGAAACCTATGAGAAAAGTTTTAGTGATGAGCGGGTAGCTTATCTGGATCCCGGACTCGCTTTTGGGACCGGCACACATCCAACGACTCAATTATGCCTGCAGGCACTGGAAACCTGCGTTTTTCCTGAAGCAAAACTCTTTGACGTAGGGACAGGGTCTGGGATATTGTCTATCGCTGCCCATCTGTTTGGTGCAAAAGAAGTGCATGCGTATGACCTGGATGAAGTTGCAGTGAAATCCGCCAGAGATAATATCAAATTGAATAAGCTTGAAGAAATCATTCAAGTCAGAGCCAATGACCTGCTCAAAGGTATCAATGCAAAAGCAGATATTATCGCAGCAAATATTTTGACAGAAGTTATTCTGCCTTTTATTCCTGACGCGTATGAACGTCTAGAGGATAATGGGTACTTTATTGCTTCTGGTATTATTATGGATAAAAAAGATAAAGTTATTGAATCTTTACTTGAGCATGATTTTGAAATATTGCAGATCAATCAGATGAAAGATTGGGTAGCTATTATCTCCAAAAAAATAAAAAAGGAAGAGTGAAAAAAATGGAAAATATAGAAAATATTGAAAGATATATCGACCACACCTTATTGAAACCTGAGTCAACAGACATGGATGTTCAGAAGGTTTGTCTGGATGCCAAAAAATACAACTTCAAATCTGTTTGTATCAATCCTGGCTGGGTTAAATATACAGCGGATTTATTAAAAGATTCAAATGTTGAAACATGTACGGTCATCGGTTTCCCGTTAGGAGCCAACACTTCTAAAGTCAAAGCCTTTGAAGCTGAACAGGCCGTCAAAGAAGGCGCCACAGAAGTCGATATGGTCATTAATATCGGTGCACTGAAAAGTGAAGATTATGGCCTGGTTTATGATGATATCAAAGCAGTTGTCAGTGCTGTAGATAATAAAGCATTAGTAAAAGTAATCATTGAAACAAGTCTTTTAAATGAACATGAAAAAGTAAGAGCCTGCGAAGCTGCTAAAAGAGCCGGAGCTGACTTTGTTAAAACTTCGACTGGTTTTTCAACAGGCGGGGCAACAATCGAGGATGTAAAATTAATGCGCAAAACAGTTGGTGAAGAGATGGGTGTCAAAGCTTCTGGTGGCGTCCGATCTATTGAAGATGCTAAAGCAATGATTGAAGCAGGAGCCACACGCATCGGCACGTCAAATGGCGTTGCGATTGTTGAAGGCAATGAAGCTACAGGAGACTATTAAATAGATTTTAAACGCACTGTCTTGAAGTGAAGAAGCAAAAGTTTTATAATAAAGTAACCAGCACTCCAAAGGGTGCTGGTTTTCTTGTAAAAAAGATACAGTAAACGTGACAAGCCCAAAGAATGAAGGTGATACCTATGCCACAAAATAAAGATTATACGCCTCAGGAAGTCATTGCTCTATGCCTGACTTATATGACAAGTGAACATGTCAGTTTTGTGAAAAAGGCATATGACATGGCGAATGAAGCTCATGAAGGTCAAATGAGAAAATCAGGAGAAGAATATATCATGCATCCAGTACAGGTTGCAGGTATTCTTGCTGAACTTAAAATGGATCCTGTTACTGTTGCGACGGGGTTTTTACATGATGTCGTTGAAGATACAGAGTATACGTATAGTGATTTAGCTGAGATATTTACTCCAGAAGTTGCAGATCTTGTCGATGGTGTAACAAAATTAGGTAAGATCAAGTTCAAGTCCAAACAGGAACATCAAGCAGAAAACCATAGAAAAATGCTTTTAGCTATGGCGCAGGATGTTCGTGTCATCCTTGTAAAACTGGCAGATAGAGTGCATAACATGCGCACGCTTAAACATCATCGTCCTGAAAAACAACGTGAAATAGCGAAAGAAACCTTGGATATTTATGCGCCTTTAGCAGATCGTCTGGGGATCAATCGCATAAAGTGGGAACTGGAAGATACATCGCTGAGATATTTGAATCCTCAGCAGTATTACCGCATTGTCCATCTTATGAACGCTAGGCGTGAAGACAGAGAACGTTACATTGATGACGCTAAAACTGCAATCAATCAATCGGTAAAAGAGCTGGATATCGAAGCTCAAATTACCGGCAGACCCAAACATATTTACTCGATCTATAAAAAGATGAAAAGTCAGAAAAAACAGTTTAATGAGATTTATGATTTACTGGCTATCCGTATCATCGTAGACTCGATAAAAGATTGTTATGCAGTGCTGGGTGCCATTCATACCCGGTGGAAACCGATGCCAGGCCGTTTCAAAGATTATATTGCGATGCCAAAATCAAATATGTATCAGTCTCTCCATACAACTGTTCTAGGACCTAATGCCACGCCACTGGAAGTACAGATCAGAACGATGAAAATGCATGAAATCGCTGAGTATGGCGTTGCTGCACATTGGGCCTATAAAGAAGGAATCACCCAAAAAATCGATAATGATGAATTGAGTGAACACATCTCCTGGTTTCGGGATATATTGGAACTTCAAAGTGAATCGCGTGATGCCAGTGATTTCATGGATTCAATCAAACAGGATATTTTCAAAGATAAAGTCTATGTATTCAGTCCCAAAGGAGATGTGATGGAACTGCCAAGCGGTTCCAGTACGCTGGATTTTGCCTACCATGTTCATACTGAGGTAGGAAACAAGTCTATGGGAGCCAAAGTGAACGGAAAAATCGTGCCGCTGAATTATAAATTAAAGACGGGCGATATTGTGGAAATGCTGACATCAGCTAATTCTTTTGGGCCAAGTAGAGACTGGTTGAATTATGTTAATACGTCAAAAGCCAGAAATAAAATCAAGCGTTTTTTCAAGACGCAGGAAAAAGAACAGAATATCGAGCGTGGGAAAGAAATACTTGAAAAATTACTGCTTGAAATGGAATTCAGTCCAAAAGATATCTTGAAAAAAGATAAATTGAAAAAAACAGCTGAACGGTTTAATTTTCAGACCATAGATGATTTGTATGCCGGTATTGGATATGGTGAAGTGAAAAGCGTAACCGTCGCTAATCGGCTCACAGAAAAAGAACGGCGGGAACGTGAAAAAGAGACATATGAACTGGATGAGAAATCAAGTAATATTGAGTTGAAAAACAAAACTGAACCTGAACGAATGAAGATACGGCATGAGGGCGGTGTCGTGATTCAGGGTGCTGATAATCTACTGGTTCGTTTGAGTAAATGCTGTAATCCTGTCCCAGGAGATGAAATCGTTGGATACATCACACGAGGACGCGGGGTATCGATCCATAGAAAAGATTGTCCCAACCTGTATTCTTCTAATGAAACCCAGGAACGACTGATCGATGTTGAATGGGAATCGACCGAGTCCAATGCAAACAAGGATTATAATGCAGAAGTACAAGTGGAAGGATTTGACCGTAGTGGGTTCTTAAATGAGATCCTTCAAGTTATTAATTCTCAGACGAACAAATTGAGTAATATCAATGGTCGTGTCGACAAGAATGGGACGGCAATTATAAAATTTACAATTGCTATACAGAACCTTAAAGAGCTTGAACAGATCGTTGATAAAGTTAAATCTGTTCCTGATGTCTATTCTGTCAAACGGATAACAACATAAATTTCCAAGTTAATTAGGAGGACAAGTTGTGAGAGCAGTGATCCAGCGGGCGAAAAATGCAAAAGTCAGAGTCGACAAAAAGGTTGTCGGAGAGATCTCTGGTGGTCTGGTTGTTTTTGTTGGAATAGAAGATGATGACACAGAAGATGATGTGGCTTATCTTGTTAAAAAAATAAGTAAGCTGCGTATTTTTGAAGATGATGAAAATAAAATGAATTTGTCTGTACAGGATATAGGTGGTGAGATTCTATCTATCTCCCAGTTTACCTTACATGCGGATACAAGGAAAGGTAATCGGCCGAGTTTTACTGGGGCCGCCAAACCTGACTACGCTAGAAATATATATCAGGAATTCAATAAGCGTTTGACTTCCAAAGGTATTAATGTAGAGACTGGACAATTTGGAGAACATATGGAAATTGACTTCATTAACGACGGGCCTGTGACTATCCTGATCGATTCTAAAAATAAATAGAGGTTTTTAAAATAACGCAATCTTTAATTAAAAAGAACTAAAATAAGAGACCGGATCTAAAAGTCCGGTCTCTAATTTATGTGCTGAAAAATTTTGAAGTTAGTTATCGTTGTGAAAAATAGTGATCCAGAGCATTGTATATAGAGTCAGCAACACGCGATTGATAGGCTTTTGTATTAACGATTTCTATATCGTGATCATTATTTAAATAGCCTAATTCCAAGAGTACGGATGGTTGTCCGTTTTGCCGCAGCACTTGATAATTACCATGTCTGACCCCATTATTATTGAGGCTGATATCTTTTTTCAGTTGCTGATTGATGATGTTTGCTAATGGTTTCTCACTCTCTGAATAATAATAAGTCGTCGTCCCGGACATCGTGTTCGCTTCTTTTACAGAGTCGTAGTGGAGACTGATAAACGCATCGGCTTTATTTTTATGAGCGTAATAAACACGATCGTCAAGCGATATATATTTGTCTGTACCGCGGGTAAGTATAACGTTGGCACCGGCTTGTTCCAATCGGTCGGCAAGCATGAGTGATGTGTTCAATGTGACTTCCTTTTCGGTTATTTCATTGGAAGAAACAGCACCGGGATCACGACCGCCATGCCCGGGATCAACTATGATTGTCGCTTCCGCTAAGGAAGTGGCATAATGAGACGTTAGAGTATCAGGTAAACTATCCTTTGCATCGGATGTCGTGTCCGGCACTATTTCTGATACCCAGCTGGCTACAAAACCGCGAGAACCGTCACTTAGTTCAATTTCGTACCAATCATTCTTTTCAGATAAAACATAAAATTTTTCAGGACTCTTAACCGTCATGAGAATGTTTGAATCAGTGGATGGCGCTTTTCTAATATTTGTAGGGGTGTCGCCTATTTTGATTTCCAGCTTTGTGGATACACTTTCTGTTTCAGCTTTTTGTTCTGACAGTTCGGTAACAGCAATCAGATTTGAATGAATCCAGGCTACCCTGTGATCGAAAAGGATCTGCACCCAGTTTCCTTCCCTATACAAAATAGGGAATTCTTCGCCTTGCTTTACTTTACCAAGGATTTCTGAATCTGTGGTGGCAAACTGTCTTACGTTCACTTCCGCCGATGTGATCCGGCCGTATAGTTCATTGTCTAAAGAAACTTCTTCATTTTGAACTAACCAGCTGGCCACCCATCCCACCTGGTCAGAATCCAGCTTCACTTTGTACCATTCATTTTCTTCATCCAAAACTTGCAGAACATCTTTTTCATGAACTTGAGTCAATATTTCATGTGACAGACCAGGACCATATCTGACATTTAAAGTGGAAGTCGTGACGGTTACTTTGTTACTATTGGCAAATGCCACGATCGAGCTGAATAAAAGTATAAAAAAAGCAGTAATAAGGAGTATAAATAAAGAGCGGTAATTTTTATTATGTATATCAATCTTTTCCATAACGCAGCCTCCTTTTTGCATTGTATGTCCATTATACCGATAGTAACGGTTTCATAGCAATAGTTAAGAAGAAATTCACTTGAATTTCGATGATTTTTATTTAAAAGGTATCGAAGAACTGGAAAGATATTGTCTAAAAGTGGTGGCAAAGTGTATTGACTTCATGCTTTTCTTTTAGTAAGCTTAAAGTACAATCAATATAATTATCCATTAAAGATGAAGTAATTTATGGCTGACTATCAAAGAGAGAACCTTCCGGGCTGAAAAAGGTTTATATCAGCATGAATGAAAGACGATCTAATTAGGAATGATAAGGAAACTTATCACGTGTGAACGTTATATCTCAGAGAGAAAGTGTACACTTTCTGAATAAAGGTGGTACCACGTAGTAAATGCGTCCTTTTTCTATTTTTGACATAGAGAAGGGCTTTTTTTTATGGAAACTACAGTTTAAACAATTGACACGGGAGGCTTTTTTCAGTGAAATATAAAAAATTAAAAGGGACAGTTGATATTCTGCCTGAAGAATCAGCGAAATGGCAGGCTATTGAGGAACAAGCACGATATATTCTGCACAATTATCAGTTCAGTGAAATACGTTCACCTTTATTTGAACAGTTTGACTTATATGCTAGAGGTGTAGGGGAAACGAGTGACATTGTTTCCAAAGAAATGTATGATTTCACAGATAAAGGAAATCGTCACCTTGCTTTAAGGCCAGAAGGCACTGCAGGGATCGTTCGTGCGTTTGTGGAAAACAAATTGTATGCACCTGAATATCACAAACCGATGAAACTTTACTATATGGGGGCCATGTTCCGATATGAACGTCCTCAAAGCGGGCGCCAGCGACAGTTCAATCAGTTGGGTGTTGAAGTGTTTGGAAGTAAAAATCCCGCTGTAGACGTTGAAACGATGGCACTAGCAATGGATATATTCAAATCTTTCAATATCAAGGATCTGAAACTGGTCATCAATTCACTGGGGGACTCGGCTTCAAGGGTCAAATACAGAGAAGCTTTAATAAGTTATCTTGAACCGCACTTTGAAGAGTTAAGCAAAGATTCCAAGGAAAGATTATATAAAAATCCTTTACGCGTTTTAGACAGCAAGAATGAAAAAGATAAAGCCATCGTAAAAGATGCACCGTCTATACTGGATTTTTTGGATGATGAATCAAAAAACCATTTTGAAACAGTGAAATATATGCTTGAAATGTTATCGATACCTTATGAAATCGACAAAAATATGGTCAGAGGACTGGACTATTATAATGATACGATCTTCGAAATAATGACGACTCATAAAAAATTTGGATCCAACGCAACGATCTGTGCAGGGGGTCGTTATGATAGCCTGGTCGAGGAAGTGGGGGGACCTTCTACTCCAGCTTTTGGATTTGGTGTCGGACTGGAACGGTTGATCCTGCTACTTGATCTTATGGGTTACACCTATTCGAACAAACTAGCTCTTGATGCTTATGTCGTTACTATTGGAGAGCAAGTCAATGCGGCAGCAACAAAACTGACGCAATATCTCCGTCAGAATCATTTATCCGTTGAACGCGAATTTATGAATAGAAAACCAGGGAAACAGTTTAAAACAGCTGATAAGTGGAATGCAAGATACGTCTTCACAATGGGTGAAGAAGAACTGGTTCAAAATAAAGTGATGATCAAAAATCTAAAGAATGGACTGCAGCAGGATATCTCCTTGAATGACTTATATAACGATTTTGAAAAGACATTCAGCGAATTGGAAATAAAATTAGAAAGTAAGGATGAATAGCATGGAACGAACAGCATATTGTGGACAGATCACCAGTAAATACAAAGATGAAACAGTCAAGGTCGCAGGATGGGTACAAAAACGTCGCGATCTAGGAGGTATGATCTTTGTAGATTTAAGAGATCGCGAAGGATTGGTACAAGTTGTCTTTAATACTGATCAAAATAAAGAAGCTTTAGAAACAGCTGAAAAAATCCGATCAGAATTTATTATTGCAGTGGAAGGAAAAGTTGTCTTAAGAGAAGATGGGCAGATAAATACAAACTTGAATACTGGTGAAATTGAGATTCTAGCTGAGAAAGTAGACATTTTAAGCGAAGCTAAAACGCCGGCGTTTGAAATAGCAGATGCTGCGGAAGTGTCTGATGATTTGAGATTAAAGTACCGTTATCTTGATTTAAGAAGACCGAAAATGCAGGATAATATGAAGCTCCGCCATCAGGTCAAAAAAGTATTTAGAGATTTTTTAGATGATGAAGGCTTTTTGGACATAGAAACGCCTTATTTAACAAAGTCCACTCCTGAAGGTGCCAGAGACTACCTTGTTCCTTCTCGTGTCAATCAGGGTAAATTCTTTGCATTGCCTCAATCACCTCAACTTTTCAAGCAACTGCTGATGAGTTCAGGATATGATCGTTACTATCAAATCGTTCGTTGTTTTAGAGATGAAGACCTAAGAGGAGACCGTCAACCCGAGTTTACTCAAGTGGATATAGAAACCAGCTTCATGAAAAAAGAAGATATTCAGAGTATGATAGAAAAATTACTTGTCCTACTGGTTAAAGAAGTAAAAGGCATTACTTTGAAAGCGCCTTTCAAACGTTTGACTTACAGAGAAGCCATGGAACGTTTTGGTAGTGATAAACCAGATTTAAGATTTGATATGGAATTGGTCGATTTAAATGAAATAGCCAAAAATTCCACTTTCAAAGTATTTTCCTCTGCTGTAAAAAATGGTGGCATGGTCAAAGGACTGACAGTCAAAGGAGCAGCCAAAAAGTTTTCCCGTAAAAATATCGATGCTTTAGAAACTATTGCTAAAATTTACGGGGCCAAAGGGCTTGCGTGGATGAAAATGACTGAAGAAGGTTTGACAGGCTCGATCGCCAAGTTTTTTAATGATGAAGAAATAAGTCGTGCATTAATAGAAAAAATGGATGCAGATGCCGGAGACTTATTATTGTTTGTAGCGGACAATAAAAGTGTCGTCTATGATGCCTTAGGTGCCTTAAGACTTCATTTAGGTAAAGAATTGAACCTGATCGATGAATCAGAGCTCAAGTTTGCCTGGATTGTTGAGTGGCCACTACTTGAATATGATGAAGAAGAAGAACGCTACAATGCCGCCCATCATCCTTTCACAAAACCTGTTGAGGCAGATATAGAAAAGCTGGCTGCTGAACCTGAGAATGTAATGGCAGATGCTTATGACATTGTTTTAAATGGTTATGAAATTGGTGGCGGGTCCATTCGTATTCACAAAAGAGAACTGCAGGAAGAGATGCTTTCTGCGCTGGGCTTTTCCAAAGAAGAGGCGTATAATCAATTCGGATTCTTATTGGATGCTATGGATTATGGGTTCCCTCCACACGGCGGCATTGCTTTTGGATTGGATCGCCTGGTCATGATTCTTGCGGGTGAAAACAACATACGTGAAGTCATTGCCTTTCCTAAAAATGGTAAAGCAGTGGATCCATTAACTGATGCCCCATCATTTGTATCAAGTGAACAGCTGGCAGAACTTGGATTACGTCTAAAAATTGATGAAGAACAAACGGGAGGAGAATAATGGTTCTGCTTGGTTCTCATGTGTCTATGAAGGGAAAAAAGATGCTTTTGGGCGCAGCTGAGGATGCTGTTGCTTATGGTGCTAATACTTTCATGATTTATACAGGTGCACCTCAAAACACCCGTAGAAAAGATAAAGAAGATATGAATATCGAAGCGGGACAGACCTACATGAAAAAAAACAATATCGATGTCTCTGATATTGTTGTTCATGCCCCTTATATCATCAACCTTGGAAATACAATAAAAAAACAGAACTACGGTTTTGCTGTTCAGTTCATGAGAGAAGAAATCAGGCGTGCGGAAGCACTTGGTGTCACACAAATGACGATGCATCCCGGAGCTCATGTCGGTGCTGGCAGTGAACGAGCGATCGAGCAGATCGCAAAAGGATTGAATGAAATAATTCATGAAGAACAGACCCTGCAGATCGCTTTAGAGACGATGGCAGGGAAAGGGACTGAAATCGGACGTTCATTTGAAGAGCTGGCAATGATCATTGATAAAATAGAGTTGAAAGATAAAGTTTCTATTACTCTGGATACCTGCCATGCGCATGATGCCGGGTATGATATCAAAAATGATTTTGATGGTGTCTTAAAAGATTTTGACCAAGTAATTGGGCTGGATAAGTTGAAAGTCATTCATGTCAATGACTCAAAAAATAAACGAGGCGCAGGTAAAGATAGACATGCTAATATAGGGTTTGGTGAGATTGGATTCGAAGCCTTGAATTATGTCGTTCATCATGAGAAGCTAGCCCGTCTTCCTAAAATACTTGAAACACCTTTCGTAGGAGAAGACAAGAAAAACAAAAGACCGCCGTACAAACATGAAATAAAGATGCTGAAAGCCAAGACATTCAACCCTGATTTGCTTTTAGATATTTTAAATAGTTAAGATAAAAAGGAAATCTGTTCTGATACAGGTTTCTTTTTGTTATAATTGATGTAAATATATTTTGAAAGGGGAAAGGTAATGGCTGATCGTTTTGATTTCAAAGGTACCAAAGCTAAGTCACCTTATTTTGAAGGATGGTACGTTAAAGCATCAGATCCAAAAAAAGAGTTTACTCTAGCACTAATTCCGGGAGTAGCTTTATTTGATGCAGAGGAATGTTTTGTACAATACAATTTAGTATATAAAGGGAAGACCTTAAGCGGCAAAATCACTTTTCCTATAGAAGAATTTACCGTTGTCAAGGATCCGTATTCTATATTGATGCCCTCATTCGTATTGAGTAAGAACAGTGTCAAAGCTCATCTTAAAGATGATAAAATAGATTTAATGCTGGATTTAAGCTTTGGAGAGTTTCTTCCATTGGATAAAAGTCTCTATTCTCCGAGCATTATGGGTCCATTTGAATATCTAAAAATGCCTTGTGCTCATGATGTCATAAGCATGCGTCACAAAGTTTCAGGAACTATCGTGCTGAATGGGGAAAGCATTACTATAGCAAGCGGCATGGGGTATCTTGAAAAAGATCGCGGATCAACATTCCCAAATAAATATGTCTGGGGCCAATCCAATATTTTTAAAGAGAAAGAACAGTGTTCTGTATTTTTGTCAGTGGCCGAAATCGACTTGAGTATTATTAATTTCATGGGAACGATTGCCGTTTTTCACGATGGAGAAAAAGAACACCGATTTGCTACATATTTAGGAGCTAATGCTGAAGTTAAAGTAGCTGCTGATCAGCAGAGTTATGTAGTGAAAATCAAAGATGCCAAAAAGTCTTTGACCGCAGAAGTCAGTTTAAAAAATGGTGATAAGCTTATCGCGCCAATGAAAAATAATATGGATTATGCGATCAAAGAAACGGTAAAAGCGACTATTTCTCTGGTATTTGAACAAAAAAACAAAGAACCATTGCATTTAAATTCTGAAGATGGTGCGGCTGAATGTGTTAATTGGAATAAAGATGCTTAACCCAAAAATGACGTTGTTGAGGAAATCCCAAGCAACGTCATTTGTTTTAAATATAAGTTCAATCACTTTTTATGTATAAAGTACTGGATTATTTAAACAGTGAAACGGAAAGTCAAACTTTTTCATTAACAGGGATATCTTTGAGGTACTTTGTAGGTGTTTTTCCTGTTATTTTTTTAAACACTTTTGTAAAGTAAGAATGGCTGTTAAAGCCTGCCAGATTAGCTACTTCACTCAGTTGATGTTCACCAAGATGGAAATAATATTTTGCCAGATAAATACGCTGCTGATTGACATACCCGATAAAAGTACTACCTGTTTCCTGCTTGAATTTTCGTGCCAAATGAACAGGGTGCATACCATAGATTGAAGCAATATTAGTCAAAGTCAGTTCGCTGGTCAGATGATCAGTAATGTATGTAACGATTTCTTTCATAATTGAGGAGTAATCTGAAGTAGAAAAATGGACAACAGAATGACAATACTCTCTGAAAATTTCAAAATAAATATGATCGATCAGATAGTCAATAGAATAGGTATCCTTTATAATCATTGAAAAACGCTCGAATATTAAATGAAGGTATAAAGGGAGGACGCCACCGTTTTTAGCTGCAATACGGGAATAAGTATTAACAGTTTTCAAATGGTTCTTAAAAGCTTCAAGACGGTCACTCTCATTATCTTTGTCTATATACTTGAATACGCGCTCTATATCTATCAACTGCAGTATTTCTTCCAGTTTTTCCTGTTTGCCAGCACTGATTGCTTCCACTAGCTGATCCTGCATAAGATATCGATAATCCATTGAATCAATAGTCAACTGTTCCAATTTACTCAATCGTTCTTCTTTTAATCGTTCTTTATCCTTATTATTAGACATTTGCATAGTCCTTCCCGACAACCTGAATTCTATAATAGCTATTATGTTAAATATACCATAAAGTGTAATATAAAAAACACTTTATTTAGAAAACAAAGTATTTGAAACTTTATTTTATAACACTTTTATGAAGTATTCAACAAACAATGTATAATAGTTTATACATTCATATGAATTTTATAAATTATTGTCAAATTTCAAAAAAATATGGTAGCTATAATCTTCATATCAATGTTTATGAGATAGAGTAAGAGCATTATCTTTTACTTAAAGAACAGCTAGTGATACCATTATAAGTAGAAGATTGAACAAAATATGACAATATACAGGAAGGTGAAGATATGGACCGCCATATTTTAGGGACATTTCAAAATGAGGAGGCGGCAGTCTCCCAGGTAGAAAAATTGATTGAAGAAGAAGGATATACTTCAAGCGAATTGATGCTTGTAATGGAAAAAAATGGAGAAAATGACAAAAAAATCGAATCTATAAAAAATGTTAAAGTAAATAAGGTAGAAGTCGAAGAAGAAACGATCTGGGATAAAGTGAAAGAAGCTTTTTCATTTGGCACCTATGACAGTGAAAAGGATAATGACACACTTATAGAATATGGGGTACCGCATAATCGTCTAGATCAGTACACCGAGGCTTTAAAAGCAGGAGAAATCGTTCTGCTTGCTGATACGGATGCACCTAAGCAAAGTGAATTATCAGAAGTGAATGAGGAAGTGCTGGAAAACGATGGTATAAATCCTGAAAATGAAAAATTACTCACTGATAAAAGCGCAGAAGAGACTAAAGCACTTGATCACACACATGTGAGCAATACTGAAACAACAGAGAGCAAACATTTAGATGACTCAGTAACTCCCACCCAGGCTAATGATATGCGAAAAGAAAATTACAGTGATAACAATAAACGAACATTGGATGTGTCAAAAGAACATACTGATCTTGAAAAACCTGAATTGACTGGAGAAGAAGCAACAGTCGAAAGAGAAGAATCAGAACATGCTTACAAAAATAAAGCTCAAGGAGTAGTAAAACCTAAATCAGAAAATCCGTTAAATACTGAAAACCAAGATAAAAAATGATACTTTAATAAGGTTATATTTTGAAATCGGACTCTTCAATAAAAAAATGAGTATAAAAGGAGGAGAAGTAATGATTGACAAAGATAAAAAAGAAAGACCCACACGTATACACAAAAAAGATTCGGCATTCGATCCCTCTTACGATGACGTCGCTGCACCAGATACAAAGTCAGCTTTAGGTTATATCGATCATGAATATCAGAGAAATGAATTGGATGAATCTAAAGTAGTCCGGAAACCAAAAGAACAAACGCCTGGAAATGAAGTGGAAGCTTCACTTAATCCAGATGATGAAAACGATGAAGATGAAGTAAATAAAAAATGATTTAAGAGTGCCTGAAACTTTTTTGGGCACTTTTTTGTGTCCTGACCATTAAAACGTCATAAAATAAATGATATACTGAAGTATAATCCGACTAGGGGTGTCAATAAATGAGTAGAAAAAAAGAATCGGAAAATGGGTATAAATCGCTCCCGAACTTGATAGAATTAGGATCCAGCAGAAAAGAAGAGATACAGGATCAAAAAAAGTCCTCTGCTGCTGAAGATACAGAAAAAACAGAAACGTTAGATAAGAAAAGAAGAAGATCAGAATTTGTCATAACCAGGGTGCAGGCTCAAAAAGCAAAAAACCGCTTCAATATATATGTTAACGATGTCTACTCTTTTGCTGTTGATGATTCGATGCTTGTGAAGTATCGCTTGATCAAAGGAAAAGAACTAGATAAAGACATGATAGAAGAACTGAAAGAAAAAGAGGAAATGAGCAAAGCTTATCAAGCTGCACTTCATTATCTCAATTTCAAAATGCGGACTGAAAAAGAGATCCGAGAATATTTGATCAAAAAAGAATATACTGCTATCGAACCTGTTATAGAACGTTTGAAAGAACATAGACTGATCAATGATAGAGAATATGCGAAAAGCTATGTAAGAACTACCTGGCAGCTTAAAGCAGAAGGACCAAAAAAAATAGAGCGTTCGCTTTATGAAAAAGGCCTGACAGCAAGTGAAATTGCTTACGGATTAGAAGAGTATGCAGTTGAAAATCAGTTGGAGAATGCAGAGAAATTAATAGAGAAAACCTTTAAAAAACAAAGAAATAAATCCAATAGGGAAATCGAACAGAAAATCAGGCAGCAATTAATAGTTAAAGGTTTTGAGAGAGAGATCATTACCCAAGTAATGGAGGAAATCTCACTTGAGCAGACCGAAGAAGATGAATACGATGCATTAGTCAAACAAGGAGAGAAAGCTTACAGACGTTATGCGCGAAAACATGATAACTACAATACGCGACACAAGACCAAGACATTTCTATATCAGAAAGGTTACCCATTAGATTTAATCGAAGAATTTTTATCAGAAAAAGAGGAAAAGTCGTGAAACAAAAGAATGTACTGCAAAAGAATAATATCACCATGTGGTCTGAAGAGAAAATCGACCGTTTTAGACAAACATTACTGAATTGGTATGATGAAAGCAAAAGAGACCTTCCCTGGCGGGAAACAACTAACCCTTATTATATTTGGGTTTCTGAGATAATGCTACAGCAAACACAGGTCGATACAGTGATCCCTTATTACAACCGGTTCATAAAAACATTACCTAAGATCTCAGATTTAGCCGAAGCACCGGAAGAAACCCTCCTCAAACTCTGGGAAGGATTAGGGTATTATTCACGTGTAAGAAATATGAAAGTGGCAGCCATACAGATACAGAAAGATTTTGAGGGTAAATTTCCAGAGAATCATAAAGATGTTTTGACATTGAAAGGAATCGGGCCGTATACAGCTGGAGCTGTAACCAGTATTGCTTTCAATCAGACACAGCCTGCGGTCGATGGGAATGTCATGCGTGTATTGAGCCGGTTATTTGAAATCGACCTTGATATCAGTAAAGTTTCTACGAGAAAAGTATTTGAAGAAATCATACGCCATCTGATCGATCCAGAAAGACCAGGAGATTTCAATCAGGCTTTAATGGATCTTGGCGCAACAATTTGTACGCCAAAAAACTATTTTCCTGAAACAAGTCCTGTAAAAGAGTTCAATGCTTCTTATCTTAATGAGACCTGGGAAAAATACCCAGTAAAAAAGAAAAAAACTAAAGTAACAGAAAAAACTTTTTACACCTTGATGATAAAGAATGAAAAAGATGAATACTTGTATGAAAAAAGACCCAGTAAAGGTGTACTGGCAGGTATGTTTACTCCAATTATGATCAATCAAGAGACATTTAAAGAACAAGGCTGGAAATTATTTAATGAGGAAGATGATTATAATAGTATTGTAAGAGAACTCGAACAGTATATCGCAGAGGTTTATAAACTGAAGATCAAGATGAACAGTCAGCCTAAAGGTATCCTAAAGCATGTCTTTTCTCATATTAAATGGGAAATGATCGTTTTTGAAGCGTTAGCCCTCGAAGACAATGCTCGCTTTGAAAATCTGAAGTGGATCCATATGAGTCAGTTCGATAAAGAAATGTTCCCTGTCCCAACACAAAAAGTAAATAACCTGGTGGAGACATTAACTCTTTTTTAGCAAAACCCACCCTAATATAGCTATTCATTATAATATTGCCTTCTGTTTATGATATAATAACTCATGAGATTGCAGAAAAGTAATATACTGTAAAACCACTAGAAAGTTGGTAAAAAGATGACATTTCCAAAAGAAGGGGAATTCATCACAATCAAAAGTTATAAACATGACGGAAGCCTGCACCGCACATGGCGGGATACAATGGTCCTGAAGACAACTGAAAATGCACTGATCGGTTGCAATGACCACACCTTAGTCATAGAATCAGACGGTAGAAGATGGAAAACACGTGAACCGGCATTGGTTTATTTCCACAAGCATTACTGGTTCAATATCGTAACTATGATACGTCAAAAAGGCACATCTTATTACTGTAATATGGCCTCACCTTTTTTAATAGATGAAGAAGGTGCTAAGTATATAGATTATGATTTAGATGTAAAAGTCTTTCCAGATGGTGAAAAACGGCTGCTAGATGTCGATGAATATGAAGAACATGGTAAAAAATGGGATTATCCCGATGAGATCGATCTCATTTTGAAAGAACACATCAAAATCCTCGTTGACTGGATCAATGAGGAGAAAGGCCCCTTTACAGAGGGATATGTTGATTTATGGTACAACCGGTATAAACAGTTAACAGGAAAAAAATGATTGTGATGTGAACAGTAGCTGGACTTAACTGTCTGCTGCTGTTTTCCTTGTGCAGAATTATAGAAATAAAAAAGAAAGGATCTAATATTATGAAAAAAAGTGTTATGATGATACCTTTACTAATCATTGCAGTATCGGGAACGATAACATTCGGACGACGCTACTCTGCTGCAAAAAGTGAAAACTTACGTGAAAACCAGGTAAGTTTATCTGAATCTAATAAAGAAGAACCAGCGGATGCCCTTGATATTAATGATGAAGTAAAAAAAAGTGAAGCCACGCTGGAAGATTATGAATCGAAACGAGATAAGCTGACAACGTATGAATACTTAGACTATAAATCTCTGAAAAATGGACAGGTAAAGCTTGCTTACTACGGTGATATCCGCACTGATGAACGTTGGCTGAAAAAAATCACAGAAGAGATGAAAGAATCAGTCAGCGGCAAGTTTGAGTGGACTGACCAAAGTCAACCTGACTCAAATTCGTACGACTTATACATAGAACAGACAGCAGAGAAAGTGATTGACGAATCCCCTGACCTTGTAATATATGGATTGCCTGCCTTGCCGGACAAGCTTAGAGATATAGGACTCACAGAAACAGAAGAGTATATGAGTAAAGTGATGCAGCGGCTTTTGACGATGAAGGAAACAAAAGTATTACTTCTCGAACCGTACCCGATGCCTCAGGAGATCGGTCAGGTGAATTCACGTTCTCTGGATTATAGAAGCTATTTGAAACGTATGAAAGAAGTGGCTGAAGATTTCGACTTGACTATCGTTCCTTTACACGATGCGGTAGAAGACGAGGAATCCTATGGTGATAACTATAATGAAGCTGGTAGATTAAACGATTTGGGAAATCAAGAGGTATTTAAGATACTGAATACTGTATTCAGTGAAGAAATATAACAAAATAGAAATAAAAACAAGATGCCTTATATTTACTGGCATCTTGTTTTTTAGTGCAAAGAACGAATATCAGAATGATTTTCCGGATGATTCGTTTTAAAACTGCTGATCAGTTTATTTAAGTGCTGGAGCTGTTCTTCATATTCTAAAACAGATGACATCAAATGAATTACCGCATTACTCTGTCCATAATCATTTTCAAGATAAGACTCTAAACTGGCTTCATTGAAAAAAGAGTGCATGAACTTTTTCCTAAGATCTGATTTATATGCGATGAAGTTAACATCTTTAGGCAGGACACGACCATTCCATTTCAGAATGATCTGTTCATGAGCCGACATCAATGTTTCCAATCTTTCTCTCAGAAGAATGCGTAAGTCCTCAGGGAAATGATTGTAAACATTCTCGGATTCATGCAGTGTTCGAACAAGAAAGTAAGCAGCTTCAGTTGTTCGAATGAACTGGCGATAAACAACGAGCGTACGTTTGAATGAATGATCTCGTTTCCTGACAAAAGGCTGCCATTCGCTGTCTTTTAAAAAACTGAGCAGGCGTTTCATTTCTTTTATAGACTGTTCGATAGATTTTAAATCTGTACGCATCAGAGAATGCTGGCTGTTTTTTCTTAAATTTACGCGTATGAATCGTGTAAGGTCATCGGTCACCTGATTGGTTGTATGAAAAAGTTTCTCTTCATAATTAGGTGGTAGAACGAGCTGGTTGATAATAAATGCGACAACGACTCCGGCAAATGTAGCCAGAACGCGATAGACTGCATTTGAAAGCACATCGCCGTCAGTCGAAAGCATTATTATGATTAGAGTCATTGCCGATAAACCGATAACGTTATTCAACTTTAATTGATGTAAGAGGGAAATAAGAATAGCAGTGGATAAACTAACGACAATAAAAGATGAGCCAAATCCTAAGGTCATTATGACTGCAACAATACCTCCGATTGTATTTGCCACCAGCCTGTTCTTGAAAGTAGAAAACGATCTTTTAACTGAAGGCTGCATAGAGGCCACAACAGAAATACCTGCAAGCGAAAGAGAATCATCCATACCAAATAAAGATGCGATCGCTAAGGCACAAAAGACGGCAAAACTTGTTTTGAAGGTTCTAGCTCCTATTTTCATAAGTATAAGTCACAACTTTCTTCATTCATTCTTATACCATGTATTATACTACAAATCACTTGTATTTAATAAATTAATGATCAATATATAATGATCAAAAATAAAAAGATAAGTAGTGATGATTATGTTCGCATTCTTGCAAACAATATGTTTAAAAGGTATTATTTGGATAGACAAGCAAAGAAGGATTGATAAAAATGAGTTATTTAGTAGAACAATCCATAGAAAGATTAAAATATAACAATATACGCATTACACCACAGCGTCATGCGATCTTAGAATATTTGATCGATATGGACACCCATCCGACAGCTGATGAGATTTATAAGGCACTGGAAAAAGACTTCCCCAAAATGAGTGTCGCAACTGTTTATAATAACTTACGTTTATTCACTCAAATGAACTTAGTGAAGGAAATGAATTTTGGGGATCATTCGAGTCGTTTTGATTTTGCATCGAATGAACATTATCATGCCATTTGTACGCAATGCGGCAAAATAGAAGATATCTATTACCCGGGACTGGATGATCTAGAAGAAGTCACCAGCAGTTTAACCGGTTACGATGTCCAGTCACATCGGCTTGAAATATTTGGACTATGTCCTGACTGTCAGGTAAACAACAGGCAATAACTGATAACAAAGGGGCATGATTATGCCTGAAGTATTTTTAAATACTAACAATATACTGATATGAGCTTTTGGATGAGGGGATAATTCAGGATTCAAAAGCTTTTGCGGGTTTAGAATGAACGCATCTTTTCATAGTACACTTGGAACATGTGGCAAATCTGACTGCATGCATAGATCGATATTTACGGATCAAAGAAGGATTTTAAATGTTATGGTGGACGTATGCTGTTATCAAAGAAAATACAGTGATTTAAAGAGTACGAAAGGTTTTATGTCCATTTGTACAGGAAAGTTTTTTGTGCAGTTTAAATTCGAATGAGTTGTTAATATTTTTTTCCCGAAGATAACTGTAGTACAATAGAGATGGACGAACGAGTAGGAGGGGAACACTCAATGAAAGATGTGATGATTATTGCAAATCCTTCATCGGGTAAAAAAAAGGCAGAAGAGTATGCTGAAACTACGAAACAGACTTTTTCAGAGAATAATCGGAAAGTTGATATAAAAGTAACTGAAAGTATAAAAGACATTCCTCGATTTGCTTTGCAGGCGAGTGAAGAAGCATATGATATACTGATAATAATTGGTGGCGATGGAACGGTTTCTGAGGCTGTCAATGAGTTAAACAAACAGAAATATCGCCCAGTTATTGGTATAATTCCTGCAGGTACAGTGAATAATATTGCGAATGGATTGAGTATTCCGTCTGATCCTAAAAAAGTGATTGCGCAGGTAATGGACTACAAAGAAAAAAAAGCAGACGCGGGTAAAGTTAATGATCGAGTATTTTTAAGTTCTGTCTCAGCAGGACCAGTGCCAGAAACAGTCTGGGAAGTCAGTGAAGAGCAGAAAGAAAAATTTGGCCAGGCTGCTTACTTCATGGAAGGCATTAAATCGCTGAGAGATGAAAAATCATACGATATAGAATTAAATATTGATGAAAAGAAATTTGATATAGACTTGAACTTGATTCTGATCGGCATAAACAGTTCTATTGTAGGAATTCCCAACTTTTTTGATGGGGCTGAGGCTGACGATGGTCAACTTCATTTGTTTGGAATGAAACGCTCCACTATCGGACAAAAATTGACTGTACTGCAGGCCTTGCTTTTTAGTAACAAAGAATTTAATGAGACACAAGATATTGCTTTTACTGCTCCTTTCAAAAAAGCGGTATTGAAAATTAAAAATGAAAAAACATTCACAACAGTTGACGGTGATCAGGGACCAGCATTTCCTATTATTATAGAAGTCCTGCCTCAGCGATTTACTTTTCTTGTCCCGAAGGATGAATAAAAGTAAATAGGCTTATTCATCTCTAATTTTTCTTTATCAGTCACGTCTCAGTCATTAAGGTAGAAAAATGGAAGACGGGTTTATTTCAAGATGAAAATACATGATATATTACAAAAAATGTCATAAACTATTGACACAATTTTATTACCGTGTTACGATATAAGAGTTGTTAATAAGATAAATTTTCCGCAATAGCTCAGTTGGTAGAGCGCATGACTGTTAATCATGATGTCGCAGGTTCGAGCCCTGCTTGCGGAGTTTAAAATGGAGAATTGTCCGAGTGGCTTAAGGAGCACGCTTGGAAAGCGTGTATACGGTTTTCCGTATCGAGGGTTCGAATCCCTCATTCTCCTTTTTATTTTTTTGCTTTTATGGCCCCTTGGTCAAGCGGTTAAGACACCGCCCTTTCACGGCGGTAACACGGGTTCGAATCCCGTAGGGGTCATTTTTGGTAAAA
>NZ_BJUY01000003.1 GCF_007988865.1 Alkalibacterium kapii | reverse complement strand
TCAATCACTTCACCATATCTAACATACTCACCCTAAGAAATCAAAAAACGTCCATTACCTGTATCAAACTACAGGTAATGGACGCTGTATTTAATTTATAAAATAAATAACGGGCAGGGTTCTGATGGATCCGTATCATATAACTGAAACTGCTCGTTCACACCGGTATCTTTTCTAAGTAAGATATCCTCTACAGTCTGATGGGCAATCTCTTTGATATTATTTTCTTTACTTAAATGACCAAGATAGATGCGCTTTGTATTGTCACCGATAATTTCGGCTAAGGCTAAGGCGCCATCTTCATTGGACAAGTGACCTTTATCGCCTATGATACGCTGCTTCAGGGACCATGGGTATCTTCCCATACGGAGCATGCTCAGATCGTGATTACTCTCAAACAAATACGCATCGGCATCTTTGACGAGTCCCCGCATGCGATCACTAACGTAGCCCGTATCTGTAAGCATGACAAAGCGTTTATTATTTTTCTGGAAGGTATAAAACTGAGGGTCGACAGCATCATGGGAAACTCCAAAACTCGAAATATCGATGTCACCAATAGACAAGGTTTTTTCTTTTCCAAAATGATGTTTCTGATCTACCTTTAATTTACCTAATTTCAGTTCCATCGCCTGCCACGTTTTTTCATTGGCATAGATGTCCAGATCAAATTTGCGGGCTAAAATCCCCACACCTTTGATATGATCCGTATGTTCATGGGTCACAAGTATGGCATCCAACTCTTCTGGACGACGATCGATTTTATTCAGCATTTCAATAGCTTTTTTACCACTGAAGCCGCAATCGACCAGTAGTTTTGTCTGATCTGTTTCGATATATGTGACGTTTCCGGTACTGCCGCTGGCTAAAACGCTGATGCGCAGACCCGACGCTTCTGTTTGTATCATGTCTTTTATTCCTTTCCCTGCAAACACTCAAGTCTTATCTTACAACAAGACAACTCAAACAAGCAAGGGTGCTTTTAACGTTCAGCCGATCTCTATTTCTTCTAAGCTATTCGTCATCTTCTGAACCATCATCCTCGGGATCTTCTGGTTCCTCTTCCTCCGGTATATACGGTGTGGCCGGTTCTTTTATGATCGTACGTTCCAGGGCGTCCACGCGCAGGATACGTTCCCCGTTTGTATCCGTAATCGGAACATACCACACTGGGCCATACATACTTAAATCTTCCAAGTGTAATGTACGGTAATAGGTGAGTATCGGTTTACCTACTACAGAATTGGAGCTGAGTTCGTTATTCGTGAAGAGAACTTCGATAGCTTGTCTGTCTGTGATTGTCGGTTGCGTCGTTCCCTGAGGAGTCATCGGCCCCGCATATGTCTGCTGGTAGGAGATAATGTTGCCGTCTCCACCATAAAAGAGCGATATTTCTGAGGTACCATCTACGACAGGAAGGCCTTCGACTTTTTGGGCATAGACAAAGCGGTTCTGACTAAGATCATATCTCAAAAAATCATATTCTTCACCGAAAAGTACGGAACCATTGGCAATAAAGGCATTGAGCTTTTCATAATCTTCTTCTGTAAAGCCTTCTTCAGGATTCCCCTGTATTTCGATCGGATCAGATAAAATACTCGTATAAAGTGTGCCATCATCAGCAATCGACCCGGCCTGATTTTCCAGCTTATCTACGTTTTCTTCCAGTAGATCATTGCTGTCAGCTTGAACATAATATATTTCTCTTTGCTCCTCTAACAGCGTGGGGAGTTCTATACCGATCTGTTCCATTTCCCGTATAAGATTGACCTGATCAGGGGTGCTTGTAGCTTGTTGGATATCATTTCGATTAAAGTAACTGACCAGAAGATAGATATTTAAAAACAGGAAGGTAACCAGAAAAATATTTTCAATCTTTTTAAAATCCATTTACCGATACCTCCTGTGCCTCAATAAATCGATCCACTTCTATCCAGTTGTTTTGCGTCTCTACATACCAGTCCGGTTCAAAGTGAACCACGCGTTCGTCTTCTTCACTTTCTGTCCATGTCAAGCCGATTCTTATATCCTTTATATCTGTAAGTTCCTGATCGATTTCTTTTAACTGATTTAGAATCTCTTCTCCACTTGGCAGGGTTTTTGTTTTCTCACCCGTTAATGACAGGGAAGTTTGAGCAACACGGATAGGAACCTGCAGACTTGTCAGGCCGCCTTCCACGACAGTCATCTCTATGACCGTCTCAAACTGCTGATAACTGTATATAGGGTACCCTTCGACATAACGCTGGAATATCACTTTGTTGGTAGCAGGGATAAACCCTTGGTAATGGACTCTGTCTGTCCAATTTTCAATTTGATTCAGCATCTCATAACTGCTGATCAAACGTTCACTGAGCGTCATTTTTTCCGTATCTGATCGCTGTCTGAGATAGGTCAGCACGTTCAGTGAATCATTGATTTTAACTTCTGTTGTCAAATCGATATAACGGGTCGTATTCCCTGACCGTCTTGCATCTATTTCTGATGGATCTGAGAAAAACTGATAAACAAATAAATTGTTAGGCAGCCTTTCGACAAGGTAATCACGGTACTCGATTTCCTGCTCATTCACTGGGAGATAGATGAAACGGCCCCCCACTTCAAATGCCTCGACATCAGTCATGTCATTTTCTTGCGAATAAAGCAGTTCATCGATCATCTCTTCGGTATATTCGCTCCCTTCTGCCTGATAAAGAACCTGATCGTCTGAATCGTAAAAATAAGTGCTGGCAGGATCGTTTTTCTTCATAATCATATGAGTGAATGTCCGGTTTTTATAGTCAGTCGGTAAATCATCGAATCCGTCCTCAAATAGCCCGAAAGGAATAGGCGCATCAAATATAAACTCGACCCAGTTTTCATTGGCCAGATAATCTTGATAAGCAGACAGGCTGAGCCTTTCAGGCTGTTCGATCGTACCAAAACTTGTTTCAGGTAAATAGTTTTCAAGCCATTCAGCGGTGTAAAAGGTATTGATATCGAGTGTTCTACCGATTGCATTACGATGCCAGATAATTTTTTTAGGTGAAAAAACTTCCATAAAAGAACGGTCCGTCAATGAAGCCGGAAGAGGTGTTCCGCCACTCGGAGCGGGATCTCGCAACTGCACACCCGTCGTCCAGATTTGAAAACTTAAAAATACACTTAAGCCGATCAAGATGACCAGGAGTATTTGTCTGATTTTAGACCACATTATTCCCACTCCTCCTCTTCATAGGGGACATAAGGCAGGGAAAGATAAAAAGTGGTTCCCTTTCCTTCTACGCTTTCAGCCCATATATGCCCGCCATGCTGTTCTACAACTTCCTTGGAAATAGCCAGGCCTAAACCGCTCCCTCCCATGGCACGCGATCTTGCTCTATCTACACGATAGAAACGGGAGAATATCTTAGTGATATCCGCTTTTGGTATGCCCATTCCTTCGTCGCTGATGCTTATAAGCACAGTGTCCTTTTTCTTTTCCATCTTCCCGGAAATCGTGCCGCCATCCGGAGAATATTTTAATGCGTTATTCATAATATTATCTAGGACTTGGATGATTCTGTCCGGATCGACTTCCACAAATATCGATTCGTTCAATATGGCTTTTTCAATGCGATAATTCTTGTCTTCATACTCAGCCGAGTGAATCATCATATCGAAACGGTTCAAAACATGGTCTAGCATTTCTGTTAAGTCAACGATCTCAAGATTCAACATACCTTTGCCTGTATCAATGCGAGAGAGCTGCAACAGATCCTGAATCATTCGAATCATGCGGTCCGTTTCATTTTGAGTCACCTCTAAAAACCTCGGAGCTAAATCAGGATCCTGCCACGCACCATCCGCCAGCGCTTCGATATAACTGCGCATACTTGTTAAAGGCGTGCGTAACTCATGCGAAACATTCGATACAAACTGTTTTCTTTCTTCTTCTATACGTTCCTGTTCCGTAACATCGTGAAGGACACAGACAATCCCGCTGATGAAACCAGATTCTCTCTGAATCAGAGAAAAAGAGGCTCTTAAAATGATCGGGATATCATTTTGTCTGCTGTTCACTAAAATATCATCCTGTTTTTCCAGTATATTCCGCAGTGTCATATCGTTCTGGACACCCAAAATGGTCAACAGATTTTTTTCAGTAGCTGTTTCCTGGTCGATATCCAGCATGGACTGTGCCATTTCATTGATGATGATGATTTTCCCGCGTCTATCTGTGGCTAAAACGCCATCGGTCATATGTGTCAGCACACTGTCCAAACGTCTGCGTTCTGCATCGATCGATTCCTGGGCATCGGCAACGTCATCACTTAAGTCATTGATCAGGCTGGCAAGCTGTCCCAATTCATCCTCACCATACACTTTCAGCGTGCCTGAATAATCTCCCTCAGCGATTTCCCGTGTCTGAAGCTGCATTTCTTTAATCGGCTTCGTCAAAGCACGAGAGAGCATGTTGGCAAGTACCAGAGACAAAATGATGGCTACAGCACTCGACTGAAGAAATATCCAAGTGATTTGAGAGATTTGATCATAAACGGATTCAATATTGCTTTCCATTAAAATCGCACCCATGAATTGCCTTTCTTCACCTGAAGAGAAAATGGGTTCGACTATTTTCCAGCGCCTGTTTTGTGTGAGCGAATCAATGACCTGTCTCGTAATTGAATTTTCAGTGATCTGTGCCTGCCTTAAATCCACATCATCAGATAATTGCCCGATAATGTTCTGCTGAGTCGTATCGCTTGTTCCCATAACAATAAGTTCGGAATTGACAACTTGCAGGTCAGTGATCCCGCTGCCTGAGAATTCAGTCAATAAATTACTGATTTCCTGCTCCGGCGTTATCTCACCTTCTTCACCGCTTTCCTCACGCTCCAAAGATGGTAAAATAGCACTTTCAAGAAAGTCCATCTGTAGCTGACGTTCTTCCTGAAAGTTTGTGATCAGCTGATTTTCGATCTGGGTAATAAAATTCGCCCCGATCAGCTGCAGGGCGAATACAAGTAATAACACGATAACTAACACTATTTTTGTGTTGATCGATTGATAAAAGCGAATCTTTTTATTCATAAACCACTACTTCTCCTGTTGTTCGGGACTTCTTAGATAATACCCTACCCCCCGGCGGGTAACCAGGAAAGTTGGATGACTTGGACTATCTTCAATCTTTTCTCTAAGGCGTCTCACTGTCACATCAACGGTACGGACATCTCCAAAGTAGTCATATCCCCAAACGGTTTCAAGCAAGTGTTCACGCGTCATGACTTGACCGATATGTCTGGCTAAATAATGAAGAAGTTCAAATTCACGATGAGTCAATTCGATAGACTCTCCGCGTTTGGATACGATGTAAGCATCCGGGTGAACAGTTAAATCTCCCACTTCGATATCATTGTTTTCTTCTTTAGCAGATTCCATATTTTGTAAAGACGCTTGTCTTCTGACATTGGCCTTCACTCGCGCCACTAATTCGCGGTTTGAAAATGGCTTGGTGACATAATCGTCAGCTCCAAGTTCCAGACCCAGTACTTTATCGATTTCCTGATCTTTAGCTGTAACCATGATAATAGGAATATCTCTGGTTTTTCTAACCTCCCGAGTCACTTCGAGTCCATCCATTTTAGGCAGCATAAGATCCAAAACAATCAAATCGGGATTTTCCTGATTCGCTTTTTCCAGTGCTTCTTCTCCATCAAAGGCAGTGATCACTTCGAAGCCTTCTTTTTCAAGGTTAAACTTGACAATATCGGAAATCGGTTTTTCATCATCCACAACTAGTATCTTTTTCAATGGTGTTCCTCCTCAGAACTTTTTTTGTCCTTCATAAACGCGCGATTCTTTATCTTTCAATTATATCTTAACTGTAGAGGATGTACAATTTTACACTGTTGAAACAGTTCTCATCCCTTTGTTACCGTCACTTTCAAGGCATTTGTTTTTTTAGCCACAGCTTCTTTATTGGGAAAGGTTTCCAGTGCTACAACAGAGCTGTGTTCTAAAACAATGACAGGTATGACAGGATCGAACCCTTTGTCCTGGATCAGCTGCTGGTCAAACGTTGCCAGTTGATCTCCTTTTTCTACGCGGGTATTTTTTTCGAGTGAGGTCTGGAATCCTATACCATTCATCAGCAGTGTATCTATGCCGATGTGTATCAGGATCTTCAATCCACTGTCTGTTTCTATATAATAGGCATGCTTTGCATCCGCCACTTCGATCAGCTTACCTGAAACCGGAGCATAGACCACTTCGGATGTCGGTTTTATTGCGTATCCATCACCAATCATTTTCTGCGAGAATACATCATCCTCTACTTGTTCAACTGAAATGATTTCTCCATCCGTCACAGCACTCAGCATTATCTCCACTGTGTTGGTTTTATCTTCCTTTTTCTTCTGATCAGACCCAGTCCATTCGTTAGCCATAATTTTCTCCTTTTGAAGCAACAGAATTCAAACTTCAAGGTAGCCTGTCTGCTGTTTCATTGACTTTCTTCTTTGCTTCAAAGCTCAATTTTTATTATCTAATTTCGGCACACAGAAATCCTATTGTGTTGCTACTATTCTAACAATTAAAGCTCTTTCAAGCAATATCTTTTCTTTAGCGTTTCAGTTGGTGTTCTATTTGCTTCATGGTATCCTTATACTATAAACGTCATTATTATAAAAACTGAACAATAAAGGAGGCAAAAAAATGGAATCTGGTTACCTTATCTCGCTCATTATTTTAGGCGTCTCGCTCGTTCTTCTTATTGGAATAGGAATATACGCAGTGAAAAAAATGAAGCCTACTCTTGAAAACCTTCAAAAGACCCAAAAGTATGCACAAGATCAGGTTGAACATTTTACTAACGAAGCCAATGTCATGCAAAAGAAAGTAAACCTCATCATGAAACGTGCTGACAATACGAAAGAGGTGGCTCAGACCAATCTGGAAAGAATGAATGAACTTTCTGATCAGGCATCCAGTCTGTCTCACTCGCTCACTTATCTGAAAGAGAATGGTCCTGACTATTCCAAAAACATTGCTCAAAACACCTATGAAGAACTGAAGACTGATGGCCCACGTTTAGCCAAAACGTTTAAACGGGCATTCAATAAAACGATCGACAAGCAAAAACAGCGTCACCAGAATAACACCTCACATACATTATAAAATGATTTTTGAAAGGATGATTGACCCATGCCAAAAGTAAGTTTAACGAAAGCTGTTCTCATGAGTGCTGCATCAGCCTTTGCTGCTTTAATGTTTGCTCCTAAAGACGGCAAAGCATTTAGAAAAGATTTGAAGAATGAAGCGATGAAATTGAAAGATTCCGGTGAAGAGAAGGCCTATGAACTGGTAGATGATTTCAAAACGTCTTACATGGAAGCAGAAAAAGAACTTGAAACAGAACAGGCAAAACTGGATGCTAAGCAAGCAAAATTAAATCAGACGATTCAGGAAATCGAACGTGATATTGCTTTAAGTGAAGCAGAAAGACAAGGCACAGCGACACCTGAAGCCATGGCAGCCGGCCAATCTGTTTATACAGATGATAAGTTAGGTGATGTAAAGGGAACACCTCTTGAACCTGAACAGGATCAGGCTATTCCTAAAGACAAAGTCGATGAAGCTCTGCACGATAATTACTTATCAGACGATGAGGATTTTGACATTGACAAATCCGCAGCTGAAGGTAAAGAAGAGGCTTCACTTAAAATGAATCCCAACGATTAATACTCTATTAAAAAAGGCCGGGACTTTTGTCCCAGCCTTTTTTTCATGCTTTGAATTTTTTATATAAATGTACCTTGCCGTTTTAACGATAAAAGGTTTGACAACTGCAACTGCTGTTAGCGATTCCTATCTTTTCTTTATCCACACAGAAAGTGATTCAGCATTCACAGTGAAGGTTGCCTCTCCTTTTTCATCGATAGTTATTTCTTCTTCACGATTTTTCATCAAATCGATGTAGGTATCCCGGGCATGAAGCTCTCCGACATACATTTTTTTGAAACCTTCGTCTCCATTAGACATGATGACTGCACACCCATCAGGATGCTCCTCATCGCCCATTCGGGTAAAACCAATACAATTGCTGTGATCCAGATAGTTATTCTGCTCGCCATATGCATATTCATGACGGGCATAAAGCAGCTTGTCGATCTCATGCTGACAGCCCTGGTAGTCTACATCACCGCTGTAACCATGATAATCGCTATAGAAAACGCAGGGGTAACCATAGGACGTTAACAGGATGAATCCGTAAGCAAGTGGTTTAAACCATGGTTCAACGTAAGATTCCAGCGACTGGCCTGGTTGGGAATCATGATTTTCCACAAAAGTGACCGCCTGTTTTGCATTTGATTTATAAAGGGTACCATCTAAAAGACGTCTAAGATCAAAAGAACTGCGCTGTTTACTTGCTTCATGCAATGCATAATGGAAACGTACATCCATCATTGAAATGGCATAGTCATGTTCCTCGAGATAATCCTCAAGTAACTTATAACGCTGGTGCCAGTATTCCGCTACGAAAAAGAAATCTTCTCCGTAAGTGTCTCTCACATCTTCAATCAGATTTTTCATGAATACGCTATCGATATGCTTAACAGCATCCAGCCGGATTCCGTCAATATTCGTTTCTTTAATAAACCAGTGGATCCATTTCCTGGTTTCTTCGATAACTTCCGGATGATTATAGTCGATATCTGCAAACATCAAATAATCAAAATTGCCGAATTCAGTCGAGACGTTCTCATCCGGAGCCCAGCCTTTACCTTCTCCTTCAATCCTAAAAATACCCTGCTCCCCAGTTTTTTCATCATTGGAAACGCCTGTAAAATGATACCAATGCCATTTGAAGTCTGAATACTTTCCATTTCTTCCAGGAAAATCAAAGTAAGTCCATGCTTTTATTTCCCGTGTATCACCTATTGCTTCATGCCGGTTCTCTTCATTGACAGGTGTGGCTTCAAAAACTTCCGTTTCATCTGCGCCGCCTTTATGGTTCAGTACGACATCAGCATACACTTGAATGCCATTCTTGTGCAATGCTTCAATCGCTTCAAGCAATTCCTTTTTTGTTCCGTATTTAGTACGGACGGTGCCATTCTGATCAAATTCTCCTAAATCATATAAATCATAAACTCCATAGCCTACATCATTTTGTCCTACGCCTTTGTAACATGGAGGAATCCAGACAGAAGTGATCCCGATTTCTTTTAAATGTTTTGCATCCTCTTTCAAACGCTGCCAATGTTTTCCGTCATTGGGCAAATCCCATTCAAAATACTGCATCATAGTTCCGTTCATTTTTTCTTTCTCCCTCCGCTTTTAATACAGCTTTCTCAGCGCACTGTATCTTATAATTTTACAGTGTGCAGTAGGCTTTTACAAAAATAACAGCTTAAAACGCACCAGACAGCAGCTTTACAGCCAGTCTGGTGCATTCTTGTCATGCTCGTTTTCTCCATATTCCTGGTGAAAATAATATCAGAATAGGAAATATCTCAAGTCGTCCCATGATCATGGTAATGGAGAGTATCAATTTGTTGAAGGGGTTGAAAAAGGCGTAGGATGAGTCAGGTCCTACCATCCCCAGTCCTGGACCAATGTTATTTAATGTAGCTGCTACTGTAGTAAACGCAGACGTAAAATCATCCAGCTGAAAACTGATGATCAAAAGCAGCAGGACAAAAATCCCCACATAAACAATTAAATAATTGGCAATGGCTTTTATCATCCCGCCCTCTACTGGTTTATCTTCAAAGTGCATACTCACGATACGGTTTGGATAAGCATTCCGTTTTAGTTCAGAGAAGGCTGTTTTAATTAAAATAACTATCCTTGATACCTTCATTCCTCCACCTGTAGACCCTGCCATTCCACCGACAAACATAAGAAGAATCAAAATCATTTGAGAAAACAATGGCCAGTTATTGAAGTTGTCTGTAGAAAAGCCAGTCGTTGTCATCAAAGAAATGACACTGAAAAAACTGTGTCTTAATGCTTCTAAGCCGTTATGGTATGTTTCACTGGAAAAAGTCAGCTGCATAGTGATAAGAGCAATGGCACCTGTGATGAAGCCTAAATACCATTTCAGTTCTTCACTTTTCAGTGCCTCTTTAATATGACGAGTGAAAATCAGGAAGTACAAATTGAAGTTTGTACCAAAGACAAGCATACCTGCACCCAGAATGACTTCGATCCAGACGCTGTCATACGGGGCGATGCTTCCATTTTTCATCCCAAAACCACCCGTACCAGCCGCACCGAAAGCATGAATGAACGAATCAAAGACCGGCATGCCTGCTATGATGAGCAGGACGATAACAACTGCTGTAAATATTAAATACATATAATAAAGTATACGTGCAGAATGAGAGATCCGGGAAACGATTTTTCCAAACGTCGGTCCGGGCACTTCTGCTTTCATGATATGTACTGTTTCAGATTCCATCTGCGGAAGCACAGCCAGAGCAAATACCAGTACTCCCATCCCGCCAATAAGATGTGTAAAACTGCGCCAGAAGAGACTTGAATGAGCTAACGCTTCAACATCCGTCAAAATACTGGCTCCAGTGGTCGTAAACCCGCTTGCCGTTTCAAAGAAAGCATCGACCAGCGAAGGTATGTCCCCATTCAGTACAAAAGGTAAAGCGCCAAAGAAAGAAAGCAGTATCCAGGATAAGGACACAATGACAAACCCTTCTTTCGCATAAAAGGTTTTTATTCTGGGTATTTTTTTTGTGAACATGTATCCAATACCCCCGGTAAGCAGAGCAATAACTAAAAAGCTTGCTGCATACCTTAAGGGTTCTCTATATAAAAGGCTCACGATCAAGGGAATGGCTAAAAGTACTGCTTCGATTTGAAGCAGTCTCCCTAAAGTGTAAGCAACCATTTTTTTATTCAAATAACCCCATCCTATACTAAAATATCTTCAACATTCTCCAGTGATTTGATTGTCGTTGTTATGATGACTTGATCTCCAGACTCGATTCTGTCTTTTCCACTCGGGAAGATCAGTTCATTGTTTCTGACGATATAAGCGATCAGCAAATTGTTTTTCATATTCAAATCCTGGATGCACTGATGTGTGACTCTGGAATTTTCCGGCACTCTGAATTGAATCGCTTCGACCTGATTATCAGCAATTCTGAATAATGCTTCAACGTTCGACCCATCATCCGAGTTAAGTGAGCGCACGAAACGTATGATTTCATTAGCTATCAGTCTTTTGGGCGTGATAATAGACTGCAGACCCGCATTATCAAGTAATTTCAGTAAATCTGTACGGCTTACTTTTGTAATGACTTTTTTGGCTCCCTGATTTAGAGCATACAGGGAAATCAGTATGTTCTCCTCATCTACACCAGTCAAACTGATGGCTGTATCATAGAGCTCGATCCTTTCTTCTTTCAAAAACTCCTGATCTGTTCCGTCTCCTTCTATGACAACCACCCGCGGATACTGGTAACTTAATTCTTTTGCGGCGCGATGATTTGATTCGATAACTTTGATTTCCATACGCATTTCAGAAAGCATATCAATAAGATAATGGGCAACTCTCCCCCCGCCTACAATCAAAGCTGAGCGTAGTTTCCTCTGTTCCAGTCCACATTTACGATAAAGCTTAGTCAAGTCCTTCTTTCCACCTGTTACAAAAATGTGATCATTTTCTTCGATTTTAGTATCACCACTTGGAATAAAAACAAAATCATCTCGAGAGATGGCACAAAAGTTGACATTATCAAATTTATGTCTGAATTCAGACAGGTAAGTATGAGCCAGTTGACTGTTTTCTGACACATTTATCTCTACAATATTCACACGTCCATTTGCAAATTGTTCCACACTCAATGCTTCTGGATATCTTATTACTTTTGCGATATCCTTGGCGGCTTCAAGTTCCGGATTGATCATCATGGTGATCCCTAGACCTTCCCGCATGAACCCCATATGATTGGCGTATTCAGGATTTCTGACTCTGGCGATCGTGTAGGTTGCTCCCAGTTTTTTAGCTATGATAGCAGCGATGATATTTATTTCGTCTTCCGGTGTCACAGCAATAAAAATATCACATGCCCCAACATCTGCCTCCACTTGAGTTTCATAGCTCGCAGCATTTCCGGCAAGTCCTGTGATATCTGTTTTAGATATGACGCGTTCAAGTCGCCACTGCTTTTTTTCAATCAGCACAACATCGTTATTTTCAAGTGAGAGTTCTCTACATAAGGTCTCTCCTACCTTGCCTCCACCAGCTATTACTATCTTCACATCAAGAGCCTCCTTCAGATGTTGGGGTTTCATTAGAACCTCCATTTATCATAGCAGAAAAAGATTTATTTTCAACGTTCTTAGGTTGTTTTTAAAGCTGTAATCAAGTAAACTTTATCTACTTATGATTTTAAAATCAGAAAATTTTTTCATGTGTGAAAGGTTGTTTTTATGATTAACAAAATACGTAACTTTTCAAATTGGCCTATACCTATAAAAATCATTTTCAGTTTTGCAATTGTCATTATTTTAGGCTCTTTCTTTCTCGCCTTACCAGTAAGTCAGCTGGCGTCATCAAAAGCAACTTACTTTGACCATTTATTCGGAGCAATTTCCATGGTTGCCGTTACTGGTTTAGCTACGGTTCCAGTAGCAGAAACATATAATATCTATGGTCAGATCATTACTCTCGTGTTGATCAAGCTGGGCGGACTAGGTTTGATCACGATCGTTTCAGCCATCGTAATGCAGTTTGGCCGTCAGGTCAGCATGAGAGAAGAAATCACATTACAGCAGGCTTTAAACCGCAGCGATATGAAAGGCTTCCGACATTTCCTGCTCAATGTTGTTAAATACACGACCCTTTTTGAAGCCATTGGAGCTATATTATTTATGTTTAAATTCATACCGCATTTTGGATGGGCTTCAGGCATCTTTAACTCCATCTTTTTGTCGATATCTGCCTTCAATAATGCCGGCTTTGATAATCTGGGAACCGTAAGTTTACAAAGTTTTGTTGATACTCCTATGATAAACATTGTTGTCCCAATATTAATTATTCTTGGGGGCATTGGTTTTTCCGTATGGTTTGATGTTGCTAAACATTTTAAGCAGTTCAGCACAGCTAGAAGCTGGGTCGATTTTAAAGGAACGTATCGGAAGTTGAAGCTACATACACGTTTAGTTATTAAATGGTCGATGGGTTTAATTGTTTCAGCTGTCGTGATCTTTACTTTAGCGGAATGGAATAACCCCCAAACCTTAGGATCTTTAGACTTCTCAGGTAAAATACAAGCCATTTTCTTCCAAGCCGTTACACTCAGAACAGCTGGATTCAGCACACTGGATTTTTCTGAATTTCACATGTTCACACTGATTGCTTTTACAGTCTTTATGTTTATCGGTGGTTCTCCCGGCGGGACTGCAGGAGGAGCGAAAACCTCTACTGTTGCCCTGGTTGTTAAACTTATGGGAGCAGAAATCAAAGGTGTGACAAACGTCAACTATAAAAAAAGAACTTTGGAAATGGATATTATCAAACGTGCTCTGGTCATCGTTGTGATGTTCATACTACTCAATTTCTTTGCCCTGGCTTTAATGACTATTTTCGATGAACAGATTCCATTGCAGTATCTTTTTTTTGAAACGGTCTCCGCTTTTGGTACTGTAGGTCTATCTGCTGATTTGACTGCTTCTCTATCCAGACCCAGTCAGACGGTTATTATGTTCTGCATGTTTATTGGCAGAATCGGACCCATTACCATCTTCACAGCTTTAGGAAATAGAGATAGAAGATATCGGGATATTCGCTATGCAACAGGAAACATATTAATTGGTTAGGAGTGATTTTATTGGTTAAAACGATAGGTGTCTTGGGGCTTGGTGTATTTGGTTCCACCATTGCCAAAGAACTGGGAGAACAGCATTATGATGTTATTGCCGTTGATAAAGATTTAATTGATGTGAATCGTGTCGAAGAATACGTGGTTCAAGCTGTACAAGGGAACTTTACTGATATCGAATTACTTAGAAGTATTGGCTTTTCCAATTGCGAAGTTGTTGTGATCGGTACCGGCTCGAATCTGGAAGCAAGCGTCATGGCAATCATGAATTGCAAGAAATTAGGCATCAAGCGTATTATTGCCAAAGCAAAAAATCGGACCCATATGGAAATCATGCAGGAAATGGGTGCACATGAAATCGTTCGCCCTGAAAAAGAAATGGGTGATAAAGTTGCCCGAAATATTATGCGCAATAATATTTTAGATGTTATCACCCTTGATGATGAAAATTCGATCATTGAGTTCAATGCTCCTGAACGCTGGATAGGACGGAGCTTAAAAGAAATGGATTTAAGAAAAAAATATAAAATCAACGTGATCGGTATGAAATCAGATCCAGACGGCAAACTCGCCATCAATGTTCCGCCGGAGGAAAAAATAAAGCCTGGGAGCTTTATTGTTGCGATCGGTAATTCCGAAACGTTTGAACACTTGGATTATACAGATCAATTAAAATAAAATAAAAAAGGGCATCAAACGATATGGATAACGTTTGATGCCCTTTTTAGCATTCCTACATAGTTATATCAAATTCCAATTCGTCACTTTCAGTAAATAGTGTTTCTGCAGCAGGTTTTTTCCAGACGATCTGAACACCAACTGAAATAGCTGTGCCTACCAGGATAAAGATAACAAACAAGAGTATATTGCTTGCCATCGGTAAACCAAAGACGCCTGATACACCTGAAGTAGAGATACCAAAACCCATCATTAATGCCCCGCCTACTGCAGCGCCTAAAATATTTGATCCTATGACACGAATAGGGTCTCTGAAGGCATATGGCAGTGTCGCTTCTGTAATACCCACTAACCCAGATAGAATGGAGGCAGGTGCCATTTTTATCTCATCTTCCGTATATTTATCTTTTGCCAGCAAAGCTGCGATCCCGACAGATAAAGCCGGAACCATGATTCCGGGGAATACCGCTGCATTCACAACGAAACCTATCCCACTGGGGTTGTTCCATACAGCAAAGACAAAAGTGATAGCTATTTTATTCAAAGGCCCTCCCATATCAAAGGCACACATTGCACTTAAAATGGCCCCAAGCAAAAAGGCGTATTGCGGTTCCTGCGATAAAAGAATAAGGTTATCTATAATGAAATCATTTAAAGCCCCTACAAAAATCGCAACCGGATAAGCCATAACAAAGTAAAGCAGCCAGCCCGTCAGGACAGGAATAAACAGCGTTTTATGAATAGACCGCAAAAATTCGGGCATAGGTACTTTTCTCATACCAAGTACGATATAGCCAGCCAGGAAACCGGCTAGAATAGCCCCTAAAAAACCACTGGCCGAGGTGTTTTCCACTAAAGGATGTGCTGCTATATATCCACCGATAAAGCCTGGAATGATCGCTGCTTTATCGCCTATTGCATACGCCATGTAAGCGGCAAAAATCGCAGGAATGATATTCATCATCGTCCAGGCAAATCCATTTAAAAGTGATACAAATTCAATGTCACTGCTCACTGACTGGCTGATCATACCTGTTAACGCTATCGTCATACCTGAAAAAACAATAAGCGGCAACATATATGAAACACCGGTCATCAATGCTTGCTGAAATTTTTTCATGGCTTATCACTCACTCTTCATTTAATTTTTTTTCGATTTGCCTTATCAAACCAGCTGAATTTTTGATTGCATCCGAAACAGGAATATTTACTTTTTTTATCCCTTGAAACCGCTCAGTTTCGGCTAATTTGATGTCGGAAGCTATAATCAGGATATCGGCTTCCTGCAAATCTTTATTCGTTAATTTATCTTCTATGCCCGTTGCTCCCTGTGTTTCAACTTTTATGTCATGACCCTGCTCTTCTGCTGCATTTTCCAGAGCACGTTTAGCCATGAATGTATGTGCAACGCCTGTGGCACATGCTGTAACAGCTGCGATTTTCATTACCATCTCCACCTTTCTAGTTCAACAGCTCATTTAATATCTCTTTTAAACGTTTTTTTGTTTCAGCTTTTTTCACCTTATCTTGAACGTCTTTATCCATTAGATGATAAGATAATCGGGATAATAATTTCAAATGAATGGTTTCTCCTTTTTCCTTGGGAATAATCAACAGAAAAATGATCGAAACAGGTTTTTCATCCAGCGCTTCCCATTCCAATGCTTGGTCTGTTTTCATCAATACCACCAGGGGTTTATGTATCTGACTTGATTTTCCGTGGGGGATGGCTAAACCATTACCAAATCCTGTTGTACTAAGCGCTTCTCTTTTTGCTATATCTGCTGTGATTTCATCTTTATCCAATTTGTATGCCGTCTGGTCAACGACTTCGTCAATTATTTCTCTGAATATCTCCTTTTTCTCTGTTGATTTGAATCTCTTAGAAGGATTGATATAGGTATCGACCCCATCGCTTACCGCTTCATTCATGTTCATCACTCCCTGATATATAAAAGTATCCTTATTATACCAGTTAATCAACTAAAGAAAAAAAGATACGCCAGTAATTAAAAAGTCAACGAAAAAAACTCTTAACCTTCACTCAGAAGTGAATAAATGTACGATATCAAGGTACATTCATTAATTAAGAAAGAAATACGACCAGAATACTAGAAAAATTTTTAAATCAAAAAAGCCGGGACCCATTAAAAAGCCCCAGCCATTCTCAATTATTCAACTTGGTATTTCGCTTTCAGGATAGTAAGATAATGAAGAAAATTTATTGTATTCTTTAATGAACAGCAATTTTATTGTTCCTCTTGCACCTGAACGGTTTTTTTCAAGTATGACTTCCACCACATTCTCATCTGCTGATTCTTCTTCATCGTCGTCTTCACTACGGTAGTAATCTTCCCTGTATAGAAATGCTACGATATCAGCATCTTGTTCGATTGAACCCGATTCTCTTAAATCACTGAGAATGGGTCGCTTATCCTGTCGCTGTTCCACACTACGTGATAGCTGAGACAAGGCAATCACAGGTACAGATAGTTCTTTGGCCAGTTTTTTAAGTTGTCTTGAGATTTCAGACACTTCCTGCTGACGGCTTTCGCGTCCAGTTCCTTCGATCAGCTGAAGATAATCAATAACTATCAGACCAAGGTCCCCTTTTTCCTGCTTTAATTTACGACATTTAGCCCGTATTTCGGCTGTCCGGATGCCTGGTGTATCATCAATATAAATATTCGCTTTAGATAAACTTCCCATAGCAACAAATAATTTCGTGAACTCTTCTTCAGTCAGCTGCCCTGTACGCAGATGTGTCGCGTTGATCGTTCCTTCTGCACACAACATACGATTGACGAGTTGCTCAGCTCCCATCTCGAGACTGAAAATAGCCACATTCTCATCTGTTTTTGTCCCTATATTCTGAGCTACGTTTAAAGCGAAGGCTGTTTTCCCCACGCCCGGCCGAGCCGCCAGAATAATCAGTTCATCTTCATGCAGCCCCGCTGTCATCTGGTCAAGCATCTTATATCCTGTAGAAATCCCTGTGATATCATCATCATTTTGAAAGAGCTCATCAATATTGTTGATCGTGTTGCGCAGAACCGTTTCGATATCGACAAAACCACTTCGACTTTTCTTCTCAGATACTTCCAGTATTTTTCGCTCGGCTTCATCAAGTAAATTGGGAAGGTTGTCCGTTTCCTCATATCCTTTTGAGGCTATTTCAGTTGCTGTCTGGATCAGATTTCTAAGTATAGCACGTTCCTCAACGATCTTAGCATAATATGCCACATTCGTCGCTGTTGGTACCGTGGTGGCTAATTCAGCTAAATAAGGTGTACCGCCCACATCTTCCAACTGATTCTTTGCTTCCAGATTATTTGCTATTGTGATGACATCGATTGCTTCATTTTTTTCATTCAGTTCATTCATAGATTGAAAAATAAGTTGATGTGCACGACGATAAAAATCATTGGTTTCTACGTATTCCATGGCTAAAATAATAGCTTCGGGATCGAGTAGGATCGATCCTAGGACAGATTGTTCAGCTTCTATGTTCTGTGGCGGGAGGCGATTACCTATAGTGTCCATTTTTCTGACTTCCTTTCCTAACTTTCCGTGTTTCTATATTGTACCTTTTTTGAAATAGAAAGTATACAAGGGAACACGCATTCCCGTTTAATTGTTTCACATGAAACAATTAAACAAAGCTAGCAGGCTTTCAGGAACGTTCCTCCCTTTAAAGCACGCTAGCCGTGTTATCTATATTCTTATTTACGTCTACTGATTTTTAGCCAGAACTCTTACAGTGATTTCCGCTAGGACGTCTTTATGGAGTTTTACGTCCATTTTCTGAGTCCCCAGCGAACGCATAGGTATGGTCTGGTTGATTTTTCTTTTGTCTACTTTTATACCTAATTGATTTTCGATAGCTTTTGCAATCTGCTTAGTAGTAACTGATCCAAACAGCCGCCCGTCTTCGGCTGCTTTTTCTTTTATTTCAATTGGATTTTCTTCAAGTATTTCTTTTTCTTTTTTTGCTTCTTCAAGTATTTCTTTTTCTTCTCGTTTTTGTGCTTTCTTTTTCATTGTCAGTTCTTTTTTTGCTGATGAGGTGGCTTCTTTTGCAATTCCCTTTTTTATTAAAAAGTTTCTAGCATAGCCATCAGAAACATTTTTCACTTCGCCTTTTTTCCCTGTTCCCTTAACGTCCTTTAATAGAATAACTTCCATCGTTTAAACTCCCTCTCTTTTTTAATCTAATTGAGAATGTATAACTTCTTTTAATTCTTCTATTATTTCAGAAATACTTCGATCGTCGATCTGGGTTGCGGCATTAGATAAATGTCCACCGCCACCCATTTTTTCCATGATGGTCTGTACATTGATTTTACCTAAGCTTCTCGCACTGATCCCCACTGTATCTTCTGATCGTCGTGTTACGACAAAGGCAGCTTCAACCCCAGACATACTGAGCATGGTATCAGCTGTTTGTGCTGCTGTAACAGAGGGGTATATTTCATCATTACTTCCATGAGCGATAGCTACACCATCTATTACGAATTCCAGCGTTTGGATCAACTGGCTGCGTTTTAGATAATTCTCAGGATCTTCTTTTAAAAGCCTTTGTATCATAGTAGAATTGGCTCCTACTGATTGAAGGTAACTGGCTGCATCAAAGGTACGAGAACCCGTTCTTAAACTGAAGTTATTCGTATCTACAACGATACCACCAAGCATAGCAGTGGCTTCGATCCTATTGATCGGTTCGCCATCTGTTGAAACATATTCAAAAAGTTCTGTTACCAATTCAGCAGTCGATGATGCATAAGGTTCGATGTAAACGAGCAATGGATTTTCAGTAAACTCTTCCCCACGTCTATGATGATCTATCACCATATTACGTTTAGACTTTCTCAGCAAACTAGGTGCAATGGAAAGAACAGGCTTATGATGGTCAACTAAGATGACAAGGTCATCAGGGTTGATTATTCGTTCTGCTTCTTTTGAGGAAATAAGATTATCTTTCACTTGTTTATATTCTTTTACTTTTTCCAAAAGTAAAGCGACATCTTTATTGACGTCGTCTTCGTCAATAACGACATACACTTCTTTTTTGAGCATCATAGCAATCCGGGCAACACCAAGAGATGAACCGATGGAATCCATATCGGGGTTTTTATGTCCCATAACGAAAATCGCATCACTGTCGTTCATTAATTTTTGCATCGCCTGACTGATCATACGTGAGCGGACACGTGTACGTTTTTCCATTGGGTTGGTTTTACCGCCATAATAGCGTGGTTCTTCATCAACGGCTTTGACAATTGCCTGATCACCGCCGCGGCCTAAAGCTAAATCAAGATTGTTCTGTGCAAGTTCTGCCAGCTTATCAAACGATGCATCACCATAAGACAAGCCCATGCTGATTGTAAGCGGCAGGTTACGCTTGGAGGTACGCTCCCTGATACTATCAATGATATTAAATCGATCATTTTCTAAACGTTTGAGCTCTTCTCTATCTAGAAGCAGAAAATAGCGGTCATCTGAAATACGCTTATAGAAAATGCCGTGCTGTTTGCCCCAATTAGAAAAATAGGTCGTTAAAAGACTATCAAAACCTGATATTCCTCTATCATCCAGACCTTGAGTGATCTCATCGTAATTATCTAGAAATAACCAGCCAACGACCGGACGTGTCTTTTCATATTCCTCTGTGACTGTTGCATACTCTGTTATATCTAACAAATACAAGGCATTGATATCTTTTTGCAATGAAACTTTATAAATTTTGCCGTACCATTCCACTGAATTAAACTCTTCTCTTTTGTCATTTTCAAAATAATCAGACAAATCCTGATTCACTTCTTTGATCGGTTCTCCTAATAGCTGTTGGTCTGCCGGCAGCTGCAGTTGCATGTAAGGATTGATCCATTCAATTTGATTCTCGTTGTTAAGTAGAATGATACCCATAGGCATTTTGATCAAAGCTTCTTGCTGTCCACGTTTAATCCGATAAGATAAATTAAGAATATAACTATTTAGTTCGTCATTATATTTATTGCTGAACTGCCATATGATCACGAGAGTAATGAAAAACAAAACCAGCATCAAAGCTCCCAGCCAAAGGTAGGCAAAGAAACTTAACACTGTCATTATAAACTGAACAGCTATCGCAAATAAGAGCATACGCTTCAAATAAGGATGATTCAGTAATTTAGGAAGATTGTCTTCCTGAGACTTATTATTCATATTTTCTCCTCTTAGCATTGACATTTTAAAAACTGTTTTCTTATATCTTAACATGTTTACAAGGCTACTTCTATACTTGCTTTTTCTTTTAAATGTTTCACGTGAAACAATTTAAAAGAAAAAAAGCTGCAACAGTTTCTCTGTCACAGCTTCTAACTACTATTTAATCTTCAGTAACGAATGGCAACAAGCCCATGATTCGAGCACGTTTGATTGCTTTCGTTAATTTACGTTGGTTTTTAGCATAAGTTCCAGTTACACGACGTGGTAAAATTTTACCTCTGTCTGAAATGAAACGTTTCAGTAAATCGACATCTTTATAATCGATATATTCAATATGATTAGCTGCAAAAAAATCAACCTTGCGGCGCTTTCTTCCACCTTTACGTCCAGCCATGTTTTAATCCTCCTTCTATTCTTGAATCAAAATGGTAAATCGTCATCGGAAATATCAATGGAATCATTATTTGTATCGAATGGATCCTCATCGAAATTCGCATAATTGTTTTTAGAGTTGTTCTTAGGAGCTTGATTGGTGTTCTGAGAATAATTTCTATTACTGGAAGAATTGTTAGAAAATCCAGAATTGGAACTTGATCCGTCATTTTGTGCACGTCTTTCTGTGACTGATTTTGGTTCAAGCATTTGGAAGTTCTCACATACAACTTCTGTAATATAAACTTTTCTGCCTTCGTTATTTGTATAGTTTCGTGTTTGCATGCGACCTGTTACTCCAACTAATGAACCTTTTCGGGTATAGTTGGAAACAATCTCAGCTGTTTTTCTCCACGCCACACAATTAATGAAATCTGTTTCTCTCTCACCTTGTGCGTTAGTGTATGGACGTTCCACAGCGACAGTAAACGATGCAACGGCAATCCCGCTACCTGTATAACGAAGTTCAGCATCTCTAGTTAAACGTCCAACTAGTACGACATTATTAATCAATCAAGGTTGCTCCTTTCTTAAAAACAATCAACTCTAATGTTTCACGTGAAACATTAGTCTTCTAGACGAACGATCATATGACGCAAAATATCGTCATTGATACGTGCCAGGCGTTCAAATTCATTGATAGCTGTTGCATCTGAAGTTTCCAAGTTTACTAAGCGATAAGTTCCTTCGCGGTAATCTTTAATTTCATATGCAAAACGGCGTTTCGCCCAGTCTTTTGATTCAGTTACTTCAGCACCATTATCTTTCAGGATAGTTTCAAAGCGTTCTACTAAAGCTTTTTTACCTTCTTCATCAAGATCAGGACGGATAATGTATAATATTTCGTATTTAGCTGATTGACTCATCGTTGACTGTCACCTCCTTATGGACTTTGGCCCCTTCATGTGAAAGAGCAAGGAGAGTATTCTAAATAGAGTACTCACTTCGAAATATTATAGCATGTGCATCTGTAAAAAACAAGGATTCTTTTAGAATTTCATAAGAAAAAGCAGCCCAAAAAGAGAGCTGCCCTTTCTTCTATAAGATATAAGTAATGAACTTATTCTTCTGTCTCATCATTTTCATTCTCATTCACTACATCATTAATTTCTTCCAATTCCTCTTCTTCAGGTTCGACTTTTGCTAGTGTTGATACGAATATATCATCTTCCAGCCTCATCAGTCTAACGCCTTGGGTCGCACGCCCTGTTTGTGAAATGTTTTTGGCATGGAAACGGATAATGACGCCACTTGTCGTGATCAGCATGATATCCTCTTCTCCATGAACAGTTTTCAGTCCGACCAGGGGTCCATTTTTTTCAGTAATATTGATGGTTTTGACACCTTTACCGCCACGTCCCCTGATGGCATAATCACTGGCAGGTGTCCGTTTACCGTAACCATTTTCAGTGATTACCAGTACCTCTGAATCAGGATCAAGAATATCCATACCTACAACATAATCATCTTCTCTTAGACGGACTCCTCGAACGCCTGCTGCTGCTCGTCCCATACTTCTTACGTCTTTTTCGTGGAAACTTACAGCATAACCTTGACGGGTGCCCACAATGATGTGATCGGAGCCGTTTGTGACCGCAACATTTATCAGTTCATCATCTTCTTTAAGAACGATGGCTCTTAGACCACTCGTTCGAATATTTTCAAATTCACTGAAAGCTGTCCGTTTCACCGTACCCATTCGGGTCGTAAAGAAGAGGTGATCCGAGGCTTTCGTTTCTCCTCTTGTACTGATGATGGCCTGTATACTCTCATTATTATCGATCCCCAAGAAGTTGATCGCAGGGATCCCTTTTGCCGTTCTGCCATACTCAGGAATCTCATACCCTTTTGCCTTGTAAACTTTACCTGTATTAGTGAAAAATAGTAATTGATCATGAGTGGAACAGGTGATCAGTGTTTCAACAAAGTCATCTGTATTGGTCGTCATCCCTCTGACACCACGGCCGCCTCGATGCTGCGCTTTGAATTCAGTAATAGCCATGCGCTTCATATAACCATTATGAGAAAGCGTCACCGCGATTTCTTCTTCTTCTATCAAGTCTTCATCTTCAAGGCTTAAAGACTCGCCAACCAATAATTCCGTCCGGCGATCATCGCCATGTTTTTCTGCGATTTCTTCAAGCTCGGTTGCGATAATTTCATGAACACGTTGAGGATTGGCTAAAATATCAGCTAAATCACTGATCAAGGCGAGCAGTTCCTGATACTCGCCTTCAATTTTATCTCTTTCCAGGCCAGTCAGACGAACCATACGCATATCTAAAATAGCTTGTGACTGCCTTTGACTTAAGCCAAATCGCTCAATCAGGGCATTTTTAGCGATGTCAGCTGTGTTGGATCCCCTGATGATCGAAATGATCTCATCGATATGATCCAGAGCGATACGCAATCCTTCCAAAATGTGTGCGCGTGCTTCTGCTTTTCGTTTATCGTATTCCGTTCTTCTTCGTATAACGATGCGCTGATGTTTAAGGTATTCAACTAAGATTTCTTTAAGACCAAGTGTTTTCGGTACACCATCCACGATGGCGAGCATGTTGAAGCCGAAAGAGGTTTGCAGCGGAGTCATTTTATATAAATTGTTTAAAACGATACTTGCTGAAACATCACGTCTGACGTCAATGACTACACGGAGACCATCTCTGTCTGATTCATCATTTAAATCTGTAATGCCTTCGATACGCTTATCACGGGCCAGGTCTGCGATGCGTTCCACTAATCGAGCTTTATTGACTAAGTAAGGAATCTCATCCACGATAATACGTTCTTTGCCGTTTGGCTGAACTTCGATTCTTACTTTAGCTCTGATTTTTATGGATCCTCTACCCGTTTCATAAGCTTTCCTTATACCTGATTTTCCTAAAACCATAGCTCCTGTTGGAAAATCAGGCCCCGGCAGGACTTCCATCAAATCGGCAACCGTGGCTTCTTCATTTTCCATGATCACACGGCAGGCATTTATAACTTCTCGCAAGTTATGAGGAGGGATATTGGTTGCCATTCCCACCGCAATCCCTGATGCCCCATTCACAAGCAGGTTGGGGAAACGTGCCGGCAGGACGTCCGGCTCCCGTTCTGATCCGTCGTAGTTATCATGATAATCAACAGTATCTTTATTTATATCGCGCAGCATTTCTAAAGCCATCTTACTCATTCTTGCTTCAGTATAACGCATGGCAGCAGCGCTGTCTCCATCGATCGATCCAAAGTTACCGTGCCCATCGATCAGCGGGTTACGGAAACTGAAATCCTGAGACATTCTCACCATTGATTCATAAATAGCAGAGTCACCATGGGGGTGATACTTACCCATGACATCTCCGACGATACGAGCAGATTTTTTAAAAGCTTTATCCGGTGTCATTCCCAATTCGTTCATTCCATACAATATCCGACGATGTACAGGTTTTAACCCGTCTCGAACGTCAGGTAAAGCACGAGCAACTATTACACTCATCGCATAGTCTAAAAAAGACTTTTTCATCTCGCTGGATAGATTTATTCTTTCCAGCCGTGCTTCTTTTTCTTCAGCCAAGTATTTTCCTCCTCAGACGTTTATATAACCTTTTGAACTTATTTGATTATTATTTAGTTATATTAATTGAAATTAAATGTCTATATTCTCTACATATTGGGCATTTTCTTCGATGAATTCGCGTCGGGGTTCAACTTTTTCGCCCATCAGCATATCAAAGACCAAATCCGCTTCAATAGCGTCTTCTACGGTTACTTGAAGTAAGCGTCTGTTTTCCGGATTCATGGTTGTTTCCCATAATTGTTCTGCATCCATTTCACCTAGTCCTTTATAACGCTGTATAGAAGGTTTAGGTGACGCTGGGATAGATTTAAGGTGTTCCTCCAATTCTTTCTCAGAATCCACGTAGACTTCTTTTTTGCCTTGTTTGATTTGATATAAAGGCGGCATCGCTACATACACATACCCTGCTTCGACGACAGGTCGCATAAAACGATAAAATAAAGTCAGCAGTAAGGTCCTGATATGTGCCCCATCGACATCGGCATCTGTCATGATTATCAGTTTATGATATCTGGCTTTGTCTATCTCGAATTCTTCTCCAAAACCTGTTCCCATGGCCGTAAATAATGCGCGTATCTCTTCATTCGCTAAAATACGGTCGATCGATGCCTTTTCAACATTCAAAATCTTTCCTCGAATAGGTAAAATAGCTTGAAACAAGCGCGAACGACCTTGTTTTGCCGATCCGCCAGCTGAGTCACCCTCAACGATAAAAATTTCTGATTTTTCTGGATCTTTGGAAGAACAATCCGCCAGTTTTCCTGGTAAATTACTGATTTCCAGTCCATTCTTTTTACGTGTCACTTCGCGGGCTCTTTTAGCTGCTAAACGAGCTTTGGCAGCCAGTAAGGCCTTTTCTATTATTTTTTTACCGATCTGAGGATTTTCGACCAGGAAACGGTTAAAGTGTTCACTGAACAGCCGGTCTGTGATCGTTCTGACTTCTGAGTTTCCTAATTTCGTCTTGGTCTGCCCTTCAAATTGAGGATCGGGGTGTTTGATGCTCAAGACGATCGTCAGTCCTTCTCTAGCGTCTTCCCCACTCAAATTCTCTTCATTTTCTTTTAAATATTTATTCCGTTTGGCGTAATCATTGATAATGCGTGTGAGAGCCGTTTTAAAGCCCGACTCATGCATCCCGCCTTCATAAGTATGAATATTGTTGGCAAAACTCATAATATTGGTGTGATAACCATCTGTATGCTGCAGAGCAACTTCGACGGCGATACCGTCCTGTTCTCCTTCCAGATAAATCGGCTCATCGTACAAAACAGTTTTGCTTTGATTCAAATAATCAACGTAACTTTTTATTCCGCCATTATATTGATATTCCAACCGCACTGGTTCTTCCCCACGCTGATCTTCGATCGAAATGGCCAACCCGCGATTCAAAAAAGCTAATTCACGTATGCGCGTCGCCAGTTTATTGAAATCATAGCTTGTCGTTTCAGTGAAAATTTCTTCGTCTGCCTTGAAACGAACCGCGGTACCTGATTTATCTGTATCACCGGTTTCGTGCAGTTCTTTTACAACATCGCCGCGTTCAAACGTCATGTTGTGGATCTTACCGTTTTTATATACATCCACTTCAAGGAATTCAGAGAGAGCATTGACGACAGAAGAACCCACTCCATGGAGGCCTCCCGATACTTTATAACCGCCTCCACCGAATTTTCCACCAGCATGGAGGATCGTAAAGACAGTTTCAACTGCAGGGCGCCCTGTTTTTTCCTGGATATCGATCGGTATACCTCGCCCATCGTCCCTTACTTCAATAATATCCCCGGGTTTAATAGTGATATCGATATTTTCGGCATGTCCTGCCATAGCTTCATCAATGGAGTTGTCAACGATTTCCCAGACCAGGTGATGAAGTCCTTCAGGTCCTGTGGTTCCAATATACATTCCCGGTCGCTTTCTGACTGCTTCCAATCCTTCCAGTACCTGAATCTGACTTGCATTATACTCTTCTCTCAATTCTTCAATTTCTCTCGGCGTTAATTTATCTTCAGCCACTTTTATTCACTCTCCATTTCAATCTGCCCGTTTATCACGGTGAAAATACGTGGATCATGGAGCAATTCTTTTTTCACTCCATCTAAACTTGTTGTTGTCAGAAAAGTCTGTACTTTATCTTGAATAGACTTCAATAAATGTGTCTGACGATCATCATCCAGCTCGCTTAATACGTCATCAAGAAGAAGCACGGGGTATTCTCCGGTCATTTCTTTCATCAACTCGATTTCAGCCAGCTTCACACTCAAGGCAGTCGTACGCTGTTGTCCCTGTGAACCATAAGTCTGCACATTTTTACCGTTAACAAAAAATTTTATATCGTCTCGATGCGGTCCTGTAAGGGTCGTACCCTGCTCCATTTCTCTACGCTCATTTTTTTCATAGTGTTCAAGTAAATTTTTCATTATCATATCTTTGTCTTTTTTCGACTGCAGAGTTATAGACGAAGCATAGTCTAAAATCAGCTCTTCTTTTTCCTGACTGATATCTGCGTGAATGGGCTGTGCCCATTTTTCCAGCCGTTTAACAAAAGAAAAGCGTTCAGCAAGTACCTCAGCACCTTCTGCCGCTAGTTGTTCATTCAGTATAGATAAGTAGGTTTTATCTATTTTTTTATTTTTTCGATTCTGCTTCAAGTACACGTTACGCTGTTTCAGAATTTTTTGATACTCCACAAGATGATACAGATAAATGGCACTCATCTGTCCCATTTCCATATCCAGAAACTTGCGTCTCACTGATGGAGATCCTTTGACTAAAGCTAAATCTTCCGGAGCAAATAAAATCACATTCAAGTGACCGATATAAGTGCTTAATTTTTTTTGCTCAAGATGATTCAGTCTGGCTTTCTTTCCTTTTTTCGACAACACGATTTCAAGTGGATAAGAGGTTTTTTCAGTAATAACGTTGCCCGACACTTTAGCAAAATCCTGTTCCCAGCCGATCAGTTCTTTATCATTCGCCGTTCGGTGACTCCGAGCCATGGCCAAAACATAAATACTCTCCATCATGTTCGTTTTACCTTGAGCATTCTCACCTAAAAAAACATTGATATTCTTAGAGAAAGTAACAACTGCTTTTTCGTAATTTCTATAGCCTTTTAAAGAAATATCTTTTAAAAGCATAGTTATTCTCCGTCAGCAGAGGTTGTTATCGTATATGTTCCGAATTCTTCTATTTTGACCGTATCACCAGGATACAATTTTCTGCCGCGACGGTCTTCACGCTCATCATTGACCCATATTTTGTAATCTAAAAGAAAAGGCTTAGCCATTCCCCCGCTTGATATAATATTGGCATGTTTTAAAAACTGACCTAAATTGATCATTTCATCATCGATTTTTATCATTTCAGACATTCTTTTCGACTCCTTCAAAGTAAACAGGTATATCTGCTTTTCTGCCTATTCATTTCTCTCCATATTATACCTTAAATAGGGACTTAAAACAAATCTATCTAGTAAAATAAGCATTCTAATCGATTTTTATAGTTAAACGATCAAAAATACTTTTCAGGTCTGAATCTTCTTAGAAATGAAATTTTAGCAGAATTAAAAAGATTTGCCTGTCACAGTTTCGTTCATTAGTTTACAGTGAAAGAGAAAAAAAAGACCCGAGCGGGTCTTTTTTTTAAGTCAGTTGTTTTAAATAGTTAGCTGGATGTACGGATGGGGGTGATCAGTTGAATAAACTCGTCATTATTTTCACTTGGCACAAGTACAAATGGACGTAATGTGGAAATCAGTTTTAAAGTGACCTCAATAGAACCGAACGTTGTCAAAGCCGCTTTCAAATAGTCTGGATTAAAGGAAATTTCCATATCTTCACCTTTTAAATCATTGAAGGTTACTTGTTCGTTTACACGACCCACTTCCGGTGAATTACCTGTTATTTCCACACTGTTATCTTTAACTGTAAGCTTGACTACATTGTTTTTCCCTTCATGTGATAAAAGACTGGCTCGTTCGACCGCACCAAGCAGCGTGCTGGCTTCAAGTGTCAGTTGTGTTGATGAACTCTCAGGGATCAATCTGTTTGTATCAGGATAATTTCCTTCAAGTAAGCGCGAATAAAAGTACGTATCTTCCGTTTTGAACAGAATCTGGTTTTCAGCTACAGACACTTCGATTTCATCGAGACTATCATCAAGAAGACGTGTCAGTTCCTGCAGACTTTTGCCTGGAATAACCAAATCGTAGGAAAGATTCTCGGTTCCTTCAATAGGTATAACACGCTGACTTAAACGGTGACTATCTGTTGCAACGGCCTTCAGTTTACCATCTTTAATGATAAAGTGGATACCTGTAAGTATCGGACGGCTTTCATGAGTAGATACCGCAATGACTGTTTGCTTGATGATTTTTTTTAAAAGATTGACAGGTAAAGTAAAAGCATCTTTTGTATCTATTTCTGGAAGCCTTGGATAATTGACGGCATCTAAGCCATTGATGACAAAGGCAGATGAAGCTGATGTTATGGATGTCTGAACACCGTTTTTAACTTCAACAGTAAATGTCTCATCTGGCAGTTTATTGACGATGTCACTGAAAAAACGGGCAGGCTGAAGCACAACTTCTCCAGGAGCGTCAATAGTCAATTCTGCAGCCTCATTTGAAACAGTTAAAATGGTTTCAATTGAAATGTCTGAATTACTTCCTGTCATTTTTATTCCTTCAGAGTCCGCTATTAATTTGATCCCGGTCAATATAGGAATGGTTGCTCTAGATGAAACAGCTAACTGGACATCTTTTAATTTTTTCAAAAATATTGCTCGATTGACGGTGAATTTCATGGTCATCCTCCATTATTTAATTTAGTGACCCACTACATATTATATATTAATATAAATACTTAGTAATAGTAGTAGGCCCTGTGCATACTGTGGAAAACTTTAAAAACAATGAGAAACAAGGCTTATACACATGTGGATAAACTGTGTATAAGTGTGTGATTAACTTTCGTTTTTATCCACAGGATCTTTTTAAAGACTTTTCTTTATTTCCTCGATCTGCTCCCGCATTTCTCCATCTTCTTCTTCGTTCAAAACTTTTTTAATTTTTTCATGAGCGTGAATGACTGTCGTATGATCTTTGCCTCCAAACTCTTTTCCGATTTTAGGCAAGGAGGTACTGGTCAGCTCTCGTGACAGGTACATAGCGATCTGACGTGGCAGTACGATTTGACGCACTCTTTTTTTCCCTTTTAGATCAGTTAAAGAGATTTGATAGTATTTACTGACTTTTTGCTGGATGGAAGCGATGGAAATATTTTGCTTGCCATCATTTTTGATCATGCTTTTCAACGCATCAGCAGCAAGACTAGTCGTGATATCGCTGCGCTGGATCGCTGAATACGCCTGTACGCGCACCAAGGCACCTTCCAGTTCTCTGATATTCGAATCGATTTGTCCGGCAATATAACTTAAGGTATCATTTGGAATTTCCAAACCTTCCGCATTCGCTTTTTTACGTAAAATTGCTATACGTGTTTCAAGGTCAGGCGGCGTGATGTCTACAGAAAGTCCCCAGGCAAAGCGGGAAACCAGTCTTTCCTGCAGTTTAGGAATTTCATTCGGCAGACGGTCACTTGTCAAAACGATCTGTTTACGGTCATCATAAAGCGCATTGAATGTATGGAAAAATTCTTCCTGCGTTCCTTCTTTATCAGCAAAAAACTGAATATCATCGACCAGAAGCAAATCTACATTCCGGTAATTCTGCCTGAATTTTTCCTGTGTTCGGTTTTGAATCGAATTAATAAAGTCATTAGCGAAATTCTCACTGGAGACATATTTAATACGGGCATTCGGATTGATTTGTAAATACTGGTGCCCGATTGCATGCATCAAGTGAGTTTTACCCAAGCCAACCCCCCCGTAGAAGAAGAGAGGGTTGTAAATCGTTCCCGGTTCTTCTGCAACAACTAAAGCAGCGGCGTGAGCCATTTGATTGCCTTTACCGATCACAAATGTATCAAACGTGTATTTACTGTTTAAAGTACTTGATTTGCTTTCTGAAGTGAATGAATTGATTTTATCACTTGTATCCTGATCCATATAAGCAGCTTGTTCATCAGCTGTCACAAATAACGGAGAAATTTCCCGACCAAGATATTCATAGAGATATTCGACCACTTTAGTGGAAAGGTTATTCTTCCAGTACTCTTTATGCAGGCTGGAAGGGACCTCGATCGTGATTGAATTATCAGAGAGTCTGACGAGGCTGGCACTTTGAATCCATGTATCATAGCTGACTTTTGAAAGGGTTTCTTTAAATTTATCTTGAAGATATATCCAGACTGTATGTATATTGTCCATTATTTTCCTCCTCGCCGTGAAGTTACTTTTTTCATTTTATCACGTTTTAAATCAGTTTTCCACAATTGAAAGAAATTGTTAATAAAAATTCCACAGCATGCGAACAAAGATATCCACAGCATGGAAAGAAGTGTGGATATTAATTTTACGGAATGGATTATTAACACAGAATGTGGATAACTATTCACTGGTTATGTCTTTGGTTACAATGCTTAGGGAGGTTATGCACAAGTAAAATAAGTCTGTGCGCAAGTTACATTCACACGCTGTGCAGTTGTGGATAGTCTGTTAAAAAAGCAGTGGACAAGAAAAGAAGAAAGCAGAGTTATTCTTAACATGTGGATATCTATTTGGTATAATTATTTTTTTTCATTCACATAATTGTGATGGATAGACTTAGATTTATAGGAAAATAACTTGACAATAGTCAAAATTTTTTCTAGAATAATATAGTCTGTCTATATAGTTTAAAGTGATAGTCTGACATTGCTTACTTGAGTACAGAAGATATAAGGAAAGGTTCAGGAGGTGTTTGCCGATGGCACAAGGATTAACATATCAACCAAAAAAACGTAAACGTCAAAGAGTACACGGATTCAGAAAACGTATGAGTACTAAAAATGGACGTAGAGTACTACAAAACAGACGTCGTAAAGGAAGAAAAAGAATTTCTGCTTAATGACGCTAGGCGACGGAAGCTTCTTGCTGGAATATTGGGTGAGAGCGCGTTGCCTTTTTTTTATATAAAAAAGCAGTGTACTTAGTTAATTTAGAAAGATGGGACATTAATGAAAAAAGCTTATCGTGTAAAAACTGAAGCAGACTTTCAAAAAGTCTTTCATCAAGGACAGTCGATGGCCAACCGGCAATTTGTGGTGTACAGTCTAGAAAAAGAAAAACAAAAACATTTCCGCGTCGGGCTATCGGTTGGAAAAAAATTAGGCAATGCTGTTGTCAGAAATTCAATTAAACGTAAGATAAGACATTGTTTAATAGAATTCGATCAGAAAGATTTAATCAAACCAGAACAGGATTTTATCGTGATTGCCAGAGCGCCAGTCAGTCATATGGACTACCATGAAATTAAAAAGAGTCTCTTACATGTTTTGAAACGGGCTCATATATTAAAAGAGAATTAATTTGGATTTTAAAAAATAAGGTTAATGATGTTTAGAAAAGAGGAGAAGTACGTGAATTTTTTAAGAAAACGTAAGCGATTGCTTTTGTCATTATCGATGCTTGGTTTGGTTGTGTTTTTATCAGCATGCGGAACAGAGCCAGTAACTTCAGACAGTACAGGAATTTGGGAAGGGGTAATAATTTATAACTTTGCCCGAGCGATCATCTGGTTATCCAACTTCTTTGGTGGAAATTATGGTATAGGAATTATTCTTTTTACGGTCATTGTTCGAGCCCTGCTGATTCCATTTACTCACTTTCAACAAAAAAACATGCAGCAGATGAATGAAATCAACCCACAGATACAAGAGTTGAGAGATAAATATTCAGCTAAAGATACAGAAACACAAGAAAAACTACGAGAAGAACAACAGCGTCTCTATAGTGAAGCCGGTGTCAATCCGTATATGGGCTGTTTGCCAATGCTGATTCAAATGCCCGTGTTTATTGCTCTTTATCAGGCGGTTAACCGTACGCCTATTCTGGCAACGGGAGATTTTTTGTGGGTGAACCTGGGCGATCCGGACCCGTATTTCCTTTTACCTATTCTAGCGGGATTATTCACTTTAGGAAATTCAGTTCTAATGAGTATGGGAAGACCTCAGGCTGGGAATAAATTCATTACTTATGTCATGCCGCTCTTTATCGTCTTTATTACCTTGCGTTTATCAAGTGCTTTAGCCTTGTACTTCACAGTTTCAAACGGATTTGCTGTTATCCAGACCTTGCTTTTCCAAAATCCGTTTAAAGCGAGAAGAGAGCGTCAGGAAAAAGAAGCACGCCAGCAGGAAGAAGAACGTCAGCGTAGACGCGCCTTGAAAAAAGCACAGAAACAAAGAAGAAATATAAAAAAATAAAATTCTTCTGACTTATGCTTATTTATTTGGTAAAATATAGGTGAGCAAAATTTGGAATGGAGGATAGTATTCATGAATGACAAATATACTGCACAAGCCGCCACAACCGAAGCGGCTATTGAAAAAGGATTAAAAGCATTAGGTATAAATAAAGAAGATGCGATAATAGAAGTGGTACAAGAAAGTAAAAAAGGCTTCATAGGAATCGGGCAAAAAGATGCCATTGTTGTTGTAAAAAAGACCAATACAAAAGATGCTGTTGAAGAATTATTGTCCAAAGAAGTCATGTTGGGTGAAGAAGAATCAACAACTATAAAACCATCTGAAAAACAAGAAGAAAAAGGTATTCTTGAAGATGAAGCGGACACTGAAACTGACAAAGAAATGCGTGAAACAGGCAATGAAACAAATGAAACAGTTGAGGATAAAAAAGCTTCAAACGTAAAAGATGCTAGTGAAACCGTAGAAACTGAAAAAGCAGAAGACACAAACAATGTAAGTCAGGAAAAGAAAGAATTGTTTAACGAACAGGACGAGGCTGCTGTTCAAAAAGTTTCAGAATATTTGAAAACTGTCGCTACAAAGATGGGTGTCGAAGATGTCACTATCAATGTAAAGCGCGACTACAATCGTGTAAAGTTCTCGATTGAAACGAAAGATGCCGGTTTGATCATCGGTCGTCATGGAAAAGTCTTGAATAGTCTGCAGACATTAGCGCAGATCCAAATGCATCAGGAAGCGGATAATAAACTCTACGCCAAGGTGGATGCAGAAAATTATCGTGACCGCCGTAAAAAGACCGTAGAACAGCTGGCTACACGTACAGCTGAGAAAGTACAGCGAACCAAGCGTCCAGTTATTTTAGAACCGATGCCTGCACATGAGCGTAAGCAGATTCACCGCTATCTCAATAGATTCAGTGGTGTCCAAACACATTCTGAAGGGAAAGATCCACACCGCTATTTGGTAGTCGAACCTTCAAAAGAAGAAGATTTCACATTGTAAGTAAATAAGTCATTTAAAAAGCTCTCCAGACAATTAACGTCTGGAGAGCTTTTTTTATCAAATCTTTTGAACGAAAGCTCAAAGTCTATATATTCTTCAAGTTATTATAAAGAATTTATAAATTGTACTATAGCAACTGATATATATTTGAAAGAGCCGGACCATGGAGAAGTTCGGTCGATACGAACAGAAAATGAGGTAGAAAGAGCCGAAGCAAGAGGATGTTCGGTTGTTACGATCAGAGAATGGGATGGAAAGAGCCGAAGTAAGAGGAAGTTCGGTCGACACGAATAGAGAATGGGATGGAAAGAGCCGAAGCAAGAGGATGTTCGGTTGTTACGACCAGAGAATGGGATGGAAAGAACCGAAGAAGGAGAAGTTCGGTCGATACGAACAGAAAATGGGGTAGAAAGAGCCGAAGCAAGAGGAAATTCGGCTGAAACGATCAGAGAATGAGTTGATAAGAGCCGAAGAGGCGGAAGTTTGACAGATTCGAAAAGTGACTAACCGAACCAAACCGAACAAACAACAGGTAAAACTCTCTATATAAAAATCAACAAAATCATTTCAATAATCCTAGTTTACCCTCTCGCCATGAACGAGAAGCCGTTTATAGTTCATAGGATACTTTAAACAAGTGACGAGGGTTACCAAGTCTTTATCTTTTTGAATGCTTAAACTATCAACTTCGTCAGGTAAAACAACCGCAGATCCTGTGACGCGATAAGTCATCGTTACATCTAGCGTTTGTATTTCGAAAGTATCTCCTCTATTTAAGTCGTTGAGGTGTAAAAACATATGATGTTTAAGAGTACCACGGTGCCCTGCAATAACGGAATGAGTACCTTTGCCTCCAATAGGAAGGGACGTGCCCGTGATTTGAGCAGCGCCTTTCATCAAGTTAGTATCGGAGGCCCCAAGATAAATGGGAAGGGTAATATTAATTTTAGGAATACGGATCACTGAGAAGAAGGATTGAGAAGATTTATATTTTTTAGATGAGACTGAACTAACGTCTTCTATTTCAACATGAGAGTTATCTATGAGATTATCATCGTTTGCAGGTTCTTTCGGACCACCGTTATCTGAATAAAAAGCATTTGATGCGATAACTTCATCCGTAAAAGCATCTTCTACAGTATTATCAGGATTATTTGAAAGTATTTCATTATAGCGTTCCATTTCATCCCAAATCTCTTGTTTTTCTTCAAAGGGAAGAGGTTGAGCAGATACGGTCTCGAATTCCTCTATCTCCTGTTGTATGGCGTAGTCATTAATATAATGAGCAATGTAAGGATAAGCTAGGAATGATATTCCTATTAAAAATAGAAGGAGAGAAAACACTTTTTTCTTCATTCTATATCTTCCTTTCTTGTACTTCGTTTATAGATTATTAAACTAATCGAAAGAATACCGAAAATCGTACCAACTGTAATTGGAAGAATATAGGATTTTTCTTCTTGTATAGAAGGGGGGACTGCAGCGGCAACTGGTTCTTCTGGAGTGTATGGGATGCGTTCGCCCATTACGAGTAATCGATGCGTATTTATCATATAAGGGGTACAAGTGATGAGGGTAACTAAATCTCTATCTTCTTGAATAGAGATCAGTTCTGTTTCATATGGAAGTACTGTATTGATTTCAGTTACTTCATAAGCAAGAGTTTCATCAAGTATATTCAAATAAAAGACATTGCCAAGTTCCATATCGGGAAGGTCTGTAAATAACTTTGATGTTGGGAGACCCCGATGTCCTGTCAACACTGCATGAGTACTTTTCCCGCCCATAGGAAAAGAGGTGTTTTCCATGTGACCAATGCCTTTTTGAAGAACGGCATCGCTCGTACCGGCGTATATGGGGAAATTACCATCGATGGCAGGTATATTTATATATCCCAACGTTTGACCCAAGCTTTCTGTAAAGACATTGAAAGAAGAACGAGACTCTTCTGCTGTTATTTGATTGGACTTACTTTCATCAAAAGGATCCTTATAAGTCTGTGGGGCAGATGAATTATTCAATGATTCGTTGTATTCAGCGATCTGATCTTTAAAGGTGTTGATGTCATCTTCTGATAGTTGATCAAGGGAATCTTGATACGTATCGATGACGCGCGTTTGAGTTATACTGGAGTATATTTGTGTGATGATAGGATATGAGAAAATACTCAAGCCTACTATAAAGGCGATAATCAAAAGTATTGAAGAAGGAGATAATTTTAGGTATGAGCGATTTGGCTTTTTCATGAGAGAAGGCCTCCTTTCAATTGGAAATACAAGGGATTATGTAGAAGGGATGAGACAGGTGTCTCATCCCAGAGGTGTCAGGTATCGATTAAGCTCAGATCAGTAGAAGTTATTTTTCGGCTTTTTTATATAGTTTAACTGATGTACCCATTAAACCAAGTCCGATAATACTGAAAACTAATGTACCCATACCACCTGTTTGAGGTAGAGTGATTTCAGGTCTGTTTTCGATTCCAGCTGGTTCTGCTAGGACGTAGTCAGAAACATTAGCATAGTAACTATTTTTATTTACTGTGAATTGGTAATCTTCGCCAAGTATTCTATACTGTACACCGTCTACTTTCGGCGCTTTGATTTCTTCAAGATAGTAGTCACCATAAGCTAGACCTTTGATTTCAAAGTAGCCATCAGAATCTGATACTAAAATCCAAGCTGAAGTTTTATCTCCCCAGCTGTAATCTTCTTGAAGATACAAGCCGTCATTGTTATGCACTACAAATTCTGCACCAGGTAAACCGTCACCTTCTTTGTTTACTTTCACAAAAGGTTTACCACCAGTATGAACAACAGGAGGATTTTCTTCTGTGTCAACGTATACGTCAAAACCATTATTATAATTTAATTCCACGTTGTTCTCGTAGTCTCTTCCCATAACAGCATTCTCATTAAGGAAAGTGTCAAAGGTGATAACGAGTTCATCTACGCCTTCCAGAGCATTGATGTCAAAATCAAGTTCCAATGTGCCGCCTTCTTGACCATTAGTTACACCAGAAGCAGTAAAGTTTGTAAATGCTGTACCATCAGCTTCCACAATAAGATTCCCTGCATAAGTGAGTTCTGACCCGAATGTATCCTTGATAATATAACTTACAGGATTTTCTGTGTCGATAAAGGCTGGTACATCTGAACGGATGACCCAAGTAAGGTTTTCAAAGAAATCACCGGTGTCAGTATCTTGCCCTTGCTCTGTTACCGATTTATCGATTTCAGGCAGGTCATAGTTAATCAGCGTGACACCTTCGCGAATAACTTTTTGATCATTAATACTATTTAAATCATTACCTATACTATAAGCGTGGTCGTCTTTTGTTATGTCAAATGTGATAGGAGTTTCATCTAAACCATAGCCGTCAGGCGCACTTGTTTCCACAAAGTAGTAACTGCCAACAACTAGATCGCCAACTGAAATTTTACCATTTGCGTCTGTAGTTAAGCCGGATCCAACCAATTCATCTTCACCATCGCGTACTCTGAAGAGACTAAATACTGCTTCAGATAGAGGTGTTTCTAGGTCCTCTGCCCATTTACTTAGTTCAACAGCACCCAAGATCAGCTGGTTCTTAGGATAGACGTGGACATCACTATTCCATTCTGTACCATTTGGATTCATCATAGGGACATCTACTAAGAATGGTGCACTGAATTCTTCAACGCCCTTAGGTGTATCTGTTTCAACAACATAATAACGTCCGGCAGTTAAGTTATTGAATTTAGCTAAACCGTTTGCATCTGTCACAAGAGAAGTACCGCCAGACAAATTACTATCGATATCATCAAGCGTTACTCCGTCATCGACAGGATATATAGTAAATTCGACCCCTTCTAAAGGTGCTGAATCACTTGGAACTGTTTGAGATAACCCATCGTTTGTGATTATATCTTGTTCAAGAGGATCATAGTTGAACTGCAGTTTATGAATATGAAGATTTCCTATTTCTGGTCTTCCATTATCGGAGGGGATTGAACCTTCTGCCATAGCCAAAGAAGGTGTCATAACGGACAGGAACATAAATAGCCCTAACAGAAAGCCAACTATTTTTCTTATTTTTTTAGTCATTTTCTTTTACTCTCCCTTTTCTTATATTATGATCGTTTTCTTTTCTTTTTATTAAGGCCATAAAGTGCTCCGCCCATTAGTGATACGCCTAAAACAGAGAATATGGTGGTTCCCATACTTCCTGTGCTTGGCAGTTCAGCTTGACGTTCGTTCTCAATAGTCAGCTCAACATCAGATAATTCGTCATTAATTGTGATTGAAAATGAATCATCTTGTAAAAGATATCCTGCGGGTGCTTTTGTTTCTACTAATACGTATTCTCCGTGTGGAATATCTTCGAACACCAGCTCTCCCTGTGCGTCAGTTGTTCCTGTAGCGATGACTGTATAATCTACTTCTGAGGTATATAATCTCAGTTCGAATTCAGCACCGGCTAACGGGGAAGGTTCCTGTATTGAAGCATCTACTTTTTGAATAGTGAGAGAACCGACTTTTAACATGTTCTCAATCTGGATTGGATTTTCTAATGTAATAACGTCTCCATTCGCATAAGCACGAACAATGTCGTCTTCATCCAGTCTGATTTCCACCTCTATCGTGTCGCTCATTCCTTCATATCCATTAGGAGCGGATGTTTCACTCAAAATATACGTCCCAACTCTTAAATCCTCAAAAGTGATTCTGCCGGTATTAGGATCTGTTGTGTGAGTTCCGACTACAGTCCCATTTTTACTCAAAGTAAACTCTGCCGTAAGATTTTCACCTGTAATAGGATTACCTTCGCTATCGGTTTTCTCGATAACAAAGCCGCCTGTCATTAATGTATTGGTAAGTGAAACATTAAGGACGCCAGATTGTGAAGTGTCCTCAGTAACGGATTCAACGTCTGAATCATAATCGGCTACTGGTTCTTCTTCGATACTGTAAGTGAATGTTCTGCCTAAATTGTCAAAGCGAGCAAGTGAACCGGCCTCAAACAGCCAGTTATCGTTTGTATCTGGACTTACTGTAATTTGACGAACAAATTGTTTTTGAGTGGTTCCTTCGGCTGTTCGATAAAGATTGAGAACAATAGAATCTGGACGGTCTGCAGGGGAATCATTTTCCCATGATTTTTCACCATTCAGTAGCCAGCCAGGAGCTTTTACAGAAGGAATAGGGAATTTATTTGTCACATTGGGTGTGTTTGCAACAGGAGTCAAGAGTGTTTCACCATTTGTCTGATAATAATAATTTGGAGTGAATCCTGAATCTTCTGTATCCAAGTGAACAGTATAAACTAAACGAATCCATTCATTTGCCCCTAAGTTCAGTCCAGTTACTTTGATTGTGCCATTAGGATTTTCAGTAACTTGAACAGAATTGAGAAGATTTGGACTGCTTGCCTGTAAGGAGTAGTCTGAACTATCGAACGTGCCATCAGTTCCTTTATCTAGAATGATCTGATCACCCATTGGATCAGTTATACTACCGTTAGCAATCGATTTAGTAACAGTCGTACTGATTTGCTCTAATATATCTTGGATTTGAGAAACTTGAGAGGCATCATAGTAGTAGTTATCATCTGTGGCGACGTTCTTCATAACGTTTAATGCCTGTTCTCTCGAAGCAAATTGACTATTGACTGTTTGATCAGTTAATTCGATTCCGACTCCGTATAAGTCTATACCGGCATTTTTAGCAAATACTGCCTCCGACATCGTTGAAACAAAATGGTCTGTCACAGTATAACCACTTGCTGAATACTGCTGGTGTATGGCTGGTGACCAACCAGAACTGCTTAGATAGTAACGTGTACCATCTCCCTTACTAGTAGAATTATAATTGAAGGAGGTTCCGTAAAAATTATAGAAGCTGCTGGTTCCTTCATAGTTTACTAAAGGACCATTAGATGTAGCTGTACTCATACGATAGCTTAGTGTTGGTAAGCCGTCACTAAGGAAAATCACAATTTTATTGGTAGCATTGCTTCCGCTTAGAATCGTACGTGCTTGCCTCAACGCTGCTTGAGTATGCGTTCCTCCTATTTGACCGTTATTCGCATCCCAAGGCAGTATGCTTGTCAGATCTGTTGCATCTGTTGTTAGCGTTGTAGAGGTATGAGAACTGAGAATTTGCGAAGCATAAGTGACCAACGCCATACGAATAGAACCATCGGGATTGGCGTTCTGATTTAGTAACCCATTTATAAATGAGGTTGCTGCATTTGATGCAACAGTTACACGGTTGTTATCTACCATACTGTTTGAGTTATCCAGAACGAGCACAATATCTGTATATTCAGTCTCAGTTACTGTTTTTCCCGAAACTTCTAAAGTGATATCATATTGTCCGGGAACAGCAGTTTCGCTGGCTGTCTTCTTAAGCTTTCCGGCCTCGTACTCGACGGGCTGAGGTGAATGATTTCTTACGGTTGATCCATCTTGACTATATGATGAAGGATAAGTTCCTTCTGAATCAGTAATGTAGTTTATAGAGGTAAGACCAGCCATTGCCAGAAGAGCAGCACGTTGTTGCATCACGGGCTGTTTTTTGACGGGAATAAAACCATCTGTCGTTCTTGGTCCGCCAGTATAAATCTCTTTTCCACCTTCAATGTAGTATTCCTGTTCTTCTTCAGCCAACTCATTACTATCAGAATTTTCAGATTCTTCTTCTATAGCTTGTTCTTCGGACTCTTTATCTAGTGGTTCAGAATCCTCAGAAACTTTTTCTTCTTGATCCCCTTCTTCTACAGGATCATTCGTTGTCTCTTCTTTTTCAAGGTTCTCGTCAGTTTTTGCAGAATCATCTGTTGACTGCTCTTTTTCAGTGTCTTTATCTGACTCTGTTTGAGCAGCTTTCTCTGCTTCCAACTTAGCGGCTTCTTTTTCAGCTTTTTCTTGCTCTGCTAAACGTTTTTCTTCCGCTTCTTTCTCGGCTTTTTCTTGAGCAGCTCGTTCAGCGGCTTCTTTCTCGGCTTTTTCTGCAGCTAATCTATCAGCCTCTTCCTGGGCAGCTTTCTCTGCTTCCAACTTAGCGGCTTCTTTTTTAGCTTTTTCTTGCTCTGCTAAACGTTTTTCCTCCGCTTCTTTCTCGGCTTTTTCTTCGGCAATTCGTTCTTTTTCAAGTTGTGCAAGTTTGTTTGGGATGGAAAGTGCTTGAAGGGGAGGGTTTACGGCCGCCTCTTTTTCATAAATAGAAGCACCGATTTTAAAATTCAATTTTTCAGAAGTGAGATCATTGACTGAAGTTTTAAAGGTTAGAGTGAGGGTTTGGCTATTAGTAGTGTAGGTTTGAGGTTCGAATATATAACGATCATCTACTGACTTGAATACACCAGTTGGGGTCGCGGACACGAGCTCTGGCGCACCGACATCTTTCGGTACGACCATTTCCACGCGCGGAGAGGATTCTTTTTCCGTTTCATCTTGGGTAACAGTAACCTCCCAGGTGATTAGTTTTCCATCCTCGCTCAATGACCAGTCGGCTTTTCCTGTCCCTGTTTTGTCAGAAAACAAGGTGACAGACTGTGTCGCTTCAGCTGACGCTTGGAGAGAGGAAATCAGACTGTGTGGAATGAACTGAATGAATTGAAAGAAGATAAACAACAGCGCAATAACATGCGTGTGTAACTTTTTTTGTTGCGTTTTCACATCCTATACACCTCCGTATATCATGAATAGAAAAATAAAAGCAGCAGATTTATTTTTACCAAAAGCATCACCACCTTAAAGTGTATATTCTTATTTAGAGAAAAATAAGTATGAAGAAATAAAAAAGAAGTGAGAAGCAGAAGTAGGTTTAAGATTGGAAAAAGAGGGATAAGAACAATAAATAGTTGGGATTGATAGTTGATTCGAAAGACTAAAGGGGGGGAAGCGAGAATGAGACGTTGGTTTAAGAAAAGTAAAAATGAGTGGAGGATAGAAGTGAATTTATTTAAAGCAAGTATATTCAAAAGAAAAAATTAATTCAACTAATAAGACTATAACTGAAACAGCTAATTATCAATAAAACGTTTCATCTTGTTGAGAAATTCAGTCTGATAAATAATAAAAAGTTGAAAAAGGCCCTTGAAGAGAAAAAGAAATTTTCTAGAAGTCAAAGGCGTTAATCTTTTTCATTTGCTTGGGAGGTAAGTATAGGGGGATTCATAGAAATGATATATAATGGATTAGTGGTTTTTTCTTTGATCATTAGATTGGTTTTTTCACCTCAGTAAAAGTATATTTTTCACAATTTGTAAATTTTATGAAAGAAAAGAAAATTTATTAGAATAAAATGAATCTTTATCTCTACCCCGAGTTTATAACTTGTTATCATAAAGCGCAACTATTAAGCTTACTAAAATACAAACAATATACTTCTTTTTATTAAGTCTTTATATAAATTGTGAAAAAATAGCAAAATATTAACAGTTAACCTTGTTTTTAACTGCGTAGAGATGATAGGTTTGTTATAAATCATAAATGTTTCAGAAATCATTATTGTATAGAAAAAGATGTTGTTGCCGGATACTGAACCCGTTATACTTGAGCAGAAGTAGAGATACTTAAATCATCAGTTAAAATACAGTTAAAAGAGGTTTTCTAATGGATATGAAAGATGTTATTGCACTAGTTAATACGAATAGGGGCAATGGAAAGAAAGAAAGTTTAAATCGTATGCACACCTTACTAAACAAACTAAATAACCCTGAAAAGCACTTGTCATTTGTACACATCGCCGGCTCCAATGGGAAAGGATCGACCGCCTCTTTCATTGCCCAGGTACTTACTCAGGCAAATATCAAAACAGGTGTCTTCACATCCCCTCATTTAATAAAAGTGAATGAACGCATCAGGATAAATGAGCAGTTGATATCGGATGACGCATTTATTTCTGTCACACAAAAAGTAGCGGCAGTCGTAGATGAAGTTGAAAATGAATGTGGCGAACGTTTATATTCTTTTGAAATTTTAACAGCTGTTGCTCTTTTATATTTTAAAGAAGAAAAGTGTGACTTAGTCATTCTCGAAGCGGGAATCGGCGGCAGACTTGATGCAACGAATACGATCCCCGTTCCCGAGGTTGCTGTTATTACATCAATAGGAATGGATCATACACGGGTCTTAGGGGATTCTTTAGAGAAAATTGCTGAAGAAAAAGCGGGAATCATAAAAGAAAACGGGGATATCGTGATACCTGTGTTCAAACCATTAGTTGAGCAAATTTTTCAGAAAAAAGCGCAAAACAAAAACGCTAAACTTCATAAAATAGATCCAAGTAAAGTAGAGCATATAACCTTGAGAGATAAAGGAAGTACGTTTTCCTACAAGTCATTTAAAAATTTAAGGATCAATATGAGTGGGAAACACCAGGTGAATAATGCGCTCTTAGCCATTGAAGCAGCCAGGATTCTAAAAGACAAAGGATGGAATATTTCTGACCAGCACATTACTGATGGATTAGAAAAAGCTTATTGGCCGGGACGGATGGAGAAAATCCAGGAAAAACCAGCTGTTTTTATCGACGGGGCACATAACCCCGAAGGAGTAGAGGCATTGACGGCATCGATCAAAGTCCTTTTTCCAAAAGAAAAGCTTATTTTTTTAGTGGGGATGATGAAAGACAAAGATTATATGAAAATGATTGACAAAGTGCTGCCACATGCGAAGAAAATATATACAGTATCTCCTGATCCGTATCGAGGTTTCGATCCTGAAACGGTATCAGATCAATTAAGGCAAAAAGGGGTACAGTCTGAAGCACTTGCTTCAACAACTGAGTTATATGATTTTTTAACTAATTTGAAAGATAAAGATGATACAATCATCATTTATGGCTCACTCTATTTGATTGGAGAAGTAAAAAAACATTTTTCCTGATTTAAAAAATGTTTCCTCGTTTTTTGGACTGCTTGAAGTGTTTTATAGATTGTCTTCTAATTCGAGGAGGGCGTAAAAAGACGCGCATATTTATTTAGCATGAGATGTCAGTTCATTGAAAAAAATGAAAGGACTTAAAAAAATCTGTATTACCATAATTTTTATTTTTTCAACATGTGATGTATCTACAAAAGACGTATAAAAAGACAAAGAACAACGAAAACGATAGCTTCCATTGTTCTTTGTCCATCAGGGATTAATTTTTAGCAATACTATGCCTTAGAAAATTATTTGATCATAGATTATTTAGTATTTTTTCTTTCCTTAAAGTCGCGACCAATCGCATCCGCTGCTATAATCGCTTGTGCAACAGATTCAACTGTTATTTCAAAAGGCATTGAATGAATTGATTCTTCTGGAATCGTTGCTTTTTTAGCGACTTCTAAAATTTCGTCATATTTAACTTCTTTAACATCTAAATCAGCTAATGATACTGGTAAACCAACAGAAAGACTGAAGGTCAGAAGTTCTTCAATTTCAGATGTCGGTGCATTTTCAAGAACCAGCTGAACAAATGTCGTGAAAGCAACTTGTTCGCCATGGTAATAATTTCCTGGTCCATCTAACACAGTTAAACCATTGTAAATAGCATGTGAAGCAGCTAATCCAGCTGACTCGAATCCTAAGCCTGAGAGTAAAGTATTAGCTTCGACAATGTCTTCTAATGCAGGTGTTACGATATTGTTATCTGCTGCGATTTTTGCATTGTATCCTTTAGCTAGAATAACTTCTAAACTTTTTTTAGCTAAAGTCATAGCAGCAATTGTTCCTTTAGCAGGTCCTGTTGCGCCGGTGTGATAACCATTTGGTAAACCTGCGTTTACATTGGCATTCGACTGACGTGTTGCTCGTGCTTCATAGTAAGTTGCTAGGGTATCACCCATACCGGCGACTAAAAATCGACTTGGCGCTTGGGCAATAACGGTTGTGTCCATTAATACTACATCTGGGTTTTTACTAAAATAAGCATAGTCATCAAATTGATGATCAGATGTATATAATACAGCAGAGTGACTAGTTGGTGCATCTTGTGCAGCGATTGTAGGGCAAATGATATTATTGTGACCATTTGCAACAACTTTAGACGTGTCAAGAGCTTTTCCTCCGCCCAAACCAACAATGACATCGGTGCCTTTTTCTTCTGCTAATTTTTTCAAGCGATCCACTTCTTCACGGGTAGCTTCTCCACCGAATTCTGCGCGATGTAGTTTCACTTTAAATTTTTCAGCTGTTTTATCTAATTTATCTTGTACACGATCGATATCTTCCGTTTTCCCTATAATCAGCGCTGAATTTCCTAGGGATTGAATATAAAATCCTAAGTTCAATAACTCATCTTCACCTTGGACATACTTGCTGGGACTGATAAAAGCTTTTCTCATTGTTTTTCCTCCTATAATTTAAGCGTTTTCTATTACTAAACAAACTTTACCGAGTAAGCGTTACCAATTCAACAGACAATGAAACAACTTTGTCCGTTTGGCTTTATCATGCTGATAACATATACTTAGTTACTAGACAATTATCATTTCTTAGGAAAGGGGCTAAACAGGTGAAACAACAAAATGATACGAAAAAAGTGATTGCTGATGCTTTTCAGGAATTGACAACTAAGAAAGCAATAGATAAAATTTCTATAACAGATATCATGAAACAAGCTGATTTTAGACGTCAAACTTTCTATGATTATTTTGACGATAAATATGACTTAGTCACTTGGATTTTTTATTATGATTTATTTGAAAAGGTTCAACCAATAATAACTTGGGAAAATTGGGAAAATCTCTTGATGCATCTGTTAATTTATCTTGAACAAAATAAAGCGTACTATAAAAAAATATTTCTTAATAAAAAATTGGATTCTTTCAAAGAGTATTTTATCTACTCTATAAAAAAAATGACGAAGCAAGTGATAGATGATTATTTTAAAAAACAGTCACTTTCATCAGAAAAAGAAGAAATAATTCATACTGCTATTAGTTTTTATAGTTACGGTCTATCTGAAAGTCTTTATCACTGGGTATTAGAAAATTGTAATCCCAGTGGCCAACATTATCAGAAAATGCTCGTACAGCTTGTAAAGTATCGAACGAACATCAATTAAAGAAATCATTCTATTTACTATATAAAAAGGAAAGTGATGAGTCTATGGTAGAATATATTTTATCGATCGATCAAGGGACAACCACGACTCGTGCCTTTATCATCGATAATAAAGGCAATTATATTGGAACAGCGAGTCAAAAATTCCAGCAAATCGTTCCTGAAAACGGTTGGGTAGAACACGACCCAGAAACTATTTGGAAAAGCGTGTGCAATGTGATAGGCAAAGTGATAAAAAAATCAGGTATCACTTATTCTCAAATCAAAGCACTTGGCATAACGAATCAACGTGAAACGACAGTAGTTTGGAATAAAATTACCGGTGAACCTCTATATAATGCAATCGTTTGGAGTTCAAATCAATCGTTAGAAATTATCAATAAACTAAAATCTGATAAAAACGAAGCCTATATACATCAAAATACGGGGCTTATTATGAGTGCGTATTTTTCGGCTAGTAAAATACGTTGGATCCTTGATCACCATGAAGGGGCTCAAAAAGACGCTGAAAAAGGAAACCTGCTTTTTGGAACCATTGACAGTTGGCTGATTTGGAAGTTAACTAATGGAAAACTGCATGTCACCGACCATACCAACGCATCTAGAACCATGCTGTTCAATATTCATAGTTTAAAATGGGATGAAACGTTACTGCAACTCTTTGATATTCCGAAAGTCATGCTGCCCAATGTATACCCTAGTGCTTATTATTATGGTGAGACAGAACCCGAACGTTTTGGTGGTATCGCTATCCCTATTACTGGGGTGGCTGGAAACCAGCAGGCCTCTTTATTTGGTCAACTGGCTTTTCAATCGGGACAAGTCAAAAGTACGTATGGACAAGGGACGTTTATTGTTATGAATACGGGGACTGAAGCAAAGTTATCAGATAATCGTTTATTAACAACTATTGCTTACTCTACGGAAGAAGAAGTTAGTTATGCATTGGAAGGATCTGCTTTAATTTCTGGTAGAGCCATTGAATGGTTAAAAGATGGTCTGGAGTTATTTGAAGATATTGAAGAGTCCGAAACGTTAGCGCTCGAAGCTGATGAAAAATCTCCAATCTATGTTCTACCAACCTTCAGTGGTATTGCCACGCCATATTGGGAACCCGATATTCGGGGAGCTATTTTAGGAATTGATGAGAATACTGGAAAAAGAGAACTGGTATATGCTACTTTTGAATCCATAGCTTATCAAGTCAGGGATATTATTGCTTTGATGGAATTAGATACAGGCATTGAACTTGATATTTTACGTGTTGATGGAGGTGCTGCGCAAAGTAATTTCTTGATCCAGTTTCAAGCAGATATACTCGACAAGACAGTAACACGCGTTGAACGCTTGGAAACAACTGGTTTGGGTGCCGCATATTTAGCGGGATTAACTGTAGGCTACTGGAAAGACTTGGATGAATTAACTGCCTTAGTTTCTGAAAGTGAAGTGTTTAAACCGAATATGTTAAAATCAAAACGCCTGAGAAAATTAAAAGGCTGGCATAATGCGCTCGAAACAATACGCTATTATTCTGGATTGAATACAGATTAGTTTCAACACAATGTTTAAATATAAATCCCATGAAATTCATATGATTGAAAAATGCATTAAAACAGCGATTAGAACTAAACTCCTAATAGATCAAAGTTGCTTTAAGTATTCTGATGGAGCTAGAGGAGAGAAAGATGAAATAAAAGAAGGTCAGTGCCACGAACATCGTGGCACTGACCTTCTTCTATCAAAACTATTGTATTCCTGTTAGTATTCGCTTTTTATGTGACACTATTAGCGTGTCAACCCAGACAAGAAAATATCTTGTTTTTGTAAAGGTGCGTTGTTGATTGCTTTAATAAAAATAACCTCGAAATTTTTGTACTAATTAAATTAACATCGTTAATATCAGATTTTTAACTAGACTCGCTAAAATGAATGTTCCTGATTTTACGCATTCAACTCAATAAATTTAATATTGCGAACCATTATTTTGACGTTTAACACTCAATTGCATTATCTTTTTGAATCAATAAAAAAAACGCTTGCATTTTATTTTGAATTATATTATAGTTAACTCACTAAAACTTGTATAGACAAGTTGTTAAGAGGAGGAAATAGTTGTGGCAGATTTCAAACAAGATTCCAAAGAACTGCTGGATGCGATCGGCGGCAAGGATAATGTCAACGCGGTCACTCACTGCGCGACGCGGATGCGTTTTGTCCTGGATGACCCATCTATTGCAAACAAAGAAAGGATCGAAGAGATCCCTTCTGTTAAGGGAACATTTACACAGGCAGGTCAGTTTCAGGTTATTATTGGTAATCGAGTAGCAGACTTTTATAATGAATTTTCAGAAATATCAGGACTTGAAGGTGTAAGTAAAGATGATGTGAAGAGTGCCGGCAAGCAAAACATGAACAGCTTACAACGGGTCATGGCAGCTTTGGCAGAAATATTCACCCCACTTATTCCGGCAATTATTATCGGCGGTCTGATTTTAGGATTTAGAAACGTCTTGGAACAAGTCCAGTTCGCAGCTTTAGGACAAGCAATGGTGGATGGCCAGGCAGCATTCACAACTGCAGGAGAGCCGATCTATAATACGATCGTTGATGTTTCCCAGTTCTGGAGCGGGGTCAATGCTTTCTTGTGGCTTCCAGGAGAAGCGATTTTCCACTTCCTGCCTGTCGGCATCACGTGGAGTGTCACGCGTAAGATGGGAACCACTCAGATTTTAGGTATTGTATTAGGTATTACCTTAGTCTCACCACAGTTAATGAATGCATATGGTGTTACAGATATTTTAGCAGGCGACGTTAATCAATGGGACTTTGGCTTTTTCCAGTTAGACATGATCGGATATCAGGCTCAAGTTATTCCAGCGATGCTTGCAGGATTCTTGCTCGTCTATCTTGAAAAATGGCTGAGACGTGTGATACCTGAGGCCATATCCATGATTTTTGTTCCGCTGTTCGCATTGATTCCAACAGTCTTTGTGGCCCATGCTATTATTGGACCGATTGGCTGGCAGCTGGGTATCTGGTTATCACAAGTCGTTCAATGGGGACTGACAGGAACATTCAACTGGGTCTTTGGTTTTGTCTTTGGCGGACTTTATGCACCACTAGTCATTACTGGACTACACCACATGACCAATGCGATAGACTTGCAGCTTGTTGCTGAATATGAACAGACGATTCTCTGGCCAATGATTGCTTTGTCAAACATTGCTCAAGGTTCAGCTGTATTAGGTATTATCTGGATGCACCGAGGAAATGATAAAGAACAGCAGATCTCTATTCCGGCAATGATCTCAGCTTATCTTGGAGTTACCGAACCGGCACTCTTTGGTATCAACATCAAATTTGTTTATCCATTTGTAGCAGGCATGATCGGCTCAGCCTTCGCAGGTATGACATCGGTAGCACTAAATGTGGCATCCTTTAATATCGGTGTCGGAGGACTTCCGGGAATTCTTTCTATTATTCCTGAATTTTGGATCGGCTTCTTGATATCTATGGCAATCGCTATTGCTGTTCCTTTCATACTCGTTATCATCTTTGAGAAAAAAGGTATCATGACTAAATGGGAAAATGATCACTTACCAATTCCAAAACTAGGAAATTAATAATTTTATAAATCAATATGATTACTTTCAGGGAGAGAGGATATTTTCAATAAATGAGTTGGGTTCCAGTGAATTTACTGGAGCATATTCATTTAAAGAAGTATCCTTTTTTCTTAAAGAGAGAAAGGACGAATACAATGCAGAACTTTCACGATAAGGTGATTTATCAAGCCTATCCCAAGTCTTTTAAAGATACAACGGGAAACGGTATAGGCGATTTGAATGGCGTTATAGAAAAACTGCCTTATATAAAAGATTTAGGCGCAGATATGATCTGGTTAAATCCTTTTTATAAATCTCCGCAGAACGACAACGGTTATGATATAGAAGATTACACATCAATCGATCCATTGTTCGGGACATGGGATGATTTCGACAGACTGGTTGAAGAATCAGATAAACTCGAGATCGGATTGATGCTGGACATGGTTTTAAACCATACGTCAACAGAGCATGAATGGTTTCAAAAAGCTCTAGCGGGTGACAAGAAATATCAGGATTTTTATATTTTAAGAGACGCACAGAAAGATGGGAGTCTGCCGACGAATTGGGAATCTAAATTCGGCGGACCGGCCTGGTCTAAATTCGGCGATACAGATAAGTATTATCTGCATCTATATGACGTGACACAGGCAGATTTGAACTGGCGTAACCCTGAAGTACGTAAAGAGCTTTATAAAGTGGTCAACTTCTGGCTGGAAAAAGGAGTCAAGGGTTTCCGTTTTGACGTGATCAATGTTATCGGAAAAGCGGAAGAACTGAAGGATGCAGAGGATGGCGTTGGCAAATCCCATTATACCGATACCCCGATCGTTCACGAATATATCAAAGAACTGAACAGAGAGACCTTTGGACGCTACGATGACATTGTAACGGTGGGAGAGATGAGTTCGACTACAGTTGAAAACGGCATAAAATATTCTAATCCCGACTCGAATGAGTTGTCCATGATCTTCAGCTTTCACCATTTGAAAGTGGATTATAAAGATGGGGAAAAATGGACCACGATGCCTTTTGACTTTATCAAGTTGAAACAAATCTTGGACGAGTGGCAGGCTGGAATGGCGGCAGGTGGTGGCTGGAACGCTCTGTTCTGGAACAATCACGATCAGCCACGGGCAAATAACCGCTTTGGTGATGTGAAAAACTATCCAGTTAAAACAGCGACTATGCTGGCGCAGACTGTCCACCTCCTGCGTGGTACGCCGTTTATTTACCAGGGTGAAGAAATCGGAATGACAAATCCAGACTATTCTGAATTGAATGATTACAAAGATATTGAAACACATAATGCGTTTATTGAACTGAAAGAAGCAGGTGCGTCCGATGAAAAAGCACTTGAAATCATCAGAGATAAATCACGTGATAATGCTAGAACACCGATGCAGTGGAATGAGTCAGAACATGCCGGCTTTACTGAAGGAGAACCTTGGTTAAAAGTGGCAGATAATTACAAGAAAATCAATACAGAGAGTTCAAAAGAGAGTGAAAAGATACGTTCTTACTACAAAGAACTGATCCGTTTACGCAAAGAGATGGCGATTATTCAAGAAGGAAATTATAAAGCCATCGCATTAGATCATCCAAGCATCTATGCTTATGTAAGAGAACACGAAAATCAGAAACTGCTTGTCTTAAACCATTTTTACTCAGATGAAGATAAAATAACCCTGCCGGACGAACTTCTAGAAGGAGAGAGCAGCTATGTGATAGGCAACAGAGGAGACAGGGAGCTTGAAAAAGAGTTTGTGATGGGGCCCTATGAGACGGCTGCCTTTTTAATAAAGTAATGGACACTTCCTGAATAAAACATAAAAACTGCGGACCCCGTCTAGAGTAAGATATCAAACCTTACTCTAGACGGGTTTTTTATAGTTGGATAGGTGAGTGTAGACTTTAGAATCGTTTGTTTCACCATAACTTCTCTAATGTCTCTTCGTAAAGACTGATCATTTCTTCTTTACTGATATTGTTTTTATTAATTTTGTACCAGTAGACTGATTTAATCGTTATTCCCATAACGATTTGGCTTTTATATTCATTGACAATAATGGCATTACCGTAGTTTTTCCCTGTATTCACATGTTTCTTCAACATGCTTTGCCCGTATTCCTGAATGCCTTTCAACTCTGTTATGATATCAGACTTGATTTGCACACTGAAAATGAGTTCCAGTAAATTATCCGGCTGTTTCAGAAGTTGTTTGAAAACTAGAATAAAGAACTGATAAGCCTTATCTTCTGACTTTTGATTTAAGTCCTTAAAGACGTTATCGAAAATCAGGTTCATTTTATGTCTAATAAAGAAAGTGAGAAAATCATACTTGTCTAAAAAATGACTGTAAAAGGTAGGGCGTCGGATCATAGCGGCATCACATAATTCTGTAACTAGTATATTTTCGAATTCTTTCTTATTCAATAACTCTTCGAAAGCATGAATAAGAGAGCGGTAGGTTTTTTGCACTCTTAAATCTAATGTCTCCATTATATAAGTCATCTCCCGTTATTTTAATGAACATATTATCTGAAAAAGTTAATTAATTATCAGATATAAAATAATGTCTCTTGTTCGTATGGGTCTTTCAGGTAGTGTTACAAATATAACAGATGTTAATTAAAAAACAAAAACAATTTACTAATACTTATAATTTATAATGAAAGAAGGCGTAGTTATGACTGTCATAAAGGTAAACCATGCAACAAAAGATTATGGACATGGACGTGGAATATTTGATGTTTCCTTTGAAGTATTAAAGGGTGAAGCTTTTGGATTTTTAGGGCCGAATGGTGCTGGAAAATCTACAACTATAAGGCATCTTATGGGTTTTTCAAAACTTGATGATGGAGAATTATCTATTAATGGTAAAAACAGCTGGAAATCAGCTGCTAACATCAAACACGATGTAGGTTACTTACCCGGTGAACTGGCTTTTCCAAAAGGAATGACGGGGGATCAGTTTATTGAATACATGGCAAAGGAAAGACAGCTGACTGACATGACAAGGATAAAAGAGCTTAAGAAAATATTCGAAGTAGACAGTTCAAAGAAGATCAAAGAAATGAGTCTAGGAATGAAAAGAAAATTAGCGGTAGTTACTGCTTTTATGCATAGCCCTCGTATTTTGATTTTAGATGAACCCACTTCAGGCCTAGACCCTGTCATGCAGGAACGATTTATTCAATTTACCTTGAAAGAGAAAGCGGAAGGAAAAACAATTCTACTGTCCAGTCATATCTTTACAGAAGTTGAGGCGACGTGTGATCGGATCGCGATAATCAAAGATGGCGTAGTGGTTTCGACAGTTGAAGCGTTGGCATTGAAACAGAATAAGAACAAATCTTTTAAAATTGAGTTTGATAGTTTCAAAGATTACCAAACGTTTATAGAAAATACGGCCTTTACTCTGTCAGTCAAACGACCCGAACAAAATCAAGTTAAATTAAGTTTAACGGATCAGAAGATGCAGCAATTATTTATAGAATTAAGTGAAGTAAAGCTCAAATTTATTTCAGAAATCAAATTCATACTGGAAGATTACTTTATGGATTTTTATGACCGCAAGAAAACGGTAGCTGCAGGAGAGGAGAACTTACAAGATGGCTTACATTGATATTACTCACTTGACTAAAGATTATGGAAAAGGGCAGGGAATATTCGATCTGACTTTAGATGTTGAAGAAGGAGAAATTTATGGCTTTGTCGGGGTCAATGGTGCCGGAAAAACGACAGCGATCCGGCATATGATGGGGTTCATAAAGCCTGATGAGGGGGGTATCACGATCAATGGACTGGATGCCACTAAAAACAGCGCAGAAATCAAGCGTTTTGTCGCTTATGTCCCAGGTGAAATAAACTTCCCAGGTAACACGACAGGAGAAGAATTTTTAAAAGAACAAATCTATTTATCCAACAGAGGAAATTTTGAACGAGCAAAAGAATTGGTCGATCTTTTGCAATTAGATATGACGGCGAAGGTGCGTGCGATGAGTAAGGGGATGAAGCAAAAGACAGCCATCGTATCAGCATTCGCATCAGAAGCTGATATTTTGATCATGGATGAACCAAGTACTGGTTTAGATCCTCTCATGCGTGATGTGTTTCTCGATCTTTTAAAAGAAGAAAAAGCGAAAGGAAAGACAATCTTTATGTCGAGTAATATCTTTCAAGAAGTAGAAGAAGTCGCTGATCGAGTGGCAGTCATTCGAGAAGGGGAAATCGTTGAAGTCACTGATATGACAAAAATCCGTTATAACAAAAATAAAAGATATCGAATGGAATTTAAATCACGCACTGATTTTGAACGGTTTCTAAACTTAGACTATAAATTTGATGAAGTGAAAGCAGAAGATCTGCAAGTATTTGTTGGCGTAAACGATAAAGATATCAATCAATTAATCAAAGATTTGAAACAATTCGATTTAGTCTATTTCAAAGAAATCAAATTTTCGTTTAGAGATTATGTGACGCAAGTATTCAAGGATGAAATATAAATGTTTTCAAAACCACTTTTCAAGCAGAGCGTTAAAACAAACTGGAAGCTCTGGGCCATTATTACAACCGTTGCGTCTATCATCTTATCTGGTTTTATCATCGGTTATGATGCGACAGGCTATGCATCCATTGCTTCAGCTGCTGAAGGTACGGCCTTTTCCAGCCTGCTGTCATCAATGGACAGTCTCCTAGGCAATTTAGAGAATTTTTACAAGATGATCGCACTTATTCTGGGGATCGTTTATGTTGTGTTTACAGCAAATACTCTTGTGGTAAGCGAAGTCGACTCTGGCTCGATGGCCTATACGTTATCGACACCCATTAAACGTTCAAGCGTTATTTTCACTAAATCACTTTACCTTATTCTCTCGGTTTTTTTAATGTATATCATCGTTTCTCTAGTCGGTTTAGGTGCTTCCCAGTTACAGTATAACAACGTGACCGGCTATCCGATCACAGAGGATATAGAAGCGGCAGCAGAATCACTGGATCAAGACGAACGTTACATTTCTGGACGTTTGTATATGATTGCAGATAACGAACAAGCGATGCGCGATGCAGCTACAGACAGGAACATGGATTTAGATGCCTACTCACTTTATTTAGAAGAGGTGATCAATGATCGTTCTTATAAAGAAGCGGCTGATGCCATTACAGATGAGAGACTGGAACTCTATAAAGATGATGCGGATATGGATGATGACGAGATAGAAATCACGTCAGAAGAATTAATGGAAAAACCTCGAATGATTTTACAAAGCAATGATGCATTGACAGCCGGTGCTCGGGTGAAGGGGATTTCTGTAAATGATTATCAGCAATTTGTGAATGATGAAATGGCTGTAGTTGAAGCCGAGGAAACAGACGAGTCAGTGCTAGGGATAAATGAAGAAAATCAAGAAAATGCTCAACCTGAAGTTAAAGTGACAGAAGACAATGCTAGACTTTTATTACAAACGGTGGTCGACGCTTCTGCGACAGCTTTAAATATGGATAGTAGTCAAGTCGACGATAATCTAATTTTAGTGAAAAATCCGACTGCTTTAGAAGCATCAGTTCGAGCAACAGGGTTAAATGAAGAACAAATCATTACAATGACCAATAATACAATAGTGTCATCAGCAAGAGCTGTTGATGAGGCTCTTGAGTTTGATAGAGAAACATATTTTTGGTTGAGTTTGGGTCTACTGAGCCTGATTTTGGCTATAAGTTCCATTTCATTCTTCGCGTCAACTTTGTTTAATCGCACAGGATTAGCTTTGGCTGTTGGTGGAGGACTTCCCTTCGCTTTCTTCTTGCTCACCATGGTTCAGCAGTTGATGGATGATGCGCCAGCGATACTCGAGTATCTGACATTAACGACCCTCTTTGATACAGATGCGATACTCGCCAGCGGAAAGTTTGGGTGGGGGCTGGTTGCTTTAGGCGTAATTGCCTTCAGTTTATACACAGCAGCAAACGTTGTCTTTACAAAGAAAGATTTACCCCTCTAGTGTTTTAAATCTTAGGAAGTAAGCAAGTTAAAAATATAAATAGAATAATAAATAAAGATGATAGGCAAAGAGGAGGGGACTCAAAAATAAATAAATCATCCTTAGCTCAAAAGAATTCGAATTATAGAGCCTTATACTTGAAAGAATCTATTGCTTCTGATAAAGTATACTTATGATATGTAAGTAATCACTTAATAACATATCATAATAAGTTAATCGAATAAGCGAAATAAGAACAAGCAAAGAATATTCGATTAATAAGGCCTTCTACTTGAAAAAAAGAAGGGCTTCCAGTATAGTGAATATGGATTAAGTAAGTAAACACTAACATTATAGGAGGATGTCAAAAATGAAATACGAAGAGACAAAGAAAGTTCTCAATCAGTTGACCGCAGACCTATCACAAGCTTCAGCAGCTATCCACCAAATTCACTGGTATTTACGTGGAAAAGACTTCAAAAATTACCACGAATTAATGGATGAATACCGTGACGCCATTGAAGAACAATTGGATGAAGTCGCCGAAAGATTGATCATTATAGACGGCTCACCTGTTTCAACATTGGAAGAATTCGCTGAGAAGTCAAACATTGAAAGTGTTCCGGGCAAATGGGACAAATCAATTGATGAACATCTTGAGCGATTAGTCAGTATTTTCCGTACGTTAGTTGCTGAATATTCAAAAGGTATTGAAGCAGCCCAAAAAGAAGGCGACGAAGTAACAGAAGATATTTTCATTGATGCTAAAGGTGATTTAGAATTAAATATCTGGATGATGCAAGCTGAATTAGGCAAAGCACCTAAAAATGATGCTTAATCAAAGTTAAGCTTCATATTGATTTGAGAAGCTGAAAAAGAAGCTAGTATTCAACTAGCTTCTTTTTTTATAACTATTTACGCGATTCAATGACTAGCAAGTTTAGGAGCATAAAAATGGACAAAAAGAAAAGAATGACTAAAGAAAATCGTCGAAATCATATCATTAATGCAGCAATGGAGCGGTTTTTAGAAGCCAGTTACCATACAACGACAACGGCGAGTATTGCTAAAGCAGCCGGGATATCCGAGGTCACCTTATATCGCTATTTTTCTTCAAAAGAAGAATTATTCAGAGCTGTCATTGAACCGGTACTTTCAGAAAGTTTAGAAGAAATTGAAGAAAATATACAAGAGGAAAGTTTTGACCCTACGATAAAATTGAAACATATTATAAAAAATCGTATCCTGTTTATTTCCAAGAACCATAAAATGATCACGTTGATTTTGAGAGAAAGAAAAATAAATCCGGCAATCATTCCATTTGATTATATAGAAAGAACGCATTCTTTATTAGAAAGTGCCGCAGAAGAAGCCGGAATAAAGATAGAAAACAAAGAGTTAACTTTACGCATGCTGATAGGGAGTATTATCTCATTCTTATACTTTCCTGAAAAGGATAGTGAAAAGATAGAGCACTATGTCAACCAGCTCATAGTTATGTTGAAAAATAACTAGTATCGAATAGTTAGTTAATAATGTTAAAAGAGGAGACCTCAGCCAGAGATCTCCTCTTTTCCTCTTTAAATAGAAAACAAAGTTTACTTCGACTGATTAAAAAAATAAGGTAAATATAAAAGACGGAGCACCTGTTCCACTTTTTTATCGACGCAAGTGTGATTTAAATCAAAGACGTTGAATTTGTATCCATCGGCGGACGACGGCGCGCAAATTCAGTAAAACGAAACTTATCCAAACGGTGTCTCGATTCTGTATATTGGAACAAAGTTGTATCTTCCAGATGAACTTCACTGCGCGTTACCACAACATGGGTATCTCCATGCAACGTCATCAAGTCGCGGTCTTCTTGTGTGGCTGGTTCCACTACAAACTCTTTTCTAGCATAGCTGATAGTGAGTCCCAATTTATTTTCGATATAGTTATATAAGGATTTCTTAGCCTCAGCGTCCGGAAGTTCTGGAATAACTGAAGTCAGCAGATAATCTTTATCCAAAATAACCGCCTCTCCGTCCACTTTCCGCCCGCGAATCACAGCGTGTACTTTGGTATTACTTGTAACTTTCAGCAAAGAAGCAATATGCTCAGGCAGCAACTCAACTTGATTTTTGATAAGTAACGTTTCGCTATTGATATTTTGGGCCTCTTCCAGCTCTTTATAACTGGTCAGACCAGAAATAGGAAATTCGAAACGCTTAATATCTAAAACAATCGAACCTTTACCCTGCTTTTTTTGTATATATCCACTATCCAGCAGTAAATTGAGGGCTTTCCGAATTGTTTCACGCGAAACATTATATTTTTTTGACAGCTTATTTTCACTGGGCAGAAGCTCTCCAGCTTTATACGTCTGGTTCAGAATATCTGATTCGATATCTAAAAATATTTGTTGGAATCTACTCATTAAGGCTTCCCCCGTATCATCATTGATTTCACCACACTCTATTTTATAAGAAAAACGTCGGCTTCTCAACTGCACATCTGATTATTAACAATTATTTATAAAAAAAATAATTTAAATCGATTTTAAAGAGCTGTTTATATAGTAGAAACTGAAAACGAGTCAATAAGAATACATAATCTGGACAGGCTTCAGCATCATATGAATGTAAATAAAGCGTTAAATTTCCGTAATCTATGTATAATATGCTATTATATTCTTAATAAGAAAGGGATTACATAAAAAAGGAGAATGCAAAATGAAAAAATCATTGTTGTTTTCTTTACTCACTGTACCTGTGATACTAACGGCCTGTGGTACAGGAGGTAACGAGGGTGGCTCCTCCACTACGGACAGTGATCAGAATGAGGGGTCAAGTGGAGAAGCTGTAACGGTCGACTTCTTCAACCAGAAACCCGAAATCACTGCACAATTAGAAGAACTCGCAGAAATGTATAGTGCGCAGTCTGATAACAATGCCGAAATCACTATTACTACAATCGGAAGTGGCGAAGGATCTGCTGGTCTTCAGGCCCGTTTTTCTTCTGGTGATGAACCGGCGCTCATGATGCTTAACGGTCTCCCGGAAATCGAACGTTACAGTGATGCATTGATCGATGTATCAGAAATGGACGTTGCCGATACTGTTATCGATGGACTGCTTGAAGGTGGCACAATCGACGGTACTCAGCTTGGCATTCCTCTGAATATTGAAGGATTCGGATGGATGTATAATAAAGATATCTTTGAACAGGCAGGCATCGATCCTGATTCGATCGAATCCTATGATGATTTTGTCTCAGCCGTTGAAACACTTGACAGTCAAAAAGATAAGCTGGGTATTGAACAAGTCTTTGGTTTTAGTGGTGGCGAAAATTACATCGCCAATCAGTTTTCAGCTAATTTCACCAGTCCGGAATTTAATCACAGTATATTGGATGCCTATAACGCAGAGGAACTGACATGGGAATACGGCGATCAGATGAAAAAATACACTGATTTGATCAATGAGTACAATGTTCAACCGATTTTAACTGTGGATTACAGCCGTTCTGTTGAGGAACTGTTTGTCAACGACCAAGTGGCAATGGTGCACCAGGGTGTCTGGATCGTTCCGACATTAAATGAAATCGATCCTGATTTTGCTCAGGAAAAACTCGGTATTCTGCCTGTTTATGGTGAAAGCGATACGGAAGGAAGAATTCCAGCCGGTTCTCCCTGGTATATCGGTATCAACGGGAACCATGACGATGCTGTAGTTGAAGAAGCCAAGAGCTTTATTGACTGGATGTATCTTTCTGACGAAGGACAGGAAATGATACTAGGCGATCTGGCCTTTATCCCTGCTCAGGAAGGATATGATCCAGCAGATATTTCTGACCCGGTATCCCGACAGTTGTATGAGGCTTTGCTTGCCGGCGAAACAGCGGCAATGGTTCATAATCAGTACCCTAGTGGCTGGTTCCAGCAAGTGCTGTATCCAGAGTTCCAGAGCTATTTAGATGGCGAACAATCTTGGGAGGCGTTTGAAGAGAATACATCTCAGGCCTTTTCAGAAATGAGGTAATCGACTATGAAGGGAAAAAAGAAAAACCTGTACTATTGGGCTTTCATTATCCCCTCTCTGCTAGCCATATTTTTCGTTATTGTTCTGCCACTTATTTTAGGAATAGGCACGTCACTGACAAATTCAGATGGATACAATGCTGTATTTGTAGGATTAAGTAATTACAAAAACCTTTTATCCGATAAACAGTTTCTATATAGTTTACGGTTCACTATCCTTTTTGCTGTTGTTGCTGTAGTGCTGATCAATGTCATCGGACTTGGATTAGCATTACTTGTGACACAAAAGATGGGTAAAGTGAGTGTGTTTTTCAGGACGATTTTCTTTATGCCCAATTTGATTGGAGGAATCATTTTGGGCTTTATCTGGCAGTTTATTTTCGTCCGGGCATTTGCCGGTATTGCAAATGCTACGGGCTTATCTTTCTTCAATGCCTGGCTGGCTGATACGACGACCGGGTTTTGGGGCTTGGTTATTGTGTTTTTATGGCAGATGAGCGGATACATCATGATCATCTATATTTCTTTTTTAGCTAATATTCCTAGTGAATTAATAGAAGCGGGCCAAATTGATGGGGCAAATAAATGGCAGGCGTTCTGGAAGATAAAGTTCTCGATGCTTGCCCCGGCTTTTACTGTAAGCTTATTTTTAACTTTAGCCAATGCATTTAAAATATACGATATGAATTTAGCCTTAACTAATGGTGCACCGTATGGCTCAACTGAAATGATCGCTATGAATATTTACAACACAGCGTTCTTTCAATATCGCCAAGGCTATGCCCAATCTAAAGCCATCGTCTTTTTTCTCATCGTTGCGGTGATTTCCTTGACCCAGGTTTTCTTAACACGTAGAAAAGAGGTCGATTTATAATGACACGAGAAAAAACACATAAATGGCTGGTGATCGCGCTTGGCATATTGGTATCCGTAACTTGGATCTATCCTTTCTTCATCATATTTTTTGGTTCTTTAAAAAGCCGGGCGGAGATATTCACCAACACGATATGGATTCCAGAAAACTTTGTCACAGAGAATTATTCCAGAGCGTACGAAGGGCTGGAATATGGAAGAAGTTTCATGAATTCTCTTTTCATCACAACGGCCAGCATTATAATCATTGTAATTTTTTCTTCTATGGCAGCTTATGCCTTGGCGCGTAATAAATCGAAAATCAGTACAGCGATTTATTTCTTCTGTGCACTGACCATGCTGATTCCTTTCCAGTCTGTCATGATCCCACTGGTTTCTATCTTTGGACAGATCGATTTTTTGAACCGATTTGGTTTGATCATCATGAACTGGGGTTTTGCTTCCAGTATGTCTATCTTTTTATTTTACGGAGCGATGCGGTCGATATCGGTCTCTCTGGATGAAGCCGCCTATTTAGATGGAGGCACACCATTTCAGATTTTCTGGCGAGTGATTTTTCCAATATTGAAACCAACAACGGTCACGGTCATTATTTTGAATGCCATACGTCTATGGAACGACTTTTTACTTCCGTCCTTAGTCATTAACCAAGAAGGGATGCGGACGATTCCACTTCGCATGTATTATTTTTTCGGCGAGTATACTGTGCAGTGGGAGCTGGCACTCGCAGGCCTTGTTCTAGCCATTGTCCCGATCATTGTGCTGTATATCTTTATTCAGCGCTACATTGTTGAAGGAGTGACAAAAGGTGCGATCAAGACTTAATTGAATTTCTACTTAATGGACAATACTGTTGAAGATGCCTATTCTCTTCAACAGTATTTTTATAGCAAGTGTAAAATGGATGCTGTAAAAGAATGTTCACATTTTACTTATAATAAATAAGTATAAAAGTTGACAAATCAGTTAATTACGTATATTATTTAACGTATTGATACAAGTAAATGACTTAAATACATTTAAATCGAGGTAGAGCAGTGAAAGTGCTTTTCCACCCAAGGTAGTAGTTTATACTAAATTCGGAGTGGTCCAGGCACTTTTTTTTGTGAAAAAAAATAAGTTCGATACTGGGCATCTGTTGCCAGTTTCACAGTATTCCTTACAGTAAATCGAATAAAATTAACTCAAACATAATAAAAAACAGGAGGTCCATTTGATGGCTATAGAATTTGATACGATTGCTGCAATCTCTACGCCGCCTGGTGAAGGTGGAATCGGTATTGTGCGCATTAGCGGAGATGAAGCCCTGGAAATAGCTGACCGTGTGTATAAAGCAGGGAAAAAACAGCTGATCAACCAGAAAACACACACGATTCATTATGGCCACATAGTGAATCCCAAGACAGATAACCAAATCGATGAAGTCATGGTGACCGTGATGCGGGCACCAAAAACCTATACACGAGAAGATGTCGTGGAAATCAACACGCATGGCGGAATCGTTTCAGTCAACAAGGTACTTGAAACCGTCCTTCATAATGGCGCACGCCTGGCAGAACCAGGGGAGTTCACAAAACGGGCTTTCTTGAATGGACGAATCGATTTATCTCAAGCAGAGGCGGTCATGGATGTCATCCGTGCTAAAACAGATAAGGCCATGCATCTGGCAGTGACGCAGCTTGACGGAAATCTGAGCCGTCTGATCAAGAATCTACGTCAGGATATCTTGAATACATTGGCTCAAGTAGAAGTGAATATCGATTATCCCGAATACGATGATGTTGAAGAAATGACTTCCAGATTACTGGTTGAAAAGGCCAAAGAGGTCAAGGGTCAGGTCGAAGCACTGCTTGAAACGGCGGGTCAGGGGAAAATTTTACGCGAAGGCCTGGCTACAGCGATTATCGGACGTCCAAACGTGGGTAAATCCAGTTTACTGAATGTTCTTCTCAAAGAAGAGAAAGCGATCGTTACAGAAGTGGCCGGGACAACACGAGATGTGATCGAAGAGTATGTGAGCGTTAAAGGCGTTCCATTGCGACTGATCGATACGGCCGGGATCCGAGAAACAGAAGATATCGTTGAGCGTATTGGAGTAGAACGCAGCCGGAAAGCCTTGATCGACGCTGATCTGGTGCTCTTGGTTTTCAATCAGAGCGAACCTCTGACAGAAGAAGATAAAAAGTTGCTTGAAGCAACTGAGGGTCACCACCGCATTATTATATTGAATAAAATGGATCTTGAAAATAAACTGGATCTTGACGAACTGAGTGAGTATGTCGCTCTGGACAGTATTGTTCAAACGTCGATCATCACGGAAGCCGGTTTGGTTGAACTAGAAGCAAAAATTGCGGAATTATTTTTTGCAGGGAATACTGGCGAAAAGGATGCCACCTATGTGTCAAACATCCGGCACATCGCCTTACTAAACGAAACGATTGATGCATTTGATGAAGTTATCAAAGGGATCGAGATGGGCATGCCAGTTGATCTCGTACAGATCGATATGACCAGAGCCTGGGATCTTCTAGGAGAAATCACCGGTGACAGCGTCCAGGACGAACTTATTACCCAGCTCTTCAGCCAGTTCTGCCTCGGGAAATAGAAAAGTTTTTCAACCTGTTATGACTCCGCTGAAAAATAGGAAATTATATCCTAATGAGCATACTGCGCAATGGATTAATTTATCTTTTTTCAGGAGTAGTCAAGGTTGAAAAACTAGACAATAGAAAAGCGAATCAAGCCCGGGACTCCATTGAAAAAGAGCAGCACAACTTTAATGACTTTGAAAAAAGAACTTTTAAAAAAACTTAGTTTAGAAAGGAAAAATCTATGCAAACATACGAAGCAGGTTATTATGATGTAATTGTTGTTGGTGCAGGCCATGCCGGATCAGAAGCCGCACTTGCCTCCGCGCGCATGGGAGCAGAAACTCTCTTAGTAACTATCAATCTGGACATGATCGCGCATATGCCGTGTAATCCCTCACTTGGCGGACCGGCAAAAGGTATCGTAGTCAGAGAAATCGATGCTTTAGGCGGAGAAATGGGCCGCAATATTGATAAAACGTATATTCAAATGCGTATGCTAAACACTGCGAAAGGCCCTGCGGTAAGAGCATTACGTGCTCAAGCTGATAAACACATGTATTCTAACGAAATGAAAAAAACGATTGAAAAAACAAAACATTTGGATCTGAAACAAGGAATCGTAGAAGAGATCATCGTTGAAGACGGCGATATAAAAGGTGTTGTCACGAATACGGGCGCTATTTACAGATCAAAAGCGGTCATATTAACTGCTGGAACATCGTCACGTGGAGAAATTATTATTGGTGAATTGAAATACTCATCTGGCCCAAACAATACGCAGCCGAGTATAAAATTATCTGAAAGTTTACTTGAACATGGTTTCGAATTGGATCGTTTTAAAACAGGGACCCCTCCGCGTATTCATAAGGATTCGATCGATTATTCTGTGACGGAAGAACAGCCAGGAGACAGCGAACCGCATCATTTCAGCTTTGAATCTTTGGATGAAGATTATCTTGAAGAACAAATATCTTGCTGGCTGACTTACACAAGTAACATTTCGCACGATATCATCCGCGATAACTTGCACCGTGCACCTATGTTTACTGGAATCGTTGATGGTGTTGGCGCCCGTTACTGTCCGTCAATTGAAGACAAGGTCGTTCGTTTCAGCGATAAACCAAGACATCAGCTGTTCCTTGAACCCGAAGGCGCTGATACAGATGAGATTTATGTTCAGGGACTTTCTTCATCATTACCTGAAGATGTACAGTTATCTGTACTGCGTTCAGTAGATGGACTCGAAAACGCGCAAATGATGCGAACAGGTTATGCCATTGAGTATGACGTCGTGAAACCTTATCAGCTCCGACCATCACTGGAGACAAAGTTAATCAACGGATTATTCACTGCCGGGCAAATGAATGGAACGTCAGGATACGAAGAAGCGGGTGGCCAAGGATTGGTTGCCGGGATCAATGCCGCACGTCTGGTAAAAGGCGAAGAACCGATCGTTTTGAAACGTAACGAAGCCTATATCGGCGTGATGATCGATGATTTGGTAACGAAAGGCACAAATGAACCTTATCGATTGTTGACGTCTCGAGCAGAATATCGTTTGTTGTTACGTCATGACAATGCTGATTTCCGCTTAACTGAAAAAGGATATGACTTAGGACTCGTTTCCCAGCAGCGTTTCGAAATGTTCCAGACTAAAAAAGAGTTAGTTGAAAAAGAACTGGAACGCCTGAAAACCATTCGTTTAAAACCGAGTGATGTGAGAGAATATCTGGATGCTAAGAATGAACCGCCATTGAAAGACGGTATTTTAGTCTACGATTTCCTGAGACGTCCGTATGTGAAGTACGAAGATATTATTCCTTTTGCTCCTTTAGAAAATGACTTGCCAAAAGATGTGAAAGAGCAAGTTGAAATTCATATTCAGTATGAAGGCTATATCAGCAAAGCGATACGCAAAGCTGAAAAAATCAAGCGTATGGAAAATAAACGTATCCCGGAAGGTATCGATTATTTTGCTATCAACAGTATCGCCACCGAAGCCAGAGAAAAATTAGCTAAAATACAACCTGAAACGATAGCCCAGGCTAGCCGAATCAGTGGCGTCAACCCTTCAGATATTTCTATTCTAATGGTTTACGTCGAGCAAGGTGATGTAAAGAAAGTCAGTAGTAGAATTTAATGAGATAAGGAAAGAGACTGGACATCAGTCTCTTTTTGTCTTACAGGGCTTTGTTTTTTAACCGAAAGATTGGTCCGGGACTAGCCTTAAAGTACTTTTTTATATTTTATGAAAAAAATACACGTGTTCTTCCGTAATAAAGGGTGTTTAGTTTCCTGCTTAAAGGAGAAAATGTTTTTATAAAAGAAGTTCGGCTCATACCGGCCAAAGTGGCATGAGAAAGTGTCGAAGAAAGAGAAGTTCGGCTCATACCAGCCAAAGTGGCATGAGAAAGTGCCGAAGAAAGAGAAGTTCGGCTCATACCGGCTAAAGTGACATGAGAAAGTGCCGAAGAAAGAGAAGTTCGGCTCATACTAGCCGAAGTGACATGAGAAAGTGCCGAAGTAAGAAGAAGTTCGGCTCATATCAGCCGAAATAGCATGAGAAAGCGCCGAAGAAAGAGAAGTTCGGCTCATACCGGCTAAAGTGACATGAGAAAGTGCCGAAGTAAGAAGAAGTTCGGCTCATACCAGCCGAAATAGCATGAGAAAGTGCCGAAGTGGCATGAGAAAGTGTCGAAGATAGATGAGATAGATGAAATTCGGAAATAGACTAATCTAGCAGCAAGAATATCAGTACAATTGAAGAACTAATTAAGATTTGGCAGTCCAAACTGAGAGTACAATACAAGCCGACTGAATAATGACTGATTAACACAACCAGTAGAGTCGTTAATCTTTAAAAAATTTGGTAAACTGGAATAAATCTATGTATGTGAGGAAGAAATGAATGGAACAATTAACAATCCTATTTGAAAAATTTCAAAATAGCGAAATAGGTTTTTGGCTAGGGGCCATTATAGGAATAGCGATTGTCTTATTAGCAAGAGCTGGAGTACATTCAGTCTTGAATAGAGTGGTCAAACAAAAACGTACGCAGCTGTTTCTTGAAACAATCGTCAATTGGATAACATTATTTATACTGGTAATTTATTTCTTTATGTATTTTTCAAAAACATCTATTATTTATCAGACACTTTTCGTATTCGGTAATACAGAAATCACTGTGTTTCTCATTTTAACCGTCCTTTTTGCGATTGTTTTAGCTGTGAAATTTTCAAAAGCAATAAGAGAGTATATTTTACCGACTATCTATGATAAATATGGACTGGACAGAGGCTTGCAGGCATCCATGAATACCTTTTTCCATTATTCCATCATTACCTTGGCAATAGTGATATCCTTGTCGTCGATAGGATTTAACTTAACAAGTCTGACAGTATTAGCCAGTGTCTTGGGCGTGGGGATCGGTTTTGGCCTTCAAAATGTCATGTCTAATTTTATTTCTGGACTAATCATACTTTTTGAGCGGCCGATAAGAGTGGGAGATCGGGTCATTATCGATGATACGATTGCGGATGTAGAAGAAATAAAAATACGGGCAACTGTTGTACGTACACGAGTTAATGAGCGCATGATCATCCCTAATTCATATTTCCTTGAAGAGAAGTTTGTCAACCGGTCTTATACAGACAGACGATTAAGGATCCCTGTAAAAATCGGTGTTGCCTATGGGAGTGACATTGAACGTGTTAAGCAGTTGTTGTACGAAGCAGTGGATGAGTTAAGAGAAGAGACGTGGCCGAATGTTCTTGAAAAACCGGCTCCACGTGTTTTCTTTGAGGAATTTGGAGACTCTTCTCTGGATTTTACGGTCTGGTTCTGGATAGACTCGCAAATTGATGAAAGAGAGTTTACTATACCAAGTGATTTAAGATTTAAAATAGTCAATAAATTTGCTGAGAACGAAATCAGCATTCCATTTCCCCAGCGTGATATCCACGTTGTTTCAACAAACAAATAAAATAAGAAGGTGCTGACTGAATCAAACGTGTCAGCACCTTCTTTTATTTAAAAGAGGTATTATCCAGTGTGTTGTGGGTATTGAGCTCAACGATTTTTCCTGATTCCAGATAGATGATCCATTCGCACAAGTTTGTAACGTAATCACTTATTCGTTCCAGATTACCTGCAACTAAAATATAATTCGTTGCACCAAGGACCAGCTCAGAATCTTTTTTCATTTCCTCCAGCGTTTGCTTGTGTATGTCGAAAGCCACCTGGTCTATTTCACTATCTTTTGATGCTATTTTTTTGGCTTCTTTCAAATCTGTTTCAATGAAGGCAGTCAACGAACGCTCCACGAGTTTCTTGACTTTTTCAGCCATAATGGCCAAGTTGTTTTCTATAGCGCGATCTTTCTTATTACCTTTGACCCGAATGGTTGCTTTAGCTACGCTGACGGCATGATCACCCATACGTTCCAGATCGGCGCAAGCTTTCATAATAGTAATGATACGGCGCAGATCGCTTGTGACGGGCTGCTGCAAAGCGATGAGTTCGATCGATTTTGTCTCGATTATGACCTGCTGTTCATTGATATAGTGGTCGTTGTTCACGACTTTTTCAGCGGTTATTTTATCGTGTGCTGTAAAACCTTTAACTGACTGATAAATAGATTCCGACACCATCAGACCCATCTGATAAAATTGCTCATGCAGATTGATTAATTCTTCTTCAAATGCTTTTCTCATTGTTAAAGTCACCTCTTATGTTTGATTATTATATTAATAAATGAAGAATTTTTTAACTCTGTTAACCGAATTTACCGGAAATATAATCATCGGTTCGCTCGTCTCTTGGATTGGAGTACATTTTTTCTGTCGCATCAAATTCGATGATTTCGCCGTTCAAGAAAAAAGCTGTTTTATCTGAAATCCGTGCAGCCTGCTGCATGTTATGCGTCACGATAATGATACTGTAATTCTTTTTGAGTTCATGGATCAGGTCTTCGATTTTGGCTGTAGACAAGGGATCCAAGGCTGAGGTCGGTTCATCCATCAGTATCACATCAGGTTCGACAGCCAGTGCTCTGGCGATACAGATACGCTGCTGCTGACCACCGGAGAGCCCAAAAGCATTTTCGTCCAGACGATCTTTGACTTCTTCCCAAAGTGCAGCCCCTTTCAGACTTCTTTCAACCACTCCGTCAAGCGTTTTCTTGTCTTTTATACCATGAATTCGCGGGCCATAAGCAATATTTTCGTAAATGGATTTTGGGAAGGGATTGGGTTTTTGAAATACCATCCCAACTTCAGTACGCAGAGACTCGGCTTTGGCTTTTTTTATGTCCTGGTTATTATAGTGAATCGAACCTTCCGTTTTGACTAGAGGGACGAGTTCCACCATTCGATTCAATGATTTAATGAACGTCGACTTCCCGCATCCCGATGGACCGATGATGGCAACGACTTCTTTTTCAGGTATGTCGATTGAAATATCTTTTAATGCCTTTGTGTCACCGTACCATAAATTGAAATTTTTGACGGAATAGACAGGCTGAATGATCTCTTCTTTATTCATCATTTTCCTCCTAAATTAATAGCGTTTCGAGTATTTATTACGAATGAAAATAGCCAGTGAATTCATCACGATCAGTATGACGAGCAGCACAATGCTTCCGGCGGCAGCGACGGCTTGAAACTCTGTCTGTGGGCGGCTTGCCCAGCTGAAAATCTGTATAGGCAGAACGGTAAAACCGTCCAGTACCGAAGCCGGGATATAGGCGATAAAAGTCATCGCTCCAATCATCAATAAAGAGGCGGTTTCTCCTACCCCGCGAGACAAGGAAAGAATAGCTCCAGTCAAAATACCAGGTGTGGCAGCTGGAAGGACTACTGTTCGAATAATCTGCCATTTTGTAGCACCCATAGCATAAGCTGCTTCATACTGCTCTTGGGGTATCGACCGGATGGCCTCTTTTGAAGCGACTACGATAACCGGAAGTATGAGCAGGGACATTGTCAACCCACCTGCTAGTATACTTCTTCCCATTTCTAGCAGTCGTACAAAGATAGTCAAACCAAGAAGTCCAAATACGACAGATGGGACTCCGGCTAAGTTGGCTAGGTTCAGTTCGATAAAGTGGGTAAATTTATTTTTTGGTGCATATTCTTCCAGATAGATAGATGTGCTTACACCTAAAATGAGAGAAACGGGAATCGTAATAGACATAATCCATACGGTTCCAAGAATAGCAGCTCTGATACCGGCATCTTCAGGTCTTCGGGATGCGAAATTGCTAAGAAAATCAAAGTCCAGGTAGCCAATTCCCTGAGTGAAAATGCGGATCAGTAAGGCAGCAAGAACAATGATCCCAAAAAGAGTGCCTAAAAAGAATATACCTTTAGCAAATGTGTTTTTAGTGATCCTTCTATTGATTTGTTTTTCATCTGGTGTTACAACTTTATTTTTCATTAGTAAACCTCCCTATATTTACGAGAAATATGATTGGCTAATATATTCATGGTAAGGGTAAAGACGAACAGTGTCATACCTACTGCATAGATACTGTAATAAATCGTTGATCCGAATGTTGCATCGCCCATGCTGACTTGAACGATATAAGATGTCATTGTCTGAATAGATTCAGTAGACGTGAACCCCAGATTCGGTGTGGAACCGGCGGCAGTAGATACGATCATTGTTTCGCCGATCGCACGGGACAGACCGAGAACGAGGGATGATACAATTCCGCTGAATGATCCGGGAATGACGATTTTGAGAGCCACTTCAAGTCGGGTTGCTCCCAGAGCGTAGGCACCGTCACGCACGGACTGAGGAACAGCGTTCATTGCATCCTGGGAAAGTGAGGTGATTTGCGGGATGATCATAATCCCTACCACAACCCCGGGACTTAAGGCGTTAAAAATAGGCAGATCGGTAATGAACGTTCGCAACAGAGGGGTTACGAACGTCAAAGCAAATAGCCCGTAAACGACAGTCGGCACACCGGCGAGAACTTCAAGAACAGGCTTTATTACTCTGCGATTTCTGTCACTGGCATATTCACTTAAATAAATGGCTGCAGCAAGGCCGATTGGGATGGCAACCAGCATGGCGATGGCTGCGATTGTAAATGTGCCGGAAAGCAGAGGCCAGATACCGTAACTGGGATTATTTTCAAAAAAAGGATACCATTCAGTTTCCGTAATGAAATCAAAAAAAGAGACTTTGGTAAAAAACATGATTGTTTCTCTCATTAGGGTATAAATGATTCCCAAAGTGACTAGAATGGAAATAGAAGCCATAAGTAAAAACAATTTTGGCATGATTTTTTCAATCGTATTCTGATAGGACTGTTTTGCTTTGTTTTCTTTGATTCTTTCGCGAATGGTTGTCTTCATGAATTGACGCTCCTTAAATACTGGCCAATGTCCAGAGGGAAAAATCCGATAAACACTGACCGGTATGATTAACGTTTTAATAGGGGGATAACTGTTTTTCAGTCATTTAAATTTTCATCTTAAGCTCTCCAGCGTTTCGAGGCTTTCTTCGTAAATGGAATCTTTTAGAGCGACATAGCCAACTTCGTCAGCCATTTCACCAGCCATTTCCAGAGAATACTTTGCAAATTCATAAGCTGTGTCGTTGTCTTCCATAGATTCGTGTTTCACATAAATGAATAAAGGTCTGGATAATGGTTCATAGCTTCCGTCTTGAATTGTTTCGCTGTTTGGTTCTACGATTTCACCTTTGCTGTTTTTTATTGGAACGATTTTAACTGTATCCATGTTTTCAGCGTAGTATGCATAACCGAAGTAAGCCAAACCGTTTGGAGAACCTTGTACACCTTGAACTAAAATGTTGTCGTCTTCAGAAAGTGATGCATCTCTTTCAATCTGGTCTCCATCTAATATCACTTCATCAAAATAGTCGTAAGTTCCTGAATCAGTTCCGGGACTGAACAATTCAATTTCTTCATCAGGCCAGCCGTCTCTGACATCTGCCCATGTGTCAGCATCGCCCTCTTCTGCCCAGATGGCATAGAGTTCGTCGAGAGTAAGATAATCGACCCAGTCATTCTCCGGGTTGACGACGAGAGAGAGACCGTCGAGAGCGATTTTGAACTCTGTATATTCGATATCTGCTTCTTCGAGTAATGCCGCTTCCTCTTCTTTGATTGGTCGAGAGGCATTGGAAATATCTGTTTCTCCAGCAATGAATTTCTCAAAACCGCCGCCAGAGCCGGATACGCCGATGGTTGCTCGCGCTTTGGGATTTTCAATAGAGAATTCTTCTGCTACACCTTCCATGATCGGAAAGACAGTGGAAGAGCCGTCTACTTGGACAGAACCGGTAATGCCTTCAGATGGTTCGTCGTTTGTTTCTGCATTGTTCTCGTCTTCTGGCGGGGTGCCACAGGCTGCCAATAAAAGTGCAGCACTTAATGATGCACCTATTTTTACAAAGTTAGTCATTCTCATAATTTATCCCTCTTTTTTTAGTAGTTAGACAGTTTACGTCTACAAATTCATAGTACGTTGTAGATATTAATTCGACGCAAATATAATGTAAAGATCGTGTAAATGTAGAATGTGTGGATATTGTATTTATATAAAACCTGTTATGATAGGTATTAGAGTTGTTAGGTAATCGGAAATGTTAAATGATGGATATATTAATATTAAATATAGAGTATTAGCTTTATATAGAATTGAAACTGAAATCACAGGAGAGATAAGATGAAAAAAATACTAATAATTGAAGATGAATTATCAATTGTTAAGCTACTTCAATATAATATAGAAAAGGAAAATTATAAGGTCGACGTGGCGATGGATGGAGAAGAAGGTTTGAGATTAGCTTTGAAGAATCAGTATGCTATTATTCTGCTTGATTTGATGTTGCCTTCAAAAGACGGGATGGATGTCTGCCGGACAATTCGAGGAGAAAAGATCGATACACCCATTATCATGTTGACAGCCAAAGACTCTGAAATCGACAAAATTGTGGGCCTGGAAATTGGAGCAGATGATTATATAACTAAACCTTTTAGTCCTCGCGAAGTTATTGCACGAATCAAAGCTATCTTCAGGCGGGTAGATAAACAGAACAAGCTGCCTTCCGACATAGATCAAAGACAAAAAGTGATTACTTTTGACCACATTTCAATTTATCCAGAAAAATTCGAAGTTTATAAAAATGAAGAAAGATTAACTTTTACACCCAAAGAGTTCGAATTACTTGTTTATCTTGCCGAAAATAAAAACCGTATACTAAGCCGGGAACAGCTGCTGTTAGGGGTATGGGATTATGATTTTAGTGGAGAGACACGTATTGTAGATGTACACATCAGCCATTTAAGAGAAAAAATCGAAGTGAATCCAAAAGAACCTCAGTATATAAAAACTGCTCGAGGATTCGGCTATAAATTAGAGGTACCGCGATGAAAAAAATGCAGACCCGAATGATTTTATTTTTCACGCTTATCTTGCTGACTTTTTTTGTTGTTTTTATCTCTATAATTTCTTCTGGGATCAAAGAACAATCGATAGAGCAGCAGGAGGAAGCGTTGAATACACAGTTATTGGTATTAGGAAGTCAATTAACTGATATAGAAGAACCAACGGAAAAAAGCGAGGTGCTAATCAATCAACTGGAATCAGCTTCGCAAGTTATCAATGAGAGAATAACGCTGATCGATTTAAGTGGTGATGTGCTTTATGATTCAAGAGTTCAGGCAGACCAGCTTGAGAAACATCTCAATAGACCTGAAATCATGCAAGTTATAAGAGGAAAGAAAATAGGAACGTACCATCGCAGAAGTGAAAGTACGAATGAGATGCTTTATTACAGCGCAACCCGTATAGAGAACACTGAAAGTGGTTTTGCCGGTTACCTTCGTCTATCTCGTGACGCTGAAGAAATTATCGGAATAACTGACGAACTTATGTTAACGCTGGTATTATTTTTGATTACAGCCATACTGATCGTTTTTTTATTCATTCGTTACTGGGCCAGAAAGATTACACGCTCAATTGAAAATATTAGAAATATAGCTAATGTCCTTTCATATCAGGATTATTCTGTAAGATATCATCCAGGATCATATAAAGAAATAGATGAATTAGGAACTTCTATCAACGAACTAGCTATAAATTTAAATAACCAGATGAGTGAAATCAAAGAAAGTGAGCTCAAACTGAAAGAACTGATCAATAATCTTGTCATCGGGGTGATGCTTGTTGAAAAGGATAAACAAATCAATATGGTGAATCCTGCTATGAACGAGCTATTGGGAGAAGACTTGAATAGTAAACAAGGGACATCTTTTTTTGAGAGTCTCCATAGTTCTGAATTGATTGCTACCATTGAAAAAGCATTTATTACAGAGCAAGTACAAAACAGAGAAATTCAAATGTATTATCCAGAAGAAAAAACAATGGATGTACATGTGGTTCCAATTTTTAATGATTCATTAGAAACATTGAACTTTATCGTTCTCCTTTATGACATCACTGAAATTAGAAGACTTGAAAAGGTTCGTACTGATTTCGTAGCCAACGTTTCTCATGAACTTCGTACGCCTGTTACAGCACTTAAAGGGTTTAGTGAAACACTTCTTGATGGGGCGTTAAATGATAGCGACGTTCTAGTTGAATTTTTAGAAATCATCAACAAAGAAGCTGGTCGGCTGGATACTATGGTCAATGATATTTTACAGCTATCCAAACTCGAACAAAGACAGGATAATAGTGTTAAAGATAGAATCAGTGTTAACGAGACTGTTGACGAAGTTCTTAAAATTTTAAGTCATAAAATCAGTTTGAAAGACATTCATATTAATATAATTAGCCAAAAAGATGTGGAAATTGAAATTAATCCGGATCATTTAAAACAAATCATTATTAATTTAGTAAGTAACGCAGTAGCCTATACATCTGAAAAGGGAAAAGTTACAATTGAAATAAGTACTGCAGATGATAAGTTAAAGCTTTCTGTGATTGATAATGGTATAGGGATCCCTAAAAATCAACTGAGTAGAATATTTGAGCGTTTTTATAGAGTTGATAAAGGAAGAAGTCGGAATATTGGGGGGACCGGTTTAGGTCTGTCTATTGTGAAGTGGTTAGTTGAAAATAATGAAGGACATATCGACGTTAAAAGCGAAGTAAACGAGTGGACTCATTTCACCGTTTGGCTACCATTAACGGTTTTGGATAATAACAGTATGAGAAAAAGATAGATATTATTAGAAAATGATTATAATTTTTCGCTAAGCAATATAAATATTTAAGCTTTTCCTATGATAAAATTTCATACAATATAGTAAAACGCTAAACACTCATGTATAATGATTTAATATAACTAATATTATAATGATAATATAATGAGAGGGTTAAGTGGATGAAAATAGGGGAGAAAATCAAAGAAAGACGAATAGAGATAAAAATGACTCAAACGGGTCTTTCTGAGGGGATTTGTACGCAGGCCATGATCAGTCGGATCGAAAAGAGGAAAGTGAAACCGAGTCGTGAGCTTATGGAAAAATTAGCAGAACGTCTTGAAGTGTCACTGCATTATTTTTACGGAGAAGATTCGGTTGAAAGTCGCTATTCAAAAATGAACCAGCTGCGTAAACTTGTAAGACAGCATCTTGAACGCAGAGAGTATGACAACGTTTCTTATCTAATCAGTACAAACGAAGAATTGATCGATCACGCAATGGGGCAGGATCAGTTATTTTTCGAGTGGATCAAAGCGTTGTTGTATGCTTATCGTGATGGGGAGAACGATAAAGCATTAAGTCATTTATTGACACTGGAAGAACAGACAAAGAACGGAGAACTGCGCATCGAAATTATTGATAGTATTGGTAATCAGTATTTAAGGAAAAAAGAATACAAATTGGCCGAAAAATATTATAAAAAAGGATTCAGTATATTTTCAGAGTGGATGAATCATGAAAAAAAAGCAAAACTGCTTTTAAATTATTCCGTCTGTCTGGCTAGGCAGAAAAAATATACCGAGTGTATCGATAAAGTGTTTCAAGGGTTAAATTTAGTCGTTTCAAAAAATACCTTATTTCTTCTAGGAGACTTTCTGTATTATAAAGGATACTGTCTGGAAAAATTAGGCCAGAAAAAAGATAGTCTAAGATCATATAAAAAAGCCCGGACAATATTTGATATTCAGAAGAATGAAAATTATGCTGTCTCAATACAACTGATAATCGACCGTTTGGAGAAAGAACTTGCAGAAAATGACTGATCCATACAAAAAACACATTCATCTTTTCTGATTTTTTTGAATCAGATAAAGAGAATGTGTTTTTTAGAGGAAATTTTTAATTAACTTTCTAGCGTTTTAGAAGCGACTTCCAGGACACGTGCAACCTGATGCTTGACGGCATCTTCAACATCTTCCTGCATGTTTCCATTTTGATCGACAGTAACTGAAGTACCATAAGGATTACCGCCGGCACCGAACAATACAGGGTCTGTGTAACCAGGCGTCACGATAATTGTTCCCCAATGCATCATGGAAGTATATAGGGATAAGAGTGTGGCTTCTTGTCCGCCATGAGGGTTTTGAGCTGAAGTCATCGCACTGACTACTTTATTGACAGTTTTCCCGTTTGCCCATAAGCCACCCTGGATATCAAGAAACTGTTTTAACTGACTTGGCATCGTACCGAAACGAGAAGGTGCACTGAAAAGCAAAGCATCTGCCCATAGAATATCATCAGAAGATGCTTCTTCTACATGCTGTGTTTCATCGTAATGCTTTTTCCAGGCAGGATTCTGTTCGATAGCAAACTCTGGAGCGAGCTCTTTCGCTTTGCGCAGACGGACTTCTGCTCCGCTTTGTTCTGCTTTTTCCTTAGCCCAAAGAGCCATTTGGTAGTTTGTACCCGTTGAACTGTAGTAGATAATAGATAATTTAACATTTGCCAATAAAATTCTCTCCTTTTTCGTTTGATATATCTCTAATTCGAAATATTTACAATACAATAGTAACTGAATACAGATAATGTGTCAAATATTAAAAATTTTAAAAAATCCCAGACCGTTTTGAGTCTGGGAAATTCCTGATTTATTCGTGTGTCGTTGACTGTGAGGTTTCAGCTTGCAAGCTGTTTGGGGTGGAGTCATCAACGTTTTTGCGTATTTTTTCAGAAGCATCCTCAACTTCGACAGCTACATCGACATAAGCATCTTCTGCTGTTTCTTTCACATCATCTTTAAGCGTACGTGCTTCATTTTTTATTTCTTCTGATGCACGATGCAGCTGTTCACGGAGTTCTTTTGCTGTTTTACTTAAGGTAAGTTTAATATTTTCTGTAGCTTCTCCTGCGGTCTGGGACATTTCACCAGATCTCACTTTAGCTTTATCTGCGTAGTCACTTGCGGATTTTTTTGAATCGTCCATTTTTCTTCGTAGGTCTGCCCGTGTTTCCTTACCACTTTTTGGTGCAAATAATAATCCTAAAGCTGCACCAGTCAAAACACCTTTAATAAATGACATAATATTTCCTCCTTAGTTAATAAATAATCAACTCTTTCTATGTAGTATAAACGAAATGAGATTTTTTTTAAATTAAGACCACTTATAAACTAGAGAATATACAACTGTGTAGAACCGTTATAATATTTGACTTAGTGTATTCATGTTATACTTTAAACAAATGAAAAACTCAGGAATTATTTAAGGAGGATCATTTATGCTCTTTGAAAACCGTATAGATGCAGGAAGACAGTTGGCTGAAGAAGTTGATGTAAAAAATCCTGAAAAGTCTGTCGTTGTTGCCCTTCCACGTGGTGGTGTACCTTTGGGAATCGAACTGGCAAAGAAACGCAACATCCCCTTTGACGTTATTCTTTCAAAAAAAATCGGTCATCCGTCGCATTCTGAATATGCAGTGGGTGCCTTATCTGAACATGGTGATCCGATATTAGATGAAACAACTCAAGAGTTATTGGATCAGGAATGGCTGGACACGGAGCTTAAACGTATTCGTAACGAGATTGCGCGTCGTCAGCGGATGTATTCGAAAGAAATAACTAAAAAACCGCTGAAAGGAAAGACAGTCATTATCGTCGATGACGGAATTGCAACGGGAATGACGATGAAGGCTGCGATCGAAGCGGCGAAAGCCCAGGAAGCCAGAAAAATAATCGTTGCTGTACCGGTGATACCAAAAGATACGTACAAGGAACTTGAATCTCTGGTGGATGACATCGCAGCTGTTCTGATCCCGGAAACCTTCAAAGGTGCTGTCGGAGCTTATTACGCCGATTTTAAACAGCTGGAAGATGAAGAGGTCATGGAAATGCTGCATACGTACGAAAATACAGATGCATAAAAGAGAGCAGATAAAAAATATTACAGGAGGCACATAAAGTGAAAGCTATTGTTATTGAAACATTTGGTGGCGTAGACCAGTTGGTTATGAAAGACATAGAGAAGCCTGAACTGAAACCCGATCGCATGCTGGTTGAGATGCATGCAACGAGTGTCAATCCAATAGATATCAAACGAAGAAAAGGGGATTATGGCGGAAAATTTCCGATGATCCTTGGAGGGGATGTGTCTGGCAAAGTCATTGAAGTCGGTGAGGCGGTCACGGATTTCAAAGTAGGTGATCGTGTCATGGCTAATGGCTCCAAAACCTATGCCGAGATTGTTTCTGTCAGGCCGGACAAAGCGGTGATATTGGACGAGTCGATCTCTTATGAAGAAGCAGCGGCAGTGCCTTTAACTGGACAAACCGCTTATGAAGCACTTGTCAGACGAGGAAAAGTCCAAAAAGATTCACGCGTACTGATTCATGCTGGATCAGGAGGCGTCGGATCACTGGCTATTCAAATTGCCAAGAACAAGGGTGCGTGGGTTGCCGCAACCGCAAGCACAAGCAATCAAGAATTATTAAAGGCACTTGGCGCAGATCGTGCGATCAATTATGAGAAGGAAGCCTTTGATGAAGTTCTGGAAGATATCGATTTTGTCCTGGATACTATAGGCGGCTCAGTATTAGAGAAAAGTCTTTATCTAGTAAAAAATAAAGGGAGACTATTGTCAATTGCCGGTGACCCTAGTGACTATGTAGATACAGAAGCCTACGATGCGAATTACTTTTCAATGAACCCAACAAAAGAAGCACTTGACCAGCTGCATGAATGGCTCGTTGAGAGAAAACTGAAACCCGTGATTTCTGACGTACTTCCTTTTAAAGAAGCATTTGTAAGAGAGGCGCATAAACAAAGTGAAACGGGACATGTCCGCGGAAAATTGATTATTAAGATGAAAGATTAAAGCATTTCTTAAGTCTTTTTTAAAGAAGCTCAGGTATACTGAAAAAAGGACGAATAAACAAAGCTCTAAATAGGAGGATAAGCTGTTGAACATTGGAATAGACAAAATAGGATTTTACACACCTGAACAATACGTAGACATGGAAAAACTGGCTGAAGTGAGAGGTGTCGAACCAGCTAAATATACTATCGGTATTGGCCAGGAAAGAATGGCCGTTGCATCGCTTCATGAAGATGCAGTCAGTATGGCTGTGAACGCTGCTCTGTCGATCTTGGATGATGAAGACAGAAAAGCGATCGACCTCGTCTTATTTGGCACAGAGTCCGGCGTCGATCACTCAAAATCTGCTGCTGTATGGGTGCATCATTTGACCGGTACCCAGAAAAACGCGCGTTCTTTTGAATTGAAACAAGCGTGCTACAGTGCAACAGGTGGAATCAAAATGGCTTTAGGACATATCGCTCTGAATCCAGAGAGTAAAGCACTAGTTATCGGCTCGGATATTGCCAAATATGGACTGAATACATCTGGTGAACCGACGCAGGGAGCCGGAGCTGTAGCCATGGTCATTTCAAGCGATCCTCGCATTTTAGCACTGGATAATGACAGTGCAGCTTTAACCAAGGATATATCAGATTTCTGGAGACCCCTTTATTCTGATTACGCCTTCGTCGACGGAAAATTTTCGAATGAGTCTTACCTTTCATTCCTTGAAGATGTCTGGGAGAACTATAAGGAAAAAACGGATAGAGACTTAAAAGATTTCGAGGCGGTCTGTTTTCACTTGCCGTATACGAAAATGGCAAAAAAAGCAATCCTCAGACTAACTAAAGACGCAAAAGAAGAGACCGAACGATTGATGACTCACTATGAAAAAAGCATCGTCTACAACAAACAAGTAGGCAATATTTATACAGGATCCTTGTATTTAAGTCTGCTGTCTTTACTAGAGCAATCCGATGAGTTGCCTTCTGGTTCACGCATTGGATTATTCAGTTACGGTTCTGGAGCAGTCGGTGAATTTTTCAGCGGTACGATACAGTCGGGCTATAAAGAATATCTCAATAAAGAAACACATGAAGCCTTGCTCGAAAATCGTCGTGAATTATCTATCGAAGAATACGAAGAATTACTGCAAAAATCCTTGCCTAAAGATGGATCTGATTTCAAAACAAACAGTGACCAGTTGTCAGAAGGAAGAGCCTATCTGGTGGCTATTAAAGAGAATATTAGAAAGTACGAAATAAAATAGGTAGTCAAATGATAAAGTAAAACTGTGTTTGGAAAAAAGTTTAAATAATAAAAAGAAGCTGTTAGTTAAGACCCGCTGACCAGAGTAATTTGGAAAGTGCTTGTCTTTAACTAACAGCTTTTTTCAATAAAACAAGAAAAATAAAATCGGGATAACAATCGCCGGGACAAAATTCATGACTTTTATTTTTGTCACTTCAAGAATATTAAGCCCGAGAGCCAGGATAAGAAGTGAGCCGATAGCATTGATATCGTTGATCATTGAGTCCGTTAGAATCGTATCGAGTCCACTTGCAAATAGTGTGATCGCACCTTGATAAAGAAAAACGAGAACCCCTGAAAACAAGACACCGATACCCATGCTGGATGCAAGAATCAGACTAGTTAAGCCATCCATCACTGATTTTGTCAGTAGAATCGTATGCGTTCCTGAAAGACCACTTTCAAGAGGACCGACGATCGACATTGCACCTACCGCCATGATCAGACTTCCTACAACAAAGCCTTTTGACAAAGAGTCGGAATCGTTTTTGCCGGGGAAACGTTTTTCCAGTTTATCACCTATCTGATTGATTTTTTTATCCAGTTTGATTAGTTCGCCCAGAGTTACGCCTATTACCATAGAAAGAATAATGACGATCGTGTTTTCTCCGGAAGAGAGGCCGGTAATGCCGATGTATATTGCAGAGAGAGCCAAAGCCTTCATCAGTGCTTTTTCGATATGTAAAGGAATGCCTTTATTCACAAATAAACCGATGATACTTCCTGTAAAAATAGCCAATGTATTTATAAACACTCCAAAAAACATCATGTACGCCCCTTTAAATTTCTGAATATCTACATTCTTATATTATAAATGGGGAGTGCGAACGATACAAATGAAATTAAAAGAACATTTTTAGTGGATGAAACTGACCGCCAGTCAGTTTCAACAACTTGATATAAACAAATAACAGCTTATAGTAAATTGCGTGCCCTTTTGGAGGAAAGCAAGCGAACAAAGGGCACACAAAGAGGGAATGCGTGCCCTTTTGGAGGAAAGCAAGCAGACAAAGGGCACATAAGATGGGAATGCGTGCCCTTTTACAAGAAAGTAAGCGATCAAAGGTCACACAAGATGGGAAAGCGTGCCCTTTTACAAGAAAGCAAGCGAACAAAGGTCACACAAGATGGGAAAGCGTGCCTTTTTGCAAGAAAGTAAGCGAACAAAGGGCACACAAAGAGGGAATACGTGCCCTTTTGAAGTATAGAAGCAGATAAAGGTCACACAAGATGGGAAAGCGTGCCCTTTAGCAAAAGAAAAGTAGGCAAAGGGAAGTTAACATGCTCTTGAATCTTCTTTAACATAAGGTTTAGCTATCAAGAGATTAGTCTTGTATAAATCAAAAAAACAGTAAGAGACCTGCGATTGACTTCCTTGGTAAGTTTAAGTAAGCTTGTCTTTAGAAATTTTAAAAATGGAAAGTAGAGATACAGGATGCAGCGAAGTGTAAAGTTGTTTTTGAAATATGTTAGTCTGAATATGCTGGGTATGCTTGGGATATCTTTTTATATCCTGGCAGATACATTTTTCATCGCCCAGGCTTTAGGACCAAATGGTATTGCCTCTTTGAATTTAAGTATTCCTATATTTGGGATCATGCATGGATTTGGACTGATGCTCGGACTTGGGGGAGCAACGAGGTATAAAATTTTACAGTCTCAAAGCAGACAAGAACAGGCGGCGAAGGTATATTCTCAAACCCTTTTATTCACACTTATTATCGGTGGTGTGTTTTTTATAGTGGGACAATTCGGTTCTGGGGCTATAGCTGAAGTGTCTGGAGCGAATCTAGAAACCTTTGAGACGACACAAGTTTATTTAAGAACAGTTTTGACGTTCGCGCCCTTTTTTATTTTGAATAATACGTTACTTTCTTTTGTGAGGAATGACGGAGACCCGACACTTGCCATGTTTGGTATGATTACAGGCAGTTTGCTGAACGTCTTACTTGACTATATCTTTATTTTCCCGCTTGAAATGGGGATGTTTGGTGCTGCGCTGGCAACCAGTCTTTCGCCTGTTATTAGTCTGGGTGTATTGATGATCCACTATTTTAAACCTCTGAACAAGCTTTCCTTTACTTTTCAGCAATTAGAAAAACGATTAGTCCGGGATGTTATGTTTCTGGGTTCTTCTGCCTTTGTAAATGAAATATCTGGATCGGTTGTTATGTTTACGTTCAATACGATCATATTTTCTCTGGAAGGAAATAATGGCTTAGCTGCTTATGGTATTATTGCCAATGTTTCTTTTGTCGTGCTGTCTCTTTTTGCAGGTATAGCACAAGGAACGCAACCGCTGTTCAGTGAGAGTTATGGTCTCAAAAACCTCACTCAAATCAAACAAGTGCTTGTCTTGTCGTTAGGAACATCGCTGCTTTTAAGTTCAATTATCTATCTGAATACATTTTTATTCACTGATCAGTTGATAATGCTCTTTAACAGTGAACAGAATCCACATATAGCTGACATGGCGACAACGGGACTCCTTATATATTTTTCAGGTTTTTTCTTCGCCGGTATCAATATTGTTTCGACAAGTTACTTTGGCGCGACGAATCAGCCGAAACGTTCGCTGCTTTTCTCGATGCTAAGAGGAGGAGTCTTCATTGTACCTTTCGTTCTGATACTGAGTCGGTTACTGGGGATGAAAGGTGTCTGGCTCTCGTTCGTTCTTGCGGAATTGTTTGTCATGGCAATAATCATCTGGAAAATGAATCCTGAAAAGAGAATAAAAAGGAAAAAAGACTTGGGTAATATTACTCGTTGACACTAGATAATTTGAATGACTTTTTTAGCATATATGATTTGAATAAACACTCTGTTGCAAAGGTATTCTTTGCTTCCAGAGTGTTTAATTTTTAAGTCAATAATTAAAGTGCTATTGCTTGATAGGCTTTCCTTGCCGTCGTATATTGAAATTAAGAGGTTAATCGTTTGACAAAGCGAGATGGAAGTGATAAATTGAACTTAACAATTACAAATGTAAACGAAAAGGATGTAATCTTAAGGAGATGAGTTTAATGGCTGAGAAAAATCATCAGGAACATGAACATCATAACCACCAAAGTGAAGGACACGGTGGACATGGCGGTCATCACGACCATCATGCGCATATGGTAGAAGACTTCAAAAAACGTTTTTGGATTTCAACTGTTGTTTCTATACCCATTGCCATACTCGCACCCATGCTTCAAAACTTATTTGGGTTTGAGATATCTTTCCCGGGGTCAGATATTATTCTATTTGCACTCGCGACGTTCGTTTTCTTCTATGGAGGAAAGCCGTTTTTAACAGGTTTGAAATCTGAAGTTGTCGATGACCACACGCCAGGTATGATGACGCTGATATCATTAGCTATAACAACGTCATATGTGTATAGTACATTGACCACGTTCTTTATTGAAGGGAGTGACTTCTATTTTGAACTGGCCACACTTATCGTTGTAATGCTGCTGGGTCACTGGATAGAAATGCGATCTCAAATGGGTGCATCAAAAGCGCTCGAAGAACTGATAAACCTTATGCCTAATGAGGCGCATAAACTAGATGATGAAGGCAATACCACAGAAGTATCCGTTGAAGAATTGCATCCGGGTGATAAAATTCTGGTAAAATCAGGAGAAAAGGTACCCTTGGATGGTGAGATTATAGAAGGAAATTCTTCCATTGATGAATCAATGCTTACGGGTGAGTCTGTCCCTGTTGAAAAAAATGAAGGGCAGGAAGTCATTGGTGGTTCCATTAATGGTGAGGGTGTTCTGACAGTAGAAGTCAGTAAGGTGGGAGAAGAAACCTATCTTTCGCAAGTCGTTGAAATGGTTAGAAACGCTCAAGCTACAAAATCTCGTGCTCAGGGATTTGCGGACATAGCAGCAAAATGGCTTTTCTATGTCGCACTTGGAGCCGGTATACTCACAATGATCTATTGGGTAAATGTGGCCGAATTTGAATTCGCATTGGAACGAACAGTGACTGTTTTGATTATCGCATGTCCTCACGCACTTGGTCTGGCAATGCCATTGGTCAGTTCAGTTTCAACGTCCATAGCGGCTCAAAAGGGTCTGCTTATAAGAAACCGAACACAATTTGAAACAGCACGAAATATTGACAAAGTCGTCTTTGATAAAACAGGCACGCTGACAGAAGGTACTTTTGGCGTTGATGCCATCGTTCCTGAAGGAGATATAAGTGAAGAAGATCTGCTTCAACTGGCTTATTCATTAGAAAGCCAGTCGGACCATCCAATCGCCAAAGGAATTGTTCGCGAAGGTGAAGAAAGAAAGATTCAGCGCCTTGGCGTCACAGATTACAACAATTTAACTGGTAGAGGATTGGAAGCAAAAATAGATTCAGATACGATTGCTATTTTAAGCCCAGGAGCAATGCGGGAAGAAGGCATCACTTTTGATGAAGACCGATTTAAAGAATTGTCTCAGCAAGGGAAAACAGTTGTCTTTGTACTGAAAAACGGCAAATTGCAGGGAATGATTGCTTTGAGTGATATCATCAGAGAATCTTCCTACAAAGTGATCAGAGAACTTTCAGAAAGAGGCATTGATACGGTCATGATCACCGGTGATAATCAGCGCGTTGCTGATGGTGTCGGTAAAGAACTTGGACTGACAGAAGTGATAGCTGAAGTGCTGCCTGATCAGAAGTCCGAACATATTGAGCGACTGCAGGTAGACGGAACTAAAAAAGTGGCCATGATCGGTGATGGTATCAATGATGCACCGGCGCTTGCTGCTGCAGATATCGGTGTTGCCATCGGTGCCGGTACAGACGTCGCGATTGAAACGGCCGATATCATATTGGTCAACAGTGATCCGAGAGATGTACTGAATGCATTGAATCTTTCCAAGGCAACACACAGAAAAAACATTCAAAATTTGTGGTGGGCAGCCGGCTACAATATTATTGCCATACCACTTGCAGCAGGAGTCCTGTATAGTCAGGGGATCGTTGTAACCCCTGCTATAGGTGCTGCAGTCATGTCACTAAGTACAGTGATCGTAGCAATTAATGCTCGACTGCTTAGTCTGGATGACGAAACAGAAGATGGAAAAGAAAGACAACCGGCAACAGAAAATAAATAATTGATTTTAGATGTACATTTAGGCGGGAGAGTATGCATCAGTGAATACTCTCCCGCCTAAATTTTATACTTACTGATAATATGCCGAATGTTCTCTTAGTAGAAAAAGGAGCAACGACTTGAAGTCTTTAATTTAAATAGTTTTTATTTTTCAAATTCTTCCAGTATGTTGAGCAGGATATTTTTGGCACGCTGCAGATTCTTATGCTTTGAATGCTTAAGGATATCGGCTACTTGCTGGATATGGTCGCCTTTAGCTCCGGCACTGATGGCCAAAGACCTAGCGTGAAGACCCATATGCCCTTTTTGAATGCCTTCTGTAACCAGCGCTCTGACTGCTGCGAAGTTTTGAGCCAGGCCAACTGAGACGATGATACGCTCAAGTTTTTGAGCACTAGGGTTCTGCATAATCGAATGGGCTAATTTAGCGCCAGGGTGGATAGAAATCGATCCTCCCACCGTCCCCACAGGAAGAGGAAGTGTGAGTTCTCCAACCAAGTCGCCTGTATCATTTTTCGTCCAGGACGTCAGGGACCGGTACTGTCCCGAACGGCTGGCATACGCGTGTACACCTGCTTCAATTGCCCGCCAGTCATTACCCGAAGCGAGCACAACAGCATCTACCCCATTCATGATCCCTTTGTTATGCGTCACCGCCCGGTAAGGATCAATTGTAGCGATCTCAGTCGCTTCAATAATACGGTCTCTAACTTCTTCTCCTGAGAACTCTTCCGTTTTCAGTTTGTGCGAAGGGATGACGCATGTTGCGGTAGCCAGGCATTCAGTGGCATAATTTGTCAGTATGCGAAGTAAAGCTGTGCCTTGGGTCAACTCCTCAAGGTAAGGCGCAATACTCTCCATCATTGTATTAACAATATTCGCACCCATTGCTTCCTGTGTATTGATATGGACGTGCACGGATAAGTAAGACGGGATTTCTGGATGTGCGTTATCTGACAGTAAACGAACTTTCAGATTCTTTGCTCCGCCGCCACGTTCTACAATTGAGGGGTGAGCCTCATTCGCCCGACTTAAAATTTCATTTTTTGCTTCTTTGATTTTTTGTTCCGCTGCTGTAAGATCAGGGACTGCTTTCAAAGTGACTTGTCCGATCATCATTCTCTGGGTGACGCTTGTTTTGAAACCGCCTGATGCTCCAATAATCTTGGCAGCAAAGCTTGAAGCCGCAATCACAGAGGGCTCTTCGATAGCCATAGGAACAACTGCTTCTTCCTGATCAATAACATAGTTCATTGCAACACCTAAAGGCATGGAATAATTACCAATATAATTTTCGATCATATGATTGCCTGTATCCGAATCGAGTTCCAACGTTCGATTCAAGAGGACATCTTTTTCTTTTTTTGAAATCACTCCGGCTAAAAATAAGGACTCAGTTTTATCATCATGATTTTTTTTGTAAAACTTTTTAAAGTACGTCGTATCCATTGTATCGATCCTTCCTTATTCTGTCCCTTCTATTATGAATGATTTACTGAAAAAAGAAAAGCAGGAGTACATAAACTTTAAAAAAGGTTTACTTTTGACCCAGCATATTGTATAATCAAATAGAAATAACCCAATACGGTTGCTTAGCTCAGTTGGGAGAGCACTACCTCGACAAGGTAGGGGTCACTGGTTCGAGCCCAGTAGCGACCATCGATTGAACAGGCTTTTTAGAGCCTGTTTTTTATTTGCCTTTTTTAAGTAACAAGTCCAGTAAACGTCTGCTTTTTTATTAAAGCATACAAAATGCTCTGTGGTTTCAAAGTAACCCCAGAAAGTATGTGTGCTATGATATACTGTTTTACAAACGATGAATAAAGGAGCGATAGAATGAAAGTAGTTATTATTGGCGCATCCTTTGCGGGTGTCGCTGCAGCTTTGGAGACGCGCAAACGGCATCCAAAAGCAAAAATCGTTCTTCTGGAAAAGCAGACCACACTTGCCTATATTCCGAATGGTCTGCATTTATACTGGAGGAATGAAATCGCTGATTTAAATGAAGCACGGTTCATTACAGAAGAACAATTAGAGGAAAGTCGTATTGATTATTATCTGGAGGCGAACGTAAAAAAAATAAACACCTCTCAAAAAATCATCACCTATCATTATTTCGGAAAGTATGAAATGATCGCTTATGATAAATTGATTATTGCAGCGGGTTCAAAGCAATTATCAGAGAAAATTAAAGGAAGTGCACAAGAGAGTGTGCTCAAGTATAAACGATATGAAGAAGCAGAGGCTGCTTTACTTAAAGTAAAAGCGAGTGAACGCATCACGATCATCGGTGGAGGACAAGTAGGCATAGAAGCGGCTGACTTGTTATCCACACAGAAGAAAAAAGTGACAATGATCGAGAGCATGGATTATATCATGTTTAAATATCTGGATGAAGATATGATCCAGCCTATTCAACGGAAAATGATCGATAGAGGGATCGATTTAAAGTTGGGAAAAACAGTTTCTACCATAGATGCAGTGTCTGATCACGAGGTTAACGTACACTTTGCTGATGATTCTGTCACAAGTGAGTCAGTTATCATGAGCGTGAATGTGAGACCACATCTGCCTTTTTTAGATACTCATATTGCCCAGCACACCGATCAGACGATAGCTGTGGATCGTTATTTAAGGACATCGATAAAGGATGTTTTTGCTGTAGGGGATTGTATTCAGCTTTCAGGGCCGGATAACGATCAGGTGTATATCCCCTTGATAAATAATGCTGTGAGGACGGGGATTGTTGCGGCTGCCAATCTGAATGAACCCGAGCTTGAATTTAAAGGGTCGTTAAGGACGATTGGAACAAACGTTTTTGGCTACTATGTTGCCAGTACTGGAATGACGGAAGGTGAGAGTCTTTTTTCCAATCACAAAGTCAAAACCACTCGTCAAAAAATAAAACTGACAAGTCTTCAAAATGCGAATACAGTCACAGTGAAGTGGATTTATGATGCTGAAACGCACGTACTACTGGGTGCACAAATGATATCAACAGTCAATATACTGGAAAAAATAAATACACTGGCCTTAGCTATAGAAACCAGACAAACGATTGAAGACCTACAGCAGAAGGATTATTTTTTCCACCCTTCCTACACACAAATGATTGCGACCACTAATCTGGTATCCTGGATGGGCGAAAGGGTTGACGGAGATGAAGGCTGAAGATTTCCTTGAGAAGAATGAAGTAAGAGAAATGACGATTTTAAGTCAGCTGATATCGCATCATGGCAGCATTAGCTATAATGATATGCTTGATCATTTATCGGTATCAAAAGCTTCTCTTGAGAATGATTTGGAATCCATTAAATCCTGGACAGCAACAAGCAATCAATGCATTGCTATTCATTATGATGGACAAACGATCAATCTGAAATTGGGAGATGAGATGTCCCTTCTGCAAATTTACCGTCGCTATTTAGATCAGTCCGTAAAAACTAAAATCATTACCTTTCTTTTTAAGTATCAGAAATTTACGATCACGCAATTGGCACAAAAATTAGCCATCAGTGAATCTTCTTTATTTCGTAAAATCAAAGAATTAAATAATTACTTAAAGGAATTTAACATAAAGATCCGCAATGGACGATTCGATGGGGAAGAGCTGCAAATCAGGTATTTTTATTTTCAGTTCTATTATTATATAGAAGATAAAAGAAAACTGCTTTCTCAGTTTACGAGTAATCAGCTGACTCAAACCATACAATCTCTGGAAAATTACTTGAAGGTTACGATTTCTTCTGAAAACAAGCAAAAGTTGAGGATATGGCTTATTATAAGTAAAATGCGTATCACCATTAAAAAACTGCAAACGGACTATTTGCGTAATCAAATGCAGCCTTACTTGAAAGATCCTTTATATCATAAAATCCAAGTCATGGTTTTCCGCTATTTCAGCCGCTATTCAATCGAAGTGGATGAAGGAGAAGCAATGCTGCATTTTGCTTATCTGCTTGCTTTCTCGATCCTTTCTGAAAATGATTTTCATGAATACCGGCTATTACGGGACAGACACGCTCCCATTGCTTCCCTGGACACCTATATTGCCGAGACCATAATCATACACTTCAACTATCGCAGATTACCTTATATGCTGGAGAGAGAAATGTATTATCATTTGACACACATGCACACGCTCCTGTATTTTTTTAGAGGCGATATAGAGTACTATGACGAGACCGTATTCATTCAAGAAAAGCAGCCTGTCGGGAAAACGTTAAATCCCTTCGCCGAAAAATTGCTGGAGACCAGTACTTGGAAATTCGATAATCAAATGGAAAGACAAAAGAGTTTACTGACGATATTATTGTCAAAGTATCTCAGTTTACTGGTATTTATCACGTCAAAAATGACTAAAGTTTTACAGGTCGGGATCGACTTAAAATTAGACGATTTATATAAAGAGACGCTGAGTGAGTTACTGATAAGTAAAATACGCCCTCTGAATGGTGTTCACAGTGAACGTTATGTGTCGCATAAAAAATATGACCTCATACTTACCAATGAAACTCAGCACGATTCAGACCAATATAATGAAGCTCGCGTTTATGTTTTGTCAAAGATTTTATCGTCTTATGATATGAGAAATATACAGCGTATCCTTCAAGAACTGAATACTTAAAAAAGCGCAGAATAGTTCTGGCGCTTTTTTTATCGACTAAGCCTCAGGAAATACTTGTTACAGTATCCAGAAAGAAAAAAGTGAAAACTATCAGAAATTTTAAAAATTTTAAAAAAGCTGATAGTTATAATTATAAAAAAACGATTACAATAAAAGAGTAAAGAAACCGATTACAACGATCGGATATTAAACAGGAGGAATATGTTATGACAGAGACTAAATACATTATGGCTATTGACCAGGGCACAACAAGCTCACGAGCGATTATTTACGACAAGCAGCTGAATACGATTGGGAGTTCTCAAAAAGAATTCACTCAAATTTTTCCTCAAAATGGCTGGGTCGAACACAATCCTAATGAAATATGGAATTCCGTACAATCTGTAATTGCTGGAGCATTTATCGAATCAGGAGTCAAACCGCAGGAAATAGCAGGAGTCGGTATCACGAATCAGCGTGAAACAACGATTGTCTGGGACAAAGAAACAGGCTTGCCTATATACAATGCCGTGGTATGGCAGTCACGTCAATCAGCGGCCATTGCAAATGACCTGTATGAGGCCGGCCATTCAGACATGATCCATAAAAAGACGGGACTTATCATTGACTCATACTTCTCAGCCACCAAGATTCGCTGGATCCTTGATAATGTAGAAGGTGCACAGGAGCGTGCTGAAAAAGGTGAATTACTGTTTGGGACAGTGGATACCTGGCTCGTGTGGAAATTAACTGGTGGAGAGTCTTTTGTTACGGATTATTCTAACGCTAGTCGTACGATGCTTTATAACATTCATAATCTGGAATGGGATCAGGAAATCTTAGACTTATTGAACATTCCTCTGGTTATGATGCCGGAAGTGAAATCGAATTCAGAAGTTTACGGCAACACAGCGAACTATCATTTTTATGGAGCGAATACTCCTATTTCAGGAATGGCGGGAGACCAGCAGGCTGCATTGTTCGGTCAGATGGCCTTTGAACCGGGAATGGTCAAAAACACATACGGTACGGGTTCGTTTATCGTCATGAACACAGGTGAGACTCCTCAGTTATCGGAAAATAATTTATTGACAACCATTGGCTACGGCATCAATGGAAAAATCTATTATGCTCTGGAAGGAAGTATTTTTGTTGCTGGTTCTTCTGTTCAATGGTTACGTGATGGTCTGAAACTGATTGAAAATTCATCAGATTCAGAACAATTGGCTGAGAAATCCAAGAATGATAATGAAGTTGTTGTTGTACCGGCGTTTACAGGTTTGGGTGCCCCTTATTGGGACTCGGATGCACGTGGTGCTGTCTTTGGGTTAACACGCGGCACGACAAAAGAAGACTTTGTCAAAGCAACACTACAGTCTATTGCCTATCAGACACGTGATGTCATTGATACGATGAATAAAGACGCTGGCATCGATATTCAGTTGCTGAAAGTGGACGGTGGTGCAGCGAATAACAACTGGCTGCTGCAATTCCAGGCAGATATCCTCGGTACAAACGTTCGACGAGCGCATAATCTGGAAACGACCGCTTTAGGTGCCGCTTACTTAGCTGGCTTAGGTGTGGGCTTCTGGGAAAGCATGGATGAAATCAAAGAAATGTATGAAGAAGGTGGAACCTTTGAACCGAAAATGCCGGAAGAAGAACGCCGGAAATTATATAAAAACTGGAAACTTGCTGTGAAGGCAACGCAAGTATATAAACCGGAAGACTAGGAAATGACTTAGGAGGATTAAAATATGGCTTTCTCAATCGAAACAAGAAAGCAAGATATAAAAGCATTAAAAAACGAAACAGTTGACGTCTTGATCATTGGCGGAGGGATAACAGGTGCAGGGTCTGCTTTGCAGGCCAGTGCATCAGGGCTTAAGACATGTCTCGTTGAAATGCAGGACTTTTCAGAAGGCACTTCTTCCCGCTCGACAAAACTCGTGCATGGTGGACTTCGTTATTTAAAGAATTTTGATGTTGAAGTCGTCGCAGATACTGTTCAGGAACGCGCGGTCGTTCAAGGTATCGCGCCACATATCCCAAAACCGGATCCGATGCTTTTACCTGTATACGATGAACCTGATTCAACATTTTCCATGTTTTCTCTGAAAGTAGCAATGGACTTATATGATCAGTTAGCAGGAGTTACGGGAACGAAGTATGAAAATTATACGCTGACAAAAGAAGAGGTACTTGAACGTCAACCTCAGCTGAAGAGTAAAGGCTTACTCGGTGGCGGCGTCTATTTGGATTACCGGAACAATGATGCCCGTCTCGTCATTGAAAATATCAAACGGGCAGCTGAAAATGGCGGGCGCATGATCAGTCGTATGAAGGTCATCGGCATTGCTCATGACGAAAACGGTAAAGTATCCGGAGCAGAAGTAGAAGATTTGCTTACTGGAGAAACCTTTACGATCAAAGCGCGTACGGTTGTCAACACAACGGGTCCCTGGTCAGATACGATCCGTCAAATGGATGACCAGACGGATGTCGCTCCACAAATGCGTCCGACAAAAGGTGTCCATCTCGTTGTAGATAAAAAGACTTTATCTGTCGACCAGCCCACGTATTTTGATACAGGCAGACAAGACGGCAGAATGGTTTTCGTGATACCACGAGAAGATAAAACATACTTTGGTACAACAGATACCGATTACAAAGGGGACTTGAAGCATCCTAAAGTGGAACAGGCAGATGTTGACTATTTACTTGAAGTGATCAATCACCGCTACCCTTCTGCGAATATCACTATAGACGACATTGAATCAAGCTGGGCAGGATTGCGTCCTTTGATTGCAACAAACAGCGGGTCTGACTATAACGGCTTAAGCAATCAAACGATCACGAGCGAAAGCATCGATGAGGTTATCAATATGGTTGAACAGTATCAGCAAGGAAAAATCGAGCGTTATGAAGTTGGCGATGTACTGAAAAATATCAAGAAAGCTAACTCTGAAACCGAAACCGATCCGTCCAGTCTATCTCGCGGAAGTTCTCTTGAGATAGATGATGACGGACTGATCACAGTAGCGGGCGGCAAAATCACCGATTACCGCAAAATGGCTCTTGGCGCTGTCAAGAAAGTCATCAAGATATTAGAGAGGGATTATGATAAATCCTTTGAACTGATCGATTCAACGAGCTATCCAGTTTCTGGCGGAGATATGGATCCTAAAAAGGTAGACGAAGAAACAGAAAAGTTAGTCCAGGTTGGCGTGGATAAAGGATTAAGCCATTCCGAAGCAACGTATTTAGCTAATCTATATGGGTCAAACACACCTAAAGTTTATGCATTACTAAATGAAGTCGAACAGATAGACGGATTGACTTTAGCAGATTCAGTCAGTCTTCATTATGCTATTCGTGAAGAAATGACACTGACTCCAAGAGATTTTCTGATTCGCCGGACTAATCATATGCTGTTTATGCGCGACACATTGGACAGTATTATCGAACCAGTTATTTCAGAAATGGCTCGATATTATAACTGGACTGATCGAGAAAGAAATAAGTACACAAAAGAATTGGAAGAGGCTATTGCTGAATCTGATTTGAAAAGATTAAAGGGAGACGTGAATTAGATGACAGGAACAACGTTAACGCTTTTCAGTGAGTTTTTAGGAACTATGTTTCTGATTTTGCTTGGAAATGGCGTAGTGGCTTCGGTTAGTTTAAAGAAAAGCAAGGCTGAAGGAGCCGGCTGGGTAGCGATTACAATGGGATGGGGCGCAGCTGTCGCATTAGCCGTTTACGTTTCAGGATTTATGGGACCGGCACACTTGAACCCGGCTGTTACACTTGGTTTTGCGATTATAGGTGACCTGGAGTGGGCAATGGTTATTCCATTCATACTAGCTCAGGTAGCCGGAGGAGTTATGGGGGCTGTATTAGTCTGGCTGACGTACTTAGCGCACTATAAAGAAACGACTGATCAAGGCGCTATCTTAGGAACATTCGCTACTGGTGCCGAAATCAGAGATAACACAGCGAATGTACTGTCTGAAGTGATCGGGACGTTCGTACTGGTATTTGCACTTATGATGTTTGGGCAAAACTCATTCACTGAAGGATTGAATCCGCTAGTCGTTGGTTTACTTATCCTCTCGATCGGTCTCTCTCTTGGCGGATCGACGGGTTATGCTATCAATCCTGCTCGTGATTTAGGTCCACGAATTGCTCACCAACTTTTACCGATTGCACATAAAGGTGATTCCAAATGGGAGTACGCTTGGATTCCTATTGTTGCACCAATGATCGGCGCAGCGCTTGCAGCATTGTTATACATGGTCATTCTTTAAACTAAAATAACGTATTAATATGAAAAGGAAGCGCCTCAACTCATCTTAAGCGATGTGTCGAGGCGCTTTTCAATAATTTTCACGATATGTTTAAGATTCTTACTTAAAAATAATATTCTAACGAGATTAATACTTAAATTATAGAGACCAAGAAACAGTGCGTGATCTTTGCGAGGTTAAAAGTGCAGAAAAAGTCGTTCAAATTGAAAATACGTCCCCTTTAGAAGATGGAAAGTAGTAAAAAGGTAACGCAAAGTTAGAATGCGTGCCCTTTAGGAGGTAGGAAGTAGTAAAAAGGTAACGCAAAGTTGGAATGCGTGCCCTTTAGGAGGCAACAAGTACTAAAAAGGTCGCGCAAAGATTACTCCTAAGCGAAAAAAGACATGAAAATCATAATATAATGAAAAACCAAGTCGCGTGACTTGGTTTACCTTCTTCTCGTGTCAGCAAAAAACAAACAATTTACCCTTTACAATGATGCTGATTAAAATTCCGTGAATATGAATCATGACCATCATACTTTTCTGTAAAAAAGAAGCATCTAAGGACAGCTGAAATAATGTCTTAGATGCTTCTTCTAAATTTGTTAGTTTAAAAACTTTATTGATTCAAGGTGACATCTCTCAGCATCAAGATACCAGTTGGGTGTTGCCACAAGCCTTCAACGTCTTCACTTACACCAAGTAAAAATTCTGAGTGGTGGATATAAGACATCGGTGCTTCGTCAACAAGGATTTCCTGGGCTTGACTGTAAAGGTCCTGACGTTCGTCCTGGTCAGAGCTTCGACGTGCATCTTCCAGTAATCCATCCAATTCATCAGTTGATAAGAATGTACGGTTACCGGCTGTTCCGTAGTTTGCTGAGTGGAATAGTGGATACATACCATAGTCAGCATCTCCTGTTACAGTCGACCAGCCTAAGATAAACATATCATGCTCACCGGCTGCTGTGTTTTCCAAATATGCTCCCCATTCAACGATTTCGATTTCAACATCGACACCGATTTCTTCTAATTGTGCCTGGACGTTGGTTGCAATATCGATTCGGTCCTGGTTGTCATTTGTCCAAAGTGTCGTTGAGAAACCATCTTCATAGCCGGCTTCTGCCAGTAATTCCTTCGCTTCTTCAACGTTATGCTCCAAACCTGATACGTCTTCATCGTAACCAAAGACATCTGGAGCAAGTGGACCGATGGCAGGAACGCCAATACCCTGGTAGATACCTTCTATGATCGTATCTTTATCGATGGCTTTAGAGAGTGCCTGACGGACGAGTTTGTTGTCAAAGGGTTCTTTTTCAGCATTGAATCCAATGTAAGAAAGTGAAACGGAAGGCTGCTGATTGACGCGCATGCCATTTGTTCCTTCGACACGACTCATGTCGGACGGGCTGATTGGATCAGAAACATGTACAGCACCAGTTTCAAGGTCTGCTAGTCGTGTGGACCCTTCAGGAACAACACGGAAAGTAATTGAGTTGAGGGCAGGTGCACCATCCCAATAATCTTCATTTTGGGTCAACACGATTTCGTCCCCGGAAGTCCAGCTCTCAAAAACGAACGGTCCTGTTCCGAATTACGACAGTTTACTGGTGGGGCCATCTTTGGAACACTGGTTTGGAACCGATCATCACGGAAGAGATATTTTCAGCCGTATCATACATGGAATGAGTATCACCTTGAGAGTTGGCTTTTCTTCTGTATTAATGGGGATGACCATCGGTGTTTCACTGGGAATCGTTGCTGGGTATTACGGGAAATGGGTAGATACGATCATCATGCGTCTTATGGATGTACTGCTCGCCTTTCCTGGAATCTTACTTGCCTTGGCCATCGTTAGTGTTTTAGGAGGCAGCATCAACAACGTGATTATTTCTGTCGGTATATTTTCTATTCCTGTCTTTGCCCGTATTTCCAGAGGATCGACGCTCGAAATACGCGAGCTGGAATATATTGAAGCAGTGAAAGCTCTGGGAGCAAGCGACTTTCGCATTATCGGAAAACATATACTTCCAAATATCTTAGCTCCCATCATTGTTCAGGCAACGTTGAATATTGCAACCTCGGTCCTGACAGCAAGTGGCCTGTCTTTCCTTGGAATGGGGGCACAACCGCCTACGCCTGAGTGGGGAGCAATGTTAAGTGACGGACGTAACTACATGTGGGATGCCCCGCACGTCGCAACCATTCCCGGCTTAGCCATTGTCGTCGTTGTTTTATCATTCAACATATTCGGTGACGGTCTCAGAGACGCGCTGGATCCAAAAACAAAAAATTAGAAAAGAGGGAACTCCATTGCTTAAATTCTTAATGAAACGTTTTGTCCAGATGATTCCCGTTTTAATTGGTGTGACCATCTTGACGTTTAGTATGATGCTGCTTATTCCGGGGGATCCGGCCCAAATCATGGCTGGCGAAAGTGCTTCTCCAGAACAACTTGAATTAGTACGTGAACGGCTAGGTTTAAATGACCCTATTCCCGTCCAGTATTTTGATTATCTCAAAGGTGTCATCACCGGTGACTTGGGTGATTCAATCCGTAGTGGGAGGCCTGTAGCCCAGGAAGTTTTCGGACGTCTCGCCCCCACAGTAGAACTGGCTTTTTACAGTACATTACTGGCGGTCTTCATCGGACTGATCGCCGGCGTGATTTCAGCTGTTCGTCGTTATTCGATAACGGATTCTGCCATTATGTTCGGGGCACTTTTCGGCTTGTCGATGCCTAATTTCTGGCTTGGTCTCATGCTTATCCAGTGGCTCGTTATCGGAGCGGGGTGGTTCCAGGCATCCGGTTGGGGATCGCCTGCACAGATGATTTTGCAAGTTGTTACGCTGGGTACTGCAGGTTCAGCGATTATTGCCCGAATGACCAGATCCAGCATGCTTGAGGTGATCGATATGGATTACATTCAAACGGCACGAGCCAAGGGAGTGAGTGAGCGCGTCGTTATTTACAGACATGCTTTAAAGAATGCAATGATCCCTGTTGTCACCGTTGTAGGTCTGCAATTCGGATCGCTGCTCGGCGGTGCAGTACTTACAGAAACAGTTTTTGCTATCAATGGCTTGGGCAGATTGATCATCAATGCCATCCGAGCAAGAGACTTTCCGATCGTTCAAGGTGGCGTTCTCGTCTTTTCATTCCTATTTGTTTTTGTCAATATTATCGTCGATGTCCTGTATCGCTTCTTGAATAAACGTATTAATCTGAATTAGATGATAGTATGCAGAATGAATTAGGAATGCTCGTAGAAATAACAGTACAGAGATTGAAATTTTGAGAGGGTTGATTGCGTTGACAGAAAAACTACTTCAAGTAGAAAATTTAAAGATTTCTTTTGATATGGGGGATTCCCTTTCAGAAGTTGTTTCAGATGTTTCTTTTGAGATTTCTCATGGCGAAACTCTGGGAATCGTAGGAGAGTCTGGGAGTGGGAAAAGTGTTTCTGCCCGTTCGATAATGCAGCTTTTAGGAAAAAATGCCGTCATAGATAAAAAGAGCAGCATAAGATTTATCGGCGAAGAAATAACAGAGAAAACAGGAAAAGAAATGCGGAAAATAAGAGGAAAAGATATCGGTATGATTTTCCAGGATCCAATGACCTCACTGAATCCGACCATGAAAATCGGTAAGCAAATTTCTGAATCGATCAAAATTCATGAAGACGTTTCAAAAAAAGAAGCCGCTGAACGGACGAAAGAGATCATGCATTTAGTCGGTATTCCAGATGTCGATGAACGATTTGAACAATATCCTCATGAATTATCCGGCGGTATGAGACAAAGAATTGTGATTGCGATCGCACTGGCCTGCCACCCGAAATTGTTGATTGCAGATGAGCCGACAACAGCGCTGGATGTGACGATTCAAGCGCAAATTTTAGAATTACTGAAAGAAATTCAAGAGAAGACTGGCACATCTATTTTACTCATTACGCATGATTTTGGTGTCGTCGCCAATATGTGTGAAAATATCGTTGTCATGAATCAGGGACAGGTCGTGGAGTCTGGCAGTACTAAAGAAATTTTCAGCAACCCAAAAGAAGACTACGCCAAAAGACTACTTGCGGCCATCCCCAATCTTCATGAACAAAAAACACGTGCTGCCAAAGAAAAATTGATAAAAATTTATTCAGGCACACAGGAAAAAGTACTAGAGGTCAGTGGCTTGTCAAAGCATTTTCCCTTAGGTAGAAAGTCAACATTAAAAGCGGTGGACGATATTTCTTTCGGTATTTACCGAGGAGAAACGCTGGGACTTGTTGGAGAATCCGGTTCAGGGAAATCAACAACTGGACGAGCAATCCTTCGTCTCCACGAGCCTACTTATGGCGAGACATTATTTAACGGGTTGGATATCAATCGATTTAAAAAGAGACAAATGAAAAACTTGCGTAAAAAAGTGCAATTCGTCTTCCAGGATCCCTATTCGTCATTGAATCCGCGTCAAAAGGTGGAGGACATCATTGGAGAAGCCCTGTATATTCATAAACTGGCAAAAAGTAAGCTGAAGCGGAAACAGCGCGTGGAGGAACTGCTTGATGTCGTCGGGCTCGATCGTTCATTCAGTCAACGTTTCCCGCATGAATTTTCCGGAGGTCAGCGTCAACGTATCGGTATCGCACGAGCGCTTGCAGTGGAACCTGACTTTATCGTTTTGGATGAACCTTTATCCGCACTGGATGCTTCGGTGCAGGCACAGATCGTGGAGCTGCTTGAAGATTTGCAGAGAAAGTTGAATCTGACTTATCTATTTATCGCACATGACTTGGCGACCGTGAAGAAAATATCCGATCGCGTGGCTGTTATGTATAAAGGAAATATAGTGGAGTTGACAGACTCAGAGGAACTATTTGAAAACCCGATTCATAGCTACACTAAAAAACTTTTATCAGCGATTCCTGTGCCCGACCCGCATTATGAAGCCACTGGTGGCCACGTTTCTCCTGATGAGGAAGAAGAAATTACTATCGAAGGGCAAGTGCTTACAGAAATACGCCCGAATCACTGGGTCCTGCAATAACTAGAGACATATATTTGGAAAGACAATCACTTGTGCGTCAAAAGCGACGAGAAGTGACTGTCTTTTTCTGGTTATAGTGGCTTAGGAAGAAGTTGCGTGCCCTTTGTAGTGTTAGAAGTACTGCGAAGGTCAGTCAAAGAGTAATGCATGCCCTTTGTGAGGTAGGAAGTAGTAAAAAGGTAACGCAAAGTTGGAATACGTGCCCTTCAGAAGAAGAGAAGTGTTACAAAGGTCAGTCAAGTTGAGGATGCGTACCCTTTAGAAGATGGGAAGCAGTAAAAAGGTAACGCAAAGTTGGAATACGTGCCCTTCAGAAGAAGAGAAGTGTTGTGAAGGTCAGTCAAAGTGAGAATGCATGCCCTTTTGGAGATGAGAAGCAGTAAAAAGGTCACACAAAGTAAAAACGTGTGACCTTTAAGATAAATAACGTATTAAATACAATATGTTGATTGCATTATATTGTGACGAAGTAAATTAAAAATATAGTGGGAGCTTAATATTCAATTATATGACTATCATTCATCTTCGAATTGATCGGCTATCCAGAATAGGCTATCGTGGGAAGTTTCAGACAATGCCTTATAATACTCAAGACCGTTAGAATCTTTGATGATCGTGTCACTTAAGCGTGTATACTCCTGACTATAACCATGAGCGGTTACAATATATTTATCATTATCTACTTCTATACGAAGATTGTTATAATTATTTACTTCGTTATTACTGGTGGTTAAGCTGCCTGCAGAACCGTAGCGATAGTAAGTAGCAACATTATTTCTGTCGAATGAGATAATAGATTGGTTTACTTCATGTGTTGGATCATAATTCATTTCCCATGTAGAATAGTATAAGTCACTGGGGCTTAAACCTAAATCATTCGTATGCGTTTTCTGGCGTTCCTTTAATATGAAGAATAGACTAAAACTACTTACTAAAGTTAAAACAAAAACTAAAACGATATTCAACATCTTCCTTCGTTCACTTTTCTTGACCTTTTTGGTTATATCTTCCACCATAGTCGAATCGTCTTTCAGTAAATCATCTAAGGGAATTGAGTAAAGTTCACTAATTGCAACTAAAACATCCAAGTCTGGATAAGTGCGGCCTACTTCCCAGCTGGAAATCGTTTGTCTTGATACATGTAAAATATCAGCTAATTGTTTTTGCGTAAGATTGGCTTGCTGTCTTTTTTCTTTTAATTTTTGTCCTATTTTCATCTTCTCGCCTCCATAAATCAAGTTTACCAGATTCATTATTGATTCACCTAGCTACATTTTGAATACTAAAGAAAAAGACTGATACTATAGGCTGCTACAAAGTGTAGCGTGCCCTTTGCAAGGCAACAAATACTAAAAAAGTAACGCAAACCTATACATAAAAGAAAGAGCACTGTGAAATGAAAAACCAAGTCGCATGACTTGGTTCTCTTTATGCTAAATTTTTTTGGACCAAACAGGATCAAAAGGAATCTTTTTAACTTTTTAAATTAAAAAAAGACTCTTGATGTGACTAAAGCATCAAGAGTCTCTCAATTTATAATGTCCTACTAATTTACATCATTCGCTTCTTCCACTTTCTCAAGTGGCTTCACAGCGGGTCCGTTCAATACGTCACCTGAATAAGAAAAGCGGGAACCGTGACACGGGCAGTCCCAGGAGCGTTCACCGTTGTTCCAGTTCAAACCGCATCCCAAATGAGAACACGTTATCTTGACTAAATGAAGCTTTCCTTCTTTATCTCGGTAACCGCCCAGTTTTTTACCATCAACTGAAACCAGCCCACCTTCATCCGGAGCTAAATCTTCAGGAGCTTTATCAGGACGCTGTAATTTTGATTCCAGCAAGTCTTTTCCAACAGATATATTCTTTTTAGAAAAACGCTGGATGTCTTTTCCTTTCAATTTGATTCGCGTCGGATCGAATAAGTCTTCGTAATCATTCTCTTTTCCGTTAATGAGATCAGTCAGTATTTTTGCAGCCATAGCTCCTATGGCCATACCCCATTTGTTGAAACCAGTCGCGACAAAAACGTCTTTTGAAGTTCGAGTCATTTGTCCGATATAAGGAACCTTGTCCAAAGTCGTCATATCCTGCGCTGACCAGTGGTACTCAACGTCTTTAAATTTGAACCATTCTTTACCAAAGGACAGAAGGTTCTCAAAATGGATCTGATTCGGTGAATCACTTTTACCGGTCGGGTGACTGTCTCCGCCGATAAGGAACAAGTCTTCACCATTATCGACGTGAATCGACCGAAGTGAACGGATAGGAGATTCAGCACTGATATACATACCATCGGGGATGGGCTTATCGATTTTTCCAGCGATAGCATAAGACCGGTTGATGGATAGTTTTGGAAAGTATAAACCGTCAAAGTCATTGAAAGGATAATGCGAAGCAACAATGATTTTGTCACAGGATAAAATGCCCCCGGTATCCATAGTAACTGTCTTATCGCTTTTTGAAAGTTTGACGGCTCGGGTACGGTCGTAAATGTGTCCACCCAACCGTTCCACTTCATCCAGCAGGCCTTTCAAGTATTTTACAGGATGAAATTGAGCCTGATCAGGCATTGTCAAAGCAGCGGTCGTGTCAAAAGGAAGCTCACTTAGCTGTCCGAGTATCAATGTGCCAATGATGCCTAATTTTTCGTAAGTTCGCGCTTCTTTTTCGATTTGTTTCAACCCTTTTTCACTCGACGCAAAGACGATCGCATCTTTGTCTTCAAAGTCGCAGTCGATGTTCAATTCTTGTTGAGTGTCTCGAATAAAGTTAAGTCCTTCCAAGTTTGCTTCATAATAAAGTCGGGCTTTTTCTTTTCCAAACGTCTGAAGCAATTCATTGTAAATAAGAGCGTGCTGAGCAGTGATTTTCGCTGTTGTATGTCCGGTCACGCCTTTAAAATAGTCTCTTGCTTCGACTAATGTCACTTCTTTTCCGGCTTTAGCCAGTAGATATGCTGTAACAATCCCGACGATCCCGCCACCGATAACAGCGATTTCTGTAGTCGTATTCTTTTTTAGCTGGGTAAATGCAGGTGGATGATGGGGGTGCCAATAGGAGTTAGGAAACTGTGCGAGTTGCGAATCTATTCGTCTATTAGTCATGGAAAGCCTCTTTATTATATAAAGCGCTGTCATTTTCTTGAGTATAGCACGCTTAAACTTTTTAAACAACGTCAGTAAATCGGGTAAAGTGAAAATCTTTTTATCCCTAGGGTACCGACTATTGTGAAAATGGGTGAAAAAAGTAAGGCAGAATACAGTAGCGATCTACTAATTAATAAAGTGAGTATTTTTCACTTTCCAGTCTTCCAACTTTATGTTGACCCAGAATCCGTATATACCAAGAGTGATGAGCGAGAGAAGCCACCATTTAATCCAGTTGCCAAACAATCCAGTAGCAGTTCCTGAGAATGACAGACGTCGACCGTCGACAACAGTGTGGTTGATTTTCCATGCGTAAATCCGGCATAATGCCCAAGGATATAAAAGACCTATTGAAAAAAACGTTATTATAACGCCAAACACTGACCAGAAAATAAGTTTAAATAAGCCACCGTCAAAAAAAGATGTTCTTCCATATTTTCGTTCTATATTATAATTAGCCGTAGAATTCATAAAAACTCCTCCTTTTTAGTATATATCTATAATACCTAATATAAAAAATAATACCACTATTATTTTGAAGAAAGGTCTCTCTCATCTGAAATAGCTGAAAGAAATAGACATAAAAATGCATAAATAAATTGTTTTCGATTTGTTTAACCAGTAAACTGTAGAAAACCAGAGGAGGAAAAATCATGTGGCTATTATTCGGTAGCATAGCTATCATAGCAACGATTGTTAATTTATATCTCTATAAAACAGGAAAAGATTATACGTGGGCCATGGCTTTAGGGCTTTCTTTCACAGCACTGACGCTAGTGGCAGAGTACAGCATGGTGTCTGATTGGGTCAAAGGAGAAGATTGGGCTGCTCTACTTGATGTCGTTCCTACCATGACAACGACCCTGTGGATTTTAGTCATGGGTTCAATCATATTAAACATAGCACCGGTCTATTTAGAACGACGAGTCAAAAGTTAAGTTGAGAAGTAAAATTATGAAATCAGCTAACGTAATTAATTTCACTATGAGAATGTAATCAAGAAGAAGATTCGATTCACTAATAAGTTTAGACCCAGGAAACATATAGTAGAAGGTAATATTATAAGTAGTTCAAAAGATAGACACTTTGCTTTCTTGTCTTCCTGCTTTACAATAAAAACAAGGAAACTAATAAAGTGGAGGGTGGATGTTGAGAAATAAATTGGAGTTTTCTGTACTAGCTTTTATTGTTGGGTGTTTCTATTTTTTCTTAGCCTTTGTTTTGCTTCATGGCTATTGGTTAGGTGATCCTTTTGGAAGTGGTGCGAGCATTTTAGTGATCGTCTATCTTAGTTCCTGCTTATGGGCGTTTTCATATCTATCTAAAAACTTAGATAAAGTGACTGAAAGTGTGTCCAAAAAGCCTTTTGGACACACTTTATATAAAGGATTAAGCGTTATTCTCTACTTCACTGCACCCCTGCTTCTCATTTGGTTGATGTTTATTGGAAGAAGATGAACGATTATACGGTCTCAATATACTTTTTAATCGATATATGAAATCAAAACTCAGTCCTCCTTTTTGAAAGCTTAGCTTGTAAGCGTTAAGCTAAGGACTGAGGATATAATTATCTAAGTAGAGAAAGTGAGTGGTAAGCATGTATAGAATAAAATTACGCAGAGCCTACGATGAAAAAGGATCTGATGATGGCTATCGTGTTTTGGTAGACCGTATGTGGCCACGAGGAATAAAAAAAGAGGATTTAAGCTATAGCTGGTGGCCGAAAGAGATTGCCCCATCTAAAGATTTAATAGAGTGGTTTGGTCATGATCCAGATAAGTTCGAATCTTTCAAAAAAGACTACAAAAAAGAGCTGGAAAAGAACGAATTAAAAGACGAATTTATTGATAAAGTCGAAAAACAACTTCAAAAACATAATGTGACCTTTATTTTTGGAGCTAAAGATACGGAGCATAACCAGGCTGTCGTTTTAAAAGAGTGGATGGAAGATAAATTATAACCTGTTCGATACAAAAGTACAAGCGAGACAACACAGTATTACTGAACTTTACGTGAATATAGCAAATATGAGTTAGAGGCAGCTATCACTTTAAATAGTGGTCGTTGTCTCTTTATTTTATAAATTTTATTGATAAAAATTGAGCAATCTCGTCATTTTTCATATATACTTAAAAAAACGAATGAGGAATGGTTAAATGGCTTTCTTGCAACAATCGTTTGAAGTTAATTAAATATGAAAAAGGGAGTGCTGACTTTTGTTTATCCACCAACCATTTTATCCTATGATTTTAGCACTATCATATATTGGTATCACTTATATACTGGTAAAAAACGAGAAGAACTATGTAAAATATGGAGTGACTACTCTATTAACTGTATTGAATTTATCGTTTCTCTACCTTTGGTTAGAAAAAGTTGTCTTTTTGATGACATCTACTGAAATTAGTTTTCAAACGTTTGAAAAATTCGGTCGCTTTGTTGATAATTCATACTTTGTATTGATTGTTCCGCTACTACTACTTTTTGCCTGGTATGGTGTTAAAAAATTTTTACAACAAGATCACTATCTTTTGTTGAAGAGTCTAGTAATCATTTTTTATATCGGTGCATTGATTGGCGTTTTAATACTTGGACAACTCGTGTTTAGTCTTTTATATTATGGCTTTGCACCTTAGAGAACAGATAGTAAACGAAGTGAAAATTATCTTTAACTAATATGGAAACTAACAAGAAAAGCGCAAGGTATTATTGGGCACAGCAGCTTCAGCACTCTAAGTTTGTTCATTTTGTTTTGCGGTAGTCTCATTGTCTGTATCAGGTTATAAATAAAGAGGATGTTTTAAAATTGCAAAAAATGCTTACTAAATTTATTATTTGGCAAAGTATTGAACCACCAAAGAACACTTCTAGTAAAATACTTACAGGTGTTTTCTGGTTCTTTAGTATCTTTTTGATTGCCATGTTTTCAGTGTTTATTTATGGATTGGAGATAAATATTGTAATTAGAGTTCTTCTAATAGTATATTTAGCACTAAATATATTATTTACTGGATCAGCCTGGGAAATAGCTGGTTATGAGAAAAAAGATTTTTCGACTAGAAGATGGTTTGTATTTGGGAAATATGCAGTTCCTTTCTATCTTTGGTATGCTGTTTATTATTTAAAAAACACTGAAAAATTTAAATTAAAGGATTCAAAATAATCAACACGAGTTGTAGTCAGTGGTTCTTTTTAGCATGAGCTAAAAAAAGTAGCACCAAATCGAGGATCATCATTCTATTTGAGTGTAGAAAGAGTGTGGAAACTATGAATAAAATAAATCTGACTAAGAGATGTTCTTTACTTTGTACAATCTAATTCCAGAAAAACGTCATTCTTTAGGATTAATTGCTTTAACCAAAAGAAAGGCGTTTTTTTATGCACAGAACAAAAAAAATAGGGAACAATAAAGACACGCTTCCAATTTAATAAAAAAACAACGTTCGAACATTTTAGCTTCAAGGAGCAAACGCCTTACAAAAGTAAAGACTCGTTTGTTATACTTTACATACGGATTAGAACAAAGTATAAATGGAGGCACCTTGACATAGGCAAGGAGGAACAGTGAATGAAAACAAGTCGTATGGAAGCCTTTAGTGATGGGGTGCTGGCGATCATTATAACGATCATGGTATTGGAATTGGAGCCACCAGAAACTATTGATAGAGAAGCATTCAGAATATTGATTCCTACGCTGGTCAGTTATCTTTTAAGTTTTATTTACGTTGCGATCTATTGGAACAATCACCAACATTTATTGTATAAACTAAATCGTTTGAATGGAAAAGTCCTTTGGAGTAATATGCACTGGCTGTTCTGGATGTCTTTGATTCCTTTTTCGACAGCATGGGTTGGGATGAATCCTCTGGAAACTGTTCCGACTGTATTTTATGGCGTCATCCTTTTGCTGTGCGCCGTGTCGTATTTATTTTTACAGAAAAGCGTTGTTCAGTGTGAAGGAAAAACTTCCGATCTGGCAAAAGAAATAGGCTATGACTGGAAAGGGAAGGCATCTCTTTTGGTGTATGCAACAGGCATTATTTTTGCGTTCTGGCTTCCGGTTGTTTCTTATATAACCTACTTTATAGTCGCGATCGGCTGGTTTATCCCTGACGCTCGAATCGATAAGACGATTCATAACAGTTAAAAAAGTCCTTCCTATAAATTTTAGAGAGGCGATTTACCCTGGCACTCATTTCGAAAAGCAGTGATCCAAGCTTTCATTAGTAAAATACGAGTCAATTATAGTATAATAATGAAATAGGTGAATTTAACGATAGGATATATGGTGTAATAAAAAGTTATACTCAAGGAAAGGGAAATTTAACATGAAAAAGACAACTCTATTTATAATGATGCTTTTAGCTTCGCTCGGCCTTATTGCGTGTACGCAGGAGGGAGACAATGGTTCTTCAGAAGGGGCAAGCGAGGAGCTCAGAATGGGATATATCACGATGGATCTCGGGAATCCCTATTTTGTAAAATTGATCGAAGGTATGGAAGAAAAAGCAGAAGAGTTGAACATAGAACTCAGTGTTCACGACGGAGAAAATGAAGTCGAACCTCAGATAAGAGCGATGGAAGACCTGATCACCCAGCAAGTCGATGCCATTATACTTAGTGCGAATGATTCAGAGGCATTGAATCCTATGGTCCAACAAGCTAAAGAGGCGGGGATCAGCGTCATAGCTGCAAACGCGCCCGTAGAAGATCCGGATGCTTTCATTGGTTCTATAGAATATGACAATGGCTTCCAAGCGGGTGAAATAGCTGGTGAATACATTAGAGATAATTTAAATGGCGAAGCCAAAGCAGCTATTCTTCAATTATCCACCATACCCGCAGCGCTTGAGCGAACAGAGGGACAAAAAGATGGTCTGCTCTCTCTCGCTCCCGATACGGAAATCGTAGCGGAACCTGATGCCAGTACCCGCGAAGGCGGATTAACTGCGATAGAAACATTGCTGCAGTCTCATCCGGATTTGAATGTCGTGCTTGGAATAAATGATGATGCGGTTCTTGGTGCTTACCAGGCAATGAAAGCGGCCGGAAAAGATGGAGAAGATGTCGTTTTAGTCGGATTTGATGCGATAGAAGAAGCCTTACTAAAGATAAAAGAAGGCGGCATTTACAGAGGAACGATAGATATAGCGCCTTTTGAAAGTGGAAAGGTCATTATAGACACTGCTGATCGTGTGCTGGAAGAAGGGCCGATCGAAGAACTGATCGAATTCCCGGTTACAAAAGTGACAGAAGAAAATGTCGATGAATTTTTAGATGAATAATAACAAACTGACCTCCATTTAAACGGAGGTCAATTTGTAGCTTGGAGGATCAAATGAACGACTACATTCTGACATTGGAAAACATTACCAAAGAGTACCCCGGCGTAACCGCACTAAACGATGTCACTATCTCCTTTGAAAAAGGGAAAATACATGCTTTGGTAGGAGAAAATGGAGCCGGCAAGTCAACGCTCATCAAGTTGCTGACGGGTGCTATAGACAAAACCTCCGGCAAGATTTTTTATAAAGGGGAAGAGCTTAAAAATAACAGTCCTATAAAAAGTTTAGACAGGAAAATAATCCCGGTTTATCAGGAATTAAACATGATCCCGACACTTTCAGTATACGATAATATCTTTTATGGTCATGAGATGACGAAAGGAATCGCACTGGATAAAAAGTACATGAGAGAAAAAACGTCTGAATTACTCAAACAAGTCGGTCTCAAAGTCTCACCCAAAACGAAGGCACGAGAGTTGGGGGTTGGGAATCAGCAATTGGTGGAAATTGCCAAAGCACTTATCAAAGACGTTGACGTGTTGATACTGGATGAACCGACAACATCTCTGACAGATATAGAAACAGAAAACCTCTTTGGTATCATAAGAAACCTTAAAAAAAGAGGCATCAGTATCATCTATATCTCCCACAGACTGGATGAGGTTTTGCAGCTGTCAGACACGATCACCGTTTTGAGAGATGGGGAAGTAGTGGATACCAGACCTTCCTATGCATTTGATGAAGAACACTTAATAAAGAGTATGGTTGGCAGAAATCTTTCACGAAGCACGCGAAATAAAGAAAAAACAGTTAAGAACGAAAAGGTGCTTGAACTTAGAAACGTCAGTACCGATCAAGTAAAAAACATATCTTTCCATTTACTCAAAGGAGAAATTCTTGGGATCGCAGGTTTAATGGGATCAGGAAGAACAGAACTTGCCGAAGCGATATTTGGCAGAGATAAAATAACTTCTGGAGAAATCTTTGTGAACGGCGAATTAAAGAAAATCAATAGCCCGAAAGATGCTGTAGATGAACATATGGCTTTTATAACAGAAGACAGAAAAACCCTGGGGCTCATGCTTGATTTATCTGTACTGGAAAATGTCACGTATGCTTCTTTAAAAAAGGTCACGACAAATGGCACCATAGACAAAGATGAAGAAAAACAAGTGGTAGAGGAAATACTGGAAAGATTGAACGTTAAATACGCTTCTTTAGATGAAAAAGTTTTGAATTTGAGCGGGGGAAATCAGCAAAAGGTTGTTATTGCAAAATGGCTGCTTACAAATGCCTCGATACTCATATTTGATGAACCGACGCAAGGCATAGATGTCGGTTCCAAGGAAGAAATATATGGCATACTAAGAAAGTTAGCTAAAGAAGGCAAGTCGATCATCCTAGTATCTTCAGAAAATGAAGAAATAATGAATATAACAGACAGGGTCTTGGTAATGAGTAACGGTGAGATAGCTTCAGAATATAAATCCGAGGCACTCACTGCAGATACACTATTTAAAGATTCAGCGCGCTTACTATAGGAGAATAAAGATGAATAAGATGAAGAGAACGGGTATTTTCACATACGGCATATTGATATTTTTGATTGGTTTATTTATTGTACTGTCATTCAGCAGTCCCTATTTTTTCACACTGTCCAATCTGACAACACTTTTGCGGCAGGTCGCAGTCGTCGGTATTATTACGGTGAGTATGACGATGGTTATATTGACAGGGGGAATCGATCTTTCCGTAGGTTCGATGCTGGGACTTTGTGCCGTTATCCTGGCACAGCTGATGGTCTGGGGTGTCAATATGTTCCTCGCTATAGGCATCACACTCATTGTGGGAATGCTCCTTGGCCTGTTCAATGGGTTCTTAATAAATGAAATAAAAATTTCACCACTCATATCTACTCTTGGTACATTGACCATTTACAGTGGACTCACTTATATCATAACAGGTGGGAAAGGGATCTTTGGCTTTCCTGACAGCTTTTCTTTTATAGGTCAAGGCTATCTACTTGGAATCCCTGTACCGATAATCATTCTTGTGGCTGTCTTTGCTTTTGGTTTTTTTGTACTAAATAATACACGATATGGCAGGTATCTTTATGGGATAGGTGCCAATGAGAAAGCCTCAGTCCTTTCTGGTGTAGATGTTAAAAAAGTGAAATATATCGCGTATATTACTTCTGGTCTATTGTCATCATTGGCTTCAGTTGTTATGCTCTCAAGAGTGAACAGTGCCTTGCCAAATCTCGGAGAGGGTCTGGAGTTTGACGTTGTCACGGCTGTCGTATTAGGTGGGATCAGTGTAAATGGAGGGGAAGGTAGACTCCAGGGGGTCGTCATCGGTTTACTCATTATTGCTGTGCTGTCCAACGGTATGATTCTTTTAGGTGTGGGAAATTATTTCCAGACTGTAGTAAAAGGTCTCGTCCTTCTTATCGCAGTTGGTATCGATAATATCTCAAAAAGATAGTGTATCGAAAAAAGTAGCGACCAAAGAAAAATCTTTATAAAAAATAACACACTCCCACCCTTAGACGATCGGTCCAAAAGTGGGAGTGTCTTATTTTGCATAAGTTCAAATCTATTTCAAGTGTACTACTGTCTGCTTAACCAAACTGGTTCAAGGCAAAGGAAACAGCTTCTGGTGTGACATCAAAAGGACTATTTGCAGAAAAACGTTCGTACAGAACATTCTCTTTCAGAGCCAGCAGCTGTTCACGTGTGATTTCCTGCTGTTTTAAAGCAGGCAGACCCAATACCTCATCTCGGAAGTGTTTATATCCTTCAGCCGTATGGTCACCGACCTCAGAATGCGTTGCATTTTCTGGGAAAGTGACATTCAGGATATTTCCAATTTCTCTCACTTTTTTCGGCTCCACTTCAGCAGTCAATGAGAGCGTAGCGGGTAAGGCGTAGGCTGCTGCCATACCATGAGGGATTCCCATTTTAGCTCCCACAACGTGTGCCAGTGAATGCCCTAGATGTGTCCCGCCGTTATTAAGGACCCAGCCACCTAAAGCCGCAGCGACCATCATACGTTCTCTTGCTTCCAGGTCTTCTGGATGATTGACAGCAGTGGGTAAATATTTAACGACAAGGAACATGATTTTTTCACAAATCGCATCAACGACAGGACTGGAGAGCTTGGACGTATAAGCTTCGGCTGCATGAGAAAATACATCAAGACCCGTGATGATCGTCATGTTCTTAGGAACCGTCGTCACGAGATTAGGATCCAGTACAGCATACTCACTGACTGCATTGTCTGCTAATACAGCGAGTTTTTCCTGTGACTTTGTATCGGTCACAACTAAAGCATTAGATAATTCACTACCTGTACCTGAGGTCGTTGGGACTGAAATCAGGCCTGGGCAAAGCGAAGGGACGTCCTTGTCGTGTACATAATCTTTGATGTTTCCGCCAAATAAACGAACGATATTGATACCTCTCGCCGCATCAATGACACTGCCTCCGCCAATAGCGATGATGGCGTCACAGTTGTTTTGTGCAAACAATTCTGCACCTTCATCAATCAATGCAATAGGAGGATCAGGCACAATTTTATCGTAAATGTAATAAGAGAATCCTTTCTCATCCATATTTTTGAAAAAGTCCTGGATAATAGCAGAACCCAGCAAGAAGCTATCGACGACAATCATCGGTTTTGAGTAGTTAGTCAGCTTTAATAGATCCACTAAGTGATTACTGATATCATGTGTGACGGTTACTTTAACATTCTGTTCTAGTTTAAAATCCACAGTTTTCGCTCCTTTAGCTTAAATTCAACTTTTCGGAAATCGCATGAGCCTTTTCACAAAACTCTTTTACTTTCGGTATATCTTTCTCAATAACGCCATCCCTGAATTTCATAGAGGTTTTTGAAAGAGAATCAACACCATAAGGTCTGATTTTTTCAATACATTCTTCAACATTATCCGGTCCAAGTCCTCCAGCTATAATGACTGGGATGCTGACTGTTTCTACGATTTCACGGTCAATATTCCAGTCGTGAGTTTTTCCGCTGGCACCAATTCCTGTGTCCACTGCCAGCCCTGTGTCAGTTAAAAGGTAGTCACAGTATTTTTCATATTCTTTGGCTCTGTCTAAAGCGCCGGGACCATCGACGAGGACAGCCTGCATAAGTTCAGTACCCGGGCACTCTTTTCGCAAACGGTCTGCAAAGGCCAGGTCTGCAGTGTAGTCCATTCCGGCAATATGAACGATATCAGGATTCAATCTTTTAATGATAAAGAACATTTCTTCAACATCTTTGTTCAGCATGATGGAGATTGTTTTGACGCCGCGACGCTTTGCTTCTGCGTAGATTTTATCGACAACGTCATAAGGGACACGGTGGGCCGGTATTCCACCTGTCTGCATAGGCACAAGACCGATGTGATCTGCTCCAGCATCCATTACCTGAACTGCTTCGTTATAATTTACAATAGAATAAATCTGTGTTTTAACCATTTGTAAGTCTCCTCAATATTAGTTTTTTTTATATTTTAAATACTTTTCAACTTAAAAATTTTCCCGGGCTCTATGCACGACGTTTCTCACACTTAGATCAGGGGATACTGCGGAACGTGATTCTATGGTGATGCTTGCAGCAGCCTGAGTGAGCGCCCCCACTTCTTCCAGTGGCAGGGCATCGCCGTAACTGAACCGTGCCCATACGATCGTGGCCATAGTACAGTCGCCCGTCCCATTAGTGCTGATAATGTTTTTAGTATATGGACGAATGATATGGACATCCTGGTTTCTGGAACACAAGATACCGTTAGCGCCTAAAGATATAAAAACATTTTTTACGCCCATTTTATTTAGCGCTTTAGCTGCTTCACGTGCGGAAGGTTCATTTGATACTTTAATACCGGTCAGCAGTTCTGTTTCGTGCTCGTTGGGTTTTAACGTGTCTATTTTGTCTAAAATATTTTCTATCCGGGAAACCTTTGCAACGGAAACCGGGTCAATAAAGATAGGAACGGTCAGATGATCAGCGAGCCACTCGATCGATGCCTGTGGAATATTGCAGTCGATCACGACTATTTTAGCCTTGTTCAAAAAATCCAGTCGTTTTTCAAGAAATTCAGGTGTGATGTTCTCGATGATCGCCATGTCATTTATGGCAGTAACGAGATCACCCTCATTATCGTTGACATAGAGGTAAATAGAGTGGTGTGAATCTTTGATCTGCTCCGAATAGTTGAGTTTTATACCGTTTTGCTTGCATTTATCTTTCGCGATTTCTCCAAAATGGTCGTCACCGTAGACGCTTATCAAATGTGTAGGCACTTTTAATTTAGTTAAATTATGAGAAATATTTTGTCCGACTCCACCAACATCTAGTGAAACCTCTCCGATATTCGAATCTTTTTCTCTGTACAGAGGTCCGGATAAACCTGCGATGTCTATGTTTAACCCACCCACGACAACGACATAATCTTCTGACAATTAAACCAGCCCCTTAGGTTTGATATGTCTATTATATCTACTGATAGCGTTTTTATCAACTATATTCTTTAAACTAAACTTATGTTTATATCGGTCTTGTTTTTACTCTTGAAACGGTCTGTAAAACCATTTTTTAAACAATTGCTTAGTGAAAAAAGGCTGCTTAAACTAAAATCTCCCATTAGAATGGAAGACATATAAAAAAACTAGAAATCAGGAGATATCCCAATTTCTAGTAAATGACACCTAAAGACATTCAAGAAAAGGAGTTGAAAGAGTCTACCTAATTGAAGTGCCTTAATTATTAATAGTAATTATAACAACGAAAACGTTTCTTGACCGGTCATACTAAAAAGCGAGTAAATTACTTCTTGAAAAGTCTTTTTTCCTCTGCCATTAATTCTGTAGTCGACAGGAGTGGACTCACCGGTTCTCTGCTCTTGACGGAAAGGACAGCGGCACTATAAGCAAACTTAAGTATCTGATCCCAATCTAGATTGTTATGAAGTCCCCAGACGACCGTGCTTATAAATACAGCACTTGTTCCACTGGTGTTGACAACCTCACATGGAATCGCGTTTAAACGGAACTTAGTGGACGTGTTGATAAAGAGCAGTCCTTCTTTTATAGAGAATACAATAATATTCGAAACATTTTTACCCAGAATGAAACGGGCAGCTTGTTCTAAACCAGAGTAAGGCTCACCGTAGGATGCTAATAATTCTTTCAATTCCAATGATGAAGTGATCAGTGTGTGTATGTTCTGGTAGGGACTGATCAAGCGACTGTTTTTATTAATGGAAGTAGTTTTGATGATAATAGGAGCTGTGACATTTTTATAGAGATACTCAAGACTTTCAGAAGGTAAATTAGTATCCGCTATACAATACTCAGACTGGTTGATCAATTTAATATATCTAGTCATAAAGTCCGGGGTCATATTATCAAAGATACCCATGTCGTCAATGCCCATTGTCTTAGTTCTACTGACGTCGTCGATATAAAGGAAAGAGGATGTACGCTGACCGTTTATTCTCTCGCAGTACTGAATATCCAAGTCTTTTTTGTTGCTGTCATTAACAAACTTTTCACCATTCATATCGTCGCCATATACGGAAATCAGATAGCTAGGGATACTTAATTGTTTTAGAGATAAAGCGATATTTCTGGCGGCACCGCCAATTGTGAAATGGATTTTCCCGGGATTTGAGTTGTTGTCGATCAATTCACCATCAGGGATACCTATAATATCTATATTGATCCCCCCGACGACAGTGACAAAATTCCTTTCACTTAAAACGTAACCCTTACCTTTAATGTACCCTTTTTTCATTAAATTATGGATATGCGTCGCAACCCCAGAACGAGAAATGCCCAGCATAGCCGCCAGTTCATCCTGTGAAATCATAGGGTCTTCTTTTAAAATATTTAAAATTTCCAGTTCCCGATTTGTCAAAGTTTCCACCTCATTTATTGAGTCTGAATCAAAGATGATTTAATTACCAATGTGTGTCTGAGTCCTTTTTCAAAGTGATTCTATTACCTTAAAAATGTTGAGGAACAAATTATATACTGAGCAATTGTTAAGTGAAAAAGAAATGAGCATCAGTAACCTTTATCTATTTTAACACGTTTAAGAAATTCTCGAAATTCATCTCCCACTTACGTTTCACTTAGAAGAGGGGGACTCTTTTCAGTAATTTGTTCAAATTATATAAGCTACTTTTCTTCAGTTCCAAGGTTACCCGAGAGCTACAAAAGTAATTATGAAAGGCAGCATTGGGGTTACACATTTGTCAGTTGGATTCAATGTTTGTATATTTCTAAGAACGTTTCTAATTCCAATGCATGATTTTTTGCGAATGCTTCATCAAATACTGCCATTGTTGCAATCACTTGTCTTGCTTCACGCTCTCCTTCCTCAAAGTCTTCTTGAGCGAGTTTAATCACACTGTCAATAAACAGTTTACGAATTTTTTCAAAATAATAAGAGCGTTCGGTAATGGTTTCTAAGAACTCCGATAAATATTCAGCCTGATCGACTTCTTTTCTTCTCAGGAAAATTATACAGGCGTTTTCTATCGATCGGATCAATTCACGATAATTTCTCTTCAATACTCTGTACTCAGTTATACGTTTTTCAGTCTCTTTTAAGAGAACGATCAGGAGATCCTTTTTAAAAATAGGTAAGACGTTACCAAAAAGACTGATTTCATAGGTTGACCAGAAGTAGCAGCTTAAAAGATAATCTACTAGGACGTTAGGATCATATTCCTCAATTGAAAAATTTTCATCAATATCTCTTATTGTCACAGCAAGCATAATGGCGTTATATTTGTGATAATCTATATTCGTTTCTTCAAATAACCGTTGTTCATCATGCAAGTAGTTCTTCAATACCGGCAGATCTCTTTTGGAATGAGCCATGGACACTTTTTGGAAGAACGCAACATTATTGATCATTTTCGACTTACTGAAGTATAAAATTTCGTCCACAGTCATATTTAATCGTCGGGCGAGCTGAATAAAGTTTTGTAACGAAATCTGAGTCTCTCCCTTTTCGAATTTGCTAAGGTAAGAATAAGAAATAATGCCCTCAGACATTTCCTTTAATGTAAACCCACGTTCTTTTCGGAGAACCCGAAAGGTAGCACCTATATTATCAGCAGTTTCCATTGAACAGTCCTCCTGTAAGAAAATTGTAGAATATGACAATTATCATTGATTTGTTTTCTTTATGGTATACTATATTTATCAAATCAAAAGAAGTTGAGAACGTATTCATTCCGACTTTTAAATGCTATTTCGAATAAGTAATAAACTATTTAAATTATGCAGATATAACGAGAATATTACTCTATGAATTAATTTTCACATTCAATTAAAGTATATAAGTATTAATTTCGTAAAGGAGATGATCGACAATGCCAGAAAAAAAGAAGTTATTAATGTGCGGGATGCTTAGTTTAATAATACTCGCAGGTTGTACTAATACTCAGCCAGATAGTTCAAACAATTTAGATGAAACCTCAACTAAAAATAATTCAACAATATCTGATGAAGCGATTGAAGAATTTGAGGAAAAGTTAAAAGACCTTATCTTAATAATAAAACATATTACACTCAGTTTGAAGAAGTAAAACTATTAGATTATGATTATATTAATGATGCTCATGGAGATCCTGCACTTGTCATATTGTTTGATTATAAAAATATAAGTGATCAGCCAAAAGTGCCGGTAAGTATAGGATTGTCTTTAATTTTTACTCAAAAGGAGACAGAAATCACTGGATCTCAAGCCGAGTTACCTGAAGATTTCTTGGAAAAATATCCTGCTTATACGAATGGTTTTAATAACTTCAATAATGATATTAATCCCGGTGACAGCGCGCAGTTTATCATGTCTATGCCATTAGAAAATGATCATAGAGTTGCTATGACAGTCGAGGTTGATCAAATTAGTAATTCGGAAGATAACGTATTGTATTTTGAAAAATAGCTAGATATTCAATGGGAATAATAAACTGGAACGAATAATCAATCGTTCCAGTTTATTATTTTTCGTGCGCCAGACATGGAAGGTATATTGGGATCGAACAAAAAACCAGAACGATTCCAGTTGAATGCAGGGATCCAACTGATCATAAGAGATTATGTATTGGCCAACCAGTTATTAGAGAACGATTACCTGTTTCAAAGTAATAAACATCCTAAAAACCCATTAGTTGTTACCATAAATTTCTAATCGTTCACGAAACTGGAGAGTAATTCCAGTGCTTCTCTAAATTAAACAATATTCTCCAAATCAATATATCATTGTATTGCAATAAAATATGATGTAACTTAAAAGTGAAATATTAATGTTATGGTAATACTTAATAAAAAGTCTCAATTTAAGTTATCTTTTAAAAAAATGTTTGGAAAATAACACGAATAAAATATAAAACCAATTTTTCTTGAAATTTATCCATTGCTTTATTCTCAATTGACCTTAGCACAGACTAATACTTCATTTTTAGATTCTCTTTTCAAAGGCAGTAACTTTATTCAAGTCTCAAAACTATATACTCAAAACATAAAGGAGTTATGTATGCCTGTACAATTTGAAATTGCTTATGATGACTATAAAAAAGCTTTTTTAGCTATCAATACTAGACTTTTCATTCAAAACAAATTAAAAACCGTGCCTCTTTTGTTAATCATTTTATTTTTTCTGATCATCATACCTTTTTCTACGCCTGTAAGGCTATTACTTATAGTGAGTTCTATTTTTCTATATGTGTTTTTTCTGGAAATTCTGATAAAACTTTATCTTAAAGCTCTCTTATTCTTTCAAAACGAGTCAGACAATTATCCGAAACAAGTTCATCTAACTCTCAATGAGACAAACTTTATATACAAAGCCAGAATCAAATATACGATACCTTGGACAGCAATTGATATGGTAACAGAAACTAGTGACTTATATATATTATATTCAACTTCAAGTTTAAAGTTTTATATTTTAAAAAAGCGTACTCATGATCAAGGCAATGACTCCAAATACCGTAGTGTGCTTAAAAATTCTCTAGATAGCTATTCGATTACAGTTTATAGCTCAGAAAAGGAGGCTAGATTATGAAAGTTACCTATTCAATAGATATGAATGATTTCAGAGATGTTTGTTTTGAAGCAGCAAAAGTTCTTCCGAACTTTAAAAGAAGAAAATTAATACTTTCTACTACTTTCCCGCTAATTAGTTTAGCTTTTCTTATCTTTCCCTTTTTTGATCTGCAAGCTTTACTTTTAGTTATCCCTTCAGCTTTTGTATACTTTTATTTTTACGGTTATGTACAAGATTTTTTATTTTCTCCTTTGAAAAGAACAAAGTATAAGTATTTAGAAAAAAGTTCTCTAGTTACAACGATTTTCAAAGAAAATTTACTTATCACGAAAGAACTTGGTATTACCCGAGAGATCCGTCCTGAAACAATCGTTTCGCATGTTGAAAAAGAAGACAAGCATATATTTTTTCTATCTAATAAACAACTTGATTTTGTTATTGTTAAAAAGATACCTATTGAATTGTCAAAAGATGATTTAAGTATTTTTGATGCTCAAGTTCAAAAGTTTTTATCAAATTTATGATTGTTCAGATGATTGAACTGCCGTATACGGAACTGTATGTAAAGGGGGCAAAAGGGTGGCAAATAAATTAATTATTTATTTATATCCTGCTCGATTTTACTGTTTTTTCTTCGATATCCATTGACTTTGAATGATTTTATTTTTTATTATTGGATCACTTATTTTTATGCTCTTTCATTACTTCATGTTGACTTTACTTTTCAAACCATGTCCTTATGCACTTTATCGACTGTTTTTTTGATTACTACTAATGATATTTCTGGATATTCTTTTTTAATCATTTTAACTGTTTCAAAAACAGATTTACTAGAAAGACAATTTTCAATTTTGTTTAATATCTCATCATTTAATTTTTCTGATTCATCAGGAACATCTGCGTCATCACCTACCAGCACACAATTTAGGAATAGCGAAACAAAAGGAAACAATACTTTTGTCCAAAAAGGAACTGAAATACTGTGCATGACCTGATCTAAAAATACAATAAACAAGAAACTGATTGTATATATTATACAAATATCTAGGAGATTCTTCACACTTGAAGGTATTAGATCTAAACTGTATAGAGATTTTGGTATTTGATATATGGAAAAGAAAAAAATCGTTTCACTAATTATCAATAATCCCACAAAAGTAATGAGCACCCACAAGCTTTCATAGTTGATTCCTAGAAGGCTGACACTGCCAGTATAAATAAGCCCCTGAACTAAAATGACAATAAATATAATTCCTAAAAGTAACAATATTGCTAAAGCTTTTAATACTCTGTCTTTCAATTTCTACCATCTCCAATTTCATATGCACCTATTTACATTTTTTGAAAAATTTAATGCTAACTATATTATGTTTATTCTATTATACAAATAATACTTTATCAGAAAAAATGGCGAATCTTTAGATTTAGAATATTTAGAAGATGTGGTGAGATAGGAATATTAGTGCTCGAAGATAACGGATATCAAGTATCAATAAAAAAATTACTTAGTAGAAACTTAAAGCTATTCTAAAAGTAAGAGACGTTAACCACATAAGTTATAAGATGTATGGTCAACATATTTCGATCGATTTGCTTTAGGGATCCTTAATTTTTAATCGCATTAATTGATAATGGAACAATAAAAGATAACGAACTGACTGCCATTAGTGTAAGTAATACAAAGGTTAAACTGGTGATATAGTCTAAAGCGGTCAACAAGGATAAAATAATAATACAACTATTTGTTGCACGATGCGCAAAAAACCCACTTTTATAACCAATAGATTTCATACGTTCGTCTTTTGGATCCTCGGCGCGGAAAAAAAACTCAGTAATTATACCTGTTAAACCTATAAAAAACATGATACTAGTGAAAAGAATAAAATCTAAACCATTGATAACGAAACTTCCTATCCCTATTAACAAGAATACAATTGCCGAACTATAATTATGTTGTTTGTTTACTTGATCACTCATTATTGTCCTCCTCATATTGAAACAACTCTTCAATGGCTACTCCAAATATATTGGCGAATTTGAAGCTCAAAGAAAGTGATGGATTAAATTTTCCTTTTTCAATAGAAATAATGGTTTGTCTAGAAACATTTACTTGGTCGGCCAAATATTCCTGAGAATAATTGTTTAATTTTCTATACTCTCTCAAGTGATTTTGTATCATTCAGGCACTCCTTTTAACTTCAACCCACTAATTAACTATTGAGCAAGGATGCCAAAAGTATACAATAAAAGGAATTAAATGTAAACAAAACTTTACAATATCATTTATGATTTTAGTAAATAATGTATTCTAGATATTTTAGTAGATATATATATAAAATTCATCAAATAACTTGATTATCTGGAGCCAGTTCCTTTTTCCTTCCAAGTATTTTAAGATTTATTTCTATAACTCATAGTCAACGCTCAAAATATAGATATTTCCTACAAAGTAGTTGAAAGACATGCGTGGCGATAGTTCTCGTGTAGTTGAAAACCATAAAAAAGTCAAAATAAATAAAAAAACAGTAATAAAAACTAAATCACTAAGTGAAACTGTTATAATAAGAGAAATTAATTTTTAAACTTCATGTAATATTAGTTAGAATAAACAGATTTAGTAAAGGAGAGAATATGATGCTTGAAACATCAGTTATTTTAATTATTTTTGCTTTTATTTCTTGGTGCTCTTCAAGAGGGGATACAGCGAATGCGTTTGACGAATATAGAGCAGCTCAAGATAGAAAGAATACAATGACTCAGTTAATTGACGAAAAAATAACAGCGTATAAAGATGAATTGCGGGAGCCTACAGTTATATTTGTTTCGACAATCAGCCAATTTGGTCTGAGATTTAGAACAATAGGATTTCTAAATGGAAAATAATAAAAGAGATTCTTCATCCTGGGAATCCATGTCGATATTACTAGGTATTCTAGGCTTTGTCATCTTTGTTCTTGCTAATTGGTCTTTTAGTCCCTATTCTTTTTGGTACTGAAGAATAGATTGTTTTACATTGAGTAGGCCTTAAGGTAATTGAATGAAAATACTATTCGAAAATGTTCTAGAATAATTAGTAGGAGGTGAGCAAATATGAAAAAGAACTTAAAAATAGTTTTAAAGATTCTATTATTTGTTGCGCTGTTATTCGTTTTAATTGAATTTCTATCTGGTTTTAAAGATGGTTTTATGACAGTAGTTGAAGAGATGAAATAAGTTTTATTTTGTCCATTTTCAATTTGGTAACAAATTTTTCTTATGAGAACCTATTATATTTAAAGAAAATAGATTTTATGGGCTTTACATAAAGAATAAATAGTGATGAGATTCGACAACTCAGGAATAGAAATGATAACAGTAATTTAATTTAAATATTTAAAAGCCTCTCTGTAAATAAAACACGTTAACCACTTTAGATATAACTAGTATGGTTAACGTGTTTTACTTTATAATCCAATTAACTGATGTCGAAACAGTAAATGATAACGGACTAACTGTCATTATTTGAGATGTTATGATTGAGTTAAATTTTTTAAAAGGGGTTGAGAAACTCTTTTAGAAAAAAAGTTAATCAGTGGTCCGGCGAAAAAACCAGTGATAATTGTCGATATACCAACAGGACCAGAAAGCAGGAAGGCACCCGCAACTACAAGTAAATCTTGCCCAACACGTACAGGTGTATATGACCAGCTCGTTCGATCAGTAATTAATGGAGCAATGGCGTCATATGGTGAGACGCCCAGTTCCGTATCCATATAAATCGCGACACCAAAAGTGAATATCAAGATGGCTATAACTGTGACAATCAAGCGTAAAAGTAACCCCATGGCTTCTACATTAAAAATGTTGCTGAAGATAGTATTGAAAAATTCTACTTGATAACCTACTAATATCATATTATAAATCGTACCCCAGCCAATCAACGAACGTTTCATCAAAAACACAATCATCAGGATTATAAGATTAACGACAAGTTGATAGTTTCCTAAACTAAAGCCTAGTAATGAAGAGGCACCTCTGTTGATCGCTGTAAATGGGTCAAGTCCCATATTCATTTTTTCACTGAGTGCGGCTCCGAAACTAATAAAAGTAATACCTATAATTGAGGTAAGAGAACCTAATAAAAAATTTTTCCAATCAAATGACATAATGTCCTCCATATTCTATAATCTGTATGTTTTTTATATTAAATACGTTTTATCCATGTATGTTTATTTTCTGCAAGCAAATCTTCAGCTTCTATAGGTCCGAATGTATTGGCGCGATAATTTGGGAAACCAGGGTCAGTCAGGTCGGACCAATCAGCAGTGATACTGTCTGTAATGCGCCATTGTTCTTTGATTGACATATTTATTGTCCTTTCACAGTTTGTTTTTTTAGACACATGATTGAGATTTTTAACAGAATAAATACACGATAACATGTTTATCGTAAATAAGCAGAGTTATTGCTCAATAGCTTTGCTTGCATACAATAAGACTATGAAACTACGGTGTAAATGAGAAGTTGTTTCAGATGTTTAGAAGATGTAAAGAAACAACTAAAAAAAGTTATTGCAAGCAGGTAGATAAGATATACTGTAATTAGACAAGGTTTAAGACACTAGTTAAAGTAATCAGTTTCTGTGATTTAAATAAAAAAGAGTTTTAAAAATCAAAAGCCGAATGTTACCCTGCAAAAATATTATCTGCAGCAATGGTAGGCATAGGAGGATCATGGAGTAAGGAAGCGTTTATTCAGGCGCTGACTTACACCCCGGATACACTTAATGTCCTTATATACTTAACCTTTGGAATCGGAACAGGACTTATTATCTTTCAAATTATGACATATTTATCTGAAAAGGATAAGCCAGATGGAGATGCTGAGTAAAAAGAGGAGATTAAATGATGAAATTGATTTTACTAGTAGGGAATACATCTGTAGGTAAAATGACAGTCGGCCAAGAACTAATGAAAATTACAGATTTGAGATTGTTTCATAATCATATGACGATCGAACCAGTTATCGATGTTTTTGGTTATTTTCATAGTGAAGCAATAAAGAGTATGAGAGAAGTTATATTTTTGGAGTTTGCCAAAACAGATAATTACGGATTGATATTTACATATATGTGGGCATTTGATCAGCAATCAGATTGGGATTATATCGAACACCTCACTGGGATATTTGAAAATAGAGGAGCTGAAGTCTACTATGTTGAACTTGTTGCTCCTCAAGAAACGAGACTACAGAGAAACAGTACAGAAAACCGGTTGAAAAACAAATATTCAAAAAGAAATATCGATGCATCAAATCAACGATTGATAAATGATGACAAAAATTATCGCTGTGTGAGTTATGATGGAGAAATTCAGTTTAGTAACTATATGAAAATAGATAATTCTTCGTCTTGTGCAAAAGACGTTGCAAAAATGATAAAAGATCATTTTGAATTATAAGGAAAAGAAAGTGAATGGGTCAAGAAAAATATGAAAACACTCTCAGTATAGTGGTTTCATATTTTTTTGATTTCATAAATAAAATAAATAACATTATTAAATATTTACTTTAATAATATTAAATGGTATGCTTTAAAAAAAGGAAGGAGATATGTTATGACTATAAAAGTCGTGCCCGACTGGATGATTAATTTGGAAGAAGAAGACGTCAAATTTATAAAAAACTTTATATTGAGTTCTGGGTCTCTCAAAGAGATGGCTAAAGAGTATGATGTGACATATCCAACCGTTCGCCTTCGTCTAGATAAATTGATTCAAAAAGTCGAAATGGAGGATAAGATTGAAGAGAATTCGTATATCTCTTTGATCAAACGCTATGCGATCGATGATAAAATCGATTTTGAAGCAGCGAAAATCCTGATTAGTGAATATCGTAAACATATAGAAAGGACTGGGATAAATGAGTAATATACCTATTAATTTACTTTTTTCTTTATTAATTGTAGTCGGAGTCATAGCCCTTGTCATATTTGTTCAAATAAGGTTATCACGAAGTAAAAATAAATATCTAGGACTTATACTACCTGCATTCTTTTTTATTTCTTCTCTTTTGGCCGTTTTAGGATGGTATTCTTTTAGCGGTGGAACTACTACAGAAATCGGAAGTTCAGTTAATATAGATGAGCAATCCGGTGAGGTTATTAATGAATCCGAAGATGTGATTATAAGTGTTGAAAATCAGGAGATGGATGCAACAGATTATTTAAGCCTCGGGTACGTATTCTTAGTGAATAATATACCTACAGTTATTTTAGTCGGTATCTATCGAAGTGAAAGAAATAAAATGAGTTTGAAAAAAGAAATAGAAAGAATGAAAATAGATGATTTGTAATTTTCATGTAGTACTCAAACTCACTTCAAGTCCTTATGACAGAGTATAAGAAAGCATACGATATCTTTGAAAAATTTAATATATTTTAGGGAGATCAAAAATATATTTTATAAAAATGTGGGAGTTGCATGACTAAGTGATTTAGTACTAAATATATCATCCTTATTATCACTACTAATTTTCTGTAAGCCGTATGATGATTTAGTTTAAAATCATAAGAACGAATTAAAAGAGACACTATCTTTTTTACGTAAGTGTCTCTTTTTATTATTATAAAGAACTATCTCCTTCAAAATTTATTTGCTTTAATTCCTTATTTTTAAATGCTTGCATCCGTTTCTTTTCTTTCTTAATGATTTCCTTTGCAAAAGTTGTAAATCCATTTAAATCTTGAGTAGCTAGTAATTCAATGTAAGTCGCTCTGTGCTCTTTTTCGATAATCAAAGGCGGAAAGCCCTCCTGGAGTAAAGAATAATTCATGACCATGCGACCAGTCCGTCCATTTCCATCTGAAAACGGGTGTATGCGTTCAAATTGAATATGCGTTTCCAAAATGGCTCTCAGTTTACTTTCTTCTGATTCAGCAACACTTAACCGATAGGCAAGGTTATCAATAAGCTGAGTCATGAGCATAGGGGTTTCTGCAGGCGAGGCCGTCTGAAACTCAGCACCTAGTATCGTATTTTCATTTTCTTTAAACTGTCCGCGGTCATATTGTAGACGATCTGTTAAATCAGAATGTATTTCTTTAACAATGTCAGTTTTTAGTGGGTCATCATTCAATAAATACGAGAGAATATTTTCAAATGCCCGTTTGTGATTTTCAATCTCGTAAAATTCACGAACAGTTGCCTTTCCGTCTATGGGTAATGTTCCATTCAAGATAATTGAAACTGTTGCAGGCAAAGAAATCGTGTTACCCTCTATTGCTGCCGAATGATGGGCTAACCGCACGAGGATGTCATCGAGATAGTCTTTTGATAATGTGTTTATGGGGGTATCCATAATCTTGCACTCCTTTTATGCACGCAGAGAATAAACAGGTATACTCTCGTACAAATTATAAAATTTGTTTATCCAAAAATATTCCGTGTATTAGAACTGCTTTAAAATTTAACCCAACTGGAAACTCGGAATATTGATAATAAAATATACTCTCTTTTGATTCTAACATTTTGAATTGACTGCTTTATATGTCTTTAGAATCTTCAGTTTAATCTTTCAAATGAAACCCGAATTATAATTTTCTTCATTCACCAACTTCTTAAGGTTTCATACTATGTTTTTAGCCATCGGTATAAAGCTGCACCTCCTTGTTTAACTCCTGGATCATGTTCTGGTTGTTAGTCACTTTTAGCAATTCAAAACCTTTGTCGTACCACATAGAAGGATCGCTCTCGTTTAAATTCTTTAAAATAATTCCTTTTCGCACATAGGATACTGCGAGATGAGTGTAAAGTTGATGATTAATTGAAAAGTCAATAAGCCTCTCCGCAGTACTTAATGCCAAGTTATATTCATCATTTTTAATTAATAAGAGCAGATAATTGATTTGAATGTTGGCAGACAATTTATGGATATTTCCCAGATGCTTATAATTTTCCAAACGTTTCAATACTAAGTTTACTATAGAACCGGCTGTATCGATTGGAAAAAGGTAGAGGATGCTGTTGATCAATCGAATATCATATAAATACCAAGTGTCATGCTTTTTTAACCGTTCCCATATAATAGAGACTTTGTGGCTGGCTGCTTCATAGTCATCATTTGAAATTAAATTTAGAGCTTCAAAAATCGCAAGTAGTTCAGCTTGTCTTTGAGTTGGTTTAGAGATAGCTTTTAATTCATTGATGTTTTCGATGATCTTACTTTTGTCTCCTGGTCTCAATTGATTTATACGCTTCAATTGTTTCCCTGGGATTTTTTTATAATTATGATGAATATACAGAAATTCATCGATCGTCATGCCCAACCGGTCAAGCAACTCAATCATTTTAGTGAAAGGGATATCGATAACGCCTTTTTCGACTTTAGAATAATTTGATTGTGACATAATACCTTCTGATAGAGTGCTTTGGTTTATATTTAAACTTTTTCTAATTTTTTAAGTGTCAAACCATATGTTTCCATGAGGGCTCCTTTTTTTTATTCAGATATAACTATTATAGAACATATTTACAACTATTTGGTATAATAACTACAAAAGGAGGAAAATAAAATGAAAGTACTGTTATCATATTCAATTATACTTATTCTTCTCGGTGGATGTTTGACTTTTCTCACAAGAAACATCAAATATATAGTGACCGCGAAGGAAAAAGGCATTATCCACTCCAAAAAATACATGAACAATATGTATATATCGATAATAGCGTTGATTGGTTTTGTGACTTCTCTAATAATTAATCTATTACTTTACTCAAACGTGCTAGAAACAGAAATTATTACAAGTAACGCTGCGTCTATAACTTGTCAGGTGTTTCTGATTATTTTCCTGATCTCAAATCGTCAAGTTACAAAACATAATCCTGTTTTATTTTAAGTATAACTTTTAATGAAATCTAGTACAGACAGATAAGCTGGTCATACAATCCATTCTTTAAAAACTAGTCAATATAAATATATGAATAAAGACTCAAATTAATTGATTTTCAAATATGACAATTCACGTTAAATGATTTGATAATATGCTAACTTGTATGTAGTAGAGTTATTGAGGCCGATAAATGACGAAAAAACAGAGTGAGGGTGATCAATGTTGCTTTATGCTACAAAAATAAAAATGTATCCAGGATGCACAGATTCTTTAAGATGTCAGGATATCGAATCGATCTGCCTTGAAGGATCCAATAACAAAACATATCATCTAAGAGAAACCGTACATGCCCTACTTAAATACAACCCAAAAACTGTGGCAGTAAAGAATGAAGAAAAGTTTTTCCTTGAGGCAGCAACAAGTCCAACCGGAAACCCATATGTTCGAACCGAAAACCACTCCAAAAAGTCCGATCCCCTTTTATCCTTACCGCGACTTTGAAATTTTAGAATGCTAGTGATGACTAAGCTTCACAAAGGCTGCATATAAAAAAACAAAATATAGTTGCTCTAAAGAGCGACACCCCTCACAAAAACCTCCCTTTTAAAGTAAAATTTAAAAGGGAGGTTTTTGTGTATAATACTAGCGAATGAATGACTACGAAAATTGTATTGGATTTTAGTATGTCAATCTTATAGTATTGAATTAAATAAAATAATATTAACAAAAACAGAAGACACTGCTACTGTGAAAAATGATAATATAAATTTACGTTAAATCGAGAGGTGAAAACGATGTTGAATCTAAATGCTTCAGAAATGTCAAAAAAAAGAATTTTGCTGGTCGATGATGAGGAAGATATTCTTAATTTATTGGAAACAGTTTTAATTAAAGAAGGGTTTCAAAATATACATAAAGTGACTAATGGAATTGCAGCCATTGAAATAGCGCAATCAATTGAACCAGACATTATTGTGCTGGATATTATGTTGCCAGATATGGATGGTTATGAAGTTTGTAAACAATTGAGAGAATTTACTTATTCGCCGATCATATTTCTTTCGGCTAAATCTGATGATGTCGATAAACTATTAGGCTTAGGTGTGGGAGGTGATGATTACGTTACGAAACCATTCAGTCCAAAAGAAGTTGCTTACCGAATAAAAGCACAATTTCGAAGGGCTGATCAGATTAAACAAAATAAAAACAGTGAAACAAAATTAATTACATTTGGAGATATAGAAATTGATGAAATTAAAGCAGAAGTTACAAAGGGCAATCATTTAATTAATTTGACTGCCAAAGAATATCAACTACTTCTGTTTTTGGTTAAGCATCCTAACCAGATTCTGAGTAAAGAGCTCATTTTGGATAGAGTATGGGGTAAAGGCTACGAAGGGCATGAGAATGCACTTATGGTTCACATGCACCATTTAAGACAAAAATTGGAGAATGAACCATCACTGCCAAAATACTTTTTGACTCAAAGAGGTCTTGGGTATAAATTTGTTCCTGGTGAAAAATCATGAAAATAAAATTAACTTTAAGATATATTTTAATGATCGTTCTATCCGTTATCATTTTGATGGCTTCTGCTTTCATGGTTTTAACTTATATCGAAAATACATTTCAGAATAATGATACAGAAACGCCAGATACTTTTGCTTATAATTTTGTGGATGAGATAAAAATGACGGATAGCGGAGAAGTTATCATTTCAGACGACGGAAAAGCAGCTTTGCTAGAAGAAAATGGTTGGATACAAATTTTAAATCAAGAAGGTTATGTTACCCAAGGATTTAATGAACCAGACAATCCTGCGGAACATTATTCACCAACAGAGATTACATTTATGCACTTATATTCAGGCTATGAAAAAAATTATCTCTTTAACGTTGGAAAAACAACAGATAATATCGAGTATATAGTGGCAATACCCAAAGGAAGTTGGAATCGCTATATATTTGAAATGGATCAGGAAATGATCAAAAAGTTTTTATTTACCATGTTTTTTCTTGCAGTAATAGTATTTTCTCTCATGGGCTTCATCTTTTCACAAAGAATAGCAAGTCCGGTTGCGAAAGTTATCAGTGGGGTAGAGAGATTATCTGCAGGAGATTATAAAACAGAATACAAGGAAAACGGATTATATAAAAGAGTTTTTGCAAGTTTAAATCATTTAGCTGGACGTTTAAAAACAAGTGAAATAGAACGAGAAAAGACAAAAAAACAAAGAGAAAAGTGGATTTCAAATATCTCACACGATATGAAAACACCTTTATCAACAATTAAAGGCTATTCAGAGGTTTTATCCGATACAGAATATGACCTTTCGCGAGATGAGATAAAAAAATATTCAGAAATAATCCTTGCTAAATCAGTATATATGGAAGATATGATTGAGGAACTACGTCTGAACGAGAAGCTTATGCATAATGGTATTCATTTGGATAAAAAAGCAGTAAATCTTACAGTTTTTATAAAAGAAATAGTTATCGATATATCAAACCATCCAGGTTATTCAGATAGAAAAGTTGACTTTTATTCAGACGAGGAAAACTTAACTTTTAGTTGCGATAAAGATTTGATGAAACGTGCCGTTGAAAATTTAATTTATAATGCTTTAATTCATAACGATAGTGATACAAAGGTAAAAATCAGCATGTCAGAAGTAGACAGAGATATTTTGATCGACATCAAAGATGACGGTCGAGGTATGTCAGACGAAGAACTGGACAAGCTCTTTAATCGATATTACAGGGGGACGAATACAAAAGATTATAAAGGTTCTGGTTTAGGTATGTCGATTGCAAAAGAAGTAATTGAAGCTCATGGTGGCGAGATAGAGGTTGTAAGTGAATTAGGTAAAGGAACACATATCAAAATAAAATTATAGATATTTAGAGATAGTATTTTTCAGTACTATCTCTTTTTATATGCACAACTTAAGAAGAACTTAAGATAGAGAAAAGAAAAGATTAAATCTTATCTGATATCCTTTATTAAAGAGAGGAGTAGAGATTTTGAAAAAGAAAATCATACGTACACTACTTGCTGTTTTAGCCGTATTTTTAATGTATATCGCCTTGAATATTTATCAAAGTGAGAACATTGAAATTATTCCGTTCGAGGATATAAATAAGCTGCATGTTTCTGACACAAAATCTGTTTCTAGTGATACAACAATAACTGGAACAGCGAATATTGGACAATTTGAATCGGTATCAGTAAATAATTTAATCGTTGTAGAAGATACTCTGTACGTGATTATTTATAAATGGCCAACATTTTTTAGCAATGACAAAATCGATATTAAGTTGAAAAATGTAGGTGGACTTGATGAAGTAAGTAAAATGAGTATTGTCTGGGGAGACATTTATTCCAACGAAGGATCTGCAAGAGGATTTTCCCATTCTGATTTAGTGAAACATCCTGACCAGCAAATTTTTTGGCTAAAGAAAGGAAGAGAAAGTGAATGATCGATTTAAGAAACTTAGGAAAACGTTATGGAGAAAAAGAGATACTGGATGAAGTTCACCTAAGCCTTAATGACCCGTCAAAAATGTATATTCTAACAGGAGATAGCGGAAGTGGAAAAACGACATTTTTCAATATTTTGATGGGTTTGGATAAAGATTATTCTGGAGAATACGCCTTACTAGGTAGATCTGCTGAAAAAATAACAAATGATGAATGGGCGTCGATTCGTGAATACGATATGCGGCTGGTCTATCAAGATTATAAACTCCTGAAACAGTTAACTGTATACGATAATATCGACTTGACCGGTGACTATTCCGAAGAAAAGATTGATCAAATACTTGAAGAGTTAGATATTCATGAGTTGAAACATCATTATATTCATGAGTTAAGCGGAGGACAAAAGCAACGAGTAGCGATAGCACGAGCGGTCATTTCAAAACCACGACTTTTATTGATGGATGAACCAACTGGCAACTTGGATAGTATAGCTACGGAACGTCTTATGTCATATTTAAGTAAATTAAAGGATAGAGGAATTTTAGTTTTTATAGTCACTCATGATGAAAAAGTACTACGCTATGGTGATATTATTTATGAAATAAAAAATAAACACATCACTTCAAAAAAGAAACAATTAATAGATAAAGAAATTAAAATATATCATGAAAATAAACCGAATTCTAAAAAGAAAATCAGTCAATATGTGTGGAAAAACTTGAAAAAGGAAAAGAAAAGATATGTTTTATTAGCTATTCCGACAGTCATGATCATTACACTATTCATTTTAGGCTTTAGTGCTTTTCGTGCGAGTACAACTCAATCTTTTGGCGACTTCTTTGAGGGAGTAGGCGATCGAGCGATCGTACTCGATACTCAAAGTCTTAAACAAGAAGTACAGGACCAGTATAAAAAGGAAGGAATCATTTCTTCGATTGATGGAGAGAGAATAGCTTTTTCAGAAAAAGATGTAAATAAAGTAAGCAGAATTGAACATGTTGAGCAGGTATATTTATTTTCAGATGGTTTAGACACACATTATGATAATCAGAAGAGGCGCTTAAATGAGTCTGTATATCGAAGTGAACTCCCAGAATGGATTGACCAACCTGCCGTGCCCGGAGAGACAGATCAACGTTTGACTTTTCATTTTACTGGCTTACAACTTCCCCCTGAATATTTAACGCATTATAATACAGAAAATATTAATCTGATTGCAGGGAAATTCCCATCAGATAATAGTAACGAAATTTTAATTCCAGATATCTATGCATTATTAAATCAAAAAGACAATGACTTTCAAAAAGTTGTAGGAGACAGGATCGAATTAAGTGTTTTGGATAGTGAAGACAATCAAATAAAAAATAATTATGTGATCAGTGGAGTGTATAGAACTGAGTATAGAAAAAAATTGCAAAGAGAATATCCAGTTTATACGGGACACTCTAAAGAGAATACTGCAATCGGAACCAATAAAGAAGATTATAAATTTCTTGAAAGTACCTTTACAGAGACTCCAGAATCTGAAAAATTCCATCAGAATGTCATTGGAGATTATGAAAATTTTAAAAAAGCTTACGGTACGGGTTTTACGTCAATGTATATTCAATTCGATGATTCAGAGAATGCAAAAATAGTAAGCGATAAATTAGGAAGTATTTTTCCAGCCTACCGTTTTACATCACAGTACGAATTGAAATACGGTGACTTTTCTGAAATGTATTCTAGGTTAGTTTGGATACTTTTAATTGGTTCGACTACTATCGCATTATTAGCTGGAACAATCATTACATTTTTAAATAAAGGACAGATTAATAACCGTAGTTTTGAATTAGCTGTTTTGTACAGTTTAGGATATACAAAGAAAGATATTTTGAAAATTATCGCACTTGAAAATGGATTGCTATTTTCATTTTATTTCAGTACATCTTTACTGATTGCTTATCTATCTAATGAACTAATCTTTAGTACATCGATATATTATAAATGGTTTGAAAATCTATTTAGCATTTCAAATATAAGCTTAATTGGTTTACTTATATTTTTGATGTCAGTCATTTCTGTACTATGGGGGTTAAATGGTGTAAAACAGACAAATTTAATAAAATATTTGAATGAGTGATACGACTATTATAGAGTTGAATTCACTTTTTAATTCTTTGATCACGTTCTTTCTATTAATGACTGCTGGCAATTCAAACTCTATCTTACCAATCTAAGGAGTAATTTTTATGTGGTTTTCAAATATGACAATTCAAGTTAAATGATTTGATAATATGCTAACTTGTACGTAGTAGAGTTATTAAGGCCGATAAATGACGAAAAAACAGAGTGGGGGTGATCAATGTTGCTTTATGCTGCAAAAATAAAAATGTCTCCAGGATGCACAGATTCTTTGTGCTGCCAGGATATAGAGTCGATTTATCTTGAAGGACTCAATAGTAAAACTTTCCATCTAAGAGAAACCGTGCATGCTTTGCTTAAATATGACCCAAAAACTGTGGCAGTAAAGAATAAAGAAATATTTATACTTGAGGCAGCAACAAGCCCAAAAGGGGACCAGTATGTCCGAACAGCAAATTGCCCAAAGAAAATAGATCCCCTTTTATCCTTACCACGACTTTGATAATTAAAATGACATCCAAGCAAAAAAGGCTGTTTATAATTTTATGACAATTTATCACACAATATGGTAACCTTTACATAGAAAATTATTTATGTAAATCAAATATAAATGTTTCAAAAAATAGATAACGGAGGATGATTTGAATGATTTTAAAAACACTTTTGTGTGTTGCTGTACTTTCGTTAACAGCATGCAGCAGTTCAGAACAATCGAGTGAAGGAGAAGAGACTAGTCAAACTGAGGATACAGTGATTGAGTTAGAAAGCAACGAAGAAGAAAATGAAAGCGTTAATTTCAATAAGAACAATAATATCAAGTCAGACATATACAAAGAGTACTTTTTCACGAAAGAGCTCTTGAAAAAAGATCGCATGGAATCTGATTTAGTAGGTAATAATAAAGTGGCTGAAGGCAATCAACTACCTGTTAGTACAGAGGATTTCCCTGAACCCTATTATATGAATTATGCATATAATACTGTTGATGAAAAATTGGACCTTGCTTTAATATTAACTGAGGGTTCCGTTGTAAAGGAAAAAGAACTAACTGAAGATGTTTTTGTTCATTTAGAATATGATATTAAAAATGATTCACTTATTGATATTACTCAGGAAAATGCAAGCGGCAACAATGCAGATCAGTTTGGTTTAACAGAGGAAGAGTGGGGAGAAGTCGCTAATAGATATATAAGATTTGTAGACTCGATAAATTAGGAGGAAATTTTATGAAAAAAGTTTTTAGAATAGTACTCCTTGCAATATTTAGCCTCCTATTTTTTGTTGTATTAAATATATTCTCAGCAAATGATCACTATAATGTTTATAATAATTTTGGGTTCAATGATCAATATGATAATTTATCAATTAACTTTCTAGACCCCCTGCAAGAAGATCAAAAGCTGGAAGTGATCGAACGTGTCGATGAAATGGTCAATGAGAATGAGCTAGCTGTAATAGTGCCTGACTACATTGAAGAAGATGGACAAATAAAAGGGATGAAAAACTATGTAGCAGGTAAGGATCCATTCGTTTTAGAAATGGTACCAAATAATATTAAATTGGGGAAAGATTTTTACAAAGGAAGAAAGTATGTCAGTAATGATTCTGAAGAAGATAAAAATAAAATTGATTTATTTACTTTTTATAAGGGGTTAACGTATGAAGTGATTCCTTTTCATTATTTAGAAGAAAATTTAGATACACTCAAATATGATTTGAGCGTTTATTTCAGTGCAAAAGACCGAGTCCTAGCAGAAAGTGTTATTCGAGATAAGTTTTCAGATTTGAATATAAGCATAAACACTCTATCTCATACTTTTTATGATAGAGATGAAGAGCTGGAAAAGAGTATTATATTTATATCTGTCATTGCATTTACCTTATTTATTTTGTTCATTCTATTTACCATATCTTATAGGATAAAGGACATTGCGGTATTAAAATTAAATGGATTTAAAATTGTAAATATTCTGTCGTACATATTCAAGGCTGATTTAGTGTATAGCGCAGTGGCAGCATTACTCATTCCCATATTTTTAAGTGCGCTTATGTTTAGAACGGTTAACTTAAGGATAATCGAATTCAATGTTATGACTATTAGTGTTGGACTGATGTTAGCTGTTATTTTTATTGGCCTAATCCTCTTATCTACTCTTGTAATAAACAGATATCGGTTGAGTGATTTCATAAAAAACAAAAACATCAATACCTCTCTTACAACGATAACTTATGGATTGTTAATTTTGTCAATATTTGTAATTCTGCCAATGATTCAAAAACCTATGAACGAATTGATTGAAACTGTGAAAGTCTATACTCAAATAAGAATGAATGCTAAAAATATAGAACATGTTCAGGAAATTAGATTCAATGATGATTCTAGGGAATGGGAATTTGATCAGTTCGCTCAATTAAATAATGAACAAAATGAAAATAATCAAAAACAAATAGATTTATATGATGATTTAAATCAAATGGATGCAATTTATTATTTTGATCCAACTGTAATCACTCCACAAAGTATAGATTTCGAGGAATATGAAGATAATCTTTATTCAGCATATAGAATTAATGAAAAGTATTTTGAAGAGTCAAATTTTGTAATCAATAATGAAAGTATAGAGATAGAGGATAGCAGTCGTCTCAATGTTCTTATGGATGTAAAAACTTTCGAAAGTTATGACTGGAAAAAAGAAGATTTTATAAACAATGCAGAAGATGCGGTTATTTATCTTTTTGATAGTAGTGATTATTTAAATATTGAAAATGACACAATAGAAGACTATAAAAATAAAGAAGCCCCCATTTTTTTATATTCTGAAAATGAAAATTTATTTATGAAGAATTTATCTGACGGAGGTTTTTACATTGATGACAGGAAGATGGAAGAAATCAATGACTATCTTTTAATTGAAAATCTGGAAAATGAAATTGAATTTAATAAAGTAAATGATAGAGAAGATCTATACACAGAAGGGCTCGTTCTTTCTTTGTGGGATGCTGGGATCGAAGTATTACCTCGATTAATTAGCTTGTTGGCGGTATTTATATCATTTACCAATTTTCATAGCTTAGAGAAAAATAAAGAAATGAAATTATTCAAAAGTTTGGGGTATAGAACTTTAGAAATTTCTAAAAAATTTATCGGAAAAATTTTAACAGTGAATATTATTTTCATACTGTACTCATTATTAACAGGAAATAACACGTACCTAATTTTACTACCCTATTTATTTATCTTGTCGGCTGTAATGATAATTGTATATATTCATAAAATAAAAAGAGCTCGAATCAACAAAATATGAGGAGGTTTAGAATGAAAGTAGAAGCGAGAAATATAACAAAACAATTCGGGAATAAAGCTTTATTTACAGACTTACATCTTGAAATAAATGCTAAAGACAGCATTGTTATTACAGGGGATTCAGGCTCTGGAAAATCTACACTTCTTAATATTTTGGGCTTAATTGAAGAAGCAGACGAAGGTAAGGTTATATGGGATAAAAATAAAATAGAGAAAATCAATAGTAAAAAAGTAAACAGAATCATCAGAGAAGAGATTGGTTATGTATTCCAAAACTACGCACTGATTGAGAATAAAACAGTATATGAAAATGTTTTGATTGGCGCAAAATATAATGATTCAATAACTACTAAAAATAAAAAAGAATATATTTACAATGCTATCAAACGTGTTGGACTAAACGGGCTTGAGAACAGAAAAGTATACTCATTATCTGGAGGAGAGCAACAAAGAGTGGCATTAGCGAGAATAATCGTCAAACCCTGCAGCGTAATCTTTGCTGATGAACCCACAGGAAATCTGGATGACGAAAACGCGAATAAGATTATTGAAATACTTTTCGATCTAAATAAAGAAGGAAAAACAATCGTCGTAGTCACACACGATCGATCGATTATTTCCAAGTTCGACAAACATGTACACCTAAACGTTAAGGAGAAGTAACGTATAGTTTCCTCAAATAATAGAGAAGAAAAACTTGTATCTTATCGTCATCGTTCTTCTAATTTACGTTTATTTAATCATCGGAGATAAAATGTCATAATACGAGGGAGGGAAAGTTGTGGTTGAAGATTCAATGAGTTTATATTTCTTATTTAATATGTTACATAGTATTATTTCTGTATTCTTTAAAGAAACTATTTTGGTTGCTGCGTTCTTTTTCTTGTTGAACAAAACATTCGAGAATGAACTTTTGAAAAAAGTATCTGCATGGATGATTGGAATTATTACTTTAATAATACTTATTTTTGCAGTGATGATTTCTTATTAACTCATATACTAAAAACGTTCTGGTCTCTTTTGATCAGAGCGTTTTTACAATTATGCAGTGTTTTCCAGCCAGATATCGAAACTGTCCACAGATAAAACTTTAAAAGTAGCTATTCGTGGAGACAGCCGCCTGCTTATGCTAAAGTTTAGTTGTGAAGGAAATTAAAACATAACACTAAAAATAGGAAAGGAATGACGGATATGACGAAGGAAAAAGAGTATTCATCAGCTGGTTATTTACAAAAAGTGGATGCCTGGTGGCGAGCGGCCAATTACTTGTCTGTTGGACAAATTTATTTGAAAGACAACCCCTTGCTCAAACGTCCACTTGAAAAAGAAGACGTCAAAGTAAATCCGATCGGTCATTGGGGGACGGTTCCTGGCCAAAACTTTATTTATGCGCATTTAAACCGTGTGATAAATAAATATGATTTAGATATGTTCTATATTGAAGGGCCGGGCCATGGCGGGCAGGTTATGCTTTCCAATGCTTATTTAGACGGCAGCTATACTGAAATTTATCCGGATATCACAGAAGATGAAGAAGGAATGCAAAAGCTCTTCAAGCAGTTTTCTTTCCCTGGAGGCATTGGTTCGCACGCAGAGCCTTCAGTTCCGGGATCGATTCATGAAGGGGGCGAATTAGGTTACTCTTTGTCTCACGCGACAGGTGCTGTGCTTGATACGCCCGACACGATTGCGGCCGTCGTGGTCGGTGACGGCGAAGCAGAAACAGGTCCTTTAGCAGCATCCTGGTTCTCAAATGTTTTCATTAATCCATACACGGATGGGGCGGTTTTACCTATCCTGCATTTAAATGATTACAAAATTGCCAACCCAACGATTTTAGCTCGAAAATCAAATGAAGAGCTGCGTCATTACTTTGACGGTTTGGGATGGGATCCATTATTTATTGAAGGAGAAAATCCCAATAACATGCATCCTGAGATGGCGGAAGTGATGGATGAAGCCATCGAAACGATCCAGAATATCCAAAAGCATGCACGCAAAAAATCTGCACAGACTGTAGGGATGCCTAAGTGGCCTGTAGTAATTTTAAGAAGTCCTAAAGGCTGGACGGGGCCTGAGGTGTGGGATGATGAACCAGTCGAAGGCACATTCCGTTCGCACCAGGTGCCGATTCCGGTTGAGCAGGAGAAAATGGAATACAGTGAGGTATTAGTGAAATGGATGAAATCTTACCGGCCGGAGGAGTTATTTGATGATCAGGGTCGGCTGAAAGAAGACATCAGAGGTATTGCCCCTAAAGGGATGAAACGGATGGCATTAAACCCGATCACAAATGGCGGTAAAGACAGAAAAGAACTGAAACTGCCGGACTGGCGCCAATATACATTGGATATCGAAACGCCTGGAGCAAAAAAAGGAAAAGATATGACCGAGTTTGGAAAGTTTGCTCGAGATATCGTTGAAACAAATCCTGACAACTTCCGTATCATCAGTACAGATGAATTGAAGTCGAATCGTTTGAATGCGGTGCTGCAAACGACGAATCGTCAGTGGATGGAAGATATTGAAGAGCCCGAAGATGAAGCACAGTCTAGAAGCGGACGAGTCATTGACTCCCAGCTTTCTGAACATCAGGCAGAAGGGTGGATGGAAGGCTATACGTTGACTGGACGCCATGGCTTTTTTGTGAGTTATGAGGGGTTCTTAAGGATCGCCGACTCCATGCTTACTCAGCATTTCAAGTGGTTGAGAAAGGCGGATGAACTGGACTGGCGCAATAAGTATCCATCGCTTAATGTGATTGCTTCGTCAACCGTTTTCCAGCAGGATCACAATGGCTATACGCATCAGGATCCGGGGATCAGTACACATCTGGCTGACAAAAAACTTGATTATATTAGAGAATACTTCCCGGCTGACGCCAATACATTAATGGCGGTGATGAACAAAGTATTGAAGTCCAAGCAAAAAATCAATTTGATCGTGTCCAGCAAGCATCCGCGTCCACAGTTTTATACAGCTTTGGAAGCTGAGACTTTAGTAGAAGAAGGCTTAATGGTCATTGACTGGGCGAGTACTGATCAGGACCTTGATCCGGACATTGTGATCGCAGCCGCTGGAACAGAACCGAATCTTGAGTCACTGGCAGCGATATCGATCCTGAATCAGGAATATCCTGACTTGAAGATACGCTTTATCAATGTAGTGGACCTGCTTAAATTGAACAGTCCTGAAAATGACAAGCGCGGACTAAGTGACGAGGCCTTCAATGAATTGTTTACAACAGACAAGCCAGTTCTCTTTGCCTTTCATGGTTATGATGGACTGCTAAAGAATTTGTTCTTTGACCGAGAAAACCGGAACTTGATTCCACATGGCTACAAAGAAAATGGTACGGTGACTACACCTTTTGATATGCGAGTGGTGAATGAAATCGACCGTTTCCATCTTGTCAAAAATGCAGCACGTGCTGTATACGGAGACAAAGCAAGCGATATAGAAGAGAAAATGGATGAGCAGCTTGAAAAACACCGTCAATATATTAGAGAGTACGGCGACGACATGCCAGAGGTCAAAAACTGGAAATGGCAGCCTTTAAAACAGATAAAATAGCGCTTGCATTTTTTCTGTATTGTGTATACGATTAAAATAATAATAGAAGTACAGGTCACCAATTGGAGGCAGCTATGGCTAAGCACATAAACAAAACAGGTGTAAAAATTTTTGCAATGAATTCCAACCCCAAGCTGGCGGCAGAAATTGCCCAAGAGGTAGGGGTCGAATTAAGTAAGGCTAACATTGATAAATTTTCTGATGGAGAAATATCCGTAAATATCGAAGAAAGTATCAGAGGAGACGATGTTTACTTAATTCAGTCAACTAATGATCCGAGTAATGACCACTTGATGGAGTTGCTTATTATGATCGATGCGCTGATAAGAGCAAGTGCCGGCTCGATAAATGTTGTCATGCCTTATTACGGCTACGCACGCCAGGACCGTAAGCCAAGACCGCGTGAAGCGATAACAGCAAAAGTTGTAGCGAATATGCTGGAACATGCAGGAATCGATCGCTTGATAACCGTTGATCTGCACGCCCCTCAAATTCAAGGTTTTTTTGATATTCCTGTGGATCATTTATCGGCAACAGCTCTTTTAGTGAATCATTTTATAGAAAATGATTTGGATGGAGAAAATATCGTCGTGGTCTCTCCAGATCATGACGGAGTGAAACGTGCACGTGAAGTAGCCGAGCTGCTCGATTCACCGCTGGCTATTATTGACAAGCGTTTGTATGAAACCACGAAGCCAGACACTTATGATCTCGTTGGAGAAGTGGATGGTAAAAACTGTGTGCTTTTTGATGATATTATGGATACCGCGAGAACTATCACAAAAGCTACCGAAACATTAAAAAAAGCGGGTGCTAAGAATGTTTACGTTTGCGTGACACATGCTGTTCTTTCAGATAGTGCGATGGATCGTTTGATGCAATCGGGAGTGAAAAAGGTCATCATCACCAACACGATCAACCTATCTGAAGAAAACAATACAGAGTTGATCATACAGTTGAGTGTCGCGCCACTTTTAGGCGACGCCATCAAACGTATTTCCAAATACCAATCTATAAAACCGCTGTTTGAAAAAGAATATATCAAGGCAATAACAGACTGATCAACATTTCAAGAAAAAAGAAAGATAAATGTTGAGTAGTTAGAATAGTAGTTTATCCATTTCAATCGAGATATTGTGAATAACATACTCCAGCACTCCTTTTCATTTGGACAACACGGTTCATTAGATCAGGAGTGCTTTTTGGTGTTTCAAAGCAGCTGATGTTGTATAGTTTTGGTGATTTACTCATAAATAAGCTAAGATAGCTATTTTCCTACTGAGAAGCCGCTCTACTTGATTGCTTCATGATGCAATGATAGTGTAGTTACTTGTAGAAGACTAAATATAAGATGGGGAGAAGCTATGGATACGTGGGATATATTTGCAATCATTGGGACGATATCTTTTGCTTTACAAGGCGGAATCATCGCTATGGAAAAAAAGTATGACCTTTTTGCCGTCTACTTATTTGGTTTATTAACAGCTTTTGGTGGCGGAGCCTTGCAGCATGTTCTGATTGGTGGGTCGGATTATAAGCTTTGGAACCAGGAACTTCTTTTTATAGTAGCTGTTATATCAATTACAGTAGTTATCGTACTCCCTAAGCCCATCGTCAAAAGACGGGTTTTTTGGACAAACCTTTTGGATGCATTCGGTGTTGTAGCTTTTGCTATTAAAGGTTCTATTCTGGCGCTTACGCTGGGGCTGCCGGCAAGTGCGGTAGTTGCTTCTGCTCTTATTACTGCAACTGGTGGTGGCATCGTCCGAGACATAATGTCTCAGAGAAAACCGATATTGCTAGGAGAAAACATTTATGGCTTATGGATTTTCTTGATAGGGGTTATCATGGGTTTTGGAGGTGTCGAGAGTATTTCTTACCAGTATATTCTGTTTATCGTATTTTCTGGATTACGTATTCTATCCTTTAAATATGACTGGAAGATACCTTATCGACGTTATTGAGGTAACATTTTTTTAAGAACGATGTCTGAAATATATATAAAAATACCAGCGAACGAGATTCTATACTCGTCCGCTGGTGTTTTTTTGGAATCAGTTAGTTTTTGTCATGAGTCTCTTTTGATTTAGAAAGTCCCATATCCTGTTTCATGCGTTCAAGTTCTTCTTCGACAGCTGCTGAACCTGTTTCTGCAGCATATTTTTCTTCAAGTTTCTGGGCTGAATCCTTTGGTTCTTTATTGAGCTCTGCCATGGCATTTGCTTCATCTAAACGACGGGAAGCTTTTTCTTCCATACGTTCAAAGTTACTCATAGCGCCTTTGGATTTACCTAAAGAAGTGTCGACCTTGTTCAATTTTTCCTGCGTGTCAGCAACGGACATTTGTGCCTTGATCATCGAACGGCGGTTTCTTAATTTATTTATATCTGAAGCGAGTTTATCATGCATTTTACGCATCTTTGAAGCATTTTCGTGCGCTTTTGCATAAGCATTGGCAAGTCCCGTTCCTGTGTCTTCCAGTTCCTGTTTTTTAGAAAGGAAGACGCGTGCATCCGCATCATTTCCGGCTTCCAAAGCCTTTTTTGCATAGCCTTCATATTTTTTAACTTCAGCTTCATTCTCATCGACTAAACGCTTGGCACGTGTTTCTTCCGCCATGACGCTTGCCGTATTCTTTTTCACTTCTGCGAGATCGTCCATCATATCCCGTAAGTACTGATCGATCATTTTTTCCGGATTTTCCATCCGATCGATGATTGCATTAACGTTTGCACTGATAATATCTGAAAAGCGGTCTAGTATTGCCATGTTGTTTCCTCCTAAAATATTTGTTTTGATTTAATTATTATCGTCTTCATATTTCTTAGCCAGTTCATCGGCTTCGCTTGTCCCAAATGTTTCAATCGGGCGGTTGAGCATTTCCTCTGTCCGTTCAGCTTCTCGTTTTTTACTTAGTTGTCGTGACTGCCACCACTTGAAAAGAATGTACAGCACTGCCAGCACGCCAAAAATCACAAGAACTGGAATCCAAGGGGAGGTGGTCACTTCCATGATCCGATCTGCCGCATCTTTAAAGGACTCACTGAAGTATTCTTCGTCACTGAAATTGGAGTTCGAATAGTTTCTATCGAGATAATCTAGAAGGATATCTCCAGCTTCTGTATCGATAACTGATCTCGCTTGTGAACCTGTGACATAATACGTCGCATAACTGTTAGGGACGGGTTCATAGAAAACAAGCAGGAGATGCGCTTCATCTGTAAAAAGTTCATCGTATTTGTTATTGGCGAACATTTCCATTTCTTCGGGCGTCGGTTTACCTTCTACAATTTGCTGGCCGTCAACATTGATGTCATCGGTAATATAGACATGTGGCTGGACACCTGTTTCATTATAAAAGTACTGAAGGCCATCGACCATTTGTGTGTGGTTGCCTATCCAACCTAATTTATCCGTATAGTAATCCGTTTCATTGACAGAGCCCGCTGGTAAGGGTTCACGCTCGACTGTTGAAGATGTGACGCTGGATGAGCTGTCATTACCTAACAAGTTGTCAAAGTTTGTGAAGAGACTGAAGATGATAAACATAAAGATGAGTGCTGTGAAAATACCGCCGCATCCCATAGAACCGCAACCGCCGCCACCTCCACCGCCTGAAGAATAGCGTCTGCGGCCAAAGCCACCACCAAAGAATATCGGTCCCATCCGAGGTCTTCTGTTATAACCCGAACGATTACTGTTTCCACCACCGAATAAACCGCCACCGTTGTTTCCGCCACCACGGCCAGTACCGAAGCCGCCTCCCATCCGGCCGCCACCGCCTCGATGACCACCGAAACCTCCCCCACGGGATCCTCCCCCGCCAAAACCGCCTCCGCGACCGCCGCCTCTGCCCATATGTATCCTCTCCTTATAAATCTAATACCTGTCACGTCTTTGATTGATGTCTAAACATAACATTGCCTTTGAATAGATAAAGCCTAATTCTATTATAACTTATATCGATTTAAATACATAAAATAGCGCTTGTTATTAAAATAAAAAAGTCATTTTTTGAATAAAGAGACAATATAATAGTTAGAACAGAAAATTGGAGAGTGATGAAATGATAATGAAAGAACGAGAACTTCCGATACAACTGAAAGTACTTCGAGCATTGAATAAACGTAGTATATTATTGAATCCTCAAACAACCAGTCTTGATTACAGGATGAAAGGCTACGAAGGAGAATGCCAGTTTGACGCAGCCATGAAGTCACTGAAATGCGATTGTCTTGTTTTAAATGATCTGATGCTAAAGGTAAACGGTCAAACTTGCCAAATCGATACTTTGCTGATAACACCTATGGGAGCTACTATATATGAAGTGAAAAATTATGAGGGCCAGTTCGTTTATAGTGATGATAAATTTAAAATACGTTCAACAAATAAAGAAATTTCTAATCCACTTCTTCAACTGAATCGATCGATGAATCTTCTCCGGCAACTAATGGAAGAACAACGTGTAAGCTTTCCTTTAAACGGTCTTGTCGTCTTTATAAACAATCGCTTTACACTCTTTCAAGCACCTGTTGCTGATTCCTTTATATTCCCGACAATGTTGTCTTATCATTTAATTAAGTTGAACAGTATGAGAAAAAGTTTGAATCAATGTCATCATAGGTTTGCAGAAACGCTCAAGCAGCTTCATGTAAGTGATACGAAATTTGTGACGCTACCTGAATATGATTTTCAGGATTTAAGGAAAGGGCCTTTTTGTGACGTATGCATGTCCGAAGTAAGGCTCAATCATGGTAGAAAGTGGAAATGTAGAGAGTGTGGGGCTGAAGCGGTATCACATAAGGTTATTCTTGACCAGATTAAAGACTTTCGCTTACTTTTCCCAGAAAAGAAAGTGCAGACAGGGACGATATACGAATGGTGCGGAAAGCTTATTTCTAAAAAAAGTATACGGAACGTTCTAACAAAGCATTTTGAGTTAAAAGGAGAGAGTAAAGCTACCTATTATGAATAAAAAAGAATTAAAAGTTATTGCGTACCCTATAAGATGATTGTGAAGTTGTAAAGGTCACGCAATCGAGTAATGCCTGCCCTTCAGGAAC
>NZ_BJUY01000002.1 GCF_007988865.1 Alkalibacterium kapii | reverse complement strand
AGAGTTCACTAGTATTTAATTAATGTCAACATAGTAAATATCATCGTTATCTTTAATTTTTCTATAGATATTTCATACTTTTGCTTTGTCAGCTAGTTACTTTATAATTCTTGTTAAGTTTAAGAGATGAAAATAACATTCACAACTGACGTTAATAATTTATAGCTCTATATATTTTTCTTTTTCAGTAGTGAGAACATTTCTTTTTCATGTTCTTGAGCTTTTTTCTCTGTCCACTTACCATCATTTATTAATGTCATTTTTTCCATGATTTTTAACTTCAAACTTTGATTCATTATACTTGGATACGAATGGATTTTTCCATCAGGTGGCAAGTTAGAGAATTTAGAATTTCCAGAAACTGTTATCAATGCTAAATTACCAAAACTATTCAGATCATCTTCTTCCCAATGTGCCACTTCAACTGGATTTTGAGGGTGAAAATGTTCTATAGAGTTTCTAAATTGGAATTGCCAATCGTCTTGTAATGGGTTTAATATGTTCTTTTCCTGATAGGTATACCCGTCCCTATAGAGTAAATAATCAAGGTAAGTGAATACGATTCTTTCAATACCAAAGCCTTGTTTGTTTTGGTAATTGCTATTATCAACTTTTGTTTTGCAATAATTTTCCAATTTAGTAATAATGTTGACTTCTTCATTGGCTAATAGTTCAGATAAAACAAGGGTGATCCAATGCATCGTCTTTGGTGAGGTATACGTAACACGTAAACAGGCTTCTAAGGTTCTTAATTTTTGATTAATTTTGTTTGTATCAATTAATGTACTGATATATTGAGGTTGGTCCGTTCCTTTTTTGGGGTCTCGATATTTCTCCAAACGCTGTAGAGACCATTTACCTGTTTCTTTGTAATCTCTAGCAAACTCCCGTTTCAAGATATACTTATCAAACAAAACGCGACATTTTAATAAATGGTACAAAAATTCTTTTGCATTTTCTACTGACGACCATGTCCATGATAAATTATTTAGAAAGTGTTTGTCATCCAAACTAGAATCTTCTTCACCGCTCTTTTTGATGGCGGCATTCACCTGCAACAAAAAGTGAGGAAAAGAAACAGCCGATTCGAACCGTTGATTCTCGATATCCGGTTGATATTCTTTAGTACTTTCCAAATCATTTTTTTCAAGAATATCTTTTAATGTTTTTTTATCTTCAAAATCTGCCTTACTTGAAACTTTATCTTTAATAGCATCAAAATTAGTGATTGATTTGTTTAACTTGGCCCAATCATCTGTAAAAAGTTCTTTTCGTATACTTGTATCAAAGCTCATTTGTACATAGGCATTCATATCAGAACACTTCTCCCAAATCATTGCGGCCGTTGCTCTTTCACTATCATTTTCTAGTTTCTCGAGTATTTTAGCTTTAGCTATCTCATGTAGCTCTAATTGTTCTCCCCGCGTATTCATGATCTCAAAGTAGTGATTTAAATCTATGTTCTGCGGCACTTGAATTTGAATTAAATAAACACTTTCCATTTTTTTAATGAACATATTTTTATCAATGTTTTTAACTTTAAAGAAATTTTCTATAATACTATAACCATTTAAAATTTCTGGTGCCGCTAAATCATTATTTAATTCTAATGAGTTGCTATCATGTAAATGTCGAAGTGTACGATTTGATTTCTCCCTTGCTTCAAATTTTAATGAGTCTTTTAAGAAGATCATACCTAAATATTTTTTGAGAAGGTACAAGGTTGTTAATCGTTGTTGCCCGTCAATGACCTCATACATATTATTATCTGTCCTATTAACAATTAAGTTCCCTAAAAAGTAATGATCCGTATCATCTTTTATCGCACTCTCAATATCCTCAATTAACTGTACTATTTGAACTTCTGTCCAGGCATAATTCCGCTGATATATAGGTACAAGATAATTATATTTATTCAAAATACTTGAGACTGATATTATTTCTAAATCATCGTTCATTCTTTACCACCTATTCTTTTTATAAATAAATTCGTACATCTCTCTATATTTATCTTCGTTATTAAAAACACCCTCTGGCTTTTCAAGCACAATCAATTTTAATTCTTCAGGATCATCCATTTCACTAATGGCTGTGAACATATCGATGCCATTATTTATTCGATCATGTTGACCCAAGGCGTATTTATTGATTGTCTGCGGATAGACAGCATACATGACTATTCTCAAAGAATAACTCCATGTATAAAGCACTTGCATGATGGGTTTAGTTAAACTCTCAGTGCCAAATCTATCAGCAAAAAATAGTAAGGCCGTTTCATATAATTGTTTGATGTAAATATCTCCTGAACGCTTACTGGGGACTTCTTCTTTATTGTGAAATTGGTTGATTCGTTTTCGAACGGTTTCTAACATTCGTTCATAATGAAGCGTATAATAAAAAAACCTAGTTCCAGAGATAAGAGGCTGGGTTAATTGAAACTGATTTAAAGAATTCGAAGAAAGAAGTTCTTTAGTGCCATTCGCATTAAATTGTTCTACAAACAGGTTGCTTGCTTTATGGTAAATTGAGTAATTGTAGTTATTGTTTCCTTTGATACCTTTGAAAGAGGAAATGTTACTTGAAGAATATCCTAATCCGTCTTTTCTTCGATACCATTGAGTCAAAGGATACAAATAATTTTTAAATAAATCATCTAAAATATCTTGATCAATATATTCCCATTGATTAATAATGTTGATTTTTGTCTGCTCTTCTTCACCATTCATTTCTCGTAGATGATAAGATTTCAATAGATCATGAGGAGCTAATTCTTTTCCTCGTGAATTCTGTGAATCAAAAAATTGAAAAGCATCCTGTTCATTATCTGTAACGATTTGTACGGCAGTGCATTGATTTAAGAGATACTCTTTATATTTTTGTGATTCATCATTAGATAAGTCATTTATTTTTCTATTTAAAACTCTAAAATTTCTAGTAATGGCTTCGTTCGATTGCTTATCATATTTTTCTTCAAGCAGCCTTAACCTTTTTTCATTCAAACAATAAAGGAGAATAGATAAAGTGGTAAGTCTCTGTTGACCATCCACAATATTATATTGATCGGGTCCATCTTTATGTAAGATTACTGAGCCCAAACGGTACTCATCGATACTCTCTTTAAAGGCTTCATACGTGTCATTAAACAAGGTAGCGGTTGATTTTATGCTCCAGCTATATGGTCTTTGATATGGAGGTAAGGTTAATTGCATGGTCAGTAAGTCTTTGAATTTGGTTAGTTTTAATTCTTTCTGAAGTAGTGCCATTTTGATTCTCCTTGAATACATTTAAATATGGACGTTATTATTTGAATATTAGATTTATCTCTTGAAGCATCAGACGTAATTATGTTTTTATTTATGAACTTCTAACCAAAGAAATTCAATGTACTTAATACAAGATAAACAAGCACCAAGATACCTGTAATACTTAAAAATAAGGCGTAACCCGTCCAGAACTGCTTTTTAATTTTCTTTTCTTCACCACTATGTTGTTTGGCCGTAACTTTTTACTCCTAATATTTAAAATATTTTTAACCTTGTTTGGTACTAATCAGATAGCTCCTTAAGCATGTCTTCGAATGATATGCTTTTTGGATTTTTATTGTATTCTTGTATCGTCTGATTAAATAAATCTAAATCCAGCTCGTTTTCAATTTTTTCTAACATAGTATCTCTGATCAAACTTGAAATAGATACGCTTTTTAAGCGCGCATGCCCTTCAATTAGTTTCTTATCTTCAGGATCAAGACTCACTGTTATATTAATCATTAAAAGGCTCCTTCCTGCTTATATACTTCTAAGTACAGTATAATACAAAGAAAGCGCTTATGCACTGTGTTTCATTTAAACAAACAAGTAATACTATAACAATGTATTATTTCTTCAAAAAAACCTTGACCGCTTTCTCGAGCACTTTGTTGTAAAAGTGTTCAAGATAGAAACGGTCAAGGGTTCTTTTGTATTAATTTTTCATCTGCATATTTGTTATAAACACTACAATATCCGTAATAGTTTATTTATAGCTAACCTAGTTATATTATTCATCTTTCAAACGTTGATAAACTACTTTGGATTTCAATACCTAAGGCCAATAACGCATACCCCACGATCAAAGCAACCAGCAGACCTAATGCGGTAATGACTATCGCTGCTTTTTTATTGGATACTAATAGTGGGAAGATACCGTCCCCGCTTGTTGCGATGCCGGCTGTGATTAATGCGGCTATCGGGAAATTAGGGATTGCTAAATAGGCGACCGCAACGGATATCATCCCGCCACAACCTGGTGTTGCGCCAATGATACCAGCAATAGCTACGACAATGAAAGCTGATGAGGTCATCCACGCATCGAAGGTCTCTGGTCCAATCAATATATCAATAATATAATTAGCAACCAATAGTCCGGCAAAGACATAAACGATGACTGTAGAAATATCGATAACGGCATGTTCCAACGCTTCTCTCAAGTTATTGCCACAAGAACAGCTCTGTCTTTTGGAAGTAAATGTGTATATAAAGTAATAAATAATAGAAGTAAGCGAAAACAGAATAGCTGCTTGATCAAAAAGTGAATCATACCCTGGTAAATCACCACCCCATAACGCCATTAGAGATCCAGGCAGCAGAAAGAGACTGAAAGAAAGAATGAGGTAAAACCCAATATATTTAATGATCACTTCTGATAGAGTTATTTCCTGACTTTTATGATGTTTATCATGGGTTGCTTTCACTGGAATGTCTTTTACAGAGATATGTATGCCTACACTATCAACAAGATAACCAAATACAATAGCAGCAATAGCGCCAACTAAATTGACGATGAAAAATGCCTTAAGGTTTGCGACGACACTCGCCTCGTCAGAAGCTCCTAGTAATACAAATGAGCCTTCTCCTAAGGTCGCAATAAATGTTGCAAATAAACCACCAAAGGATATTTTTTTATTTTTATACATTGATGAAACAACAATCGTTGCTACGCAACCTGGGATCAATCCCAATAAAGCTCCAATAATTGGGTGAAAGCCACTCGGCCCTACTTGTTTGTACTTTGATAGCTTTCCTTGTGAAGCATATGTAAGTAAGCTAACGCCAATAAGTGATAGTGACACATAGCCACCTATAACACCGGCAGCTTCAAGTGTCCAAGATATTGACGTAATATCAACCGTCGATACTAAGTAATCTTATTATTAATAAGGTAACGTTTATAGCCTCTAGCCCACACACCCTATTCATTGACTCCTTTTCTAAGTTATAAAGAGAGAGAAATGGGAAGTGTAAGCCTTTTTGAGTTTGCTTAAAAAAAAATAAACTATGAAGAGCACAAGTGTTACCCTCGTGTTCTCCATAGTTGAAACGAATAATTTTGAAAAGTCTTACGTTTTTATGTATTAAATCTAGAGTGGGGAATAATATGGAACAAGGCGACCGACACATGTCGGTCGCCTCAATCTGTTTTAATTAGTTTATGGTGTATGTCGCAGCTTGTTTCCCAGCTTGTCTACCAAATATAATAATATCAGCCACTGCATTACCGCCAATACGATTAGATCCATGCAGCCCTCCTGTTAGTTCACCAGCTGCATACAAGCCATTAACTTTCGTTCCATCAGTTTTTAGAACTTCTGTCAATGAGTTAATTTTTACGCCACCCATAGTGTGATGAACGCCCGGGGCAATCTCGATTGCATGGTATGAACCCGTTGACAAATCTTCATCCATAGCAGTCGTACGGTTAAATTCTTCGTCCACCCCTTCAGCCACAGAATTATTCCATGTCTCTAGTGTGTCTTTCAAATTATCGGCATTTAGTGCCATGTCTTCAGCTAGTTCTTCAATGGTATCAGCAGACTTAACGAAGCCTTCACTTGCATACTTTTCAATAGCGAGCACTCTCTCTTTAACACCATCATCGAATATCAAGTAAGCTTTTTTCTCTGGCAAAGCGATAATGTTTGCAGATACTTTATCACGTGTATCCATTTCGTTCGTAAAACGCACACCCTCATTTGAGACCAATATCGCTCCCTCACCACGCACAGCCTCTGTAATTAAATACCCAGAAGACTGTTCAACAGTCGGATGGATTTGAATATCACTCATATCAACAAGATCACCACTTAGTGCTGAAATCATCTCAATTCCAGTCCCGGTGCTTCCTTCATGGTTTGTTGTAACAAACCCCTCTAATTCAGGATCGTTTTCAACAATCATCTCTGGGTTGGCACCAAATCCTCCAGTGGCTACGACGACCGCTTCAGAAGAAATTGTTCGTTTATCTGTTTGATCAACGAGCACTTCTATGCCAGATATCGCTCCGTCTTCTTCTAAAATAGCTGTAACTTGAGAATTGACAAACAATGGAATGTCTCTTTCTTCAATATTATCCAAAAGACCATTCACTAAATATTCGCCTACAGCAGAACCATCGGTAGGACGATGTGTACGTTCAACGCTCATTCCGCCGGTCGTTGTTAAATTATCCAGCGTAATACCAATAGAATCTAACCAGTTAATGGAATCAGCTGAATTATCCACCATATAATTCAGTAACTCCTCATTATTCGTTTCTCCACCGCCAGCAAACGTTTCTTCATAAAACGCTTCGTTGGAATCTTCTATACCTAAAGCTTCTTGAAATTTTGTCTCAGATGCATTCATTCCGGCAGACGCTTTTTTAGTATTCCCTCCAGCAACAGGCATCATTTCAAAGATAACTGGATTTGCTCCAGCATCTTTGGCTTCAATAGCCGCTGAAAGGCCTGCGCCACCTGAACCGACAATAATAACATCATAGCTATCTTCAAGCTCTTCCACATCTGTGTATTCTCGATATGTCGCAGATGTAACAGCATCGCTTGACTCTTCTTCATTGCTGGTTAATTCAGTATCTGTAGATACATCAGTATCACTCGTTTCGTCTGAAACAGGCTCGTCTGTTTCGCTACACCCACCTAACATAAGAGAAATACTTAACAAACTTCCTAAAACTATATTCTTTTTCATAATCCGTCTCCCTTTTTTTTGTGATTATTTTCACTACATTATATTTTAACAAAGGAGTGGGTCGTTTTCATTAAAAAAATATAACAAACACAATGGGTATAATTAAAATTACTTAATTTTATAATGAATAGAAATTTTTCATGAGATAGCCATAGTATCAATGCTGAAAAAGGCAAACTTAACAAACTGAGTCATTTAATGCTAAATGTTGGCACTACGACTTGTTTGTTTATTAATAGAAGTTTACGTGTAAAAAAGACTCAATCACGTAAATAAGCGATTGAGTCTTTTCCCTCTAAATATGATTGTTTTATTGGGCTTTCATAATTTAGTCTTTATTCAGACAACACTTCTTGTATTTCCTTACGCTGCCACAGTGAAAAGGATCATTACGTCCAAGTTTCATTAATTATGACGAGGTTGTCGTGACCCTATACCCCTGTGGTCAAAATGATCATCCTCTAAATAAACAAACGCCTTTTCGATCGGTTGCCTGTTTTCCAAGTAGCATGTTTTTACATCTGCCGGTGTCACCTGTTCATCGTTCTGATCATTGTAAATATCAGCAACGACCTCTATATGAGAGAATTCAATGACTCCCATTGAACTGTGTTTGATACTTTCTAGTTTATGCAATATTTTACTTAATGTATTTCTATCAATCTCACTGTTTTTTTCGCAATAATCTTCAACAAATTCAAATAAATAAAAGTCTTCACTAAAGATATAAGAAATATCAGGGATCCAGTGCTTATCTTTCCTTATGGCTGGGTTTGATACTTCAAATATTTCGTTTATCGGATCAAAAGCAATCGGGATCTTTTTCTTGTTATATTTTTTGTCAACGACTTTCTGTCCTGAAATAGCAGTCATTAAAGCTGTTACTCGTTGTTGACCATCGATAAGTATCGTCTTGCCTTCGGAAAGTTCGCCATTTTTAAGACGGGCATCAGGATTTCGCCATGTAATAATATAGCCGACTGGATAATCATTATAAAGCGAATCAAGAAGATCTCTAACTTTTGCACTTTTCCATACGAATGGTCTCTGTATTTCTGGTATCGCAATTCTCTTTTCATCAATCAGTGATAACAAAGAATTGACAGTCGTATTATTAACATTATAATTTGCCATTTTCTACTCACACCTATATAAGTATTATTTCTATCTTAACACATTATGGATACGGTACCATTGGTTCTTTTACATTATTTTTAAAATGAAACAACTCTTATTTTTTAAAATGGCGCCTATGATCATTCTAGGGATGACTGTTTCGGGTTCGCTTGATGCTTCTTCGTCGCCCATTTCTGTTTTTATCCAGCCGGTGTCGAAGGCGTTGATCGCAATGTTTTTTCCTTTCAGTTCACTTGCGTAGTCTTTGGCCAACTTGTCCAAGGCTCCTTTTGATGCAGAGTACGCGCCTAGTGCCGGCTGATCCTTGACGCCGCTGGTGGTGTTGATTATGCGTCCGAATTGGTTTTTAAAGATTTGTGATAACTCTTTATTAAAGTTTATATTGTATTAAATAATAACTTCTATTTTTTTACGTCCTGAGGACTTAATTGATTTATATGATTGAAATAAGTATACGCTTTTTGAAACCGTTTGCGCAAGAGCGGCCATTGCTTTGTCAATATATTCTTAAACATTTATAACACTCCATTGAATAACACGACTGCACTTATGTATCGCGATTCTCTGATATTCATTATTTCTATAAATTATAAAAGCAACAAAATCAAGATGACTAACATATATAATAGTAACACTTGGTAAAGTAAACGGATTGTTTTTTTTGATCTTGAATTTTACCTCCTCGGTATCCATCCTAACTTCCTTTTATAATCGTAAAAAGGGATCACCTTAATAGATGTCCCTTAATTGTTCATTATAAAATTTAAATCATCATTTATTTTAACAATAGGATAAATCAGATTCTAATACCTATAGCCAATGCACCATACCCTACCATCAAAGAAACAACCAAACCCAAGGCGGTTATGACTAATGCGGCTTTTCTATTGGATACGAGCAATGGAAAAATGCCGTCTCCACTTGTTGCGATGCCTGCTGTTATTAGGGCAGCTATCGGGAAATTGGGGATAGCTAAATAAGCGACTGCAACAGATATCATACCACCACAACCTGGAGTCGCTCCGATGATTCCGGCAACGGCTACAACAACAAAAGCCGAGGAAGCCATCCATGCATCAAAGGTTGCTGGTCCCACCAAAATATCGATAGTATAGTTGGCGATCAATAGTCCAGCAAAGACGTAAACAATGACAGTGGAAATGTCTGAAACGGCATGTTCCAAGGATGCTCTAAAACCATTGTCATGAGAGCAGTCATGTTCTATATATGTAAATTTGTAGAAGAGATAATAAATGATTGAAATAATCGTAATCAAAATAGCAGACCGATCAAACAGAGAATCATACCCTGACAGATTTCCACCCCACAAAGCCATAAGTGACCCGGGAAGCATAAAGGCACTGAATGCGAGGATGAGATAAAATCCTATGTAATCTACAATAATTTGGGATAGACTCAAAGCGCCACTTTTATGGTGACCATGTTGCATTACATTTTCTGAAACCTCACGCACGGGGATGCTTATGCCTAAACTATCAACGAGATAACCGGATAGTACAGCAACAGATGCGCCGACCAAATTAACGATTAAAAATGCTTGCAGGTTTGCGGACACACTTGCCTCGTCGGAAGCTCCTAAAAGTACAAAGGAACCCTCCCCCAGTGTTGCAATAAATGCAGCAAGTAATCCGCCGAAAGATATTTTATTGTTTTTATACATAGAAGAAACCACAATGGTTGCCCCACACCCAGGTATAAGCCCTAATAACGCTCCGATGATCGGATGAAAGCCACTCGAACCTATTAGCTTGTTTCCTGAAAGCTTTCCTCGTGATGCATATGTAATCAAGCTGACACTAATAATTGAAATCGAAACATACCCGCCAATAACGCCGGCAGCTTCAAGTGTATCTAGTATAAAGCGCCATATATTAAAATCCATATAGCTTCTCTTACCCCCTATTAAAAACGACTTACCGTAAAAAATTATATAGGATATCGACTAATAGTGTCAATGACAGGCTCGGTCTTATTTATCAAACACATACTTTAAGACCGCTTATAAGATTTTCTTTATACGTAATCAGTAATATTTATGAAGAGTCTCTTTTCGACGTTTTACAAACACCGGACACCTTAACTTCTTTTAATTATTACCGAAAACGGCGGACCCATAGATAAATAAATGGTGAAAATAGAAATATCCCTAAGAGCACGCCGTTAAATATAAATTTTTTATCATTTTCTAAATATTTGAGGATGCTGTTTAAATAAGCGAAACCCCATATGCATAAAGAGAGATAAAAGAAAAATAGTGTCGTAGATAGCGTCGCAAAGATATCCCCGCATAAAAACTCAAATATGAAAACATGTATCAAGAAAAGAAAGCATCCAAAAAAGAATCCGTTTCTGGAAAATGTCATTTCGTCGCTGTATTTGATAATGAACATTCCTTTTTAAATAGTATTGTGTTAGGTTTTTTTAAAATCCAAACTCATTTAAATTAACTGTCATTTTATCAAAATGTCTATCTGATATCAAAGGATAACAACAGCGTTAAGCACAAAGTATCCCCCTTTTTATAATTAAAATGATTATATATTTTTGATCGAATTGTTATATTGAATAGATGAAATACTTAAACAAGACATGCCTAGTTTAGTTAAACATAGAATCGAATTTATCTTTAAAGGTGCTTCTATTAAAACAAACTCACTGACTATATCGCTATAAATTAGTAAATTCTCTTGAAAAACATTGGAAACAACCCTGGCATATGAGTATAATCGAATATACGAGGAATAGACCACTGGAACATTCATTTGAAGTTTTAATGATGAAAACCGATTGAGAAGAATTATTTTTACTCCAAAGTATGAGTTATGTATCTACGAAATTGAAGCAACTTTGAATATGATTCAATCGAACGTATCGAGACATTTAACTAAGCTTAGAAATGAAGACATTGTAATATCATGAAAAAGGCACAATGAACTTATTATCAGATCGATTCAGTATTCATCAGAGATAACGAAGACTATATCGTTATTTAATTGAAAAATAAACCAGTTTGACGCAGTGATCTTTGTGTAAAGAAGGATAAAATTGAAGAAGGAAAAGAAAGGGTTAAGGATGAGATAATGAAATATAAAGTAGCGTTTGTATGTGTGCACAATTCTTGTCGATCACAAATGGCTGAAGGTTTGGCTAAGGAATTAGGTGGAGACTTATTTGATAGTTATTCTGCGGGAGTGGAAGAATATCCTGAGGTAAAACCACTCGCTGTTGAAGTTATGAAAGAAAGAGGGATTTCAATGGCAGCTCACTATCCCAAGTTGCTGACAGATATACCAAGTGATATCGATATTGTGATTACTATGGGCTGTGAAGCTAATTGCCCCTTCGTTCCTTCAAAGCTTGAAGAAGACTGGGGACTTGACGACCCATCTGGTGGGACCATTGAAGATTTCAGGGAAACAAGAAATTTAATTGAAGAAAAAGTAAAAGAGCTAATTAAACGAATCGAAAACCACGCCATATAGAAAACTGAATGCACTACAATAAATAATAGAGCTATTATCTAACCTGAGACATGGCTTAACTTACGCCCTATTTAAAAGACTACTGCCATCCGCGAGTCCCTTCAGGACAAGTCGTTGGCAGTAGTCTTTTTTCAATTTATTAAGCAATGGAGCATAGTAGATTAAAAGAAGCATTTTTATAGTGTGTAATATACTTATTCAATTTTCCTCTTACTTCTACAACTAAGACAAAATATCTTTTTTATTGAACACATAGTAGGCGACGCCTAAAAACAAAGCAATGTAGACAATAATGACGGTCATAGAAAATGGTAAACTTAGTCCTTCAATAAACGCCCCTTGGCCCGGTAGATAATTCTCCAGACTCCAGTTAGCTGTGATCAAATACTTTGCCAAATCCGTTTTTGTAGCCAGAAAACTCGTTACTCCCGTCCCTAAAAAGATTGTGCCTAGCGTCGTCCCGAGTGACAGTGAGGTGTTTCGTGTGACCGTAGACAACATAAAGGCCAGGGTTGCAATAATAACCAGATATACCAAGTTACTGCCAACTAGTCCCAAAAAGTAACTAATAAAGGGAGCATGCTCATAGCTTCCGTATACCGTCATAAATACATAGTCTGATGTTGGATTCATATCCGTGGAGACCAGTGCGAAAATAGCCGTCGAAAGGTATAAGAGTCCGTAATAAAAGAACGCCAAAAGAACCGTGGTGATGTATTTAGATGTCAAAATTTTGGTCCGGGATTGGGTACGAATGAGTAGTAATTTAATCGTTCCCATTGAGAATTCCTTGGACACCATTGCACTCGCTATAATCGTTACGAAAATACCAATCAGCGCGTTCAAACTGGAAGCGTCGACTAATCTGCTGTAAAAATCATTGACGGCCGGCGGTTCAATCCCCTCGTTTAAATGATAACTCAGGCGCTGTATTTCGTCTTCATTAATACTGACAGTAATACTTTGACTGAAGTCTAATTCCTCTCCCTGATCAAGGATGGCTTCTGTTTCATTTTCTAAAGTGGTGATTTGCTGGGTCACTTCATATTCCCAATTTTCACCGTATGTACTCGTATCGATGGCTTGATCATCATTAAAAAGTAAAGGCATGAGACTGAATATTGCCGCAATACCGATAATAAAGATCATGATAATAATGTTGTTTTTTCTTGAAAAGACTTTCTGCCATTCATTAATTATAAGTTGTATCATTATTTCCTCCCCTTATCCTGCGTCAGGTACATGAAGCGATCTTCGAGTGAATGGTTTTTCGGTTCCACACTGTATATCGCAATGTCATTTTCCACGAACAATTTAACGATTGCGGAAACATCATGAAGCGTCGGTGGTAGAGCAAATATTAAATTATCTTCACTTATCTTGCTTGACTGTTCGAAATGCTCTTCAAGCAAAGTCTGTGCTTTGTCTATATCTGAGACTTTGAGATGATAACGCTGTTTCTTTTCTTCCTTAACATTTTCTACCGCTATCAGTTCGCCTTGTTTAATGATGGCGATGCGGTCACACATGAGTTCGATTTCACTCAGCAAATGGCTCGACACGATCACTGTAACGTTCTTCTCTTTTGCAAGCATACGGACATGGCGTCTTAATTCATGCATGCCAGCGGGATCCAGTCCGTTTGTCGGCTCATCAAGGATCAGCACTTTGGGATCATTCATTAAAGCCTGTGCAATGCCAAGACGTTGCTTCATTCCTAATGAGTAATCTTTCACCTTATCATGGATTCTATCCGTCAAGCCTACAAAGTCCACGAGTTCTGCAATTTTCTCTTTCGTCACATTGGTATGCATACGTGCAAAATACTCAAGATTTTTTTGACCTGAAAAAAACGGGTACATCTCTGGATTTTCGACGATTGCACCAATATTTTCTAACGCCTCTTTGTGTTCTGTGGCCACATCATTGCCACAGACACTGATTTTTCCTTCTGTTATTTCAATCAGTCCGACGATCATACGAATAAGCGTCGTTTTGCCTGCCCCATTAGGTCCTAAAAGCCCAAGCACTTCTCCTGCGTTGACATTCAGTGAGAGATCTTTGATAACCTTCTTTTTATTAAGGGTCTTTCCTACATTATTTATTGCGATCGTTGCCGTCATATTATCTCCTTTTTTGATTTAAATTTTAAAGTATTAATTGTATTATCGATAATTCTAGCACAATGTGATTGTTTACACAAATAAATTCTATAAATATCTTAATCAAGTATATCTATATAAAATTAAAAACTTGCCCACTTTTTACACCGTTAAATCTCTTGTTTCAAACAGTCTTTATCGTTTTAAACTATCGGTTTTTGTTGCATTAATTGCTTTCCAGTTGTTTAACCTTTTTATTTAGCTTTTCGATTTCCTTTTTTTGTTTATTACTTTCTACGCTTAATAAGACTACAGATACAGAAAGAAGTATAACTGCGGGCACATCTAAGTTTTCAATAATAAAGCTAAGAAATTAACGGAAAAAATCCACTTTTTACTCTCCTCCCTTATGTAACTAATAGTTTAGACATTCCTTATTTCCCCCACCACACTGTTGTAGCCGCGATGGTCCCACTATACGATTCATGTTCCTTTTTCACCAGCTTATATAAATTACTCAAAGACTGCGGTGTTTTCAAATTGTTTCTTAAAGAATAATGACTGATTTCCTTGCTGAGTCGAACAAATACTGTTCGGTGGTCCGAGTCTTTAGTCAGTTGTTTTGCAGCATCAAGTAATACTTGATGCATATACGGATCTTTTTTCACTTCAGGATCTGAGTAAGCGGTACTTAATGCATTGATTATTTGTTCTTTTTGTTGTTCGTTCATTACTCCCCCCCTCTCCTAAATGCTTTTTTGGTTTAATTTATTATCACACTACCTCATCTTTATTTTTCCAAAAGGGCTTAAAGTAACTTTTTCTGTAATCCTGCTGATTATCCCGTGCCAATTCATAGAGATTACTTAAGGATTCGGGCATCTTGGAATTATTTCCTAAAGCATAGCCTCGGAGTTCCTGGCTGAGATGAAAGTACACAGCATGGGCATCTTTTCCTTTATTTAACTGTTTGGCCAAATCCAGAATCAGTTGGTGAATATACCGCTCTTTTTTCACTTCAGGATCTGAGTAGGCAGCACTCATTGCATCCATTAACTTTTCTCTTTTTTCTTTTTCTGACATAAACTTTAGCCCCCTTTTTGTATATACCTCGAAACAATTGATGATTGTTGCAACAAAGTATCTAACGATTTGGTCTGCTTCTTTTTTGTATTGTCTTCACAACTAAATATAGAGATGAACCTATAAAGCCAGCAAACCCTAGATAAAGTAAAAATCGTCCAAGAGAGTAATTCAGAGCAAGCTGTTTTTGTGTGGTTAAAAGTTCTGCATCAGTTAGCGTATTGATATCTTGTATTGGGAACAGAATGGTCCATAGAAAATAACCAATGATGATAACCATTATAGAGATTATCGAGATTCTTTTGGCTATTTTAGAATAGTTATTTTTCACTTGGAATACTCCTTTGTTATTTGTAATTAAATAATAAGATCAAAACTTAACAGTTACTTTGCTTTCGTCCATTATATTTGTGATGACCTTTTTAATACACATTTCTGATAATACTTTAATCAAAGCAACTCCAGAAGATTTAAAAAATAGAGTGTAAGTAAAGCAAATAAACCAGATAGGAACGCATTGAGAAACATCATTAAAAGAAAATAAAGTACTTTCATTGGTTTAAAGCTTCTGCGGTTTATAAAGTAGTAAAGAATCGGCGTAGATATGCTTGCTCCTATTAATATGCAGATCAAAACTACTACATTAATACCATCGGAAGAGTACACGCCACTCATTAAAGGAATAGCACTGTTTATTAATAAACTGTACAATAACGATTTTTTGAAGGATATAAACTTTTTTTCTGATCGATCAAAATTGTCCATGCTTTCACTCCTGTTTCAGTTTAAATTTATTCACTAGTATGTATCACCTTTTATGTTCGAGACGACTCGTATAAGTCTGACCAGGTCCTCAGGTTTATTCTAACATCTATACGTCAACTTTGTCATAATCGACTTATATTATTTCTAATCCTTGCACCCTATTCATATGAAAGACCTTACCACACGCTACAGCAGCAAAGTCTATTGGTTGGGCTACAGCTAAACTTTTTAGAGAGTGGGAGTAATAAGAATTCTCTACCTTGTCAGTATTTCTGTAACGAACTTACTTTAGTTACGTCGGTTTCCAAAATACCAATAGAGCAAACCCCAGAATAAAATGGTGAGAATTAAGATGACAAGCATATTTACACTCGACAAATCAAGAATAGGATCAAGCCATTGCCCTATGGGTAAAACCCAAACTACTCGAAGTAAAATCAAGGCAATTAAGAAGACCCAAAACAGTTTACTCTTTCTCATAAAATAAAGCTCCTTTTAAAACAGAGGTTATTCTATACGTGTATCTTTATTATAGAAGGTTTCACTTGTTTAATAACCCCATAAAATTTCTTTCTTCTAATGAGTGAAAGTTAATATCTGAGGTATTAAGACCTGTAAAAGAATACGCTCCGTCAGCATCAATATAAAAATAATATTGTTTACTGCCGTATTCAAATTGAATACAGTATTTTATGAATTTTTTCTCCACAGTAAATTTTTCTATGTCTTCATACTTTATCCTGGTAATATTTTCTTTAACTGCACCTCGTGAATCAGGTGCTGCAACCAATATTAATTGGTCACTAGTAAAAGTTAGATAATAAAATTTCATGATATATCCTAAATATATCATACTGTAGGAAAATAATTTATGAAGAGCAGGTCGAACGCCTTTTTCCGCTCTAAAATAGTTATTATTAATCGTTATATCCAAGTCTTTTAAAACATTTTTAATTGTATCTTCTTCTTGTTCTAAAGTGTTAATTTTATTATTCATAGTCCACCTTCATCTAAATGTCCCCTGTTTCAAAATAAAATTGATGTCCAACAGTATGTGTATAAAATCGTAAATTACTACCTTTAATCTTTCTTTTTGAGGAAACCTAAGTGTTTTAAGACCTACAATAATCCCCCCAGTAATAAATAAAATAATCCAAGCTATTAGAGGTGTTCCTGGGTTGTCTTCTGGCAAATAAATAGCAAAAAAACCATTGATGGCTTTGCGATAAACAAATACCCTACATAGCTGACTGAACGATTGATTTTCTTTAAAAAATTAATCTGATTAACCCCTTTCCTGACTGAGGTTTTTTCAATCATACTTAACTAAACGTGTTCTTAGGCTATATCTCTAACATGTCCTTTTCATCAAAAGTAAAATCTGGTCCCCAAGCCACTTCCCAATAATACCCATCAGGATCTGAGAAATAAGCGTGGTATCCTCCCCAAAAGACATCTTGTGGCTCTTTTTCTATTGTAGCGCCTGCTTTCCTGGCACGTTCAATCACTTCGTGTACTTCTTCCTTGCTTTTCGTATTATAAGCAAGGGTAATCCCACTAAAACCACCTGTTTTTTTAGGAGGGTTATTCTCATCGATATCTTGAGCCAATGATTCAAGAGGAAAGAGTTCCAGTTTTGTTCCAGATGTGTTAAAAAATATAACTTTGGGATCCTTATCTTTTTCTTCAGTTTTGAAACCCAGCCCATCCCGATAAAACTGAATGGATTTCCCTATATCTTTTACGCCCAAACAAATAATATTGATTCGATTCAACATTATCATCTCCTCATTTTTAAATTTAATAATTTGGTATGACTTAATTAATAATATGACAAGCCGATTCAAATTTTTATCTTTAGACTAATTCATTACTAATCCAACTTTAAAATCTTAATATTCTTTAAAATTTATAAGTTTACCCTATCTAGATTAAGATAGGGTAAATAATATGAGATACCTAAACAAACCAAAGCTAAATTACTCTCACCTTTTTTATTTTATGAAGAGTACTACTCAATTTAACTTATGACGAACTCAATCTCACGAAGGATTTAGTAGAATATACTATATATAATAGAAGCTTAAAAATCAGAGATTATATATATCTTGGGGTAAAATGTTATGATTGGTTTTAAACAATCATTTTACTCACACTTGCACCAAGTCCTGTTTGCCAGAAAAATAGTAAGACCAGCATAATGATAAACCAGGATATTCGCCAGGCTTTATCGGAACGTAGAAATTGAACAATATAACAAATGACCCAAAACACAAATGAAAGTCCAGTAGTAAGCCATATGTATGAATACACGCCACCTTCGCTTATCACAGCTCCAAACAAAGCTAACGTGTTAAATGCTAGTAACAAAAGAAAAATAATAATGTTGTATATATGAAACGCCTTCTTACTCAATATGATCCCTCCTTTATCATGGATAACACTCCAATAATATTTAAAAGATTACTATTTGAAGTGTTTTTAGCTTTCCTCAGTCGCCTTCTACTCATCCAGGCTTTCGATATTCTTCAAATTGATTGAAGAGAGATATAAAAATAAAAGGGTAACGATGACAGCGTAAAGAGAAACAGCCAGGAAGCTATAAAAGAGTGAGATACTCCCAATAAAAATCAATGCAAAAAAAGGAACAATCATGATAATAATGGATACTAGGATATTGATGAAGCCTGCCAATGTTTTACCGATTCTGGCCCCAATAATTGCTTCAATCAATATTGACACATACGTCATCATCACTTTTAATAAAATCTGTAAACTGACCGCATAAAAGATTTCCAAAAACGATGCCCCCATGAGCAAGCCTGCTGGTATGGCTAAAAAGACAGCGCGAATGGCCGACATTACATGTTCCAGTAAGCTGGCATTGAACAACTTATTTAGTGGGGAGTCTGGCATTAAAAAGAGATAATGATTTTTAAACTCACTTTTCCAGTCAGAACCTGGCTTGAAAAAGATGGATAAGTAGATACTGATACCGATCATGATTTCAAAGTAATAATTTGGATCGATAAAGTCATTGATGAAAATCGATGCAAGTCCTAGTCCGATTCCAGCGACTAAATAAAAGAGATCTCCAAAAGCTAAGAAATACTTTTTTGACCGACGCCTTTCGATCAGTTGTTTATGGAAAATAACATGTGATTTAAATCCTTTGAGTTTACCTTTATATTCATAGCTCTTTTTCTTTTTACCAAAGGCTTCTGAAAGAGAGATATCTCCCTTTTTACTCTCAAGTAAAGCGACATTTTCTGAAAAAGACAGCGCATCTTCGTAGTACTCTCCAGACACTTTCATTTTATAGGCGTAGTAAGTTAAACCGATTGCTGCAGCAAAGAATAACACAGTCGCAATCAATCTTACCGGTGTCAAACCCAGCATGATCAGGTTCAACCACCCGAGCTGCCAGCCAAATATAGGGATCAAAAGGACAATTGGAGACGTTACGACCGAGGTAGCATAGGACAAATCAAAACCTGATTCCACCGTCTGGCTGATAACTGTTGTTAACAAGAATACCGTAAAGCCTGCTAGTATAACGTAGACGGTTCGTTTTATGCCTTGCTTTTGTTTGAGCGTAATGTCTTCACTCGCGTACATAATAATAGCTAAGCTATAGCTTAGTAAATTTGAGAACACCAGATTGACTAGAATATAAAGCAAACTGGTAATCAATGGAATTTCGAAAACAAACACCGCAGCGATGAAAAACATCACTTGCATGCCCAAGTTGATATAAACTTCTTTCGACAAGGCGTAAATCAATGCACTCTTTGGCGACGTTGGGCTTGCTAAGATAAAATTGACATCCTGCTTTTTGAAATTCACGCCTTTTCTTTTAAAGTAAGATAATGTGACGGGCATGGTTAAGTATAAGGTCCCAAGACTCGCAAGGAGAACAAAACCTGACGTCGTATTTAACCCAATATCTGAAAGAAAGCCTTTCATTATAAAAGGAAGGAAAATGTAGTAGACAGCGACGAGTAACATTCCGATAGCTTTTAATGGTTTCTTAAGTGATTTCTTGAAAAAATTAACGAAGGACTTTTTCGCAAGGAATACTAGAGAGTTATTCATCGCTCTCACCTGTTATCTTGAAGAACAACTCTTCCAGATCACTGTGATCAGCATCTCTACGCGTCATATTTTCAATAACCCTTCCTTCTTTCATAAAAATAACGCGGTCCCAGAGATCCTCGATCATTTCGATCATGTGGGTACTGATCATCACTGTTTTATTGTCTTCTTTCAGTTCAAGGATCAAATGTTTGATTTCTTTGATTGCTTTAGGGTCAAGACCAATCATCGGTTCATCCAAAATAATGACCTTGGGATCCGTTATCACTGCTGCACAGATACTTACCTTTTGCATCATTCCTTTGGAGAGTTCGTCCCCCAGTTTGTCCTGTTTGTCTTCTAAATCAAAGCGCTTCAGCAGTGCACTCAGTTTTTCCTGATCCGGTGTTTTCCCGTAAGCCATGGCCATATATTCGATATGTTCACGCACAGTCAGTAGTGGAAAGAGTGATGGCAGCTCTGGAACATAAGACAGCGACTCTTTGGCCTGTATGGCTTTGTTGTTATATGTATCAACGCTTATTTCTCCTTCAAATCTTAAAAGCCCGACAATACTTTTTATGGTGGTGGACTTCCCGGCTCCGTTTGGCCCAACCAGTACGGCCACTTCTCCTTGACCTATAGTGAATGTTACGTCGTCGACGGCTCTTACTTTTTTATACGTTTTTGTTAAATGACTCACTGCTAGCATAAATGCGCTCCTTTTTGATTTAATAATATTATGGATATGTAATTGAGATAATGCTAATACTTTCCATTAAAAGCTCCCGTCTAATTTAAACAACGGAGTCTTATAATAAGTATTAGACAAATCTTACTATATTGTGATGGATTAGACAATGATGTTTGGCTGAAAATACATGCAGTTTAGTCGAAATCTCTTATTCATTTAAAGGGCAGAACTTACGAATTTCTGATACTGAAGTATAAGAGCGTAAAAAAACTGATGATGAGCAGACCTGCACAATGGTTATCAACATAAAGACGCCCACATACAAGCGCTCCTTAGTTTTCAAATGTTTTTTCTCGCGTTCGTCATCTCGAAGGTTTTTACTCATATATATCCTCTTCCTCATTTGAACTAAACTAGCTTCAGAACCAACGTTTTGAAATTACGGTAAAATGTTTGTTAAACTGTGCGAGCAGGAATTATAATCAGAGATGCTCTATCTAACTATGTAGTCTAGATAAGCGTGTTAAACAGTCACTCTTCGACTTTATTAGAAAATTTAATGCTAAGAAAGGATTCTATTATGAAGACCAATTTTTTAGACCAATTCTATACGATCGATCCAGATTCAGGTGATTATATCATCGATATCGCTTTAAAGGATTACGATGAAGTATTCAACACCTGGGATTCTTCTGTATACAATATTAGAGACCTGGATTCCAGTCTGAAAGCATTTTTAGATGAATTCTCCTCTGAGATCGATTCAAACAAGAAAATAAAGCTCATTTTCAATATGCAGGATGAAAAAAAAGATAGTGAAATGGAAAAGACGATCAGAAATGGTGTGCGTAACCATTTCAACTATCGTTATTTTTTGACGACTAAACACTCTAAGCGAAATCGAAACAAGTCATTTGTCTATATCGTCGTATCCATTTCCTTCACTATCTTAACGACTTATCTGCAAAGTGCCGATGGCGGGAATCTTTTCCAGCAGGTACTTTTGTTGAATCTATCAGTGGGCAGCTGGGTGTTTTTATGGGAAGCCTTCTCCATACTCTTTATGCAAAGAAGTGACGTGATCAATAAAAGAAAGCACTATGAACGAATCGTCAAAGCACCAATAGAATTCAGGTATCATTGATCCATCTTTTTAATCATTTAAGAAATAGTTTGACAGTTATCACATTTTTCATAAGATCATAGAGAGAAATTAACTTTAACCATTTCTCTCTAGCTGTTTGACTTTCTTGCTCAAGTTTTCAATGTTCTGTTTTTGTTTGTTGATCTCTACACTCAATAATACTACAGCTACAGAAAGCAATATGATTGCTGGAATATCTAAGTTTTGAATAATAAAATTCAATAACGAACGAAACAACTCCACATTCTTCACCTCTTAAAAATACTGTAATTTCCACTTCTAATGTAATCAGTCTGTCTGGTATTACCATGAATTCGTGAATAATAAGGGAATAGTAATACTCGGTTGTTGGTTTAAAAACTTATACTAAAAAGATAAATTTACCCTAAGACAAATCAGGTAAAAGTACTAATTATTTTATACTGATATTTCGTTTTCAATTATCCCATTGACAATTTTTAAGTCTTCTATACTCTGTTCTTCTAATTCAATGTGACTTTATTCAATTTCATCCTACGGATAAGCAGAAAGACTTGCCTCTGCAACAACTTTTTCAGATAACGAAGTGAGAGTAACTAAATTAGTTATTCAAGACATAATAATTCCTTTCTAACTTTCCGATCATTTCGATGCCTATTTCCTAATCCTTTTTTCTGCTACTCTCCCTTATATCATCGATGTAAGACATAAATATCCACGAGAATATTCCTCCTAATACAATCGCCAAAAAATTATTAACGTTTTCATTTACGTATAAGAGTACTAATACTAGTAACAACCAAATTACGATAAAAGATATCCAGTAATTGATATGTTTTTTGAAACTCATTAAGATATTTTCTCCTTTGAAAATAGATTACCATTATTTATGCAACCTATAATACACCAGATTTTACAATATTTAAAAATCGGAAGCGATACTGTCGAGTTTTTTCTATAGATAAGATTTTTAAACGGTTTGTGTAAATTTTTTTAAAGCTCACTATACACTAATGGTTTACCATCTCGACCAACTAATAATGTCTTCGCTACTTCCAAACGCTTATTTTTTATCCATCTTTCTTCTTCGAATTTACGGCTTCCAGACCTGCCCCAATGGCAACACCTAGCGCTAGACCCATACTTATATTTTTAAATGCTGCTCCCGCTGCAACGCCTAAACTAATTCCTAGAGCAATATAATTAGTCTTCTCCTTCTTTTCTTCGGAATTATTGTCCTTGCTCATATGCGTATTCTCCTTTATTATTCTTCCTGTTTTTCTTAGGATATTAGATAACTGTAAACTTAAGACCAAAAACGCTACTTTTTATAAACCAGTGCTCGACCAATCTTTTTGTTTAAGCTGATTTTGCTATAGTTTCATTTGTGGTAATTTCAATTATGAGAAAATTAAATCGATCATTGAGTCGTGTGCACAGCGAAAGGAAGAAAACTTATAATGAATGTTTTAATTAACCAAAGTATCAATGCTATTTTAACCATTATAGTTTTTGCGTTTATCCCATTTACCTGGTACCTCATAAAGTACCGAAGATTAAAAGGTATCGGGACTTATTTAGGTTTCACCAAACCACCTGAGTGAAGTTTTCTTTCTGCATTAAAATTAACGAGCTTAGCTTATTCTTTTTCATTATTGATAATAGCTGTAATCATTATTTCAACAGGTGAAATAATGACGACCTTATTAGCCGAAGCCTATGCAACAGGCTCAGTGTTTGTCATAATACTTTCTGCCATATTGATCGGCTCCCAGACAGGAGTAAGTGAAGAGTTGTTTTTCAGGGGATTCATCGGTAAACGATTGATAGAAAAGCTTGGATTCAATACAGGAAACTTTCTTCAATCTGTCATCTTCATGATCCCTCATTATTTGACTTTTAGCGGAACATCTCAGTTAGAGTTTTACTTAATGATGGTAAACTCAGGCGTGATGGGATATATTTTTGGGTTCATCACTGAGAAAAAGAGTAACGGAAGCATCATCCCTGCTATCATTATGCATAGTTTGGTAAATATAACTTCCGCCTTTCTTCTGCTGTTTTTAGAGTTGGCAATATAAGTTTTTAACTTTATCGCCTTTTATTCTTCCAGACTTTCATTGTTTTTAAGCTTGCTAAAGAAAGAGAGAAAAATTGTGTTCAATGTCCTGAGATGGTGTGTTTTTAATACGTCTTCCATATTTCATGAAGATATAACGGAGTACGCCCTAAAAGAGTTATAAACTCATGAACTATTTGATTTTAACTATAGAAACCATTCTTACTTATTTCAAGAGCCCTTAACTCTTCTGATGTTGATTCTCTGCCTAAGGCGCTATTCCGATTGGGGTAGCGTCCAAATTTTTCTAGAACTTCCTGATGAAGTTTTTCAAAACGAAGGACTTCCTCATTTCCTAGATCGAGAAAGTAATGTTTCGTCCAGTCATGAAGGGCTAACGATTCTGAATGCATAAAGGGCAGTAGGATAAATTGCTTTTCTTTCTGTGATAAGGATTTGTATTCGGGATGATTGACTGCTTCTTGTGCGAGTATAAGAACCATTTTATCTTGAGCGTAGGCTTTATTGCTGTCTAGCCATAGATTTCTGGAGAATTGATCTAAGACGATTATTTCAGCAAGTCGTCCTCTGATCGTTTTTCTCCACTCCACTAAAAGTCCCTCACACGCTTCCTCCCAAGTCTCTAGAAATCTCTCTCGGATACTCTCATCAAAGTCGTGATCATCAGCAAAATGCAGCGGTATGACATCTGGATCGAACCAGAAATTTAAGACTTCTTCATATTTTTTAGTAGGCATAAGGTCTCTCCTCTTTACATGAATAACTATTGTATTTGAAATACTATGTGTTCTTTTTTCTAAGGAAGAACCATAAAACGAGTGTAAAAGGAACGAGAAATAATATCATGTCCCACAATGCGTTTAACATATCGATTTGTCCCGTTTTAAAGTATTGACTTAATAATATACCCCCGAGGAAAAACAATAGTAATATTGCAATATTAGTTATAACGCGCTTTGACATAGGCACCACTCCTTTGTTATTTATGCTGAAATTTTTCCAAACTACTTAAATATATCAACATGATTAAGAATATACTCTTTCAAAATAAGTTTCTTTATCGTTTTCGATTAACTGTATTGCATCAAACTTTTCTGATGAGTAAGGTTCGATTTCATATACTTGTTTTGCTGATTCGCCTGAGTCGCTCTTATCAAAAGTAATCTGCAGAACTTTATCTTTTAAAGCAACATCTACATTCTTGTATTCACTATCTATCCCGTTAAAAATTATATAGGCATTCTCACCAGTATTTACCATAAAAACACCTTCTGTTTCAATATTAACGAGTGTTTCATTTAAGGTTTCATTATGAACTCTATCAGTCTCGATATTTTCAATCGTAACATCCTCTGAGATAGTTTCAGAGCAGGCATTCAGCAAAAAAATGCTAAAAGACTTAAACCAACCTCGATTATTTTTCTCATATTTATTTGTCCTTTCAATTCAGGAAATAAAATAAATTTTAGATATGTCTTAAACATATGTTAACGTAATAGACCCTATATTGTTTTCAACTTCGACTCTAGTCTGTCAGCATACTTTTTATTCCATATTACTTTATTCAGCATACCACTTTTTAACATACTGTTTAATGTTATTCAATCGTTCGTAATTGTCTTTGTCGTTCGTTGTGAGGCAGTGTTCGATGGTCTGGTCGACGAGGGAGAGGTATATTTTTCTGGCTCCTGGCTCGACGAGGTGATCTTTAAAGGTGCTGAGAAGAATAACTGTGTGAGTGAGCCGTTTCATATAAACGGGGGCCTGCATGGCTTGTTCGATGATGGCGAAGACAGTCTGTTTATTTTTGTCTGTATCGCCCTGGATACTGGTGAATTTCCTTCCTATATCCCGAAGTGTGTAAATGAGCAGGGCATCGATACTGCCCATTGAATCTTTGGTAAAAGACTTCAGAATCAGTATTTCAGTATATAAATAGAGTGAGAGATCAAAATAGAAAACAAGCCCTTTTAACCTTCGTGCAGTATCGACTAGTTCGCCTAAGTCATCGGTCAGATCCATGAGATGAAAAGAATTGAGCCCAGTTGGATAGGTGTCAAAGTAGTAGTTGATGACCTCTCTGATTTCTCGTTTGATATAGGTCGTATCAGGATAGTTGCGTTGCGTATAATATTTATTTAAAAGTATTTCTTTTTCGGCGGGGTACTTTTTGATTTGCATGATCAGCAAGCCAATCAGCTCATTTTTGTAAAAGTGAGAGAGCTTGAGACGGAGATCTTCGTAACTGATCGTCCCCTGGTATTCGCTTTTATTCTCAAGTAAATAATAAAACGCGGCAACCTGATGTTTACAATATGGTCCCCTGTCATAAGGACAGCTACACTCAGTGCTTGAAATCGTATCACGATCTTCATCAAAGACAACTGAGACGATATAAGCTTTTGTGCCGGAGACTTGAAATTCGAATGATGTATCTGATTGCTTTTTTACTGTCATGATTTTTTCACGCCGGCGGTAGTCCAGGCCTCTTTTAAGGATCACTGGATCGATGGCGTCTTCAAATGTTGTCAGTCTCATTGCTCTCACCCCTCTCATTTATGTATTCACTTTACAAATCAAGTCGGTTGCTTATTTAGTTCTGTTCAATTTCAGACATCCACTTCAGTTCATATATATTCCCTTCTTTATCTTCGTATTGCCTGTTATCTATATCTGTCAAAGACAAACCTCTGTCGTCATAAATAATATCGATTGTGTCTCCCGTTACTTCAAATTCCTCCAGTTCATGATTTTCATAATTTTCCTCAAAGGTATAAAAGACACTGATCTTTTCTTTTTCTGGTTTTACCAGCATATTGCGCGGAGCCTGAGTATCTTCCTTTCCATCTTTTATTCGTAAGAGTGAAAAAGGTCTGGTCTCAAGCTCGGCTTGCTGGTCATCTGCGCTGCATCCACTTAACCCTATCAAACTGATCATTGCGGCAATGCTCAATAAGGTGCTCTTCACGTTAGTCATAAGTTCCCTCCTCTCATTATTATTCGCGACTTTCGAGTTATTCCTCTTTTTATTCTTCATCCGATACAATAGACAATTCGTAAACATTCCCGTTTGCATCTTCGTATTGCTGTTCAGAGATACTTGTCAGGGTCACTTCTTGATCATTGAATCCTAGTGTCACGATTTTTTCGGTGACACTGTACTCATCCAGTTTGAAATCTTCGTAATCTGCTCCAACGTCATATAATACGCTCAGGGTTTCTGCTTTGGGTACGACCACATAATTCAGTGGGGGCTCCTGAACTTCTTCATTACTTTCGATAAGTATATAGGTCGAAGGTTTAGTTTTCATCATTTCAATTTTATTCTCCGTGCTGCACCCCGGAAGCGTCGATAACCCTATAAGTAAAAGCATAATGACGCTTACATTTTTCATAAAAAGGACCTCCTATCTTTTTGATCATCGACTAAGTATAGTTTAAATATACCAAAAAAATAGGAGAAATCCTCGTCCAAAGCTTTATTTTCACCTGATTACTTTGTATTTCAACTTGCATTCCAGAAAGTATGGTGAATGTCTTTTGTAACAGTCTCAGAAATGTAGCGCATGCCATAAGACATTGGGTGCTCGTTTTCTTTGAACGTTAGGTCGATATGTCCGATATTCTTTCTGATCAAGCCTAGGGAAGTAGAATAAGACAGTGCTTGAACATTTTTTTGCAAGATAAAGAATTGAACGGTAGTGAACCCTTCAAATTGCTGAAGACAAAGCAGTCGATTATCTTGTACCGTATAGCCTTGAACCTGACTTTTCTTCCATGAGAGAAGCAGGACAGTCAAGAACAGCAGTAAAGCGGCAATCCCGACTAACATATTGAAATAAAAAGCAATGGCTATAAGTGGTACCCCGGTCAATAATTTCCATCGCCAGAAATACCAGACTTTATCGGTCGAAACTTTTTTGACTTTCGGCTCGACTACTTTTCGATCAGGTATAAACTGATTTAACCGTGTATAAACCTGCTCATTTGAAATCAGTGGGAACAAGTAAACCTTTTTGATAGTCAGACTTTCCCCTTCACTTTCCTGTCCGCCCATGATGACTAATTCTACCGATGATCGCTTGAATAGATTTCTTAGGATTTGTTTATTGACTTTGATCCCCTGTATTTTACTCAGTGGGATCTTCTGAGTTTTCCTTTCAAACAAACCATAAGAAATGGTCAGTGTGTCGTGATCGCGCTGCGCTCTATAATCATAAAAAAGCAGGAAGCTTTTCAGTAAGGATAAACCTGCCACAATCACAATACCCAAAAATACAACACCCACAATGAGCACACCTTGGATATTACCGACTAATGAAACAAGATTAGAAAAGAGACGGTCCGGTAACCATTCCAAAACAAAAGTGAACGCTGTGAATACGATCAGAATAGCTGTGAGGTCGGTCAGTCCAAACAGTACGACGTCTTTAAGGCTAAGTTTAAATGTATTATCTGGTGATTCAGTATCTTTGGCGGGAGTATCTGCCGACTTGCTGCGGTAACGTTCGATTGTCTGCATAATATTCTGATTCACTGCTGTCAAACTTGCTTCTGCTTCCCCCGGTGAACTGCTCGCCGTTTCGATAAGCACTTCAGTGATGTCAAAAGGCTTGAAGAAGAACCATTGCCGCTGTTTCACTGTCTGTATGCGCTCATAGGTTATTTCCGTTTCACGTTTATTGAAGATCCCTTTGTATAGAATGATATGATCCGATGTAAGTGCGTAGGTATGCGTCAGATACTTGATGCCACTCTTTACGCTGATAAATATGACGATTGCACTCATCGCAATAATTGGATATAGACTGTCTCCATCCAGATCAACAAATAACAGTACAAACAGGAAAATCCAAGCTTTTAAATCACGGATGAAATAGACCATCATGGCTAAAGGATGAAATTTCTGGCGTTCACTCTTCATACTCATCAGTCTCCTCCACTTTTCTCATCACGTTTTGTCTGATCATTTGCGCTTCTTCTATGGATAAACCGGCAATGCTGTGATCTGTTGCAGAAGTATGTATGATAAGTTCCATCAACTGCTCACGCCTTAAAAACGGCCCTTGTTCTGTTTCGATATGCTGTATTCTTGAAAACGGGACATAAGTGATCGACCGAAAAATAAATCCCTGCTGAAAAATGATTTCTTTTGACGTCACTTCGTATCTGAAGAAGTTGTAGCGATAATCGATCAGTAAAAAATTCAGTAAATAAATGACGATCGCTAAAGCAAAATAACTTAGTGACACAATCAGCCAGGTTCCTTGCAAAGCGTCGAAGTAGAAAAATATTCCGGTAATTATGACACCTAAAAGCAGAGCAATGAGTAATGTCGTGAAGCTGGTTTTCCGCCAGACTTTTTTCAAAGTTTCTGGCAATTTGTTTTCTAACAATGGGTAATCCATGAGTGAACTCCTTTTAATTTGATTTAAACTCAGTTTACCATATTTTATTTGTAAGAATAACAGATTTGTGAATAAAATTGCTAAGTTTCTCTGGTGTAGTTGTTTATCCGTTTTTTTAGACAATGTGTCTAAATAATGGAATTCGTTTTTCTTATGTATAGCGCTGTCATTGTGATAAAATGAATGAAGCTAGACAAACCTAGGAGGATATTATAATGGAAGAAAGAACACTCGTGATCATCAAACCAGATGGCGTTGAACGTAATCTGACGGGACATCTGCTCAAGGAATTTGAACGCAATGATTTAAGGATCAGTCATTTAAAAACAATGCAGCCTGAGATGGCGCTTGTCAGAAAGCATTACGCTGAATTAGCTGATAAACCTTTCTTTAATGACTTACTGACTTATTTTACTCGTGGCCCCGTTGTCGTCTTTTTAGTAGATGGCAGGAATGCTGTCAAACGTGTACGTGAATTAGTAGGTGTCACAGATCCAAAAGCCGCTCGTTTAAATACATTGCGCAGTTTATACGGGATAGATAAATCAGAAAACACGATTCATGCTTCAGACTCATTTGAAAGTGCGGAGCGTGAGATCAAATTGTGGTTCAAAGAGCTCTTTAATAATTAATATGATTTAAAACATGCCGTTTTCCCTTTGGTCATATAGGAAACGGCATGTTTTTTAGTTGTTTGGCGGGTTTTACTGAAGTCGGTGTTTAAATATATCGAAATTCTTATGTATTCGGCAGATTGCACTCTGTTGTAGCGTTGAATCATCCGAAGTTCGCTAACTTCGACACATCCCCCTCCGTTTCATTTGAAGATCTGTCGAACACTGTATTCTATCTTGAAAAACCTCTCAAATAGTGAATATCAATGTGTCTACACAAAAAAAGAGCTGAACTCAGCTCTTTTTTACATTCCATATTTATAATGTAAAAGTTAGAAAAATTAAAATCATGATGAAGTAACCTGTCATAACCGTAACAATGCCGTTGAAGGTCAATTCCGATTCACCAATACGCAAAAGGATCTTGTCACGTTTCAGCACACCTTGATAAAAGACGATACTGCCTAAAAGCATCAGCACGTAAACCATTCCCTTTTTGACATAAGAAACTGCATCGATCTGAAGACTGAACCCTAAGAAGTAATCCGAAAATCCAGTTCCCAGCACACCCGTTAAAAGAGTAACAATTCCCATTGTCACTACGGCAATAAGTGAAAAGGTATCAGGAATAATGAACGTAGGCTTTCTCCTTTTACCGAAAAGCATTGTTGAGAATTTGACATAAGATAAGATCGTACCCAGATTTATGATGTTAAGCATCAAAGTGACACCTGAATGACTGGTTCCGCTGGCAATCATATATTTGGAGATGCTTCCATTAAAGAACGGGGCGCCGCTGATGCCGAACATTGACAGAATAATGGCAAGCGACACCCATGGCATCTGCTTAAGCAGTCCTCTGATTTTATGAATATTCCGCTCCCCATATTCTTTTTCGATAAGCCCCGCACTTAAAAACAATGTGGATTTGAACAAGGCATGATTAAAGATATGGAAAATCGCCCCATAGTAAGCAATGTCAGTCCCCATGTTAAGTCCTACAATGATAAGCCCTACTTGAGAAACTGTCGAGTAGGCAAGAAATAATTTCATATCCCGCTGCCCTATAGCCATGATCACCCCTAGAACCGATGTGAAAAAACCTACCCAGAAAAAGAAAGCTTGCATATCAATGGCGGGTTCGAATACTTGATTGAATCGGATAAAAAGGTAAACCCCGCTTTTGATGTATAAACCACTCAAGACTGCAGAGATGACGGGTGGTGCACTTGGTGTTCCGTGTGCTTTAGGGAGCCAGCTGAACAGCGGCATGACCGCTGTCTTATTTGAAACGGCCACCATGAGCATCGCATACGGGAGGATCATAGCCTTAGGATCAGTCAACAAAGGCATGGCAGCTTGAATAGCACGGAGATCTAAAAGACCAAACGTCCGGTAGATCATTCCGGCGCCAAACAATAGAAAAGACGAACCCAGAACGTTTACAAAAAAATAGATCATCCCATCATAAATGGCTTGCTTCTCTTTATTGATCATGATCAAAATGGAGACCACGATGGTCGAGACTTCAGAAAAAACAAAAATATTAAAGAGATCACTTGATAAAAAAAGTCCAATAATTAGACCTTGTAGAACCATGAACAGGAAGTAGAATTTCGAATGGAAATAATCGGTGTTTTCTGCATAAAGTAAAAAAGTAAAATAAATAAAAGCAGTCATAAGCACCATGAAAATCGACAGGGTGTCAGCATACAGACTCAGGGCAATGCCATCTGTATACTCTCCTGTATTCCAAACGATAGGTCCACTCGCTTTCACTAGAAGGAACTGATTGATTGCGAATATGATGAATGAGAACTGGAAGAGAAAAATGAGTGGTTTTGCCCAGTCATCTCTCAGAAGGTAAGCGATCGTTCCAATAATTATAGGTGCCAATACAAATATCCCTAACACTAGAGTCCACGTCCTTGCTGATCACGGTCTCTGGTCCAGTGAGTGATGCCGTGCTTTTGTTTATAATGCATGAACATTGTCAGTCCGATGGCTGTAATGCCTATCCCAATAACGATGGCAGTAATCATTAGTGCAGCCGGAACCGGGTCAGCAAAAGCTGCTTCCTGAGCCTGGCCGATGGGTGGAACGCTATCTGGCGAATAATTGATCGTGATGTAAAAAAGTATAATTCCCGACTCCATAACAGTCAGAGACATGATTGTTTTTAAAATCGATTTATTTATCATTAAACCGCAAAGACCAATAAAAAATATCAGAATGCCGGCAATTTCTCCAAAAATAAAATCCATTGGTTTCATCCTCACTTCTTTAATTCTGTCGCGGTCAACTGTTTCGTTAATCCAAGGCAATATTCTCCCGCGCTACCGCCCTTCGTAAAAAACAAAGCGGTAAAAAATGATGCTCAGACCTGAAAAAACTTTCAGACCGATCAGAACATTCATAAAAATCATGTAGGTTTGTCGCGATATCAGTGAATAAAAGGGTTCTATTTTCATAAATATATAAAACACCGGAGCCGCAACAATTGCCAGAAACAGCAGCTTTTCAAAATTTTCCAGTTTCACCAAATCCAAGTCAGAGTTTGGCCAAACCAGATAGCGGGAAATCAGTGCAGTAGCCAAAATAACACCGCCTTGAAAACCGCCGCCTGGAGAGATATGTCCGTTAAAAATGGTGTATAAACCAATCAGCAGAACGAAAGGATAAATCGCACCTACCATGCGGATCACGATTTCAGAATTATCTTTACGATTAAAGAGTTCCTTGTCCATCGAGTACTGTCTGACATCTTTTTGCGCCCACGAAACGTTGATGACTTCCATGACTGAAACCAAGAGCATTAAGGCTTCAAATAAAGTATCAAAGACGCGATAGTCTAAATAGATTGCCGCAACGGCGTTTTGGGCACCTGTTTCTTTTAAAAATCCGGCGGTAAAATAATCCATCAGAGGTTTCCCAAGTTTTTCGGAATGATTTAAAAAATGAAACAGGACAAGGATCATACTCACAGCAATAAAGAGTACGCGGATGACATTGATTGCTTTATTCGTCTCCTTCACTTTTACCCACCTCATCCATATATATGACGCGTATATCCTTGATGTCTTTAATGACTTTGTCCATATTGGCTACAATGTCCAGAAATACGCGATCTGATTTATTGCCATATAAATACGTCAAGTTCCCTTTTCGATGAATATAGAAATCATGATTGTCTTCTCGCATGATTTTGTCGATGGGATGGTTCGTATACGCCAGCTGCGGCTCAAAACCTTCTGTCCGTTCCAGGAACTTTTCAAGTGGGCGTACGACATTTGACATGATTTCACTGATGCTTTCATCGTTGAATACTTCTACATCCTCATTTACATAGCAGATATCATAAATCGAGAATTTTTTGGTTGCGACTAAGTACATGACCGTTGAAATACCCACGCCGATAGCTGCCTCAGCCAAAGCCACATCTGGTGCATTATAGTTTAGATAAGTCAGCGTCATGATAAGTGAAAAGATCCCCAAGTAAATGACTGAGCGTTTAATGTTATCTGAAAAAACAGCATAGGAGGCGAAGACGAGTAAGCCGGTCAGAAGAAAGGTCTGAAACATAACAGTCACCGCTCCTTTTTGATTCGATAGCCGCTGATATGTGCCGACCGCGTGATTGCATGCGTAGCGATCGGGTTGGTGATCATATAAAGAGCAACGATCAACACTATTTTCCCACTGAAAAAATCCAAGCCGTGCTTAATTATGAAACCGACCATGATCGTTAAAAACCCTACAGTGTCGACTTTGGAAGTGATCAGGATTCGGGAAAAATAGTCGTTGAACCTGTAAATCCCTAGGACTCCAAGCGTCATGAAAACCAGTCCTATAATGATTATAATGTTCCCAGCTAGAGTAATCCATTGACTCATCAGATATCCCCCCTTCTTTCAACAAAGCGGGAGAGCATGATCGTACTGATAAAACCGAGCACGCCATAAATGAGGGCAATATCGAGAAAGAAGGTCCGTTCATTTATAGTCCCTATGATGACGGCTGTCACGATGACTTTGGAAGAAAAAACAGCAAAGCCAAGCATACGATCATATATCGTGGGTCCGATAAGTACCCTGCCTAATTCGAACACAGACAGTAATGCTACAATGATCAGAACGATCTCATCAAAATTCATTTGTTTTCCTCCTGTTTTTTCATAGCCTTGACTTTATGCTTTTCTATTGGCGCTTTTTTCATAGCGTAAAAGAACCTTCTCCAATTTATAAGGGATCACATCTCTCGCGTTTTCATCTTCAGCGGGTGGATTCAATGCGAGAACTTGAAGTCGACTGCCTTTTTTATCAACGGTAACCGTGCCGGGGGTCAACGTGATGGAATTTGCCAAAATATTGACCAGCAACTCATCTGTCAGTTTTGTTTCACAGGTTATGATTTGTACGTCAGCTTTTCCTGATAAAATGTGTGGGATCACACTGAAACCGGAGACCCATATCCCTTTAAACAGTCGCAAGCCATATTCAAGAAAAGTTATCAGTCCTATGATGTATTTTCTTTGATAGTTTTCTTCAAGCAAGAAGCGATTTGTGAAAAACACAACTGTTATAGAAACAAATAACCCAGTTAGAAAAGCCCTTAGAGAAAACTGTTCAACCAGCAAAACCCAGATAAAGACTAACAAAAGAATGATGCCTATGTTATTTTTTAAACCCTGTCCAATGGAACGGATATAAGTTGCCACACTCTCACGCCTCTCTATAGGTCTAGACTCACTGGAATGATTTCTTAAAGACAACTATTGAATCAGTTTATCTTTTTTACGGATAGTTAAGCAGCATGATTTTAACTGGTCATTACTTCACTCGTTTTAAAAATGAACCGGGTACTTCAGAGGTATAACGTACGAGTTTATTGGTACCTGGATGAACCAGAACCAGCGTCGTTGCATGGAGACCCAGCCGCTTGATCGGGTTAGTTTCAGCTCCATACAGCTTATCGCCGGCGATCGGATGACCTATATCTTTAAGATGAGCCCTTATTTGATGCTTGCGCCCTGTTTCAAGTTCCATTTCTAAAAGTGAATAATTCTCATTACCTAAAACTTTACGGTAATGTGTCACCGCATGTTTTCCTCCGTTATCTTCCTGGTTAGAATACATTCTGATGCCTTTACTTTCTTTCAACCAAGAAGATAAGCTGCCCTGGTCCTGTGACACACTGCCCTCAGCTAAAGCCGTATAAATGCGTTCTTTTACAGTGTTTTTCCAATCTTTTTGCAAGGCTTGCTGAATGTCTTCCGACTTTGCATAGAGCATGACCCCAGATGTATCTCTGTCCAAGCGATGAACGACAAAGATTTTATTATCCGGATTTTCTTTTTTCACATAGTCACTGAGCTGGTTATACGCTGTCGGTTCAGTGGGATCATCTGCAGCAACAGATAAAAGTCCGGCTTCTTTGTTTATGACGATGATATCACGATCTTCATGCAAAATAGTCAGTCCAGCTAATTCGGAACGTTTTTTAGATTCCTTATTACTTAGCACCCCAACTGTTTGACCTGGTTCAAGAGGATGATTATGTTTGGTGGTTTCCTCTCCATCAACGGTTACTTGTCCGCGAGTCAGGATGGATTTCACAGAATTACGGCTTTTATTGGTAATGACAGAAAGTAAGAAGGGCAACAGTGTTGTTTTTTCTTCGACGTTATAATTAGTGACGCCGCGTTTATTGGGTTGCGTTGTGCTTTTACGACGCTTATTCGTTCTTTTTCTAGATTGATTATGACGGTTTTTTTTCATTTCAGTTCACTCCTAAAGTTATGGATTCTTTTGCATTATAACAGAAAACAGCCAGGAAATATGTAGGGATCTGATTTGGATCAGCCGTAACAAAAACAGAAAGATGTAAGAAACCGCCCTCACGTCTTTCTGTTTATTTAAAGTCAGTAGTAAATTTTAGTTGATTTTTATGGCAAATGTTTTTTTATGAATTTAGTAACAGTTCGCGTCACTTTTTTTGGAAAAGAAACGGACTGCCTGGTTTCATCCTCCAGATCAGTATACGTATTCAGTGCGTCACTCAGAGCTTCATCGCCATCGAATTCCATATCTTTTGTTTTCAATTCCTTACGATTCATTTTTATATTCTTTTTGAATTGCTTACGCATCAGGCGTTCTAGTAGTCCCAAGTCAATGCTTTCGCCATTTTTTTCTTTGGTAGCAATGATGCTCAAGACTTCGATATAACTGAGCGATAAGGCACTCGTAACTATGGAAGCAGTAGTCCCGCTGATAATTCCACCTACGATTGTTCCTACTCCGGGGATGAACTTAAAAGCATTGGCTACGACAGTTTTCCCTATCATAGTTGCTGATCCGGTTCCGCCAACCGCCGCTATGATACTGACGATCGTTGATTTATCCATGGAGATACCAAATATCGCTGTTATATGAGCCAGCAACGTGACCTGCATCGGAACCAGTACGGAAGCGTCTGAAAAAGGAATCGGGGCAAAACCGACGCCGAACGTTGTTGCAACATATCGGGCAGCCCAGCGTCTAGCAGCTTTAGCTTTACGTTCAATATCTGCCTGCTGGGCGTTATTAAAAGCTTCCCGGCTCTCCTTTGGGATCAGTTGCAGTGTTTTTTCAATCAATTGCTTTAAGCCAAAGCGTGGGATAACATAATCATCTGAGATTTCATAAGGCTCAGACATGACATTTTGCACAGCCGCCACGGGTAAGTTCATATCTTCCAAGTATCTATTGAAATCATCCGCGGGTTTGCCGATCGATTGCGTCAGCACAAGAATGACTGGGAGTATTTCAGAAATATTTTTGATCAATTCGATCTCAACATCTTCAATACGCGAAGAATTCGCCTGGATACAATAATAAACCGCATGGATCGCTTCTTTCGAGTGTTTCTTTTCTTCTACAAGGTCAAAGATTTCCTTCATCACCTGTTTTTGCACTTTCTGATGCAGTTCAAGGCCTCTTGTGTCATATAAAACGATCGGAACGCCTTCTTTGCTGATACGACGAAGATGTTTGGTGACCGGTTTACCAATACCCGTATCCGCTAACTTTTCACGAAAAACATTATTAATGAGTGTACTTTTACCAACACCCGTTTTTCCTGCAATCAGTATGTTGACTGGACTCATTTTTTCAATTTCCGATTCAGTTTTCTCTAAAATCTCCTGGATCATATTGTATTTACTGTTTGGCTGTTTCATCGTCACCCTCCTCGATTATTTAATACCAGTTTACCATGAAAGAACTGATTTGACGAAAGAGAACAGTCTCTATCGCTCAGTAATTTAGATATTTCAACAGGGGTTTTGACAGTTTGATAGATAGGATCTGCCTTGGGGAAAGAACAAGCCGAAATGCGTAAAGTTCGGCTTGTTCCAGTTGGAGATCGTAATCATAATGTCAAAGTTTGCTTACTTCGGACGATTCAAGAGAGCCTTGTCATTTTTATGAGCCGAAGATTGATTAACTTCGGACGGTTCAAGAGAGCCTTGTCATTTTTATGAGCCGAAGTTTGCTTACTTCGGACGATTCAAGAGAGCCTTGTCATTTATATGAGCCGAAGATCATAAAAAAAGTCAGCACTGATCAAAAAGAACGAACGCCGGTCGCCAAAAAAGCCTTCTAAGAGAACTAAGTTATTAAACCAAAAAAAAGGATAACAAAATGAGCGAGCTCATTTTGTTCCTTTCAGTAAAAAACTTCTAAAGAAAGCTCCAGTATAACTGGTTTCTTTAGAAGCTCAGGTAATATCAAGTTAAGGTTTATCGGTATTCTGAAGGGATGCCGTCCAGTTCCTCAGCAGCGGTAACGTGCCACTTTCCTTCGCCACGTTGCAAGTATACACGGTAGACAGTCGTTTGGTTACTGTCTGAAACCACTGTGAATGCCCGGCCGGGACCATTGTTTCCAACCCACCAGGTAATCATGCTCCCCTGATCGATCCCACTTACGGCGCTGGCATTCTGAGCGATAGCGTTACGGTCTCCGGAACCATTTCCAAAGTCGATCGTATAACTTTCGTTGAGTGGTGCATTTTCATCGATCTCTGAGTCAGACATCTCTTGTTCATCTGCATTTTCTGTATCATTAGAGTCTTGAGAAGAGTCACCTGTGTCGCTTTCTTCTGCCGATTCATTCTGTTCATTATTCTCTTCTTCGGACGTTTCCTCAGAGTTTTGTACGGATTCTTTTTCGTTTGCAACGGACTCTTCAGAATCATTAGTCGCCTCTTGGTCGGGATCATTTTCAGTATCCGGTTCGTCACCGCTGCCTTGCTCTGCTTCAGTTATAACTTCGGGCTCAGGTGTCGCATTTTGATCCTCAGTCACATCACTATTGCTCTGGCTTGCAAAGATAAATACAACTAGCCCCCCTAAAATGACCAGTAATACAGCTATAACGATGTAATATATCTTTTCTGTTTTAACATTATTTTTATTATTGTTTTGTTTGTTATTGTCTAAGCGTGATCTTTTCATGATAACTTCCTTTCCTCCTGCCTATATCAACTCTTTTAGAAGTGTATCATACTATAACTTATTTAGTGAGTATTTAAGATAACAATGTGGCGACATTCTTTGCGCCAGTGTTACTATCAGATTGTTCTGGTGGATTATTTTTGAGATGTGATTTTTCTCAGCGGTATAGTAACAAGAGGAGCAATGATGCCTGCTGCAATGGCCTCTGCCACACCGTTGGTTCCTACTATAACTGCAAGTGCCCCCGCCAGATTGCTGATGTCGACATCTATTGCCTGGGCGTATGGTTCACCGTAAAAAAGATAAATGAATAAAAGAACAAAAATTGTATTCATGAACGATCCGACAACTGAAGCGCCTACTAGTGTCAACTTGTCTCGGTTAGAAAAGACACGCTTGAAGAAAGCGTAACCCCAGCCGGTGAAAAGACCGATCAGTATACGAGGAAGCAGGGCTATCATCGGGTTCGTCCAAAGCATTAAATCCAGAGGGGTTGCCGGCATTGTATAGGCACGTATCATACGCGTTATGCCCCATATCCCTCCGATGATCATTCCGTCGGTCGTGCTCATTGTCAAAGTCGCAACGATCACGGTTATGTGAATGATCGTTGGATTAAGCGGTGGTATGGGGATGTTGCCTAAAAATGGCACAAAATTCTGTATCAGTATAATCGCCGTTAAGATACCCAGCAAGGCTATTCGGCGTGATTTTGATTTTTTTCGGTTCAATGACATAACGTTACTCCTTTTTGAAGCTCTATTATAAATAAATCAATTCATACGATTATTCATGCTGCGGTTCAATCGGCCAAGTAGCACTGTCAGCATATGCGCCTCTTCTTCTGTCCAGCCGGAAACGATACTTTTAAATTTTTCTTCCAATTTCAGCTGATAGTTGCTGTATACCTTATTAGCTTGATCATTCAACTTGAAGTAGACAAACCGTTTGTCGGTACCCGTTGTTTTCGTCACTAATTCTTTGCGAACCAGTGCATTCATCTGGCGGCTGACGGTTGATTTATCCAACCGACTTTTCTTTGTGATTTCCTTTAGAGTCATCTCTTCTTCTCCAATGAACTCTATAAGATTGATTGTCGAGTGAGATAAACCCAATTCGTGCATTAAATGATCGGTCAGGTATTTATAATGTTGATTTAATTCAGTTACTTTGTCCAGCAGTTGTATCGCATTCTTTACATTTTCCATGATACCCCTCTTTCTTCTCTGTCTATTTGTATACGTCAACTATAGCATGCTGCCGATCCTTCGGCAATAAGAAGTTGAGAGTTGGAACGGGTATTCATTTAATGCTATACTGATATAGAGTTTTTATAGATAGGAGTGATACGAAATGTCTTTTGACGGCCTTTTTGTTCACGGTTTAAGAGATGAATTAGCCGATGAACTGATTGGTGGACGCATTTCAAAAATCCACCAGCCATATGACAATGAAGTGATTTTAAAAATAAGAGCCAACCGTAAAAACAAGTCACTGTTATTATCTGCCCACCCCCAATACGCGCGGGTTCAGCTGACTGAGATCCCTTATGATAATCCCGCACAGCCTCCCAACTATTGTATGGTGCTCCGTAAGTATTTGGATGGTGCAATCATCGAGTCGATCGAGCAGACAGAAAACGATCGTGTCCTGACATTCACCTTTAATAAACGTAATGAGCTGGGAGATACCGAATACCTTTCTCTCATCATTGAAATCATGGGACGACACAGTAATGTTTTGCTTGTGAACACAGAAAATAATAAACTGATCGATACGATCCGTCATGTTCCTGCAAGTCAGAATTCATATCGAACCTTGCTTCCGGGTTTCGATTATGTGGAAGCACCCAGTCAAGACAAAAAAAATCCATTCGATTATGAGGGATCTTTTCCTGTAGTGGATCTTGTTTTCAAAGAAAAAGTTAAATGGATCCAGCAGACTTTCCAGGGGTTTGGTAAAGACTCTGCGGAAGAACTGGCTTACCGGTTGAATAACAACACTGACGATGCACCAAAAGTTATTTTTCAGCATTTTATGGCTCCTTTTAAGACAAAAGACTTGGAACCTACATTAACAAAGCAGAATCAGAAGGAATTCTTTTCTCCTGTTCCTTATCAGTCTTTAGACGGTGAAAGACTGACGTTTGAATCTTTAAGCCAATTGATGGATCGTTACTATCAAAATAAAGCTGAAAGAGACCGTGTCCACCAGCAGTCTAATGATTTAAGCCATTTAGTTAAGAATCTGTACCAGAAAAATAAAAAGAAAATTCAGAAATTAAAAAAAGAACTGGCCCAAACAGAAAAAGCAGACGACTATAAAGTTAAAGGAGAAGTCTTGACGGCCTACCTTCACGAAGTCGAACAAGGTGATACGTCGGTCACGCTTCCCAATTTCTACGAGGAAGAAGCACCTTTAACGATCGAACTGGATCCAAAAAAATCACCAGCTGAAAACGCCCAGTACTATTTCTCACGTTATCAGAAACTTAAAAATGCAAAAAGTCATTTAACTAAGCAGCTGAAAAGTACACGTCATGAGTTGAATTACTTTGATTCAGTCCTGACGCAGTTATCTATCGCCAGCACGTCGGATGTTGAAGACATTCGGGAAGAACTGCGATCCGAGAATTACTTGAAAAAGAAAAAAAGTAAAAAAGATCGAAATAAAAAGAATAAAAAATCTAAACCGGAAGTATTCGTTTCATCTGACGGTACACGCATTCTAGTAGGTAAAAACAATACACAAAATGATGAGCTGACCTTGAAAAGAGCTCATAAAAAACACTGGTGGGCACATGCTAAAGACATCCCGGGATCACATGTCATCATTGAAGATATGGATCCGACAGAAACAACGATTGAAGAAGCGTGTTTACTAGCAGCATATTATAGTAAATACCGGCTGTCTTCTTCCGTTCCAGTAGATGTTGTTCAAGTCAAACATATAAAAAAACCGAATGGAGCAAAACCCGGCTTTGTTATTTATGAAGGACAATCAACGTATTACGTGACGCCTAGTGATGAAAAAGTACGTGAACTCAAACCGACCACATGAATTATAAAAGCTGTGAGTTGGAGTATACGTCCATGCATATGAGGTAACAGAATAAGCATAAAAACAGAAAGGATGCAAATGAGTTTATACTTCTCACTTGCATCCTTTTTTAGTTTGCCTTGATTATTTCCACTGCATCCCTGCCGTCACATTCTGTCATGGACACTTTTACACGTTCTTTTTTTGAAGTAGGAATGTTTTTTCCGACAAAATCTGCTTTGATCGGAATTTCTCTGTGTCCCCTGTCAGTCAAAGAGGCCACCATGATCTTTTCTGGACGCCCCAAATCGATCACAGCGTCCATGGCCGCACGAATCGTACGTCCGGTGAAGATAACGTCATCCACTAATATGACGACTTTCCCTTGCACATCCACTGGAAAATCCTGTCCCTTTACTTCAGGTTCCTCTCTGTCATCATTAAAGTGCCGGTCATCACGATACAATGTGATATCAAGTTCTCCCACCGGTACGTGTGCCCCTTCTATTTCTTGAATTTTTTCCGCTAGACGACGGGCAATGAATACACCACGTGTCTTGATCCCAGCAAGTAATAAATCTTCTGTTCCTTTATTGCGTTCGATAATTTCATAGGACATGCGCGTCAATGCCCGGCCAAGTGCTTTATCATCCAGTATAGAAACAACGTTTGACATCAGCTATTCTCCTCTCGTTATTTATCGTCTTCTTACCCAGTCGAGTGTTTCCTGAAACTCCTCAGGTAAGTCAGCTTGAAATGTTAAGTGTTCACCCGTACGAGGATGGTCAAAGCTTAAAGAAGCGGCATGAAGAAACTGCCCGTTCCCTTTCAATGTTTTTCGTGGTCCATAAAGTGGATCCCCTGCCATACGGTAGCCAATATATTCCAAATGCACTCTGATCTGGTGCGTACGACCTGTCTCTAAATTCAAGCGCAGCAATGTGTATTCACTGAATCGTTCAATCACTTCAAAATGCGTCACAGAAGGTTTTCCTTCTTCGATCACAGTGAACTTTTTACGGTTTTTGGGATCTCTTCCAATGGGTGCATCGATCGTTCCTTTGTCATTTTCGATAACGCCATGAACAAGAGCGATATATTCACGTCCAGCAGTTTTATTCTGTAATTGTTCCGCCAGTTTTTCATGGGCTAAGTCATTTTTTGCCACCATCAATAAGCCTGAGGTATCTTTATCGATACGGTGCACGATACCTGGTCTGATTTTTCCGTTGATCCCAGACAAATCTTTGACATGATAAAGCAGCGCATTGACAAGTGTCCCGCTTGGGTGACCCAGTGATGGGTGAACAACCATTCCAGATGGTTTGTCAATAACCACAACATCTGAATCTTCATAAACAATTGTGATAGCGATATCTTCCGGCTGGGCATCTATTTCTTCTGCCTCTTTGATTGTTGCATGAATGGTATCGCCTGGTTGAATTTTATAATTAGCTTTAGCCACTTCATTGTTAACAGTGACGAGGCCTTCTTTAATCCAGCTCTGCACTTGACTGCGCGAATGTTCATTTAAAGCACTACTTAAGTATTTATCCAGTCGTCCCTTTTCATCAGTTATCTGAAACTGTTCTGTTTTATCCATTTACTTCATTCCAACTTTCTTTTGTTTGTGTTCTTTCCACTCATCATAAAACAAGTAAAGAATCATGAAAATTACGCCTACTGACAATGACATGTCTGCCACATTAAAGATTGGAAAATCAATGAATTCCAGACGGATCATATCAACAACATAATTAAGGAATAGACGGTCGATAAAATTGCCGATCGCTCCCCCTAGTATGAGACTAAGGGCGAAAGCGAAAGCCTTATCGTTTTTCCCCTGGGTCTGCATATAATAAATGATCACTCCGATGACGATTACCGTGACAATATAAAAGAAAACCATCTGTCCTTCCAAGATGCTCCACGCAGCTCCTGTATTCCTGAAATAGGTGAAGGATAAAATAGAAGGGATAGCTTCTACAGTCCCATGCAGAGGAATATTTTCAAGTGTTAGATACTTGGTCAATTGATCGATTAAAACAACAACAAGCGATATAATGTAATAGATTAGCATAATAAACTCCTTTTCTGAATGGACCTCTCTGTTATTGTACAATATTTTTCGGTTAAAACCTACCTTGATTTATATTGACCGAGCACAAAAGCAACTTGTAATGACGCTTTTATACAAAATTATTATCTTTTAAATGCTTTCATACAAAGTTGTGTGTTTTAATAGTGATAAATATTTGCTATACTCTACTAGATACTTTAAATTGTAACTATACGATCAAACTTAAAGGGAGTTTATATAATGACAAATAAAAGGTGGGCACTTCTTTCACTGACAGCAATACCTCTTTTTTTAGCTGGCTGTGATTCAGAAAATTTAGAAGGTATGCAGGAAGCAACAAATGAAATTGAACGTATTTCCGATGAAACAGTGACAGAGTTGAACAAATTATCGGAAACAGAGACTGATTTGCAGGCTCAGTTCAGTGAAACACTTGAGACAGATGAAGAGTTAAAAACATTGAAAGATGAATCCTCACCTGTTTTTGAAAACATTACTGCACGTGAAGACCTATTGAACGATCTTCAAAGTGTACAAGAAGATTTCCAAGCTCAGCAGGATATACTGACTTCTTATGAAGGAGAGCTTCTAGACCCCAGCGAAATAAAAGAATTAAATGACGCTGTGGATACCTTCGAATCAGATCTTGTGAATTATACCGAATCTTATAAGGATTCTTTGGCTTCTGAGAGAGAATTTTTTGCTGAAATCTCAAATGACGATGCAACTTACGAAGACTTTGTCAATGGGATCAAGTCACTCAATGAGGAACGCGAAAGTTTAAGCGACCCACTCATGACCCTTGATGAGGATCTTGTCACCATGGATGAACGACTATCGACATTACAGTCATCTATCGAAACAGAACTAACTGAAAATGAATAAGGAGAATAACTAATGAAAAAAATACTTTTTTCTACCCTATTGTCATCTTCCCTTCTTTTAGCAGCCTGTAGTGCTGAAGAAAGTCAAGGAACCATTGAAATCGAAGATACAGAATCAACTCAACAAGACTCTGCTGACATTGAAGGTTCAGCTGAAAATACTGAAGATACTGAAGAGTCAACTGAGGAAACAGAGGGAGATGCTGAAGATACGACCGATGAGGAATCAGAAGATGAAGTCTCAGAAGCACCTGAGCGCTTATACAAAGTAACGGATAATCTTGCTTATATAAGTGTGATCGATGGTAAAGAAGCCAATAAAAATGTAGCTCTTTTAACTTATGATGATGCCCCTGACAAGCACGCCCTGGAAATTGCCAATATCCTTGTTGAAAAAGATGCTCCGGCTATTTTCTTTGTAAACGGCATGTATCTGGAAAGCGATGAAGGTAAAGAAGCACTTAAAGAAATTTATGATATGGGCTTTACTATTGGTAACCATACACAAACCCATGCAAGCCTGCAGTCGATTTCTGAAGAAAAGCAAAAAGAGGAAATCATGCGAACGAGCGAATTGGTTGAAGAAATTACTGGGACACCGCCTCGTTTCTTCCGTGCACCTTTCGGACAAAATACTGACTATTCCAAACAGCTGGTCAAAGAAGAAGGCATGTCTTTAATGAATTGGACATACGGATATGACTGGGAGCCTGAATATCAAGATGCGGCTGCGTTGACTGATATTATGCTGAATACAGAATTGCTGGTCCCCGGCTCTAACTTGCTTATGCATGACCGAACCTGGACAACTGAAGCCACTCCTGCAATCATTGATGGCTTAAGAGAAAAAGATTATGAACTGCTTGATCCAGAATTGATTCAATCTGTAGACAGCGAAAGTGAGGAGCAAGTAAATGAGTAAATTATTAAAAAAAACACTGTTTGGTTCCGCTGCGGTTTTAACATTAAGCGGCCTCATGAACACATCCGTTCACGCCGAGGAATCAGAAGAAGAGTCCGAAACAACTTATCTCACACTCAATAATGAGCCCTTACTTAAAGTGCCTGATGAATTCCCCAGCCAGTTCAAGTATGACAGTGGCGTAAATATCGACTACCCTGAAGATGGTGTCAAAGGTGTTTTCGTAACAGCCAATTCTGCTGGCGGCGCTCGCATGGAACCTCTGATCCAGCTGCTAAATGATACAGAGCTGAACTCGATGGTTATCGATGTTAAAGACGATACTGGTTTTATTACCATGCCGTTTGAATCTGATAATGACATGATCAATGCGAACATGAAAAACTGGGTCGATTCAAAAGAATTGATGGCTCATCTTGAAGAGAATGATATTTATCCGATAGCACGTATCGTGGTGTTTAAAGACACACTACTGGCAAAAGAACGTCCTGACCTTTCATTTAAAAATCCAGACGGTTCTGTATGGACGAACCGTGCTGGCCATGGCTTTGTTAATCCCTTCTTGAAAGAAGTCTGGGACTATAATATAGAGGTAGCAAAACAAGCCGCAATGATGGGATTCAAGGATATCCAATTCGACTACGTCCGTTTTGCTGAAGGTTTTGAATTACGCGACGACGAATTACAATACTCTTTAGGAGAATATGAAAACAGCGATTTAAATAGTGTCAAAAAACGTGTCGAAGCAGTTACTGACTTTGTTGAATATGCACATCAGGAACTCCAGCCTTTTGATGTCGACTTATCTGTAGACATTTTTGGTTATTCAGCTACTATTGAAGAAACACCCGGCATCGGACAGAACTTCTCACGTATTTCTGAAAACGTCGATGTTATTTCTTCTATGATCTACCCTAGTCACTGGGGTCCTGGTTCACTTGGCATAGCTAAACCGGATTTGGAACCGTATAACGTCGTTTCCAACTATATGGAATATGAAAACGAAGTACTAGATAAATTGGGTGATGATGCGCCTATCTCTCGTCCATGGATTCAGGACTTTACCGCTTCTTATCTGGGTTCTGGCTGGTATAAAAACTATGGTGCCAAGGAAGTCAGCGAACAAGTCCGTGCACTTAATGATCACGGAGTCAATGAATTCCTTCTATGGGATGCTGCCAACACCTACTCTGAAGGTGCTCAATACAGCTTTGACTAATATCAGTTGCTGGTAAATCATTATAATGAAAAAGCTGGGACTCTCAGTCTCAGCTTTTTTTGCCTAAGTATCGGTGCATTTTTATATATAATTCATCTACTACTCGTTTTATACATGTAGAAATCAAGAAGCTCTTAAATCAAAACGGTATGATTAGACGTGATGTCTAATCATTCGTTCAATGCTTTGCTTTTTGAGTTGTAATGGTAACTCAGTCAGCTTATGGTGCTTGAGTTGGGGTTATAGTAAGCCTTAATAGGAACTCAGACTGCTTGTCGTGCTTGAGTTGGGGTTATAGTTACCTAGATATTGAAAAACGAGCTGTTTCCGTTTAGAGAGACAGCTCGTTTTTTATTTAACTGATTTCATCAGCTGACTTGCACAGTTTCGCTGATATCAAGCAGAACTAAATGTGATTCTTTTACAGGTTTTTTTAGGATCGATTCCAATGCCTTTTTATACAAATTCAATTGTCCTCTGTATTTTCTAAGCATTTCCTCCCCGGCCATCTGTCCTAAATGAGCTACACGGTCTGTTTTATAGTCGAACAAGATGATGCCTTCTTCCTGTTCGATGTAACCGTCTATGATTCCATGAATCAATACATGATCATCCAGTTCTTCCATATCATTGAAGATGTCTTTGGCTTCCATTAGTAACGAGAAGGGCACTTCTCGTTTCATTTCTTTAAAATGAGAAATGATGAAGTTTCCAAACGTCGTTTTGAAAAAGCTGAGAATTTCTTCTACACGGATCAGTTCTGCAAGTGCTTCAGTGAAGACATTTTCATGTACCAAACGATCGATGACGGAATGAACCGATGTACTTGTAGGCGTATCGCTTATATCGAGCGTCTGTAAAACCAGATGTGTCGCCTGACCTACTTCTGCCGGCGTCGGCTTGAGATCTTCTTGAATGAATGATGGACGAGACAGTCGGTCCTGGACATAACGATTGACTTGTCTGGGCTTCGTCACATCGATTTTAACCATTTGACCATCGTCAGGTTCTTCAAAAAGTCGTTTGATTTCAGAAACAGATTGATAGCTGGTAGTTTGAGTGGCTATCTGATAAGTATACGGTTTGTTCATCAGCATGATAGCTTCAGAAACTGCCTGCCTGATTTCATCATCTCCCTGGACCTTGATCGTTCCTTGTTTTAATTTTGGATACCAGTCTGACGTTTCTGATTTTTGATGTAATAATAAAGCTTCTTCAAGTTCGTCCTGAGAATAGAAATGGACAGCAAACGAAGTATCGTACTGGTTGATATCTTTGTTTTCAACTGTGATCGTGCGCAAGTCATCCATCAACTGATGTCTGATGATACTAAAGCCGATCCAGTCCATAAACCCTCGTGCGCCTAGACGCATATCTGCCGGCAGAACGTGTTTGGGATGTCCTCCGACCAGACCCCACCGCTCCAGCGCCGTTTCTTCGTTCTTGTAAGAGCCAACTAATATTAATTTCTGTTCTGCACGAGTCAAAGCAACATAAAGTACACGCATTTGTTCAGATAGGAGTTTGGTTTTCTTTTTATATTTCAATGCTTTTTCAGGCAGTGTCGTTTTCTTCTCACGTGTGTCGAGGTCTCGGAACTCGGCACCTACCCCGTACTCTTCATCAAAGACGGTTGCACCTTGAGCATCTCTAACGTTGAATTGTTTAGCCATATCTAAAATAAAAACGACTGGAAATTCCAACCCTTTACTGGCATGGATCGTCATCACACGAACTGCATTTTCGTTATCGGAAATTGCCTGCGGTTCTGCCAGATCCTTGTCTTTTTTCTGCATTTTTTCTATAAAACGGATAAACTGAAACAGACCTTTAAAAGAAGTCTTTTCATAAGCAGCTGCTCGTTCGTATAAAGCATGCAGGTTTGCTTTACGCTGTCTTCCTGAACTCATCCCTCCGACATAATGCAGAAATCCTGTATCTTCAAAAATCGTCCAGATCAAATCGATCAATGATTGTCTACGTGATTCTTTCCGCCAATTTTCAAGTTTAACCAAAAATTTCTGCACCTTTGCCTGCAGTTCAATATTTTTCATGTCCTCCCAATCATCTTTGGCAGCAAATTTTTTCAGGGCATCAAAAAAAGAAGACTGCTTGTCTATAATTCTGATCCGTGTCAGTTCAACTTCATCGAGTCCTAAAATGGGAGAGCGCAGGACTGCAACAAGAGGAATATCCTGCTGTGGATTATCTATGATTTTAAGAATAGACATCATGATCGTTATTTCAGTGGTTTGGAAATAATTCTGCGTATCTTTTACAGCAGTTGGTATACCCAACCCTTTGAAAATGTCTTGTATATCCAAATTATCTTTCTTTGTCGGTGTCAGCAAAACGATATCCCTTAACTCCAAATGTCGCATGACTCCAGCTTTCTTATCATAAATTTTATATCCTTCAGCCAGCATTTTCAAAATCTTGTTGGCTACCATATAAAGTTCGCCCTTTGTTTTGGTATCGATTTTGAAACTGGTTGATAAAGCTTCCGGTTCATCCTCCTGGTCCTCTTCTGGCTCTTCTTCTTCGGATTCATAAATCAATATCTCAGTCTCATAGTCAGCAGAGTCTGGAAATGCCGTAAAACCATTGATCAGTTTTGCGGACGCGTCATAAGTCAAATCCCCCACTTCTTTATCCATCAATTGATCAAAAACAAAGTTGGTAAAAGACAGAACGTCATGGCGTGAACGGAAATTTTCGGCCAAAATAATACGTTCCCCGGTTTCTTTTGATGCATAGCGTTCATACTTATCTATAAACAAGCCCGGATCAGCCAATCTGAAGGAGTAAATAGATTGCTTGACATCACCAACCATGAACTGATTTCCGTTTTTTGCATCAGGTTGTGTGACCCACTTGAGTATTTCTTCCTGGATCTGATTGATATCCTGATATTCATCGATCATAACTTCTTTGAATTGATGACGGTAATGCCGGGCTGCTTCAGAAGCTGTATTCTCTGATTTTGTCTGTTCAGTTAGAATTTTCAATGTAAGATGTTCCAAGTCGTTGAAGTCAATAACTTTCTGATCAGCTTTATGCGTCTGGTACCGTTTATAAAAAAGTGTCGTTACTCGAGCCATCTCTTCCACTAGTACTCTGACTCGCGACATATTTTCCAGCTGCTCTAGAGGTGAGTAGGCAAACACATCATTGACCATGGCAGTATAGAAATCTTTGGCTTTATCGCGAAACACTTTCATGTCTTTACCTATTTCCTTTACCATTCCTGGTGTATCTTTTTTATTTGGCGCATACCATCTTCTGTGGCTGAAATTATCGATGAGCGTATAAGCTTCTTGTAATTGGTTGCTATAGACAAGTTCCTCTAAATGACTGATATGAGAGAGATCTTCATGCAATATTTCAAGTGTTTTGTTCAGCTCATCTTCGCCCTCAGCCATATCTATTGCATCGATCAACAATTCTTTTACATTTGATAAGCTGCCTGTGATCTGACCTTTGATAAGTTCCTGAAAAACAAAACTCTGTCCTAAATCGTTATTTTCTACCATATACATCCGGCTGAGTTCTGACAGCCATTTCAATGGATCAGGGTTGGCTCGGGAAAACTCATACAGCGACAGGATAAGATCTGTCAATCCATCATCGTTTTTATCACTTGAATATGCCGCTGCAAGCTCTTCAAATAATTTGTCTTCATTACCGTAAAGTTCTTCCCGCAATTCATCCCAGATATCCTCTTTCATCAGAGCGATTTCAGTATCATCGGTCAATAAACGAAACACTGGATCGAAATCGATGAGATAGTAGTAACGTCTGATGACCTTTAAACAAAAGGAATGCAGTGTTGAGATATCTGCCTGCCCGAGTTTAGGGATTTGTCTGATCAAATGTTGTTTCTGTTTAGGATCCTTTATTTCGTTGATTTCTTTCTGGATAGCGTATTGTATACGCTGTTTCATCTCTCTAGCTGCAGCATTCGTGTAGGTGACAACTAAAAGCTGGTCGATATCTGTCTGCTTTTTTATCTTTTCGATCACACGCTGAACGAGTACCGTCGTTTTTCCCGATCCGGCTGAGGCTGAGACCAATAGATTTTTACCTTCATCATGGATCGCCTGCCACTGATGGTCAGTAAACTGGGTATCTACTGGTTTTTTGGGTATTTTTTTCACGTTTCATCGTCCTCCTCTTGTGGGTCTAAAATCTGGTATTTTGCTTTCAGCTTATCGATCAGTTCGGATTGATCTTTGATTTTTGGCAGGTTACGGTAATAGTTCTGATTGTCTGGTAAAAGCACATCAAATTGGGATATCGGATGATATTCTCCGCCTACAGTTGTGGGCGTGCGTCCCTTTTTCTCATAGAAAGGTGCCAATTGATTTTCACCTGATAGAATCAGATTGCCTGCTTCTCTTATTTTGGTTCGGTGGTGCTTCAAGAGCAGTCTTAAATCATCAAGAGTGATAAATGTCCCCTTGAGTTGACCCTTTACCAGTTTCTTCAACGGATACACCAATGATGACATCCCGTTATCCAGTGTCTTATCTAGGTTCATGAGCAAGTCTTCTTCATTTAAAAGTATCCCTTTCATTTTGAACTGCTTCAGCATTTCTTCCAGCCAATCTTTATTTTTCGCTGACCGGCCATCTAGCAGTGGGTTCTTGACTTGCGCATAAAAAGCACCGGCCGGCTTCGCTTTTCTTCCGAATAATTCTTCAGAGTGTTCTACAGCTGTATCTAGATACGTCAATAGTTGCATCATCAATCCGTGATAAATCTCGCTGAATTCTAATTTCTTGTCTCCCGATTTATAATCGACCACACTGATATAAAGCTGATCGTCCATCTCCATCGTATCTAAACGATCGATTTTTCCACGAACGTGTAAGATGCCTCCATTATTCAAAGAAAATTTAAGCCCCGGTATACCTTGCTGGGCAGCAATGCGGCCAAACAGTACTTCTGATCTCTGTGGAGACATACGTGACCGTCTGGATTGATTGGAAATAGCCCACATCATCTGTCTGATCGTATCACTCAATTGTTTACGGATGAACTTCATTCGATTTGACATGGAAAGCAATCGGAATTTGTTTTTCTCGTATAAACCTTGAAGCACTTCGTCAGTCAGTTCATTCAGCTTATTATCAGTCAATTCACTAAGCTTTAAGTCGCGATTGACAACGGTTTTAAAGATGCTGTCCAAGGCATCATGAAAGAAAGTGCCCGTTTCAGCTGGTGTCAGCTCCTGAATGGTTCGTTCTTTTAATTTCAATCCGTACCGTAAGAAGTGGCTATAAGGGTCAAGGTAAAAGCTCTCAAGTTGTGAAACAGATAAGTAAAGATCTTTACCATAAAGGGCTTCTGCCAAATCGCGGTCCAGTCTCTTTGGGATATTGACGTATTCAAGACTGCTTAATATTTTCTGTTCGATCGTATCCGCGTCTTTAAACAGCGACTGATACAATTTGACCCAGAAAAGAGAAGGCTGCTGTTCTTTATCGATGCCTTCTCTTAAGACGTTGACTAAATGCCCCAGCGTCTCCCGCCGTGATCCTACAAAAGATAATAACGTTTTCTTATCTTCTTGTGCCGGATGACCAGGTTCAGACCTGACCTGCTTGATCGGTACATTTAAATCATGACTGATTCTTTCGATGTACGGACTCAACTGATTATCGCCAGAGCCATCATTTTTTATCGGATAACTGAAAATGAGTCGCTCTGAAGCATTCATAAAAGCAGTATAAGCAGCAAATGGTTCACTTGCTAATCGTCCGCTTGTTGTCGGAGCCAAATATTTGTCAGGCGGTAAATACCCTGATAAGCTCTCTCTGTCTTCGTCCGTCAATATCGAGTCGTTTTCCTGATTCATCGGTAAATGTGTATCAGTCAAACCAAGGATGATCACTACTTTTTTGGTATTGATCCGTGATTTATCAAAACTAGTGAACATGACCTGGTCGATAGTCGGAGGAACAATACTATAAGTCGCCTGTTCGAAACCTGTTTCCAGAATAGACAAAAAGGAATCCATATCCCAAGGTTCATCACCCAAGACATCTACAAATTCGTCGAGGAGTTGAATAAATGTCTGCCACACCTGTTCGTGTTTCCGGGCGTCTTCAAGCTTACCTTCATCGATTGCCTGATCACGCCAGTAAAGCAGCTGGTCATTGATGCCTTGTTTATCCAGAAACTGATACAATAGTCGGGCGCCTTCACGATTCGTTCCTGCACTGGACAGCCTATCGTAAAAAGGCAGCAGGATGTGCCGGACTTGATCTTTCATAGCGTTGGCAACGTGCTGCATCTGTTTATCAGCATCGAGCTGTTCATCCATTTCTTCTAGATGAAAACGGGCATAGATCCACTCTCGCTCTTCAGTCCAGTCGCGGCCTTCATATCCATATGCCAGCATGACGTTTTCTAAAATATCCAGCCTTTCACGCCATTCTTCAGCTTTGTCTTTCAAAAATACCAATCTCTGCAAATTGTCTTTAGGCAACTGTTCATCGGGGTTTAAGGGAATAAACAACTCGGTTTTCAATAATCGCATAATGTCATCATAACGCCAGAATCGCTTATGAATGCGTAATAGACTCTGTATCATTTCTACAAGTGCATGTCCTGACATGTGATCAGCCTGATCCACGAAAAGCTCGATATCATTTTCAGCAAAAGTGGCTTCAAGCATTTGCTTATAATCATCAAGAATACGGGAAACGACAAGAATATCTTTATATCTATAATTGTCTTTAGCAACTAGTTTTTTTATAGTCGTTGCCGCATGCAACACTTCAGCTTGTTTGTTCTCAGCAGCTCTTATTTCAAGGCAGTGAGTCATATCTGTTTCTGCTGACGGTTTAGACACAGGCGATAAGCTAAAACTGTTCACCCAATAATCTTCAAGAATTGTAAGTTCTTTGCAATGTTCATTACTTGTCTCATGCAACGTAATGTCATGCAGAACTTTCAGTTTACGCATAAGAGCCTGCTGGTATAGACGATAATAAGTCATTCCCGTTTCGTAAAAGAAATCGGTCAGCTCGGGTGGCTCTACTGCATGTTTTTTGTCTAGTACCAAAGAAACTTTAACGTCTTGCGCTTGTTCAACGAGTTCGAGAATCAGTGCTTGTTCTTGTGCAGAAAAGCTATTGAAGTGTTCAATAATGATATGTGTGCCGCTCATGTCCCTTTTTCTTACTTCTTTGATCAAGGCTTCAAGGATATCTTCTTTCTTTATATACTTTCCGATAAGTTCTTCCATGAAACGCTCATATAATGTTTGTATATCTTCGAGTTTCAATTTCAAATCGCTGGTGAACTCATTATCATTAAAATTTTCATTAAATAAAGAGGTTAAATCTTCCGGATCAACACGACCGTTTCGCATCTCCATAAATAAGGTAGTCAGTTTGTCAACAAACCCCGACTGTCGGCTTTCACCTCTAAAAAGTGTCAATTCCTTTTCTTTTTCCCTTAATATTTTGCGGATGAGCATCGACAGCCCAGTTTCTGTTAACTGCGAATGACTGAAAATGGCCGTGTCCTGAAGGTAATACCAGGCTAAGCGACTGAAACTGAAAACCTGTAAGTTGATCATGCCAGCATAATCTCTTGACTTGTCAAAAGTGTGTGATTTGATGTATTCCAGTATATTCATTTCAGACTCAAATTTTATGTGGTCGGGTACGAGATAAAAGACCTCGCTGTCACTGTTTTCTTGAGACCACTTTACAAGTTGGCTATAGATATACTCTTTTTTATTCGTATGTAAGCGTCCCAAGATAAATTGCAAACTCATTTAAAACACTCCTTTTCATTGAAATAATAAATTTCTGATCTTATTTTACAGAGTACATCTGAAATAAATAAGAAAGGAAAGAAAGTATTTCTACTTCCATTCCTTTCGTCACATTATTCAAATGCCAAACGTGCTATTTCCACAAGAACGTCAGTCGCTTTTTCCATGCTTTCGACTGAAACGAATTCATATCTACCATGAAAGTTTTCTCCGCCGGCAAAAATATTAGGTGTGGGCAATCCCATAAATGAGATTTTTGAGCCGTCGGTTCCCCCTCTGATGGGTTGGATATCCGGTTTTATATCCAGGTTTTTCATAGCCTGTTCTGCCAGATCAACAGCGCGCATATCTTTTTCGATGATTTCACGCATATTATAGTAAGAGTCTTCCATGATTACTTTGACACGTTCTTCTTCAAAAGGCGCATTCAGTCTTATCGCAATGTCACGCATGAGCTGTTTTCGCTTTATGAATAACTCTTTATCGTGATCACGAATAATATAATTCATTGTGGCTCCCTCTACCGTTCCAGTCATACCTAGAAGATGAAAGAACCCTTCCCGGCCTTCTGTCTGTTCCGGTACCTCATGATCAGGCAAAGCTTCGTCAAATGCAATAGCCAGTTTCAAAGCATTAACCATTTTTCCTTTAGCAGTACCCGGATGCACATTTTTCCCCTGAATCAAAATGTTAGCTCCAGCAGCATTGAAACTTTCGTACTGCAGTTCGCCCACAGGACCGCCATCGATCGTATAAGCAAAATCTGCATTAAAGTGATCGACATCGAACCGGTCTGCACCAACGCCGATTTCTTCGTCCGGACCGAAGGCTACTCGAATTTTACCGTGCTTAATATCTGGATTTTCAATTAAATATTCCATAGCAGAAAAGATTTCAACAATACCGGATTTATCATCTGAACCCAACAAGGTCATTCCGTCTGTTGTGATCAGAGTTTGTCCAATATAATTTTTCATATTTGGAAAATCCTGTGGGGAAAGCTTTATATTGTTTTCTTCATTCAAGAGAATCTCTTCGCCATCGTAGTTTTCATGTATCTTTGGATCGACATTTTCTGCATTGAAGTCTGCCGTATCCATATGAGCGATATAGCCGATTACGGGTAATTCTTTATCGGTGTTGGCCGGTAGTGTAGCTGTGACGAATCCATTGTCTTCATTATATTCTATTTCTTCCATACCGATTTCTTCTAAATCTTTCATCAGCACTTTTGCAAAATCTACTTGTGACTGTGTAGAAGGAACGGTGGTTGACGAACTGTCTGATCGTGTTTCTATTTTGACATACTTCAAAAAACGCTCCATTAAATTTTCATACATGTTATCCCGCCTCTATTTGATATAGGTAAATACATCTTTTTGTGTTTCTGCTTTCATTATTTCGATATCCCAATTATTTTCTTTACTGCACTGATTCAGATAGTCAAAAAGCTCGGCTACAATGATCGCTTCCATATAATGACCGCCATCAATAAAATCCAACCCTTCTCTCAGCATATCCTGGGCACCATGGTAAGATATGTCTCCGGTTATATAAAGGGTCACTCCCTTATTTAAGGCTTCATTGAAATATTTTTCGCCAGAACCTCCTAAAACGGCAATTTTTTTATGTGTGCGATCCGGATCTACCGTGCCGTACCTTACGCCATCCACATCAAACTGTTCTTTTACTTTTTCTGCGAGAGCTTTAGTCGTGAGGGGCTCAGCCAATTTGCCTGAACGTCCCAGTCCAAAAGATTTGGAGTAGTGTTTTAGTATATACAAATCGTAAACCGGTTCTTCATACGGATGTGCTTCTTTTAAAGCAGACAGACATTTCATAACATCTGAATCTTTGACCATCATTTCAATACGATCTTCCTCGATTTGTTCAGCTTTTCCTATTTCACCTTCCGCTGGATCCGCCCCTTTTTGCGGAGTAAATCGTCCATAACCACTAAGGGTATAAGAAACATCTTTATAGTTACCGACTTCCCCGGCTCCTGCTTGATGTAAAGCTTTTCGGACTTTTTCAGCCGCATAATCAGGAACGTAAACAGCTAATTTTTTATATTCGCGTTTCAAGCTGACGGATAAAATCTCTCGATCAGAAGCTTTCATACCTAATCGATCAGCCAGCCAGTCATTCACGCCGCCTTCCGCTGCATCGAGATTAGTATGGGCAGAATATACAGCGATATCCGATTTAATTAAATCGATATACTGTTTTCTCCTTTTATCCTCAGCATTCAGCGTTTTTTGTGAAGTAAAGATAGCTGGATGGTGGGTAATGATCAAATCAGCCTGTTTCCTTTTGGCTTCAGCAATCGTATTTTCATCGATATCCAGCGCGATAAGTAAACGCTTAACATCACGCTTTAAGCTCCCAAAAGAAAGACCGATCGGATCCCAGCTTTCAGCCAAATCTTTCGGCGCCAACTGTTCTATTTGACTGATGATGTCTGATACATTTACCTGGCTCACTTTATCATCTCCTTGATCAAATTCAATCGTTCAGTTGATTCATTTATTTTCTCATCATTTCTTTCATCTGCTTTTTCCATTTGTCTGATAATGTATTCATACTTTTTGGCTTCACTTTTCCATTTATCTAGAAAGACCTGGGACTTCTTCTTTTTCAAAAAGGGGCCGAACAATAAATCTTTTTCATCGTAATTTACTTTGTCATTTACGGCTGTTGCTTTAATGATTTCATATCGTTTCGCATTTTCTTCCACTATCGTTTCAGCATCAATGACGTAAGATTCATTCATCAAATATTCCCGTACAATTCGCTCATTGATATTCGGCTGTAGTATGAGGGTTTCCTTACCCGATCGTTTTTCTTTTTGTTTGCCTTCCTCGAGTATATGTACGATAAGCGGCCCTCCAACACCTGCTATGGTAATAGTATCAATGTTATCTTTGGCTGTTAAGACTTCTAACCCGTCACCTAAACGAACATCGATGGTTTCCTTTAAACCGAGTTTGGATACTTCACTTACTGCATTAAGGTAAGGGCCTTTAACTATTTCTCCGGCAACAGCATAGTCAATACGATTATTCTGTGCTAAATAGCAGGGTAAATAGGCATGGTCTGAACCAATATCGGCCAGTCGTGCCCCGTGTTCAACGTAATCCGCAACAACTTGAAGTCTAGCGGAGAGATTTACTGAATTCATAAGTCACCTCTCATTTTATTCTGCTCTTATTTTACCAGTTTTCTGATCGAATTGAAAAGAGGCAAACTACTTTCGCGAAACTATATCTTTAAAAAAGTCTAATACCAGCTTAAACCAGGCATTAGACTTTTAAATTATTTTATGACGTTTTATTTTTTATAGCCATCCAGATCGTCATCTTCTCTAGAAAATTGACGCCCATCAGTCAGCGGATCATTAATGTCTCCAGTAGCTTCTTCATCTTCTAAAAGCTCTCCTTCTTCATCAAAGTTTTCCACCGCATCCGGATTGTCTTTTCGGTTTGGATTTTTACCTCTCTCACCGCTGAAGTTACTGACAGATGCGTTGTCATCTAAATTATTTTTATCCTTATCTTTTTCCAAATTCGTTTTATTTAATTTGTCATGATCTCTGTCTACATTATTATTCATTTTCTTCTCCTTTAAATAATTATTTGAATTTGTTAACGTAATTATTTGAAAATTCAAGAGTTTGCGTTACGTCAATTAATTTTTATGTTTATTTTTTGTAACGCATTCTTGTTTCATTTTCTCTTTTCAATTCCTTTTCTTTCTCAATTGTTCGTTTATCTTTTGTTGGGTGAGCAGCTTTACCTGTGTCGGAAGGTACTACTGATGTATTGCCAGGGTCATCTACGGTAGTTCCTGCATTGGAAGGCATCGCTGAAGTATTTCCTGCATCAGCAATCTTTTCCGTTGGCTCTCCGCGATAATTTTCAACAGCTACCACAAAATAGCCTTTTTCTATATCTTCTTTATAAGGATAAAGAAAGTCTTTTGTCTGATCATAATCGTCACGCTTGTTTTCCTTTTTCTGATCATAAGTGTCTGTCATAAAAGCATCTTTGATTTTGTCCCACATTGACTGGTCTTCATCATTTGTGTATTTTTTTGTGTTACTGTTTTCGTCTGTGTCGACCACTACATCGTGGGCTTCATAGTGGCTCATCGCACTAGCCTGTTCTTCATTAGAGTACAGAATGATATCGTTCTTCGGGTACCCTTCATTCTTCAAACGACTGATGACATCGAGTGCTTTTTCCTGGGTAGAATAACTGCCAACGACTGTTTTATTTTCATTTAACATTTATAAAACCTCCACTTTAGATTTTAAAGTCTCCTGCGTGTCTATTCCCATTATAAAAAATATTTTATAATAAAACGAATGATACGCATTGAATTGAGCATGAAATGTAAAGGGTTGCTTTTTTTTTCCTTTTTGAGTAAAATTATCTTTTGAAATCTGACGGAGACGTTTACGCCCCACTTCTCCATTGAACACTCATAAACCAGTGAGGTTTTTAATTTTTTTCAGGAAATAAATTCATTAAATCACGGCTACTGTCTAAACATATTGTCTCTATTGTCTTTTTAGATTAATACCCGTCACAAAACAAAATATTTTTAATGCGTGTAATAACCTCTTCTGATCTTCGCTTTTTTTGTAGAAAAAAGTCGAGAGTCTTATGTCAAAACATAAGCTCTCGACTTTCTCATCTGTGAAATTAAATATTTACTCCAGAAATTTTACTCTTCTGAATCTTTGTCTTCACCGATAACTTCTGGTTCAGGCATTTCATCTTCAGAAGTAGGTTCTGGATCTTCTTCGATTTGTGGTGCTGATACAGATACAACAGTTAAATCAGTATCTGTCAATAATTCAACATCATCAGCAATCTCAATATCAGAAACATGCTTGGCATCGCCGATTTCCATTTCGCTGACATCAACGATATACTCTGCAGGTGCATCAGCAGGGGCAACGTTTACTTCCAACTCAGAAATAGACTGTGATACGATACCTTCTTTGATTTGTTCTTCACCGCTGACGTAAACGGGTATCATCATGTTAACTTTCTGACCTTTAACAAAGGCTAGTAAATCGACGTGATAGATTTCAGGTTTCAATGCAGCATTCTTTTTCTCTTTGACGAAAACTTGATAAGATTCTCCGTCTACTTCTACGTTGAATACGCCGTTTGCTCCAACTTCACGTAAAGTCATTTCCAGTTCTTTTGCATTTAATAAGACAGGTACTGTTTCTACCTCTCTACCGTATATAGCAGCAGGGATCATACCTTCTTCTCTGGCTCTTTTGGAAGCGGATGTTCCAGTCTCTGTACGTTTTGTCGCTGTTATTTTCATAAAATTTTCACCTTCCACGATTTTATTTTAAGTATCTAGCATATTTCATTAACTGAACAAGCCAGAAATTAGTATACCAAAATTGTGAACAGAATGCAAAGAAAAGCGACAAGAACTTTTACTTTACACGTCTTTATCCGCTTCTCTCTACGTGTTCACGACTATAACTTTATTCCAAAAAGTCTTTCAATTGTTTCGAGCGACTTGGATGGCGTAATTTCCTCAATGCTTTGGCTTCGATTTGACGGATACGTTCTCTTGTGACCCCAAATACTTTGCCTACGTCTTCCAGTGTTCTTTGACGACCATCGTCCAGTCCAAACCGCAGTCGCAGAACATTTTCTTCCCGGTCAGTTAATGTATCCAGCACATCTTCCAGCTCGTTTTTGAGTAATTCATAAGCAGCATTGTCAGCCGGACTTGTTGCACCGTCATCTTCAATAAAGTCTCCTAAGTGAGAATCATCTTCTTCTCCGATAGGCGTTTCAAGTGAGACAGGTTCCTGGGAAATTTTCAGGATATCGCGAACTTTTTCTGTAGGAAGATCCATTTCCGCTCCGATTTCTTCGGGTGTTGGTTCTCTACCTAGATCCTGCAGCAGTTGACGCTGAATACGAACCAGTTTGTTGATCGTTTCCACCATGTGGACAGGAATACGGATCGTACGTGCCTGGTCTGCGATTGCACGTGTGATCGCCTGTCTGATCCACCATGTGGCATAGGTTGAGAATTTGAATCCTTTCTCATAGTCAAATTTTTCAACAGCTTTCATAAGACCCATATTACCTTCTTGTATCAGGTCTAAAAAGCTCATGCCGCGACCAACGTAACGTTTTGCAATAGACACAACTAATCTCAAGTTGGCTTCAGCCAGTTCCTGCTTGGCCAGATCTTCCCCTGCTTCGATGCGCTTAGCCAAAGACACTTCTTCAGCGGCTGAAAGTAAATCTACGCGGCCGATTTCTTTCAAGTACATGCGCACAGGGTCATTGATTTTAACGCCAGGAGGAGCGATCATTTCTTCTTTTTTAGCTTTCTCTGCTTCTTTTTCCTGCTTTTTCAATTGCTTTGTCAGTGGATTGCCTTCTTCATCGACAACGCCCACACCTTCATCTTCAAGCTTTTGAACCAAGTCATCCATTTGTTCTTTTTCCAAGCCGAACGGTTCTGCCAGCTCGTCAGTGATTTTAACATATGAAACTGTCTGTTCTTTCTGTTTCTTTAAATCTTTAATAAAGCGAACGACTGCGAGCTCATATTTTTCTTCAGGCGTTTTTTGATTGTTCTTTGTGTCTTTTGCCATAAAATGACATGCCTCCTGATTTATTCTATTTGTTTTTTAATTGTCGGTATAAATTGATTATTTCAATACTCAACGATTGTTGTCTGTCTTTATCTCCACTCCGCTTTGCCTCCGCCAGTTCTTCACGCTTGCTTTCTATAAGGTTTTCGAGTGGCTGTCGGTTACAGATCAAATCCAGATAATCTTCTATTTCACCCGGTGCAATGTCTTCTGATAAAGAGAGCATCATAACTTCTGTCGCTTTGCTTTTAAGTTTTTCATCCGGGAGAAAGTCGATAAAGGACTGAACATTGGGATAATCGTGTGAGTGGTAAAATTTTTCGTACAATAAAAATAAAAGCTGGTTTGATTCTACAGAAAAGCTTAATTCATTTTCAAGTGAGGTAATGTTCTGCCAAACTTCATCATTCGTAAACAATCGGTACAGCAATGCATTTTCTGCTTTCATTACTGCCGTCATTTTGTTCTTGTTCTGATGCACAATGATCTGAGTGGCTTCCTGTTTTTTGACTGGCTGATTGTCACTTCTTCTGTGGTGCTGCTTTCTGCGTTCCTTTTGACTGGAAATGATATGTCCGTGCAGCTGTTCTTTTAAAGACTCTATCGACAAATCGAATCTTTCAGACAACTGGTTAAGATACATCTCCCGTTCGACAGCTGAAGTGACACGTGTCAATTCACTCAACACTTTATCTATATATTTTAACTGATCACTTTCATTATCCAGATTGACTTCTTTTTTATGGTAGTTCATTAAAAAGCTCATCAGAGTATCGCGTCCGTGAGCAAGAAAATCTTTGAAAGCTTCCGGGCCTTTCTTTTGTATGAAATCATCCGGATCCATTTTTTCAGGAAAGGCAGCGATTTCTATCGAAAAGTGCGTTTCTTCTGAAATAAATTCGGTCGCTCGCTTGATTGCTTGAAGTCCAGCTGAATCACCATCATAAGCGATCACGATATGGTCTGTTACTTTATCCAGTGTGTGTACCTGTTCTTCAGTCAAGCTGGTCCCCATCGTCGCCAAGCCATTTCTTATTCCGGCCTGCCAGGCTGAGATGACATCCATAAAACCTTCAAATAAAAAAACTTCTCCTTCACGACGTATAATCGGTCGCGCTTTATCATAATTAAACAAAATACGACGTTTATTGAAAATTTCGGTTTCTGGACTATTCATATATTTTGCTGTTCTTCTCTGCTGATCGCCATTCTCTAAAAATATCCGTCCGGAAAAGGCAACTGTTTGACCTTTGGCATCGGTTATCGGGAAAAGGATACGATTCGTGAAGCGGTCATAAAACTTATCGTCTTCTCTATCAGAAAACAATCCTGATTTTTTCAGGATATCCACATCGTCTAAATTTTCATTTTCTAAATACATTTTCAGAGCTTCTCTTTGTGGTGGAGAAAAGCCGATTTTAAATGTTTCAATACTTTCTTCAGTTATCCCTCTGTCAATGAGATAGTTTAAGGCTGCTTCTCCTGCTTTCGTGTTCATCAGGATATGATGATAAAAGAGCTGGGCTTTTTCATAAACGGCCAGTAACTTGCCTTTCGTGGAGTCCGGATCGAACCGACTGCTTCTCGACTGATCGAACAAGGACTGGTCGACTTCGACATCTGAAAGTTCAGCCGTTTTAGCTACAGCTTCCACAAACGATATGCCTTCGATTTCTTGTAGAAAACCGAAAACATTTCCTCCTCTTCCACAACTGAAACAATGATAAATCTGTTTCTTTTTACTGACTGAAAAAGAAGGTGTTTTATCATCGTGAAAGGGGCAGGATGCGAAAAGATTCTGTCCCGAACTTCTTAATTGAAGATATTGAGAAATAACCTGAACGATATCCGTTTTTTCACGAATAGAATTAATTGTTTCTTCAGGTATTCTACTCATTTTTCATCCCCCTTCTTATACGGGCTGCTTATATAGGAATAAAAGGAAAGCATACTCCCCCTATAATAATCATTCACTAGTATACCACAAATTCAGTAGGACTTAAATCTTTCGGCTTTGAATAAATGGCTCTCTTAAGTTTAACTCCAAAGATAATCAGTATTAACTGATGATTCAAACAATCATTTCTCTAGTGTCATTTTTTATAAAACCAAGCTCTCCTTCTGTTGTATTAAAGCCAGTAAATAAAATTTTAAATAACCTATCTACTTTATGAGACTCAATCTGAACAATACATTTAAATGAGAAAAAGGCTGGAACTTTATTGTCCCGGCCCGGCTGATTTATCTTATTATTTCATACTTTGTTTGTTTAATGACTAAATGTTCAATTTTTTGGTGAGGGATCTCATACGTTTCCCCAGACTTTTCCAGATTACCTGAGCAATCAAGAAATCGACCATACTATGAATCAAGGTACCAACACCAACGAGTAAAAACACGGAATAAAAGAATGTTTCATTGTAGTCAGCCCCTTTAAGTAAGCCGAAAAAGAACAGCGACACGACCCCGACCTCAGCAACGGCATGGATCAAGCCGATCCAAAAGGAAAAAATCTGACTTTTCACTGGCGAATCCAAAACATTCTCACGTCTAATATGTAGGTACCGCGCACCAAAAAAGGCAAAGACGACGTGGCTTAGAGCGCGAATCGTAATGACGATAGGCAACCCGGCAAGTAAAAAACCGGCAGCGGATCCCAAAGATACCAGTACCGCGATTTTAGGAGAAAGAAACAATGCGAAAAAAATAGGCACGTGACTTGCTAAAGTGAATGATGCAGGCGGCAGGACCACTCTTACTGGCATCACTAAAGGAATCGTGATGGCAATTGCAGTGAGTAAAGCTGTCATAGTCAGCTTCAATGTATTTGTTCGTTTAATATGAAACATCTCCTTTTTCTATGTGTATACAGGTGTCTTTACACCTATTAAGTATACGGGGGAAACAGGAGATGTCAATAGTTTATTTTTACTCGTAAAGGTAGCCTTTTTCTTTAAGAGCTGAAGTCAGTTTTCCCAGTGTCTTTTCATCTCTTACACGAATCGTATGGGTATGGATCCCATGAGTCAGCGTTGACAGTAAAGATGTTTCCGTCGCCTCTATTCTTTCAAGGAATTCATCGACCTCCAGTCTGCTGGAAATATTCAGATCTCCCCGGATCATACCGTAAAATGGATGTTCGACGATAACATCTAGTACCTCACATCCACAGTCAACGATGGTATACAACTCTTCCCTCGTTTCTTCGCGTCTATGCACGCAGACGAGCTGAGTCGTCATCCCCTTGGTCTTCTCTTCTCTCATCACATACCCTTTAGGTGTCGAATAAATAGACTGACCGGCTGCTCTCAACAAGGCGATATCACCTACGATAACTTGCCGGCTGACATTGAATCGTTCAGCCAGTTCACGGGCAATGATCGGACTCTTGTACTTTTTTAGCAAGGTGAGAATCTCTTCACGTCTTTCCTCCGCGCTCATAATATTCCTCCTTTTAAATGAGTTTGAAATTACTTAGAAACGTTTTCAGCTACGTTGTGCTCTAAACCTTCTTTGTATAAACAGAAAAAGGCAGATGGACTGCCTTCTCTGATTTTTTATTTGATCACAAGTGCCTTGAACTGAGCGAAAGGTTTTGCCAGCTGATCGATTTGTCTCAGAAGAGCCAGACGGTTGTCTTTCACCGCTTTATCATCTGTCATGACCATGTTTTCATCGAAAAAGGCATCAATTAGTGGGTGAAGCTGAACGAACTGCTGCCACTTTTCTTTGGCGCTAGTATTGTTATCATTTTGCATCTGCATCGTGATCCCAGCATCATAGAGTGCTCGTTCAGAGTCTGATTCGAATAATTCAGTATTTACAGAAACATTCAGATCTGCTTTTTCAGCTAAATTAGCCACACGGGTCAATGATTCAACAACCGGCTTGAACTGTTCTGACTGCTTTTCTTTATTTAAAACCTTTGCCTGGTCGATCAAAGCAATCAGCTCGTCATGCGAAGCATGCAGGACAGCTTTCCTCACATCAAACGCCTTTTCCAGCTCTGCATATTTTGACAGCCATAAATCGAGACGATCGAGTATGAACCGACTGACATTGGCTTTGTTTTGTTCGTATAACGCTTTTGTCTCGACATCCTGAGTCTCGTTGACGATGTCATCGATCCAGTCCGTGACAGCTAATGGGATACTGAAGGCTTCGATTATACGTACGATTCCCATAGCCTGTCTGCGTAATGCAAAAGGATCATTAGAGCCCGTTGGCACGAGACCGATTGCGAAAAACGACATCAAAGAGTCCATCTTGTCGGCAAGTGATATGATCGCTCCTATTTTGCTTTCAGGTAGTTTTCCTTCAAGGCTTTGAGGGAGATACTGTTCAGCTAAAGCTTTTGAAACATTCGGTGTTTCTTTTCGTTCACGGGCAAATATTCCAGCTACTTCCCCTTGAAGTGACGTGAATTCTGTCACTGTTTGAGTCACTAAGTCAAATTTACATATATGTGCAGCGCGTTTCAGTTCCTGATTTTCTCCAAGTGTTAATTCAAAATACGGTGCCAAAAACTGAGAAAGTCGTTCGATACGCTCCTGTTTTTCATAAAGAGAGCCAATTTTTTCATGGAAGGATACATGCTTCAGTTTTTCAACAAAGAAGTCAATGTCATGTTTTTTATCTTCCTCATAAAAGAAAGCGGCATCAGCCAGACGAGCATCCAGTACTTTTTCATTGCCTTTGCGTACATGATCGAGTCCTTTGTCGTTCCCATTTCTGACAGCGATAAAGTAAGGCAAGAAAGAACTGCCCTTTCCTGCTTCTCGCACAGGGAAGTAACGCTGATGGTCAGCCATGGCTGTTTCCAGAACGATTTCAGGGACTTCAAGATAATCTTTATCAAAAGAACCATAAAAAACAGTTGGCCACTCCACTAAATCAGTGACCTCATTAACTAGTGCTTCATTATCCGTGGGATCCTGCCAATTGTTTTCCTGGCACATTCTTTGGATCTGCTCAATGATCGTCTGTTTTCGTTCTGCTCGATCGACTGAAACGTGTTCCTGTTTTAAAGCCTCTACATAATCTGCTGCACGATTTAATGTGATCGTCTGGCCCAAGAATCGGTGGCCTTCTGTTTTTCGTCCTGCAGAAACATCGAACAGATCCATTGGAACAACGTCATCATCAAGTAAGGATACGAGCCAATGGACAGGCCGGATAAATTTATATGAGAAATTGCCCCATTTCATCGATACCGGGAAGGATAGTGACGATAATTGGCTTCCCAGGCGTTTTAGTACCTGCTGGGCAGATTCTCCTTTGATTTCTTTTTCGACAAAGACATATTCTTCGCCTTTTACTTCCTTGAAGACGATATCTTCCACAGATGCTTTCTGTCCTTTAGTGAAACCGATCGCTGCTTTTGACCAGTTTCCGTCGTCTTCCAAAGCTATACGTTTAGCAGGACCTTTCACAGTCTCCAATCGGTCGGCCTGCCTGGTGTCCAAACCATTTACCGTAACAGCCAGACGTCTTGGGGTGCTCCAAACATCGATGCTGGAATAATTCAGTTCGTTATCTTTTAAATGAGTACTGACGATATCTTTCAACTGAATTGCAGCATTTGAGATAATTTTTGCCGGCATTTCTTCCAGTCCGATTTCAAGTAAATAAGTGTGTGTCATTATTTTCCCTCCTTGCTGCCGTATTTTTCGATCCACTTGTCTTTCTCACCATTTTTAAGTAATGGGAAAGACAGTTTTGCACGTTCTTGTAAAAAGGCCTTGGCGATAAGACGTGCCATATGACGGATACGTTTCAGATAATCTGGACGGTCCGTAGCAGATACGGCTCCTCTGGCATCTAAGAGATTGAAGGCGTGACTGCATTTAAGAACATAATCATAGGCAGGATGGACCAGATTTCTTTCGATCTGCTTCATCGCTTCTTTTTCAAAAACTGAAAACTGATTAAACAAAAAGGCTGTATCACTGTTATCAAAAGAATAAACTGAATGTTCATATTCTGGATGTTTGAATATTTCTCCGTACTTTACTCCGGGTGCCCATTCGATATCATAAACACTCTGCACGTCCTGGATATATGAAGCCAGACGTTCCAGCCCGTAAGTTAACTCACTCGTTACAGAGTCGACTTCAAGTCCGCCAACTTGTTGGAAATAAGTAAACTGTGTGACTTCCATTCCGTCCAGCCAGACTTCCCAGCCCAATCCCGCACAGCCAAGGGAAGGATTTTCCCAGTTGTCTTCAACAAAACGGATATCATGTTTTAAAGGATCGATACCTAGAGCTTTAAGGCTTTCGATATAAAGTTCCTGTATGTTTTTTGGCGAAGGTTTCATCACGACCTGGAATTGATGATGCTGATATAAACGATTGGGGTTTTTCCCATAACGCCCGTCGGCAGGTCTGCGACTTGGTTCGACATATGCGGCATTCCAAGGTTCAGGTCCTATCGCACGTAAAAAAGTGTACGGACTCATCGTTCCAGCACCTTTTTCTGTATCATAGGCCTGCATCAGCATACAGCCCTGATCAGACCAGTACTTCTGTAAAGTTAAAATTATGTCCTGAAATGTTTTGACTTCTTCCATTTTTTTCTCTCCTTTTAATAAAACAAAAAAAGACTCATCTCTATACTGATACATGCTGGTTCAGTATAGGGACGAGTCTTCTCGCGGTTCCACCCTACTTCCGGAAATATACAAAATCACCGGCACTTTATATACGCACTTCAGATGCCTTTCAAAACGTTCTCTTCTGCAGCTTTCACTGTCCTGCAGTCGCTAATAAAGAGAAGTCGATTTTACTTCTTCTGTCATCGTGCTATTCATCATGTTATTCTTTACTATTTTTACAGAAAGTCAGCTTTTTGTCAACAGCCATCACCTGTCGATCTCGACATTGACCGGTAACTGATGTGCATGCAGCAATGACTCTATGGCTTCTTTGTTCTTTTTGTCGAAATAGACATAATAAACATTCTCACGTTTCTGTCCATAAGTCACGGTAAATCTGATTTTCAACCGTTTTTTCTGAACCAGGATCAACCATTCTCGTGTCTGACCAAATTTATATTCATACCCTATCATGTTTCTTAAACTACTTGTCAGTAGAGGAATGATGCCCTTATCAGTAAATCCTTTATTAAAAATCGAAAGAATCAGAGCACTAGCAGCGCTAATAAAGACGCTGTATTCCATTATCGTCTCCGCCAGCAAAACGGCCATAACCAAGAATACGATGACGATGACAGGTTGAATAAAGATCAGACCTTTTGAAATCTGATGAAAAAGAGTGATTTTTCTTATGTTTAAGATTATTTTTACATTGATCAAAGTAAATCCTGCTAAAAACAGGACAGTAATGAAGTGATTAATTATTATTCCCCTTCAGTGTCGTTTCAGCAGATTACCCCACTCTTTCATGCTGTCGATGAATTTTCGGCTTTTAAGTTTGATTCCAACAAGCTCATCATACAGCTGATCCAGCACATCCCTGATTTCTTTTTTCGTTTCTTCTTTGACCGAGATCGAATTGATCTTATCAAAGGAGATGACAGAAAAAAGTCGGATAAAGTGAATGGCTTTAGGACTGGCATGGTAGCGCCTCTCATCTTCATGAAAGTGTTTCGGGCATAAAAGGCCATGATGCAGACTTGAATAATCAAAAGCGCCTTCCGTCACTCCACAGATCACACAGCCGCGCAGCTCGGGCATAACACCAAAATACCTGAGGAAACGGACTTCGAACATATTCATGATGACTTCAGCATCCAGTCCTTCATCGATCGCTCCAAGTCCTTTATTGAGCTGTTCAAATAAGCCTGGGTCAGTTTGTCTGTCTTCAAGAGCCGCATCGGCCAGCTGCAGGATATAAGTGGCATAGGCATTTTTAAAGATATCCTGCTGAATGAAAGAAAAAGGGGACACATTTTTGGAATCCCGTAGAAAACTCAAGCCCCTATCTCTGATATCCGCAATATACACAGCTTGAGTGAACGGCTGGATTGCAGGTCTCAGTTTATTGTTCGGATTCTTTGTTCCACGCACAAAAAACATCAATTTCCCGTACTCACATGTAAAGAGTTTGACCAGAAAGTCGCGTTCCCGGTGTTTTCTAACAGACAGCACCAGTCCATGCACTTCTTCTAACTGAGCCAATCCTTCACCTTCTCACTTTCAAGTTAGTCTCAATATTCTTCTTTATTATAACCAAACTCTTTCAGATTCGTCTGTTTGTCGCGCCAGTTGCTCTGTACTTTCACGAACAACTCCAGATAAATTTTATCTCCAAGAAGCTTCTCGATATCACGTCGTGCGTGTATTCCGATTTCCTTGATCATTTTACCTTGTTTTCCTATGATGATCCCTTTTTGTGACTTTCTTTCCGCATTAATGACGGCTCTTACTTCTACTTTGTCATCTGCATTACGCTGCATGCTTTCAATGACAACTGCGATCGAATGCGGAACTTCTTCACGTGTGCGTTCCAGTATTTTTTCACGGATCAGTTCAGATACGATAAAGTATTCTGGGTGATCAGTCACCTGGTCTTCCGGGTAAAACTGTGGTCCCAAAGGCAGGTAATTACGAATCGTTTTCACTAGATGTTCCACATTGTTACCGTCTTTTGCTGAGATAGGTACGATTTCTGAAAATGTCATCTGGTTATTGTAGTCTTCAATAATTGGAAGCAGTTCATCCGGGTGAACTTGGTCGATTTTATTGAGGACCAGAAACACAGGACTTTCCACATACTTCAGCTTTTCAATAATATAATTATCGCCAGGGCCACGTTTTTCGGTGACATTGACTAAAAACATCACCACATCCACCTCATTAAATGTACTTAATGCCGTTTCCACCATAAAGTCTCCCAAACGATGCTTGGGTTTATGAATGCCTGGTGTATCAATAAATACGATTTGTTCTTTATTTGTTGTTGCAATGCCTTGGATTTTGTTACGCGTCGTTTGAGATTTGTCACTCATGATTGCAATTTTTTGTCCGACTAATCGATTCAATAATGTGGATTTCCCTACATTAGGACGCCCCACAATCGATACAAAGCCGGATTTATACGAAGACTCTTCTATCAAACCATGTCCTCCGCTTGAAATGCACCAGGTAATAATTCTGTTACTGTTGTTTCTTTTATTTTTCCATCTTCGTTTGTCAGCAGCACTTTCATATCCGGCTCAAAGAATTCTGCCATAACCTGACGGCAGGCTCCGCATGGAGAGATCGGTTCATCTGTCCCACCTGTGATAACAAAGTAGTCAAACTCTCTTTCCCCTTCAGAAACTGCCTTGAAAATAGCTGTACGTTCTGCGCAGTTAGATAAGCTGTATGAAGCATTTTCAATATTACAGCCGGTATAGGTTTTACCATCTTTAGTTTTAAGTGCAGCGCCCACAGGAAAATGTGAGTAAGGAACATACGCTTTTTCCAGCATACCGTCAGCTTGCTTTACTAATTCTTTTCTTTTGTTTTCATCCATTGCTATCGCCTCTTTACATTAGTATTTTCAAAATTTTTGGTAACAAAATAATAACCCCGGTCAGTGCAGCCAAACCAGCTGTCACAAGAACGACAGCCGCCGCCATATCCTTTACTTTCTCAGCTATCGGATGATATCTATCAGTGACCAGGTCTACCAGATTTTCGATCACGGTATTAATAAGCTCCATAACAAAAACAAGGTAACTGACCAGAATCAGCCAGAGCCATTCATCTCGTGTTAAATTTAAAAACAAAGACAGGATAAAGATAAATAACCCAGCCAGCACATGTGTCCGCATATTACGTTCTTCCTGAAAAGCTGTTTTAACTCCTTTTAAAGCATAGCGGAAAGAATCTCTGTATTTTCTATTTTTACTTGGTAAATCGTTTTTATCTTGTGAGTCCATACTCTCTTAGAATCTCCTCTTGTAGTGCAAACATTTCTTTTTCATCCGCTTCAGCCATATGATCATAACCGTTGAGATGCAAAAAGCCATGAACGAGCAAGAAGCCTAACTCTCTGTCAACGGAATGTCCATATTCTGCTGCTTGTTCCACTGCCTTATCGTATGAAAGGAAAATATCACCCAGATCTCTTGGTATAGCTGTATCCAGCGTATCCAGCGTCATAAATATATCTTCATCATCTTCTAGAGCAAAACTGATGACATCCGTTACTGCATCTTTGTTTCTATAGTCACGATTGATTTCTCTTATTTTTTCATTTTCGACCACTGAGATTGAAATTTCTGCGTTTTCTGGGATGCTTAGCTTGCCGGCAGCAAATTCTAATATCGCTTCCATCATTTCCCGCTTTGTTTCAGTTATTTGCTTTGTTTCATCATATATCGCTATATCCATTAATCTTCCCTATCCGTTTCATTTACATAAGCGTTGATCACCTTTGCCACAAGTGGGTGTCTGACAACGTCTGCCGCTTCAAACTGAATGTGTGAAATCCCCTTTACAGTACTTAGTACCCGTTCAGCATGAATGAGGCCACTGCTTACTCTTTTAGGTAAATCGATTTGAGTGATATCGCCATTGATAACCATTTTCGATCCAAACCCCAAGCGTGTTAAAAACATCTTCATCTGTTGTGTCGTCGTATTCTGCGCTTCATCCAGTATTATAAAAGCATCGTCGAGTGTCCGGCCTCGCATGTAAGCCAGTGGCGCAATTTCGATCGTTTCCCTTTCAATCAGACGACTGGTGTGTTCAGTACCGAGAACGGTATAAAGAGCATCATATAAAGGCCGCAGATACGGATCAACTTTTTCTTTCAAGTCTCCTGGTAAAAAGCCTAAATTTTCGCCCGCTTCAACTGCGGGTCGTGTTAAGATGATACGCTTGACCTCTCCTTTTCGCATAGCAGAAACAGCCATAGCTACGGCTACAAAGGTCTTTCCTGTTCCGGCAGGTCCAACACCGAAAACGATATCATCTTTTTTGATCGCCTCGATATAATCTCGCTGCCCCACATTGCGGGCACGCAAAACTTTACCATCTTTATCTCTGGTGATTTCTTCTTCATACATGCGTACAAATTTATCCAGTTTTCCTTGTTTCGCCATTCTGACAGCAGAAACTATATCTGCTTTTTTTATTGTTATGCCTTTGTCTTCTAAAACAAGCAGCTGCTGGAAAAGCATTTCGATCATATCGATCGTTTTGCTGTCGCCTTCAACCTCAAGATGGGTCCCCCGACTATTGATAGTAACGGCCATTTCTTCTTCCATTAGATTCAAATAACTGTTTTGAGGACCAAATAAAGCAAAGACACGCTGAGAATCTTCCAGATGAATCCGTCGTTTTTCATTTGATTCAGTCAACCAGTTAACATCTCCTTTTCATAAAAAAGCGACCACGTCGTTGATAGTGGATACATAGTCGTTTAAGTATAGTTATAATAGCACAAACAAGGCGAAAACTCTATAATCTGACAGGGAATTCATCTTTTTAATTCAATTAAAAGAGTACAAAAAAGAACGCTGGTTTAGTTTCACCTAAATAGCGCTCTTTTTTAACTTTATTTGTTTAATTCTTCTTTAACAATAGAACTTACCAGCGAGCCATCTGCTTTCCCTTTGACTTTGGGCATCAGTGCACCCATGACTTTTCCCATGTCCTGCATGGATGAAGCCTGCGTCTTTGAGATCGTTTCCTGAACAATAGCGCGGACCTCTTCTTCACTTAATTGTTCTGGAAGATAGCCATTCACAACAAAAAGTTCTTTTTCTAATTTAAGGACCAGATCATCGCGACCGGCTGCTTTAAATTCGTTCAAAGACTCCATGCGCTGTTTCTTCTCACGTGCAAGAATCGTTAATTCCTCTTCTTCCGTGAGTTCTTCACCCTTATTGATCTGTTCAGTTTGCAGTGCAGATTTAAGCATACGAACAGTTGATAATTTTTCTTTATCTTTCTGTTTCATAGCATTTATCATATCTTGATTCAATTGATCAAGTTTACTCATCTCGTTCACCTTCTATCATTAAGAAACGTCTGGTAAACAAAAATATTATTTACGTTTACGTGCTTCTATAGATTTCTTTTTACGTTTAACACTTGGTTTATCATAGTACTCGCGTTTACGGGCTTCTTTCATAGTGCCGGATTTAGAAACGGAACGTTTGAAACGACGAAGAGCATCCTCAAGATTCTCGCCTTTCTTGATTTCTGTTTTAGTCAACGTTCTTCCCCTCCCCTCGTGCGTTCAGGGGATTCCATTTGCTTTTCAAAAAATAAAATAGTCACAATTGGTCTTCCCTATCAGTAAATGATGTAATTGCAGAACAAAAAGTATACTACAATTCATTATTCATTATATATAAAAATATGCAGAGCGTCAACCACATCATTGAATAAATAATGACAAAATAGTCACGTTCTTTCTAATCTATTTATATTGGTCTTTCTGTAGGCATTTACTGCATTCACCAAAAAGTTCAAATCGGTGTGAATGCACGTCGTATCCCGGCAGCTGATCCTGGAAAAAGCTCATTGGACAATCAAGCTCTCTGGTTTCACCACATGATGTACAAATAAAGTGATGGTGATGCCCGTGCACATCGCACGTGGCTCTGAACAATTTTTCCCCATTCAGTTCCGTCTCCTCTACTACTTTCAAACTGACAAAGGTTCGCAGATTTCTGTAAATAGTGTCGGGGCTGATTCCCGGGAACATTTTCTTTAATCTATCTTGAACTTCTTTTGCGGACATATACTTGTTGGAGTGATAAAGCAACTCAAGGATCCGCTGTCTTTTTCCTGTCGTCTTGTATCCATTGCGCTTCAACGTTTTAACAGCCTGTTCAAAAGCAGTCAATGTATCGCTTCCTTTAAATGTTTTATTATTCATAAACCAGTATAGCGCAAAAGACTGAAATTTCAAGTTACAAATAAGTTCTCATTATGTCCCGCTTCCTATATACTATGGTTAGAACGCATTAAAAAAGGAGAATCTGTTATGTCTAAAACGCACTCTTTAACGATCATGGTATTGTCTGATTCTGTTGGAGGTACCGCCGGCAACGTCGTCTCTGCTGCGATGGCTCAGTTTCCAGATGTTGCTTATGAAATGAAAAATTTCCCTTTTATACAAGAAGAGGATCAGCTCTATACTGTTCTGGAAAAAGCTAACAACTTCAAAGCCATTGTTCTTCATACTTTTGTAGATACCTTACTGGTCGAAATAATTGAAACTTACTGTTCAGAACACGGCATTGCATGCATTGACGTGATCAACCCGCTTATAAGAGAGGTCACAGCCAAAACAAACACGATGCCGCAGCATAAACCAGGTGCCAATCACAAACTGGATGCTAAGTACTTTGACCGCATCAGTGCGCTTGAGTTTGCAGTCAAATATGATGACGGCAAAGATCCTAAAGGTTTTCTGGAAGCAGATATCGTTATTTTAGGTATTTCTCGAACATCCAAGACACCTTTAAGCATATATATGGCTAATCAAGGCTATAAAGTCGCCAACTTGCCTCTTATGCCAGAATCCCGGATCCCTGACGAGTTATGGAAGGTGGATACAAAACGGTTAGTCGGCTTGACTAATGAAGAAGAAATGCTTTCCAACATACGACGTGAGCGCATGATCTCATACGGCATGGATCCAGAAACAGCCTATTCAAGCAAGGAACGTATAAGAAGAGAGATTGAATTCGCAGAAGACTTATATAAAAAACTGAATTGTCAGATCATCAATGTTTCCAGCAAATCTATAGAAGAAACATCTGCGATCATCATCGATTCACTCAATAATGATTAAGTCCTTCCTTTTTTGCCAAGACACAAATACGCCAGATCTGCCCTTTTCTCATTCAGAAAAAGCCAGAACTGGCGTGATTTACTTTTCTATATTACTTTTAAAAATCAGGAAACATCTAAGGTATCCATCTCTTCCATGCCGATAGTTTTGGATTTCAACATTTTTTCAATTGCTTTCTGATCGATTCCGATTTTATTCTCCTTCAGCAGTTCAAATGTGATCCTGGCACCATGATCCATTCCGTGCGCACCTGTAATCAGCAAGATATCATTAGGTCTGATTCGCTTGATGACTGATTCAAGCGCGTCATGAAGTTCATCATGAAAATCTACAGCAATATTCTGGTCTTCCATCACATCCATGATCGTTGCTGTCTCATCGTCAGAAACATAGTCCAGTTCCCCGACATGGGAACGACTTGCTGTAAGCGTGATATTGGTTATATTCAATTCAGGAAACCGTTCAGCCATTCTTACTGCATTTTCACGGTTGACGTCTACGCCTCTATTGCCCCTGACCGCGTGAACAAAATGGATCGTGTTAAAGTCCATTTCTTTCAGTGCATTCATCCCGGCGTCAATGTTGTCCTCATTTAAAAATAAATCGTCGATAACCATAAAATCCTTCTCATAAAGTATCTGGAAACGTCTTTCGACTCCTTTAAAATTTTCTATGCCATTTGTCACGACTGACAGTGGAATATCATTGACTAATCCTGTAATAATAGCCGTTAGAGCATTGTATATGGAGTAAAAACCGGGAACAGATAAGTGGATTCTGAAAGGTTTGAGTTGAATCTGTTTGTGCGTCAAGCTTTTGATTGGATATTTTTGGGTGACTGTAAACGAAGGAAGTCCGTTTGACATATCGATATCAGTGACGTGAAAATGGCCGGCATCATTCTCGATACCAAAAGATACGACTTGTGCTTCTGTTTCATTCGTCAGATTTTCCAGCAGTCCCTCATCGATATTAAGTAAAGCTATACTAGACTTGGGTGCTTGACGTATGAAGGAAGCTTTGGCGTTGTAATAAGCTTCGAAAGAACCATGCAGTTCGATATGGTCGCGGTGGATATTAGTGAAAGCGGCAACATCAAACGCTACATTTTCTGTCCTTTTTAAAGCTAAGGCTGAAGATGAGACTTCCATTGATACATGTGAAACACCTTCCGACCGCATGTTATTAAAGTACTTTTGTAAATCAAGCGATTCTGGTGTGGTCAGAACGCTTGGAATCTTTTTATCTTTAGACTTTACCATGATGGTACCTATCATACCTGTATCCAGCCCGTGCGCCTCAAACACCGCATCGGTCATATAAGTGATCGTTGTCTTTCCGTTCGTTCCCGTAACGCCAAACAGACGCATGTCGCGCGAAGGATGATCGTAGAATCTATCTGACAAGCGTGCTAACGCTTCTCTTCCATCCGCTACAAGAAACTGCGGAACGTCTATGTCTTCGATGAAACGCTCTACGACAAGCGCAGGCGCTCCATTTTTTACTGCGACTTCAGCATAATGATGGCCATCAGTTTTAAAGCCGAGAATACAGACAAATAGAGTGTTCGGTTCTACTTCACTTGAATGATAGGCCAGCTTGTTGATCGTTATATTATCTTGAATGTTTTTCTTAGCAATAATGTTGATTGACTGAAGCAGCTTGGTAAGTTCCATGTCTATTTCCTCCGTATGGGATCGATTCTTGTATGTTAACTGTTTTAAAAGATCTGTATAATTTCTCATGTAAAGGTAAAGTACTCTTTTTAGTATATTATAAACTGTTTGTTCAAGTAAATTATTTAGTCTGATGAAGAAGAAGTATTTATAGAAAAGCTATCGGCAATATTATTGTTTAGTCTAGCGTTATAGAAGTTAGGTGTTCATTTACTGGTTTCGTTCACGAGTTCAATATTTTACTGGGGAAAATGCAGACTCGCGCTAGGATTCACTCGTGAGTTCGACATCTCACCTTAAAAAGTGCACACTCACGCAGGGTGTACTTTGCGAGTTCGACATCTCACCTTAAAAAGTGCACACTCACGCTAGGGGGTGCTTAGCGAGTTCGACATCTTTTCTTAAAAACTGCACACTCACGCAGGGTGTACTTTGCGAGTTCGACATCTCATCTCAAAAACTGCACACTCACGCAGGGGTTGCTTCGTGAGTTCGACATTTCATCTTAAAAAGTGCACACTCACGCTAGGGGTGCTTAGCGAGTTCGACATCTCACCTTAAAAAGTGCACACTCACGCTAGGGGTGCTTAGCGAGTTCGACTTATAGAGCATATCCCCTCTCTAGGATTATAAATTAAAAAAGCCATCCTGCGCTGATTTGACTCAGCATGACAGAATGACTATATGAATGCTTACGCTATACTTTTTTTGATGATTCTTTTAAAAAGAGTGTCAGTATAAAGGTTATGAAAGCAAGGATGGAAATCAGTATAAATCCACCTTGGATCCCATAAATACTCACAGCTGACCCTGCATCAGAAACATCGGATGTACCGGAAGTCTGTGATTGTAAAAGAGATGAAACGATAGACATTGTAGCAAATACTATGGTGATAGAGAAACTTGAACCGATTTGTCTGACCGTTTGTCGCGCCGGGGTAGCATGACTCATTTCTTTGTCGGGCAAGGCATTCATGCCCGCTGTAGTAACTGGGATGTTGAAAATACCGAATCCTAAGGACAAGAACAAGTAGATGACAGCAACATACCATAATGGTGTTGCTTCTGTTATAAAGGTCAGCAGAAGCGTCCCACTAAACATAATGACTCCGCCTAAAGGACCAATGACTCTGATACCATACTTATCAAAAAGTTTTCCGGTTAATGGGGCAATAAATGCTTTGAGCAGACCTCCCGGTAAAATAATTAAACCTGATAAGGTTGCTGAACGGCCTAACACACTTTGAATATACATCGGCATTACATTGGTCAATCCAGTCACGACCATGAGTCCCAGCATAGCTATTATTACAGCTAAACTAAAAGTTTTATTTTTAAAAAGCGAAACATTGAGCATAGGCTCATCACTTTTTAAATTCCTTCTAATGAAAAGGATCACAAAAAATACGCCTATCAGTATACCCGCCCAAGCGGTAACAGACTCAAACCCGTCAGACCCCATAACGGACAAGCCAAAGAGGAGTAACCCAAAGCCGATAAGTGAATATCTGATGGATACCCAATCTAGTGTAGGATTGCTCATAGGAAGTACATCAGTCAACGTAAAATGAGCTAAAGGAATGACAAGAACTGATCCGATAAAAGCGAACCAGAATATAAACTGCCAGGACAACTCATCTACAATATAGCCGCCTAGGGCTGGACCCAATGTTCCACCAAAACCAAGGATGACCCCCATCATACCGAGGGCGCTTCCTCGCTTTTCCATAGGAGAGACAGTTAAAACAATCGTCTGCATCAATGGAATCACCATACCCGCAGCGACGCCTTGAAGCAGAGTTCCTATTAAAACAATATAAAAAGTGATCCCGGTAGCTGCAACAATGGATCCAAGACCAAAAAACAGCATCATCAAGATAAACAAATTTCTTGACCGGAATTTATTCATAGCGAAAGCTGTGATGGGAACCATGATGCCTTTAACTAATGTATAGCCAGAAATTGTCCATTGACCGATTGCAGGAGATACGTGTAAATCTATAATCAGTTGTGGTAGTGCTGTTTTTATTGCATTCTGATTCATGATTACTACAAGTGTTCCCATAAACAGGGCGGTATAAACCCACGAAATCGGAACGTCATTTCTATCTCGGAGATCTAATTGATTCGTCAAAACTTTTAAAGCGGCGTCCTTCAGCCTTTTGCTTTTATATTTCACGTGTATACCCCTTTTGCGGTGATTAAAAGCGTGTCAAAGATCATGTATGTTTATCTTCTCTAATAAAAAAAGGAAATCAAAATGATCTCCTTTTGTGTATATTATGTTAAAAAACGTCCACTTCATCAAGTGGTGTCGCTCTATTAGTTGAAAGTTTTTTTACGTTTGATTTTTCCATCCCAGCCAGAATAGCCATTCTTCAAAACATATAAGTCTGTATAGCCCTGTTTTTTCAGCAGTATTGCGGCACGATAGCTGAACGTTTTCTTGTCATCGTATAAGTAAACAGGCTGATCTTTACGCAATTCCCCGGCACGCTGTTTTAGTTGCGAATAAGGAATATTACGAGCACCTAAAATATGACCAGCATTGAATGTGTCTTTTTCTCTGACGTCTATGATTTGAGCACGACGCATATCTTTTTTAAATGCTTCGTTTTCAAGCGGTGTTGCAGCTTTCTTTCTTCTGAAATATTGTACAAGTTCCCATCCTGCATAGGCAATGATCAAGACCCATAAAATAATTGTAGCGATTGTCCAATTACTCAAAAACAAACTTCCTCTCTCTTCTATTTCATTTAACAGTTTACAGCAATACATAGTAATATTCTAGTCTAAATTTAATTTAAAATAGCCAGCAGTTCGATTAGTTCCGGGTCAGATAAATCAATAATATATTCGAGTCGCCATCCATATAGTAAATAGTCTTCATTTGGACTTAAAGCGATGGGCGCATTTTCCGGCAACTCAATTATTTCATTTACAAATTCTTTCTGAAAATTTAAATGAGCCAGATGATAACTACCCAGATCTTCTTCCATAACAAAAGAATAGTCGGGGATCACGCCAAAAATCTTTCCATTTCGAGTAGACTGTGTAAAATGCGGGTCAATGAGTGTTTTGTTTGCTGTAACTTTTGGTATACGGATGACCTTGTCGCCTATAAGGAAAGGATACTCATGGAAAAGCAGTACTTCGTCCTCCATAATATCTGATTCCACTAAACCGATAAAAGTATCCTGATTTATATAAAAGCTGGATACATCCTTATTGATTATCATGTCTTCTTGGTCTTCTCTGACATCGCCAATGTAAAGTCCATTATCCTGCTGTTCATTTACGTACAAATAAACATTTTCCGAATACCATTTTGGCGACAATGAGGGAATATTTCTTAAAGAAAAACTGTTTTCTTCAATGTCCCAGATATATACGATCATGGTTTCTACTTCCAACTCGTGATCATAGTTGTAATGAGACACAAAGGCGGTGTTATCATTCGTAGGATTCCAATGAAAGTTGACATAGCTGGTAAAATAAAACTCTGTCGACTGAATGACCTCGCCTTTTTTTGTAACGATTTTAAAGATGGTTTGTTCATCTTTTATTTCCTGAAGTAAAATTTTATCTCTCGCCTGATTCATCTCTATTGTGAGTATGGCGGAATCCGTACTATATACTTGCTCCATCTCTCCGGTGAATATATCAAAAGTATTGAGTTGCTGTTTTTCTGAATCACCAAGATGGACAAGCAGTGTCGTCTCATCAAACCAGCCAACAACTTTTTGAAAGAGACGATAATCGATATCTAAAGACGCCAGCGTTAAGCTTTCATTTTCTGAAGGTTGATCCGAAACGGGGTCTTCATTCTCTTTTGGCGAACATGCAAATAAAAAAAGGCAACAACAAACCAAAAGAAGGATCACATCTATATCATTGTGAAGCCTTTTTCTGATCATCGTTATCACCTCTTTTATAGTCATATTCTATACAAACATCTTAACATAAAAAAGGATATATCTGTTATTTATTTGACTGATTTATAGACTCTATGATCACAAGAGAACTCGCACCGATGATGCCGGCATCATTACTTAATTCAGCAATGCGAATCTTCGTACTTTCGCGGATGGTTGGAAACGCATAAACAGCTAAATGTTTTCTTATACGCTCTGCCAGAAATTCACCCGCTTTAGAAACGCCTCCCCCAATAATGATTGTAGAAGGATTAAGTAAATTGGCGATGTTTCCGCAAGCTAGCCCCAGATAATCTGTGACTTTATCAACTACAGCCAAACCAAATTCATCACCGTCTTTAGCCGCATCTATTATGATCTTAGCGTTTATTTTTTCACCGTTAGCGATTGCTTTTATCAGTGGTGTTTCTTTTTCAAATGAAGCTGCACCATCTTGAGCTAATCTTTTAATACCTGTTGCGCTTGCAACCGTTTCAAGACATCCTTTTTTACCGCATGTACATCTATAGCCATTTGGATCGACGGTCATATGTCCAATCTCACCAGCCGCTCCTATTTCACCATGGACAAGTTCTCCGTTTACGATCACACCACCACCAACACCGGTACCGAGCGTGATGAAAACAACATCCGGTTCATTGTTCCCCGCACCGATCCATTGTTCTCCAAGTGCCGCCACATTTGCATCGTTGTCGATATGAAGGGGTATCCCTGTTTGTCCTTCAATCATTTCTTCCAGGGGCTGTTCTGTTTTCCAGTTTAAATTATAGGCACCTATCACTGTACCTCTTTTTTTATTCACTGTACCAGGTGACCCCATACCGATTCCTAGGAAATCACTAGCAGAAAGATCGTTCTTTTTCATGTAACTGTTGATCGATTGTATGATCGACGGCGTGATATGTGTTCCTTCGTCGCTTATATCCGTCTTTATACTCCATTGTTCCAATATTTTACCTTCTCGGGTTATAATACCGAATTTAATTGTTGTGCCACCCAAGTCCACACCAATAATGTTTTTATTCTGCATGTTTTTTCCTCCATTATCTATTCATTTTCAAGAAAAAAGGTTTACTAAAGAAATAAGATTGTTGTACCCTAAAACAATCAGGATGATCAAAACGACCAATAACAGTGCACCATACATTAACTGCTGTTTTTTATCTGTGCGCCAAGCGATTGGTGTTGACAGTGCAAAAGCTGCTAAATACCCGCCTATCAATCCGCCTATATGGCCCGCCATGTCAATACCCGAACTGAAAATCCCAAAAACCAGATTCAAAATGATCAGCAGGGTGAAATTTTTAGCCATGGCTTTGATTTGAGGTTGCCCCGGAAATAACTTCACCAGAACCAAGGTCGAACCGAACAGTCCGAAAATAGCTGTACTGGCACCTGCAGAGATACTTGGATTGAATGCAAAACTGGTTGCATTACCAACAATACCACTTAAAAAATATAGTAAAAAGAAACGCCAGTGTCCAAAAATCGATTCCAGTTGAATACCAAGAAAATAGATAATCAGCGCATTAAATAAAATATGCGTAAGACCAATGTGTAAAAACATAGGGGTGATCAGTCGGAACCAATCTCCCAGCACAATGAATTCATTTACTTTTGCTCCCAGCCTGACTAGGACAAATTGATTGGTACTCCCGCCTAATATTTCTTGTATCACATACATAAATCCTGTGATAGCCAGAATGATATAAGTAATATAAGGGCCTTGTTTCCATCTTTCAATCTTGAGTCTTGTTTTATAATCCATCCTTTAATCTCCCCTGCTGCTTTCTCTAAATAGTATAGCATACCCTTCTGCAATGACCCAATCCATAATTGGTTTTTCACAAAAAAATCTAAGCCCTTCCTGTTAACGACCGTTTAAGGCAGTTTTACAGTATAAAGAGCTTAGATAATTGAACGTTTTATTCCATGTTTCCGTCTAGATCTTCTTTAAATTTCTTAGAGGCTTCCAAATTTTCTTTGATGCGTTCAGAATCGTCCTTGTTTTCTGATTGCTTGTTTACGGCATGATTTTCTGACATATGGGATTCAACCTTTTCAATTGATTGAATATAAGTCGCATTGATATAGATTTCTTCACGATTCTCCAGTTTGAAAAGATGCATAAGGTTTTTGGGTTTTCCATCAGAGTGTGTAACCGTTTCATAAACCTCTTGGGGAGAATGGCTGACAATATGTGCTGTACCATCCGTTAATGTTATTTTTGTAAGTTCCATCTCTTATTCCCTCCATTTCATATACTCTTATTTTAAAGGAAATAGGTATGAATACAAATATTAGCTTTTAATCTATGACAGCTTGAGCAAGTTCATCTCTAGTCATACCTTCACTGACGACATAATTTCCCGGACTGATTTTGTCTGCTAAATTTTTCTTCTGTAAATAATCATTAAATTCTAAACGATTTTCAATTAGCCCCAAATCAAGAAGCTGCTCCGCTATCACACTGCTCGGCTCTCCATCTTTTACGGTTATAGTGAACTGTTTTCTTTCGCGCGACTCTTTCTCACTGCTTACCTCGACTAAATCATACTCAGTCTGGTCATCTTCTTTGATTTCTAAAATTTTTGTAAGAGACAATGTATTAGAGTAGCCTTCAGTCAGGCGATCCAGTTCGTCTATTATACGGTCATTCTCTTTTTCAAGTTTTTGAGTTTTTTCTTTAAGTATATTCACTTGTTCTACTAGAGACTCAGAAGATTGGACACTGGTTAAATCAGGTTGTGTTGGAAACAGTCTTATCATACCTAAAAATATTACGCCAGATAACAATAAGCCCAGACAAAGTATCTGAATCGTCTTCTTTTTCAATTTTTTATTCCACCTTTCTATACAGTTTTCAAACCTTAATTTTCTAGGCTTTTTATTCCATTTTATATGTGTATAAATATGTAATTTCCAATGTAAACAAATTATACAAAAAACCATCAAATATGTTCTAAACGATTCTGTTCCTAACAATTACAGCCCCTTTCACCTTAAAATAATAGCATATTTAAGAATAAACTAAAAGCCTACCAGCAGGATATCGGAGTGAACACTATATGAAAACTTCAGATAAAAAAGAATGATATTGTAAAAAAATATTGGCATTTAAAGTCAGATTATGGTATTCTAATCAAGGTATAAGGCTAGATACCCTAACATGTTTGATAGCCTTCAAAACAGGAATAGTAGGAGGGACAATCATGCGAGTAAACATTACCTTGGAATGCACAGAATGTAAAGAACGTAACTATATAACTACAAAAAATAAACGTAATAACACTGAGCGTTTGGAAGCTAAAAAGTATTGCCCGCGCGAACGCAAAGTAACTTTGCACCGCGAAACGAAATAATCAGTTTAAAACCTATATAAGGAAGATAAAAGTGAATCTTTTATCTTCCTTTTTTGTGCGTTCATTTTTAATAGCGTTTCCTTAAAAAAAGTGTTAACTGTAAATACTGTATTTATAGAAGATTTTTTGCGAACCTATCTATTAAAGTTGAATTTTTCTTACTTCGGCATGTTGCATCTAATTATCCTGACGAATCAGTCGAACTTAGCCTTCTTCGGCTGGTTCGAACAGTAAGACGCTACTTTATCTGTCGAACGTGTAATTTTAAAATAAAAAGCTCTCCAATTTTACTTATATATTTCAATAAAGTAAATTATCATACGAAAAAGCATGCTGCAAAACACCACAGCATGCCTTAAATGATTCTATTCGTCTATGCTTCCTTCATTTACTTCTTCTTCGACTTCTTCAGGCGCTTCTTCTGTCGCCAGATCTTCCGCTTCGTCAGCCAAATCTTCTACTGTTTCCAGTGGCTTAGTTGAGCTATCTTTTTTAAATTCGCCAACCTGGAAATAAGCATCCATTACTCGACGCGCCGCTCTAGTATTTTCGCGATTCGTACGTCCTGTTAAAGGAAGGTTTGGAACCACAACAGCTACAGCAATTTCCGGATCATCATGGGGTGCGTATCCCACGTAGGTGATGTTTATAACACTTTCAGTGATTTCTTTTAAATCATCATCCCAGTAAAACGCTTCTGCTGTTCCTGTTTTACCGGCAGATACATAAGGCGTTCCTTTAAAATAATTTCTCGCTGTTCCTCTACTACCATTAACTGCTTCATAAAATCCTTTTTGTACCCGATCCATCGCTTCTTTTGAAACATCGACTGTATTGAGTACTTTTGTTGGAATTTCAGTTCTCAAAGCCCCGACGCTCCCCGTATCTTTGTTAGTATCACGGATTTCAGATACTAAACGTGGAGCTATACGCGTACCGCCATTAGCGATTGTTGATGTGTACTGCAAAAGCTGGAGCGGTGTGTAGGTATCATACTGTCCGAAAGAGAAAAACAAGCCTCCTGGAACACTGGCTGCTCCTTCCAATCCGGTTGATTCTGATGGTAAATCGATACCGGTTGGAACTCCAAGTCCTAACTGATTGAAATAATGTCTTTCTTTATCCAAAAGCCTCTGCCCGCTAATATTTAAAGACATATTTTTAGTGTAATCATATTCTCCGCCCATTCTCATAGCAAGACGCGCCATGTAAACGTTTGACGACACCTCCAAAGCTTTAATATCATTGACCGGTTCAGCGCCGTATCTGTTGAAGACAGAAGATATGGTCTTAGAGTCTTTTAAATGGAGAGGCTGGTCGACGATCACATTATTGCTTTTATCTAAAACGCCGTCCATGTAGGCAGACAAGACGGTTGCCCCTTTTATCGAGGAACCCATACTGAAATTATGATTAAAAATACCATAAGTGATGTCGTTCACTTTGCCTTCATCGATTTCTTTGCCTGTCATAGCGAGTATATCTCCATTATTGGGATCCATTGCTGCAATATAAATACTATTATTCAGGCCTTCCCGCTGACTGAGTGAATCTTTAGCGATCTGTTCAACGGTTTCCTGAAAATCAATATCCATCGTCAATACCAAATTATCGCCTTTTTGACCAGAATATTTCTGGACTTGATTAATAATATCACCATCGGTATTCGTTTCTGTTTCGATCCGCGATTTCGTTCCACTCAATACAGATTCATATTCAAGTTCCAAATAACTTTTTCCGACGCGGTCATTTCTTGAATACCCTTTTGCAAGATATGTTTTCAGTCTTGTTTCAGGTACCCCTTGCTCTTCAGAAGTGACGACTCCCAAGATCGAACTTAGCATGTCTCCCTCAGGATAATACCTTACCCAATCCGTTCCTGTATCGACGCCGGGGAATTTATCCAGATTTTCACTTACGCGTGCAATTTCTATCTCGGTAACATCCTGATTTTTAATGTTGACTGTACTTAAAGCGTATGCAGCATTCATTTTCTTGAATATTACTGCTGCATCTAATTGCCTTTCATCTAACGACAGAATCTCGGTTTCCTCTACTTTATCGAGCATGGCACTATACGATTCAGAACCAGATAAATTCTGTTCTTCATCATTTAGCCTATCGATTATTTCATCTTGATTTCGGGCTATAAAAAAGTCTTTCAAATCTCTTTCACTTAGATCAAACTGTCGATCAACTTCAAAGGATGTCGTGTGGGGCATATCTATATAATCCGCCAGTTCATAAGCAACAGCAGCCATCTGTTTTGCGGGAACGTTACTTCCACGTGTATAGGTGATCGTGTGTCTTGCTTCATTTCCCACTAATTTGTTTAAATTCGCGTCAAATATTTCTCCGCGGGGGACGCTGCCGGTGATCGTTCTCTGTTCTGTCCGTTCAACTTCCGCTTTATACTCATCGGCCTGTACGATCTGCAAATAAGCCAGACGTAAAATCAATGTTGAAAAAAGTAAGAAAATAATAAAAAACAGTAAATTCAATCGAAAAGGAATATGTGATTTCTTTTTATTGTTTTTCTTTTTCTTAGGTACTTTCACTTTATTTCCTCCTCAGTTACACGGAAAATATTTGTTGATGACTCTAGATTCAACAATACTTTTTATATACTCGTACTAGTTTACCAAATTCAAGTGAATAATGCTATGACACAAAAGTGAATTCTACCATTGGAATTGTGACTTTTTTATGTAAAAAAGACCGGGAGAGATTTCCCGGCCTTTTGACATGCACGATTTGATTTTTTGAAATTATTTAGCTTTATTGTAACGGTCTGATACTTCTTCCCAGTTTACAACGTTCCAGAAAGCTTTCACATATTCCGCACGTTTGTTTTGGTAGTTCAAGTAATATGCGTGTTCCCAGACATCCAGTCCCAAAATAGGGGTCTTGCCTTCTGAATAAGGGGAATCCTGATTCAAGGTGTTCATGACTTCCAATTTCCCATCAGAAACAACGAGCCATGCCCATCCTGAACCAAAACGTCCGGTTGCCGCTGCAGCAAATTTTTCTTTGAATGACTCGAAGTCACCAAAAGTTTCTGTGATTGCATCAGCTAATTCACCCGCTGGTTCTCCACCGCCATTTGGTGAAAGGACTTTCCAGAATAGTGAATGGTTGGCATGTCCGCCGCCATTGTTTCTTACAGCTGTCTTAATGTCTTCTGGAACTGAATCCAGTTTCTTCATTAAATCTTCGATACTTAATTCAGCGAGATCTGGATGGTTTTCCAGAGCTTTATTTGTTTTAGTTACATAGCCTGCATGATGTTTATCATGGTGGAGATGCATGGTTTCTTCGTCGATCGTCGGTTCCAATGCATCATAAGCATAAGGTAGATCTGGTAAAGTGTATGCCATAGTTAACATTCCTCCTGTACTTTTTATCTTACACTTTAATTTTAACATTTAAGATACACTTATCAAATGATATGCATTGAATAAATTTTTCCTTTCATAATAATGACACGCGAATTTCCTTCTACGACTAATGGATGATTGCATTTTCCTTTGTTTAGAAGTAGACTTATCTTATTATCTAAATTAGAAAGGCGTTTGCTAAATGAAAGACTATTTAAAACTCGGTTTCACTGCTCCAAAACAGCTCTACAAGGCTGTCAAAATGTCCAGAAAACAGTTATTTTACTATTTTGCTTTACTTAGTCTTATCGTAACTGTATCCATGGCTTCCCTTTTAATGAACGTGATGGGAAATCTCAAAGAAGACGGACAGGAAATCACTGAAAAGCTCCCATCTTTTGAAATCGTAAACGATAAGCTTGTGACCGAAGAGGAAACAGAATCATATGTACATCAGACAGAGTCTTTTCTTTTCTTCTTTGACCCTAATAACTCCATACAAGAAGAAGAAATCGACAGTAATGTTGAACGTTTGAATGTGCCTATCGGTATCGGTTTGATGGATGATCAATTTTACTTAAATATTATGGGCCAGTCCTTACCTGTTTCTTATACTCAGCTCGATCGTTTCACTGACTCGAATTTCAAGGATATCATGCAGGATATGGGACGTTTCTCACCAGTCGTCCTCATATTTACCTTTGTGGTCACATATTTGGCAAGCAGTATCAGTCTCTTGTATGAATGGCTGATCATTGCTTTGTTTGCGAATATACTGAAGACTTTTTCTCGGATCACTCTTCCTTTTGGAAAAATCGCCCGCATGGCTCTGATCGCTTTAAGTGTTCCTACGACGATTTTCGCTATATTTGAAACCTTAGGCCTGTTTATTCCCTATACTTTTGAGATCACTTTAGGCTTTTCACTCTATTTCGTCTATCGTTCTTTAAAAGCTTATATAGATAAACAAAAAATTTAAAAAAAGTTCTTCACTACTGATGTGTCTGAGAATCAGTGTGAAGAACTTTTTTATTTATTTATTATCTTTAGAGTTTAATCGTTTGGCACGTCTTCTTTTATCCTGCTTTTTACGTTCAATTTTGCGCTTGTATCCCGGTTTGACATTTTTCTTCAGTTTTTTTCTTAACCCGTGTATTTCAGGATCGAAGTCGGTCTTTTGCACATTCTTGCCTTTCCGCTGATTTCTACGGTTTCGATCATAGGAATCGACGATTTCGCCATTTTTAATTTCTTTAGGCGAAAAAGTGATTCCACGTTTTTCAATCGTCACAATGTCCTGTTCGTCGTCCGGACCATATAGTGTAATGGCAATTCCGCTTAATTGGTTACGACCTGTACGCCCCACTCGGTGAACAAAGTAATCCAGATCTTGAGGAACTTCCGCATTGATGACATGGGAAACGCCCTCGATATCGATACCGCGAGCAGCCAAGTCTGTGGCCACGATATACTGATACTCCAGATTTTGGATCTGCCTCATGACTCGACGACGTTCGCGGGAAGAAATCCCACCATGGATCACGGCGACCTTCAAACCTTTTTTCTTCAGCTCTTCAGCGATCTCATCCACGTATTCTTTCGTATTAGCGAAGACCAGAGCCAAATAGGGCTGTCCTATTGTTAAAAGTCGATGAATCAAATTGATTTTATTTTTTCCCTTTGTGGAAATCAGCCAGTTTGAGACAGTGTCTGCGATTACCTGTTTGTTTTCCACTTCGATTATAATTGGATTATTCATATACTTTTTCAAAAACGGTTGCAGTTTTTGTGGTACTGTTGCAGAAAAAACGAGCATTTGTCCGTTTTCCTGTAAACGGGCGGCAATTTTATCAACATCTTCCAAGAAACCCATATCCAGGGTCATATCCGCTTCGTCCACGACCATATAATCTGCCGTATATATAAGCAAATCATTACTCTCAATGACATCGACCAAACGTCCTGGTGTCCCAATAACTACGTGAGGCTGCGCATGCTGCAGTTTTTGAATCTGTTTATTCTTGTCAGTGCCGCCAATATAAGACTGGACATTGATCGGTTTTTCTGAATAACTGGCCAACTGTGATGCAGCATTCGCAAGTTGTTCAGCCAGTTCTCGGCTTGGTGCCGTAATGACGATTTGTACTTCTTCTTTATCCGGGTCGATCTGGTTAAAAAGCGGCAGCAGAAAAGCATGCGTCTTCCCGGATCCTGTTTGTGATTGTCCAATGATGTCTCGTCCTTTTTTCACTACTGGGATCACTTTTTCCTGGATTTCAGTCGGTTCTTTAAATCCTATGTCACTTATCGCTTCTATCAAATAATCATTCAAATTAAATCTATCAAATGGATGTGTCATTTTTCATTCCTCATTTCTTTTCAACTCACATTGTACCAAAGCCTGGCCGCTATGACTATAGCAAATAGTAAACAACGCAAAAATGACACCTTCCCAAAAGAAGATGCCGCTTTTATATTTTCACTCTTTATTCAAATGGATAGTTTCTTGGTTCTTCTTGAACAGAAATCCATTTCCATGTCGTAAATTCATCGAGTGAATGCTCGCGTCCAAACCGTCCGACTCCTGACTGTTTTTCTCCGCCAAAAGCAATGTAAGGTTCATCATTGACACTTTGATCATTGATGTGGATCATACCTGTTTCCATCTTCTCCGCAAAGGCATAAGCGCGTTTAGTATCGCCTGAAGTCACGGCTCCGCTTAAACCAGCTTCGGTATCATTAGCCAGTTCCAGAGCGTGCGCTTCATCTTTTGCAGGTATCAAAGTTATGACTGGACCGAACATTTCATGCTGGGCCGTTGTCATGTCGTTTGTTCCTTTTAGTATAGCCGGTGTCAGGACGTTGCCCTCACGTTTTCCTTCAAGCAGGACTTCTGCGCCTTCTGACTTCGCTTTATCAATTTCATCAAGCAGACGGTCGACCTCGTCACCTGAAATAAGTGGACCAATCAGCGTACCTTCCTGCGTCGGATCTCCGTATTTAAGTGAACGTGCCATCTCAACAAATTTCTCAGCAAATTCATCAAATATCGATTCATCAACGATAATACGGTTCGTTGCCATACAAATTTGACCACTGTGCATGAACCGTCCGTAAATCGCTCCTTTCACTGCTAAATCCATATCTGCATCGTCTAAAATAACCATGGCATTGTTCCCGCCAAGCTCCAGGATCGTTTTTTTCACTTCTCTTCCGCATACTTCTCCTATTTGCTTACCAATGCTTGTGGAACCTGTGAAAGAAATCATATCCGGCACAGGATGTGAATAGAACGCATCCCCAATTTCAGACGATTTTGGATGAACAACGTGCAGCAATCCTTTTGGAAGTCCTGCTTCCTCAAAGACCTTTCCAATAATATTGCCGCCACTGATCGGCGTCTGACTGCTTGGCTTTAGTACGACTGCATTTCCTGTAGCCAAAGCTGGTGCTACTGATCGCATAGCTAAATAAAGCGGGAAGTTAAAAGGACCGATCACACCCACTACTCCTCGTGCTTTTCTGATGAGATGATTTTTTTTGCCGGGTATCATTGAATCATTGACGATTTTTTCCATTTTAAACGGAAAATCTGCCGCCAATTCCATGATTCCAGTAGTGATATTCATTTCCATTTCAGCTTTTGCCAAAGTGGAGCCTGAGTCTTTCACAAGAATATCGATCACTTCGTCATGTCTGTCTTTCATGATCTGTACCGCTTTTTTCATGATTTCAGCTCTTTTGAATGGGTTCGTTTCAGCCCACTCTTTTTGGTGATTTTTTGCACTCTCGTATGCTTCATCCAAATCGTCAAGCGAAGCGACCTGCAGTGACATATACGTTTCTTCTTTATATGGATCGATCGATTCAATCACTTTCTGGCTGTTTCCATCACGCCATTTACCGTCAATATAGTTCTTGTCCAGCTGTTCGTATTTCTGCATTTGTATCCTTCCTTTCGCTTGTCTCTCTTATTCAACTGTAATTCATCTTTATTCACTTTTGCAATAAAAACGCTTTATATAGAAACAATCGCTTCTTTGCGACAATTCAGTTGATTGCTACACCAATTAAAAGTAGAATAGTATTGAGATGTATTAACATGTTTGTCATGTAGAAAAGAGGGAAATAATGTCCACAGAAAAGAAAGCTTTATATATTATATTCGGAGCAACAGGAGATTTAGCTTCCAGGAAATTATATCCAGCATTATATCTCTTGTATACAAAAGGATACTTGAAAGATCATTTTGCCGTAATCGGGACAGCGCGCAGAGAATGGTCTGATGATTATTACCAGTCTGTTGTCAAGGATGCCATTGACGATATCAAGGAATCTGATAAGGATGCAGAAGACTTCTCCAGTCATTTTAGGTATCAGTCACATAACGTGAAGAATTCTGAACACTATCATACTCTTAAAGACCTGGCCGATTCACTGGACAATAAGTATAATATTGAAGGAAACCGTATTTTTTACCTTTCCATGTCTCCAGCCTTTTTTGGAACGATCACGACTCATCTGAGAAATCAGAATCTGGTAACTGAGAATGGTTTCAATCGTGTGATCATTGAAAAACCTTTTGGAACAGACTTGAAATCTTCGATAAAATTGAATAACGAAATCACCGACTCCTTTGATGAAGATCAGATTTACCGAATCGATCACTATCTAGGGAAAGAAATGATTCAGGCGATCCTCGCTCTTCGTTTCTCAAACCGTTTAATAAAGGAAAGCTGGGATAGCGAGTCTCTCTCATCTATCCAGATCACTCTTTCAGAAGATCTAGGTGTTGAAGAACGCGGTGAATATTACGATAAAAGTGGTGCTCTTAGAGACATGGTTCAAAATCATGTCCTGCAAATCGTCAGTCTGTTGACCATGGATGAACCAGAGTCCTTTACTACCGACAATGTCCGAAAAGAGAAATTGGCTGTACTTGAATCTCTTAAAAAGCCAAATGTAAAAGAAGAATTTGTCAGAGGACAATATAAAACTTCCGAGGATGGTAAACTGAAGGGGTACCGTGAAGAAGAAAAAGTCAGTGCAGATTCGATGACTGAAACGTTCGTGGCTGGAAAAGTGATTGTTGATACAGATAAGTGGCGTGGTGTTCCTATATATATTCGAACGGGTAAGCGAATGAAAGAGAAAACTTCTCGCATCGATGTACTTTGGAAAAAAACCGATCACCAGCTTTTTGATGAAGGCGACTCATTTTTAACGATCCATATCAGTCCAGATGAAGGTTTTGAACTTCAGTTGAACGATAAACAAATTGGCCCGGGCATGGATATCTGCCCAGTCAGATTAAATTCGATTTGTTCCAAAGAAGAAATCAAGTCGAAACCAGAAGCTTATGAAAAGCTTCTGCTGGATGTTTTGAATGGTGACGAAACGCATTTCGCTCATTGGGGTGAAGTTGCTGCTTCCTGGAAATATGTAGATTATATAAGGGATGCTTGGAATGAGAACTTGGATAATATTCCTTTCTACTCTGCCTGTTCCATGGGACCAGACGAATCTGACGAATTGCTCACCAAGGATGATCAGAGATGGCTTTATAATCCGAACGTATAATAGAGTATGACGATTCAGTCTATTTAGAGATTCTAACTAGTAAAAATCCGTTATAAACAGGTCCTAATCTGTAAATAACGGGTTTTTAATTTTAATTAATTATATTGACTTTACTGGAGAGTTTAATTTTGTAATCTTTGGATTTGATTTAAGGTAGCATAATATCATGAAATAACCGAACTTTTCAATATTCAGCAGTTACAATCAGTTCTCGTAATCTAATCGACCGAAGTGCTTCCCGGTTCGGACGGTTGTATTCATTTTTACGACTCGAATAAGCCGAAATTCATAATCCTTAGACTTTTACAGTGTCTTTTCAAAAATGAGTGATTTTTATTCAATCAAAGAGGTCTAAACTCATTAGTAAAGCCTACCTCAATCACCATTTAATCGAGGTAGGCTGTTTTAGTTTTTATACTACAGTTGGCTATTGTCAATACGACTTTCGTAATGGAAAAATGTCTTCAATTTATCTTTGATGGCTGATATCGTTCCTGCATGGTCATTTTCAATTTGCAGAACGAGCTTTGGTTCGTGGAGACTCATTCGCAGCAAGAGCCATCCTTTACCATAAGGTTCACTGATTTGTACCCGTTTGCCTTCAAGATTATCAGGAACTAAGGTAAAGCCATCTGTATTATTTACCCAGTCAGCGAAGCGCTCGAGAGTTTCCATCCCTAATTCTTTGTAATCATCATCTGTTATTACGAACCGCACTTCTTCTATTTCGGCTGGTTGCTCCAGATGCTTAATCAGGTCTGTTACACTTTTATTATCTTCGGCCATTTCAGCTTCTTTGGCAATGATTTTTGCTGCAAGATAGGCCCCGTCATCAAGAAAGTAGTTTTCACGTAAAGCGGCGTGACCACTCGTTTCTATAGCTAAGGCACAATCTATTCCCTCTTCATTCAGTGAAATCCCGCGATTGATGACATTGCGGTAGCCTGAAATATAGCGGTCTACCTTACCTCCCATTTCTTCAACAAATTGAATCAAATGGTCAGATACAGGTGAATTGGTAACGATAGTCGTTCCAGGATTTTCATCCAGAACAATAGCGCCGATCAAGCCAATTAAATTATTGCGGTTGATACTGTTACCTTTACTATCAACAATTGCCGAGCGATCAACGTCAGTATCAAAAATAATTCCTAAGTCTGCTTCGTTTTCTAAAACAGCATCTGAAATACTCTTCATGGCTTCTTTATTATCCGGATTGGGTTCGTGATTCGGGAATGTTCCGTCCGGTTCCAGGAACTGACTGCCACTAGTATCCGCACCTAAAACTTCCAGGACTTTATCAGCAAAAAATCCCCCGGCACCATTCCCTGCGTCCACTATGATTTTGCGGTTTGATAGAGGGTTTTTCGAGTCATCCACGTTTAGCGCTTCTCTGATTTTCCCTACTAGATCTTCCGCATAGACGGACAGTAAATCTTTTTCGACAGCTTTTGTCTCTGCAGCACCAGTGCCTTCTACTTCTTCTTCGGCTAAAGTCAACAGTGATTCAATATCTTCGTGTTCAAGACCCCCACTATGTGTAAAAAATTTCAGCCCATTATATTCCATTGGCAAATGACTGGCTGTGATCATGATACCGATATCAGACTGGAAATTCTTGTATCGTGTCGACATAAAAAGTGCCGGAGTCGTTGCCATATTTGCATCTATCACATTGATACCCAGTTTTGTAAACACTTCAGTCAGCCAGTTTTTAATGGCCGGACCTGTCAAACGGCTGTCATGACCAATCGTAATAATTGTTTCAGATAATTCTTTTTCTGATTTACCTGACCACCAATGGATAAGTCCGTGAGCGATTTTTTTGATCGTTTCTTCGTTCAGATTTTTCTTCTGTTTTTCTGTATCCAGTGCAAAACCTCTGATATCAGAACCATTCTGCAAAGCTTTCAAGTCTATAGTTGACATTAATACAGCTCCTTATCTCTTTATTTATACATTTATGTCACTTTTTGCAGTTCTCCATCAAAATGCTGGAAAACCGTTTTTGCTTCCTCTTCAGTTTTTGAAATCAAAACGATCGTATCATTCCCTGCAACAGACCCTACTACTTCGGGGTAATGAATATCATCGACCAGAGCTCCAATAACATGGGCGTTTCCTGGTAAGGTTTTAACAACATTGATAAACTGTACTTGAGCCACTTCTACCACAACGCTTCTTATGGTTGAATTCAGTTTTTCTTCCATCGTCACTTGATTGTTCTGATAAATAGTATACTTTAATTTACCGTCGGACGAAGATGTTTTGACCAAATTCAATTCTTTGATATCTCTGGATATCGTTGCCTGAGTTGCCCGGACTCCATTTTCAGAAAGATGCTCAAGCAGTTCATCCTGAGTAGACACCTCGTTATTTAAAATAATCTGTTTTATAAGTAACTGTCTTTCTGTTTTTTTCATTTCCTCCCTACTTTCCATTATCTAATGTATATGTATAGCACGATTATACCTTATTTCGAATAAACATGCATCCAATACTCATTAACAGTACTAAATAAGTGATGTCTGTTTGTCCGGCATTCTGTATAACATCTTGCTAGTGCCTTTGAGCTTTGCTATAATACAAGTGCTTAATACTTATGTAAAAAGAGACGGTGTGATTTTAGATGTTGAAAATTATTGCCCTTTTTTTATACACGTATTAAACGATCGTGTTTTGAAATCAATTACTGGAGGTCTTTGAATGGACTATAAACAACTTATAGCTGAAACGCTGCACGAACAACTCAGCGATCAACTCGAATTAAATGAAATAAAAGATTTACTCGAAAAACCTAAACATGCCGACCATGGTGATGTTGCCTTTCCCACATTCCAGCTGGCAAAATTATTCAGGAAAAATCCAGCTCAAATAGCACAGGAGATTGGTCAGTCTGTTTCTTCCCCACTTATAGAAGAAAAACAGATCGTCGGACCTTACATCAATTTTTTCCTTAAAAAAGAAATCGTCTCTAATGCGGTCTTGAAAGAAGTCGTGTCAGAGAAAAATAACTTTGGTAACTTGAACATTGGTAACCAAAGCAACGTTCCTATCGATATGTCTTCTCCAAACATTGCCAAACCAATGTCTATGGGTCACCTGCGTTCAACGGTTATCGGAAACTCTTTGGCTAATATTTTTGAAAAAGTTGGGTATACGCCTATCCGTATCAATCATCTTGGAGACTGGGGCACACAATTTGGCAAGCTGATCACAGCTTACAAAAAATGGGGGTCTGAGGAAGACGTCAGAAAGGAGCCGATCAAAGAACTGCTCCGCTTATACGTCAAATTCCATGCAGTGGCTGAAGATGACCCTTCTCTTTTGGAAGAAGGTCGCTTATGGTTCAAAGAACTGGAAAACGGCAATCCGGAAGCAGTGGAATTATGGACATGGTTCAGAGAAGAATCGCTCAACGAATTCAACAAAGTGTATGATCGTTTGAATATTTCCTTCGATTCTACGAATGGTGAGGCCTTCTACAATGACAAAATGGAAGAAGTCGTTGAACTTCTTGACAGCAAGCATTTACTGTCAGCCGACCAGGGCGCTCATATCGTCGATCTGGAAAAGTATGACTTGAATCCGGCTTTGATCATGAAATCCGATGGCGCCACTTTGTACATGACACGGGACTTGGCTGCCGCTATTTATAGAAAAAGGACGTATGATTTTGCTCAATCTCTGTATGTTGTTGGTCAGGAACAGTCCAACCACTTTAATCAGTTGAAAGCTGTTTTAACAGAAGCCGGTTTTGAATGGGCTGATGATATTCATCATATTCCATTCGGTCTGATCACTAAGGATGGAAAGAAACTGTCTACGCGTAAGGGTAAAGTTGTCTTGCTGGAAGACGTCCTTTCCGAAGCGAGTTCATTGGCCTTGCAGCAGATAGAAGAGAAAAATCCAGATTTGCCGAACAAAGAAACGGTAGCTGAACAAGTGGGTGTCGGTGCCGTTGTGTTCCACGATCTCAAAAATGATCGTTTAAATAACTTTGACTTTACAATCGAGGAAGTCGTTCAATTTGAAGGCGAAACCGGCCCTTATGTCCAGTATACTCGAGCTCGTGCTATGAGCATATTAAGCAAAGCCGGCGTTTTTGATTTTGATGCATCAAGTGACTTTGAACTCAGTGACGACTATAGCTGGGAAGTCATCAAGCTGCTTCAAGAATATGCACACACAGTGAAACGTGCTTATTTGAATTACGAACCTTCAATTATTGCAAAACACGCCATTCATTTGGCTCAGGCATTCAATCGTTTTTATGCAAATGTCCGTGTTTTAGATGAACACGATGAAAAAGAAGCTCGCCTGGCTCTAGTCTTTGCCACAACTGAAGTTTTGAAAGAAGACTTGCGGATCTTAGGTGTCGAAGCACCAGATGAAATGTAAATACTGACTTTTAAAAAAACGGCATCCCCTTTGATTATAAAGGAGGATGCCGTTTTTGTATGGTCAACGTTTGTATTGTTTCTGACTTGTCACTTTAATTTATCATTTTGGTAAGTATGCACCCTGTCTAAACCGGCAAAATGCTGCTGTCTCAATGCTTCATAAATAAGGATATTGGCCGTATTTGAAAGATTGAGAGACCGGATATGCTCATCGTTCATAGGTATACGTAAGCACTTTTCAGGGTTTTTCTTCATAAAGGTTTCAGGCAGACCTGTCGTTTCTTTTCCAAATAAAAAGTAATGATCCTTGGATGTATCTGAATAATCGACATCCGTGTATACTTTTTCGGCAAATTTAGAAATCAAATATAGTGGGCTATCCCCTACAACCTCTAAAAATGCTTCCAGATTCTCATGATAGAAGATTCCCACTTTGTCCCAATAGTCAAGTCCGGCGCGTTTCAAGTGCTTGTCATCCGTACTGAATCCAAGAGGTTCAATAAGATGCAGATTCGTATTAGTACCGGCGCATGTCCGTGAGATATTGCCTGTGTTAGCCGGTATGAGTGGTTCAAATAGAGCGATATGATTCGTCAAATCAATTCTCCTTTGTTTCAAGCTGTGACATTCGAGCTTTTAAATTCTCTATAGCTCCCTGGAATTCTCTGATCGTTTCTTCTTCTGTTTCTTTTAAAAGCGCGTCTTCTAAAAAGGCGATCACTTCAGTATTCGGGCGTTTTTGGGTAATAACCGCCACCGCCCAGGCAGCAGTTCCTCTGATCATCGGTCTGACATCATTATCAATAACGTTCAGCAGATCTGGGACTGCAGAATAATCCCGATAATTCGCTAAAGCAATAATCGCATTCCGCTGTAGAGGTTTTTTGCCTCGCCAGGATCCAGCCAAATTGCCAAATGTCTCTTTGAATTCACGGTTTGAAATAGTCAAAAGCGGCTTTAGTTTTGGATTCGTATTAAAAGGTTCAGGTTCCATTTCCTCATGAATATGCGAATCGATCCCTTTATTATAAGGACAGACGATTTGACAAATATCACATCCATAGATCACATGCCCCATTTTTCGGCGGTACTCTTTGGTCATGTAGCCCTTTGTCTGTGTCTGATAGGACAGACAACGTATAGCATTCATACGCCCGTCTCCAAGTAAAGCATCCGTCGGACAGGCATCAACACAGCGTGTGCAGTCCCCACAATCGTAGGTCACTTCTTCATCTGGTTCAAATTCAAGATTCGTTATTATTTCTCCCAGATAAACATATGAACCAAATTCTTTCGTGATAAGCAGTCCGTTTCGACCTATAAATCCGATCCCCGCGCGTTGTGCTACCGCCACATCCACAAGTTCTCCTGTATCGACCATTGGCTTGAAGGCGACGTCTTCTGGCCCGATTTCTTCAATATATTTAATCAATTTATTCATTCGGTCTCTCAACACATAATGGTAATCGGTCCCCCATGATGCCCGGGCAAACTCTCCCCGGCGCTCTCCTTTTACTCGAGGAGGTTTATTTGGCATTTTAGATGGATAGGCTAAGGCAATCGAGATAATGGATTTTGGTTCAGCAAAGATTTTCTCGGGATAAATACGTTCCTCAATAACTTTGTGTTCAAAGCCTGAATGGTGTCCTTTTGCATGCTGTTTTTTTAATTTATCTTCCAGAGAGTAAAAAGGTTCCGCATGAGTAAAACCAATTTTATCGATTCCGATTTCTGCTGCTTTAGTTTTTATCAGTTCCTTAAGCTCCTGGTTCATCTTTTTACTCCTTTCACTTTCATTGCATTCTTTCTTTACTTCGCTTTATTATTTTTTATCTGCAGCGAGTTGGGCAATTCGGTTACATAAGGTATTGTAATCGATCCCACCAGCTTTTGCTTCTTGTGGGAAAAGACTTGTCGGCGTCATGCCTGGTAAGGTATTGGCTTCAATACAGTAGATTTCTTCAGTTTCTGTAACAATGAAATCAATTCTGGAGTAATACTCAAGTCTTAAAACACTGTGTACTTTCCTGGCAATCGTCTGCATTTTTTCGGTCAGATCCTGACTGATTTCAGCGGGACATATTTCGACAGTTGCCCCTTCCTGGTATTTATTTTCATAGTTATAAAAGCCGGATTTAGGAATGATTTCTATGGGCGGCAAAGCGTTATCTTCCAGGACGCCAACTGAGAACTCTCTTCCTTTGATCATTTCTTCTATCAACACATCTTTTGAATACCGTCTGGCGTCTTTTACCGCATCTTTTAATTCTTCGGATTTCTCAACGAGATATACCCCGATACTTGAACCGCCAGCGTCTGGCTTCACCACGCATGGAACAGAGATTTTAGGTGATTGCTCTGTGCTAAGCACCTCCCATTTAGGTGTTTTAATTCCATACTGGGACATCACTTCTTTGGCAAGGATCTTATTCATGGCGATCGCACTGCCAATGTAGCCAGTACCTGTATAAGTAACATCATATAAATCAAACACAGCCTGTATCTGACCATTTTCTCCAAGTTCACCGTGCAGGGATAAAAAGACCAGATCAGCTGTTTGACTGATTGAAATAACATTATCACCTATCAACTCATTTGGCTTGGTTTTTTGTGACCGCAAAGCATTTAAATCAGGAATTTGTCTTTTAACTTTGTATTCATATTTGTCTTTTTTTAATTTAGTATAGGCTTCTTCAAAAGTCGTCGCTTCTGTTGTTCCAAAATAAAGATCCAAAAGTATCACCCGATGACCGTTTTCCATTAGAGCGTTCGCGATCAAACTCCCCGAGCTCAGGGACACTTCACGCTCATGGCTATACCCTCCTGCTAATACAACAATATCCATATTCATTCTCCTCTGTTGTTTTCTAATCATATTATACACTATTCTGGGTTAATTTAAGTAGACTCACCGCCTACTTTTTGATTTTTCACAAAAAAAACGTACCGCCTCGGTGTCAAGCACTGCGAAACGGTACGTTAATGAAGCCCTTGGGTCGTCATTTGCTTTTATCAGCTTCTGATGGGTTTGCTGATAAAAATGAATGAACCAAATAAGACTATGTTATTTATAGTATCACTTTTATTAAGCAAGCACAAGTGATTAATGACTATTCTTATAAGATTATCGAGCTTTTTAACAAATTTAGAGCCTTTGAAATTCAAGCTGGTATTTGCGTTCCTAAGCTGTTTTATTTCCAATAAGTATTTCCATATCCACAGTTATTTTTCTCAATGATTTATAATCGTTCTCTGTGACTTTTACATTCCATCCTAGTGGTGTCATTTTTAAAAAATCTTTTATTTCTCTATCTGTAAGCTCAACAGCATACCTGACAGGATGACTTTCCAAATCTTCAAAGTGTTCAATAAATTTATCTTTCACATTTTCATTAGAATAGAACTGCCTTTCTTTGGTCTGAAAAGAACGTAACTCGATGAGATAATCTTGTCCCGGAATGACTTTAATGACCTGCCCACCATCTTTTAATAGACGTTTGAATTCTTTATAATTAGAGGGCGAGAGTATGTTCAGTATCGTGTCGAACTGTTCCGACTGAAAAGGTGATTGAGCTAGATCCGCAACAAGGAAAAACAGATCTTCATAAGTTGCCGCGCCTAAATTGATCCCTTCTTTAGAAATATCAAAAGCAATCACAGGTCCTGCTAAGCCTCTTTCTCTAAGATAAGCACTGTGTGATCCTTCGCCACACCCTGCATCCAATGTCGTCCCACCTTTTTCTTTCAGCAATGAATATAAAACATCCAGCATGGGCTGCCAGAAACCCATCTTAGCAATATGTTGCCTTGATAACAGCATATCTTTCGAGTACTCAGTTTTAGAAGGTTTCATAAGGAAATGAAGGGTTCCTTTTTTTGAAATATCAAAAGTATGATCTTGACTGCAAATCAGTTGATTATCTAAAATCTCTTCGAAGTCACTATCACAAACTGGACATTTGAACAGATTTAAATGATCCAGAAGGAACAGTTTTGATTTATCGCTTTTTTTCATACACTTGCCTCATTTCAATAGTTAATATTAGACGATTTTACTTATTCATGATATAACGAAAACAAGGAATAAGAAAGGATGAAACACTATGCCATGGAATTTAGACGATTACCCGGCTTCATTCAAGAATCTCGATCAGGTTGTCAGAAAAAAAGCCATCGATATTGCTAATGCTTTAGTTGATGAGGGTTATGAAGAGGACCGTGCGATCCCTATAGCTACAAGCCAGGCAAAAGAGTGGGCTGACAATGCCTCGGATGAGGAACTGAGTTCGTATAAACATGCTGATCGCCCAAGAAAAAATGATGAACATGATTCAGAAGCTCGCACGGATCTCTTGGATAATGATGTACTGGTTTACTTTGAAGAAGACCAATGGAAAGTACGAACTAAAAATGCTAAACAGGCTGATAGGACTTTTGAAAAGAAAAACGATGCGGTCGACCGGGCAAAAGAAATCGCTGAAAACAAGGGGTCCTCAGTTATTCGCTTTACAAAAGACGGCGAACGCCAGGACTAATAATTTACAATTAAAGATTCGTAAAGCTCAGCTAATCATGCTGCTTTATGAGTCTTTTTTTTATTAGTATTCATTTATTATTTCTTACGTTCGGTCGTTTGTCTCCTTTTTTAATACTCGTATCAGCTAAACATCATTAACTTCGGCTCTTGCATACCACTTTTCATATCGCAATCGACCGAAGTTCATCCACGTTCGGTCGTTTGTCTCCTTTTTTACTACTCGTATCAGCCGAATATTATTAGCTTCGGCTCTTGCAAATACTTCCGCATTTCATAATCGACCGAAGTCACCCAATCGAGTAGGAGTCGGTCAAAACCGACTCTCTCCTCTCTAGTTAAAAAGGAAAGAGAGAAGCACAACGCTTCTCTCTACATCATCGGTTTAGTTATTCTTCAGTGAAAACATCTGGGGATTCTGTGTAGTCATCTGTATCTGTGTAAGCATGAACTGGTGCTTCTGCTGTAGTTTCAGGTGTGCGTTCGTATTTGACAGGCTGGTTTCTAATATCCTGTTCAGATAATTGCTGATCGAGCCAAATTTCTGTTTCCATGACTGCTTCATCCATGCGTATGATTGCCTTATTTTTTGCTTCTTTGACTTTTAATTTCATATCGTCTTGAAATTCCTGTCCTGATTGTGGAGCCAGCAAATAAGCTGCCGCTGCTCCTGTTAGTGCCCCTAATATTGCTCCTAATCCAAAACTTTTTTTTGACATATCAATTCCTCCTTAGAGATTTTCATAAGTTTCCAGTGTCACCATTTCGATGCAGACACATAAAGCTTCCATCGCGATTTCCAATTGATCAAGACTAAGATTACTCGGTGCCAGTCGGATGCTGTTATCCAGTGGGTTGCTGCCATAAGGATAGGCTGCATTCGCCGGTGTCAATGTTATCCCGATGTCCGCCATCGCCGCTACTATCTTACTGGCACAATTTACTCGAGTAGTCAGATGAACGAAATACCCGCCTTTTGGTGACGTCCATTCGACAAATGACTGGCTCTCCCCTCCAAAATAAGCAGAAAGAATGGCATCGATCCAGGAAAATTTAGGCTCCAGTATCTCTCGGTGTTTTTCCATATGTGCTTCGATCGATTGCTTGTCTTTCAAAAATTTCACGTGGCGTTTCTGATTGATTTTATCAAAACTGATCAGTTGTTTACTGAAGTACTCTGCCATAGCATCGATATTTTTAGTTGAGGATCCCATTGCTGAAACTCCAGCTCCTGGGAGTGTCATTTTAGAGGTAGAGACGAATTGAATGACACGATCCGGGTTACCGGAATCTTTACTCGCCGCCAAGATGTTTTTGATCTCTACTTTTTCATCCGTTAAATGGTGCACTATATAGGCATTGTCCCATAAGATCAGAAAGTCTTGTACGGCCGTATGCATAGAGGCTAATCTGTCGACCACCTCATCTGAAACCGATTCGCCTGTCGGATTGTTGTATTTCGGTACTACAAACATCCCTTTGATGGAAGGATCCTGTGAGACGAGTTTTTCAACAACTTCCATATCCGGACCATTACCCGTCAGTTCTACTGGAATCATTTCAATACCTAAATAATCCAGCATAAACCAGTGCCGGTCATATCCCGGGCTGGGACAAATGAATTTAACTGGCTGATCTTTCGCTTTGCTCCAGGGATTTTGCTTATTATACATATGATAATTCAAAACAGCGAACATCAATTGAAGACTGGAATTCCCCCCAACGAATGTCTCTTCAATCTTTGTTTTAAGTAACAATCCGAACAGCTCTCTGGCTTCTTTTATACCATAAAGGCCGCCGTAGTTACGAATATCAAGCTCATCCTCGCTGAGCCAGCTCTCTATTTCTATATCATTGACTAAAGATTCAGACAGCTTAAGTTGTTTTTTTGAAGGAATCCCTCTAGCCATGGATATATCTAGCGGACGCTCTTTGTAAAGGGCATATTGAGTCCTTGCTCTATCTAAACGACTTTGTTTCTGATCCATAAATCCTCCCTTCATGACTTTTAAACTAACATCTATAATTATAACGTATGTGGTGTAATTATGAAAACGTTACATTCTAAAACTCAACTTTTTAACTTCTCTTTTTTCTTTTATGGCCACATTGATTTTTTCGATGCATTCATCATGATCATGGGCGCGAGCTGGGCACTGATAGCGTCCAAAGAAAATCATGCGGTGGTGGGCAGAACTCCACATGTCACGCGGCAGTTTGTCCATCAGTATATTTTCAACTTGTCTGACCGTCGCTTCTTGCGGAGCAATATTAAATTTTTTACTAATGCGATCAACATGTGTGTCCACTGCAATCGCCGGCTCGTCAAAGGCCACACTCATTACGACATTGGCTGTTTTTCTTCCGACTCCTGCTAAGCTCTCGAGCTCTTTGTGAGTTTGTGGTACTTCTCCATTAAATTCTTCAACAAGTTGAGTCGCACACTTTTTCAAAAACTTAGCTTTATTTCTATATAATCCAATAGTTTTTATTTTGTCTATAATATCATCGATATCAGCATGCATCATGGCTTCAGGTGTTGGATAGGCTGCGAAAAGTTTCGGTGTTGCCTTGTTTACTCCGACATCAGTCGTTTGTGCACTCAATATAACCGATATCAGCAGTTCAAATGCATTTTTATGCGTCAATTCCGCCTTAGCCTCAGGAAACAGCACGCCCATGGCATCGATCAGTTCAATCGTTTCTTTAGATGAAAGCAAGGTCTCGTTCTTTTCCAAATTCTTGTCTCCTTTAACCATTTAATTATCCAATTTATCTTTAAGCCAATTATACATGGGTACGGGTGTCTCATTGGGATCCGATTTTTCCTTAGTCTCTTCATTGGCCTGGTTTTTTCTGAAACGTTTGGATTCTTTTTCTACTTGTTCTTTTGTACGTATATTCTTTTTTTCCCAGCTCAATAAGATACGGTCGATATACTTCAAACTATAAACCTGATTCAATACAGCTTCTCTTAGAGCCATTTCTATCAATTCGGGATGGTATTTATCTTCTTCGATCCACATATTCAAAGTCTGAATCTCCATCGCTGACAAACTTCGGCCGAATTCCTGTTCAAAAAGCTGATAAATATTTTTTGAAGCCAATAATTCCTTTTCTGTCTCTTCTTTTTCAATAGACTGCGTCAACAGGGTGGCAAGTTTTTCGTAAAGTAAATCAAACGAGAACTCATCCGTTGTTTTTCCTTCTTCATCAGTTCGCGTTTCAATGGTCAATACTTTTTTCGTGATCAGTTGATGAATGGCCTTAAAAGCCTCTTCCCTCGAAACGGCAAGCCGGTCAGCGAGAAGTTGACTATCTGGAAATCGTTGGCCATTTTCCACCAGTGCCAGTAATTGAAGAAGGGTAACCAGGTCATCATTATCGAGACCTATTTTTTTATAATTTTTCAAAAGATAATTGGGAACAGCCAATGTTCCTGTCCTTATCCATTCAAACAGCAGGTGCTTATTCATTGTTATTCTCCTTCAAGGCTACATCTAAATATTTCATTCAATTTCAGTGATAGTCTACGAAAAAAGGACCGGGTTCATGTCCCAATCCTCCTTTCTAAGTCTCTTAATAATTGTTTAAGGGTAAATACGGTTCAATAAACGTGGGAATGGGATGGCTTCACGAATATGTTCCGTTCCACTGATCCATGTTACCATACGCTCTAAACCTAAGCCAAAGCCGGAATGCGGTACGCTACCATATCTACGCAGATCCAGATACCATTCATAATCATCCACATTCAAACCAAAGTCGATGATCTCTTTACGTAAGGTTTCATAGTCATCTTCACGTTCAGATCCACCAATAATTTCGCCGTACCCTTCAGGCGCGATCATATCTGCACATAAAACGACATCTTCACGCTCAGGGTGTTTTTTCATATAAAAAGGTTTGATTGCTTTAGGGTAATTCACGATGAAGACCGGCTTATCATAATGCTTGGCAATAAAGGTTTCTTCCGGTGAACCAAAGTCTTCTCCCCATGTTACGTCAAAATCATTCTTCTGAAGCATCTCTACAGCTTCATCATAAGAAATGCGCGGGTAAGGCAGCTCCGTATATTTTTTCAACAGTTCTTTGTCCCGCTCAAGAATATCCAGTGCGTGGTCACAATTCTTCAGGACACTTTCCACTAAATATGCCACATACTGTTCTTGAATTTCCAGTGATTCATCGTGATTCATAAAGGCCATTTCAGGTTCCATCATCCAGAATTCAATCAGATGACGACGTGTTTTTGATTTTTCTGCCCTAAAAGTGGGACCAAACGAAAAAACGCGGCCAAGTGCCGACGCAGCTGCTTCCATATACAGTTGTCCACTTTGGGATAAGAAAGCATCACGATCAAAATACCTGGTCTGAAAAAGTTCAGTCGTGTTCTCTGCAGCATTTCCAGTCAGGATAGGCGGATCGATTTTAACGAAGCCTTTGTTGTTATAAAATTCGTACGTTGCTCGAATAATTTCATTTCTGATTTGCATGATGGCATGCTGTTTGGATGAACGGAGCCATAAGTGTCGGTTGTCCATAAGAAATTCTGTCCCGTGTTCTTTCGGTGTGATCGGGTAGTCGATCGCTTCACTGATCAATTCAATGTCTTCGATATGTATCTCATAACCGAATTTTGAACGTGAATCTTCCTGAATCGTCCCTACGACCCAGACGGAGCTTTCCTGATTCAAACTTTTTGCCTGATCAAAAACTTTTTCGTCTACTTCGCTTTTCACCACAACACCCTGGAAGAAGGCAGAACCATCACGCAGACTTAGAAAGGCAATCTTACCGCTGGAACGCTTATTTGCGATCCAGGCACCGATTGTCACTCTTTCTCCTACATGTTTTTTCGAGTCTATAATCTGTATCTTTTTCATCGTGTATCTCCTTTAGTCATTTAATCAATCTCATATATTATCGACAGACCTCATCCATTCACCTGTCTTTAAATCAATGATGTAATACCCCAGCCGATCGTTTTCATTCTTGTAAGTAACTTCCCAGACAGGCGTGTCTTCCATTAAACCAATTTTCGCATCTAAAATACGCTTCAGATCTGTTGCATCTGTAGCCATTTTTCGGGCATTTTGTTCTGACAGTGTTTCAGCAACATCCAAAGTAATGACCGTTCCGCCGTCAGGTTTCACAATATAATATTTTTCCTCGTCAGACTCATTCGAACCTCTGACAGTAAATGTTGTTTTTTCACCGTTATACCAGTAGAAATCTTTTACGTCGTTCAAATCTGTCCGCTCTTTCAAGAAAGTAATGGTCTCCTGCTCTGCTTGAGCATAAGGAGCATGGGCAGTCTGATAGACATAAATAGCCCCAACGATAATGACGCTCAGAGTAAGGACAAGTCCGATAATAACTTTTTTCACGTTGGTCTCCTCATTTATTCATTCTAATCAATGTTTTAAGTATATCAAATTGGAAGAGATAAATAAATACGCCTTTTCAAGAATTCACAGGTGTATCTCCGGTCACTATTACTGATCGAAAAATTTAGTCAACTCTTCACTTATTTCATCAAGAGACCGTTCGTTGATATCGAGGCATTCTGGTAAAGAATCAATAAACAGGGATGCATAACTTGCTTCCACAAAACGACGATCCAGAACGATCCATGCACCCTTATCCTGCTCGCTGCGTATCAGTCGGCCGATGCCTTGTTTGAATTTAATGACTGCACGCGGCAAAAGATCAGTCACAAAAGGATTTTCTCCGCTTTCACGCAAGGTTTGATGACGTCTTTTCACCACAGGCATTTCTGGTGAATCAAAAGGCAGTTTAGTGATGATCACGATTTTAAGTTCATCTAAAGGAAAGTCGACGCCTTCCCAGAAACTGTCTGAGCCTAACAGCACACTTTGTTTCGCTTTTTTGAACTGTTTTTTTATTTTTGTTGTACTGCCCGAAATATTCTGTGCAAGTATCGTACGGTCTTTCAACTGTCCGCGTTGATTCAACCTTTTGTAAACACGCTGGATCATATCATGCGAACGAAATAAAACGAGACAATTCTCATCTGTTTTACTCAAAATGCGTTCGATCAGATCAGTTATAAAAGAGGCTGAGACACTCGAATTTTTTTGTGCAGAAGTATCCACATCCTTTGTGACATAAAACCTTGCCTGTTCTTTATAGTTGTAAGAAGATGGGTATCGATTTAGCCGCTCTTTCTCTATCCCCAGCTGTTTTTTCAGATAAGACACGGAACCATTGACTGTTAATGTGCTGCTTGTAAGGATCAGATGTTCCGTCTTATTCAATTCTTTCAAAAGCTGATCTTTAATCTTTTGATCAAAACGATAAAAATTCAATGTAGCCAATGGATTTTTAGAGTAAAACCGTATGATCGTCGGATTGGAAGGATTCTTTGAAGAAAACAGATAGTTCAAACGATCGATCACCGTTGAAAAGTGATCAAGCATCACATTTATTTTAGATAAAAGCCGCTGTTCATTTTTTGGCAGATCCTGATCAGCTGTATCCAGGAACTGAGTCAGCTGGCGTCCTACATAAACGAGTTCTTCCAGGTTTCTACAGAAAAACTTGGTGTCCCGCTTGATATCAAGCGGTAATTGATCATAGTAAACCGTTTTTTCTTTCCACTCAGCGACATGGTCTTCATATGCATCATTATGCATCAGCCAGTCGGTCCATTTTCGGCACCACATTTCCCATTCTTCTGAAACGATCGAAACAGTCGAATGTAGCGTGTCCAGCTGATATTCTTTTATATTTTGAGACGGTAAAAGTTTCAGACATTCATATAACAGTGTGTCCTCTTTTTCTTTTGACCCTAATTGCTTCAGTTCGTTAGTTAATGTTTTAACAGATAGCTTCATCGTCGCATTCTGTTCAATGACATCAGGAACATGATGTGCTTCATCCAGCAGCACTTTTGCTTTGTTGAATCGTCCGGGATGATGCTGCCATTCTGAAAACAGATAAGCATGATTGCCCACAAGTATTGAGGCATTTTTCAGCCGCTTTTCTCTACGTGCCAGATAATCCATTTCTTTGAAGCTGTCCAATTGGTTTTTGGCATCAAGCGTGCTTTTTACTTCAGTCCAGAACGTGTGATGAAGGGTTTTCCCCAAACCGATTTCTTCCAAATCCCCCTCATCAGTTTCAGTCAGCCACACCAGCAGTTTCATACAAAAAAAAGCTTCTGTATCGTTGATATCAATATTTTTCAGTTTTGTATAAAAAGCAGAAAGTGATAAATAATGACTCGGGCTTTTCATCAGTGCGATCGTTTTATCAAAAGGTAAACGATCAAGTAACTGTGGAAGATTATCCTCGACAAGCTGACGCTGAAGCAATTTCGTATAAGTTGAGAGCACGACTTTTTCTTCTGGAGACGACAGATAAAGGCTCGGGTAGAGATAACCGAATGTCTTTCCGGAACCAGCGGGTGCTTCAATAAATTGAACAGGCTCAGGATGTTCTTTTTTTAAATAATTGAATACTGTATTCATCATCTGATTTTGACTCTCGCGGTAGTTCAGTCCCATCGATTCCAGCTGTGCCCGCTTATCTGATTCCTTATAAGGGTATGTATGACTTTTTCGATGATCCAGTTGCTCACTGTCCGACTTCAACTTTTTGAGCGCCAGTCCTTCTACGATCATCAGTGAATCATCCAAATCAACCGGTTGTTTCTTCATTTCGTATAAAGCCTGCTTAAAAAAGAGCGACGTTTCAGCGATTGTTGCTCCAGATAATTCCGCCAGTTTTTCAAGAGTCACTAAGGGTAATCCTTTTAATTTTTCATCCAGTTTCTTTAAAAGATAAGCCGTTGCTTTAGCATCAAAAAGCGCATTATGTGCATAGTCGAGGGTATACCCCAGCGAAGCGGTCAAATTTTTCAATCTATAGCTTTCTTCTTTAGGAAAGAGGATCTGTGAAAGCTGGACAGTATCGATTGCCGGTATGTCTAGGGCTGGCATGCCCGCCCGTTTGAAGCTTTCATTTAAAAAGTCAAAGTCAAAGGCCACGTTGTGAGCGACAAAAATCGTGTCTTCTAAAAGTCGATGGATAGGCTGGGCAATGTCTTCAAAATATGGAGCGGTTGCCAGATCTTTACTGGTAATACCTGTCAGATTACGGATCAGACGGCTGACTTTTCGTGAAGGATTGACATATGAATCAAAAATTTCAATAATCTCTCCATTTTTTAAAAGCACACAGGCAAACTGTATCATCCGCTCGTCTCTACCTATACTTGCTCCTGTGGCCTCGATATCGACGATTGCATAGATTTGATTTTTTTTCATTATTTTCCTCCTTCCAGTTGTATTTTTTATACTTAAGAAATGTAATGCTTATCTTTTAAATAAGCCAGTATTTCAGTAGTGTCGTTGGCCAGCTCTCCTGTAACGACAGCCTTTTCTGCAGCCTCAAGAGCCAATCCCAGCCATTTCCCACCAGGACGCTCAGCTTCCTCCAGAATGATTTTCCCGTTTATTGCAAGTTCGTCCCGACTATGGATCGGCAAGTTCTTATCGATTTGTTCCACCGCATTTTTATCGCCGGTTTTTCCTATTTGTTCTAACAGCGTTTCTGAATCTAAGGCAAGGTCTTTCTTGTAACGATATACTGTTGCGTTAGTATGATCATAAAGCAGCCGATGAAGAAAAAGCTGATGCAGTTCTGTGCTTTCTTTAATCAGTTGATTGGATAGCTTCCAATGTTTCAAAAAGGCACGGGCTTCTTTTTCGTTCTGGATCCTTAGATAATATAACAGCAGCACCCACACATGTCGCTCTTTATTGATAGGTTTTTCTATCTTGGCAAACTGTTCCAGATTTTCTTCTGCCTGAGCCAGTCCGGGACAATATTTATACAAATTGGATTCAATAAACCCTGTCATCCCCTGCATTAAGTGTTTACCCATGGCCATTTTTACAAATTCGATGCGAATACGCTCGGTAGCGATGTTTTTCAGCAAATGAGCATTGACTACGATCGCATAAAAGGTGTCAGCTTCCAAGTCAAACCCCAGCTGGGCAGCAAATCTAACAGCACGCATCATGCGCAGGGCATCTTCGTGAAAACGCTCTTCCGCTTTGCCTACCGCACGGATCACTTTATCATACAGATCCTGTTCTCCACCAAAGAAGTCTTTGATTTCGCCCATTTCATTCATAGCAAAAGCATTGATCGTCAAGTCACGCCGCTTTAAATCTTCTTTTAAAGAGCGCACAAAAGTGACCGAATCAGGACGTCTAAAATCTTGATACGTCGATTCGGTCCTAAAGGTCGTAACTTCATAACTTTCGCCTTCCATCAAAACCATAACCGTCCCATGCTCGATGCCTACATCCACTGTCTTCTTGAACAGCTTTTTAATCTCCTGAGGAAAGGCACTTGTCGCGATATCCACATCGTTAACTGGTTTTTCAAGCAGCGCATCGCGCACGCTTCCGCCAACAAAATAAGCTTCAAAACCAGCAGCCTGAATCTTTTTCAACACGGGTAAGGCTTTTTTGAATTCACCTGTGATCGGTACTCTTTTCATCATATAAACGAACATCTAAAGTTATACTCCAACTCTAATGTTCTCTCTCTCCTTTAGTTCTCAACGTGTGGTGCCTGAATCTGTTTGTCCATCCACACGTTCGAATCGAAAATAATCGCGTGATTCAAATTTTTTCATGGTTAAATCAAATGCTTCTGATAAATCGATATCCAGTGCATTCGATAAGCTGATCAGGACAAAGAGCACATCCGCAATTTCCTCTTCCATCAGCTTGTTTGTTTCACTGTCTTTTTTCTTTTTCTGCCCGTAAACATGATTGATCTCCCGGGCAAGCTCACCTACTTCTTCAGATAAACGGGCAAGCTGAACAAGTGGAGTAAAATATCCAGATTTAAATTGCCCGATATAGTCATCCACCCTGGCCTGCATGTCTTTCATTTCAGTCATATTTATTCCCCTTGTTCAGGTAGTTTAAGAAGGAGATACTTCATTTTCCAATTTCATTTCAATATCCTTCAATGACTCTGTCAGCTCGTAAAATCCTTCTCTATTATCTGTTTCCAGCGCACGATCTATGTCGTTCAGTAATTGTTGTTTTTGTTCCTGAAGATAAAAATTATCGATTGCCTCGTCGACGTGCTGGTTCATTTCTTCTGGGATAAGGTCATTCCATTTTGCATAAGGATTATCCTCAAGTACCTTTGCATATTCCGGAGACAACTGAGCATCTTTGAAAAACAGTTCGATATACAAGTCAGTATGCCAGTTCAGTCTCACTTCATGAAACGCTTGTTCAGGATGATTGAATTCCTGTCCATCTTTATAAAAACGGAAGGCTTCATCGTCGCCCCCCACGGTGGCCATACTGATACCTCGAGGAGTTCGATCCGCTTTTTCAACAAACTTTGTTTTGTTCAAGACAATATCATGATTGAGTAAATAATTTAAAATCCACATCGATTCTCTTCTTTTCAGTTGATAACGTTCTAGAAACCACTTCAGGAACGTTTTTTTCTCTTTGAGTTGAACACGATCATACATGGATACTCCCCTCCTTCTGGTTACTTACATTATACCAAAATTAGTACAGTTCTTCATTGTTTACCCACTCAAGCACCTCCAAGTCGTCTGGTCTCAGTGTTAAATAGCGCTCACTTAATTTTATAAATCCTTCTCTGTCCCCTTCTTCACGGAGAAAAACTGCATAATCTTTAAGAAATTCAGGTGAATCTTTCAAAGAATAATAAGCTTTTTCGTAATTTTCACGTGCTTTATAAAAATCTTCCTCATGGTTATAGGCTTTGGCACTGTTCCAGTAAAGCTGTGGGTCGTCTTCTCCGGCTTCAAGTGGCATTTCCATTATATCTAAGGCTTCCTGAAACCGCTCCTGTTCAATTAAAAGATTAGACAGGTGCAGAGTCAGCGTCAGATTTTCAGGATCTCGTTCCATTGCCTTCTTGTAAAAGGTTTCGGCTGCTTCAGTGTCGCCTTTTGCCAAACTGGCTTCAGCTCCTACAATATATAAGGAAGGGTTTTCTTTATCGTAAAATCGTCCTTCATCAACGACTTTGAGCGCCGCTTCTTCATCATTCTGTTCGAGATACCCTTTAGCAAGATAGACATAAACGGATGTATAACTCGGGTCTTGTTCTTTTACTTTATTGAACAACTCAGTTGAACGTGTATAGTTTTCATTCGTGAAATAGAGATACCCCAGCTGGAAAAGATGGTCGGTGCTCTCCTGCATATCTACCGCTTCAGTCATGTAATCGATGGCATTACCCAGATCACCAATGATTCCATACGCACTACCTAATCTGCCATAAATACTTGTTCCGGCAAATTCTAAGTGGTGACTCATCAGTAAATTTTCATAATAAGGTATGGCTTCTTTATATTTTCCACTGGTAAAGAGCAGCTCGCCTAAAGCAAAATCTATGACAGGCTCTTCAGGTAATAATGTTTTAGCTTCGATCAGCTTTTCTTTAGAAACCTCAGGCAATTCGAGCGTCTGATAGTAGTCTGCCGAGACAAGGAGTGACTGAACATAAAACGGACTATCAGGCTCCACTTTGTTTAACCATTCAAAAGCTTCCAGTTCGTCGCCTTCCTCAATAGCTATTTCAGCCAAAGTCAGTTTCAAGCCATCATCTTCAGGGTACCGCGTTAAAAGCTCGGTTACGACTTCTTTCGTCTCATTTAAAAAGCCTAAATCATAAAGTGTTTCGATCAAAGCATACAATTCTTCATCTGGATCACTGTCGATTGCTTGTAAAAGCAACTCAGATGCCAGTCCCAATTCTTCATTCTGGATCGCTTCGATCATCTGTGTTGAATAAGACATCGCACTCGCCTCTTTTTCTATTCAGTATTCTTTTATCTTAACACAGAAAACTTGATATTTCATGAAAAACTGATTGAGGGCAAGCGCCATTGATTGCTTTTGACGTGCTCTTTTTAGTGTATTGGAGAAACCAGTGATATTGTGTGAAATTTGGCAAAATTCAGTTTGAGAATGGGTTAAATGTGTCGAAGTGGGTGGTGTTCGGTTGATAGGAAATAACATCTATTGATTTGTAGTCGAACATGTTCCAACTTCGGCTGATTGAATCTTAAGGTGGACTTGGAAGTACCGAAGTATGCGATATTCGGTTGATTCGAAATGAATTTCCTCAAATAACTGTCGAACCTGCTCCTACTTCGGCTGATTAAATCTTAGAGAAGAGGAGAATGTGTCGAAGTTTGCGATGTTCGGTTGATTCCGTTGAGTCGATATTTTGTAGCGACCGAACTTAGGGGGGGTTCGACATATAACAGAGAAATGATGAGCTAAATGTGTCGAAGTTTGCATTCTTCGGTGGATTCAGTTGTTAGGATCTTTACTATGTGTCGAATCCTTTAAATTAAACAATCGTCAACATGTATAGGGAGACTTGGCTTTAAAAGTGGCCGAACTTTTCCCACAATACAGATAAATACTGAAATGTAAAAAAAGCTGCTCCTCTTTATTATGTGAGAAACAGCTTTTCTGTATATATTATTGGTGAGTTAAGTTGATTGGTTCATCAGGAAGCGGTTCGATGTATTTTTTGTAAATCACCCGCAGGAAATACACACATAAAAGTGCTGACACGAGCTCAGATACGGGGTAGGACCACCAGATGGCTTCTACTCTTCCAGTTAACGAAAAGAGATAAGCCAGTGGGATGAGTACGACGAGTTGACGAGCGATCGATACATATAAACCAAACGTTCCTTTGCCAAAAGCCTGGAATATCGTACTTACAATGATACTGAACCCTGCAAACAAGAAACTGATGCTGATGATGCGCATGGCCGGGATCCCTATTTCAAGCATCTCCGGTGACGCATTGAATAAATTCAATAATGCTACTGGGAAAAATTGGAAAATAGCTAAGCATATCATCATGAAGACCATTGCATAAGTAATACCTAAGCGAATAGCCTGCTTGATCCGTTCTTTGCTGCGAGCGCCATAGTTAAAGGCAACAATTGGGATCATACCATTATTCAAACCAAAGATCGGCATAAAAGCAAAACTCTGCAGACGGAAGTAAACACCGAACACTGCAATAGCAGTCGGCGAGAATTTCAATAGTATTTTATTCATTGAAAAAATTGTTACTGAAGTGATCGCGATCATCATCGAAGAAGGTATACCTACAATATAAATATCTTTGATCGTTTTTAAATGAGGACGGAAATTTCTGTACTGCAGCTTGATTTCATCATTTTTAAAATAATTCAAGAGAAACCCTACCGTAGCCGCAAGTGTCTGACCGATAACTGTAGCGACCGCCGCACCTGTTACACCAAGAGCTGGAAAACCGAACCAGCCGAAGATGAAAAGAGGATCTAAAACAATATTTATGATGGCACCGGAACCTTGTACCCACATCGAAAAGATGGATTTCCCTGTACCTTGAAGGAGCTTTTCAAATATAACCTGCATAAAGAGCCCTAGTGAGAAAATCATGATGATCCGCATGTAGGATTCACCTTGAGCCAGTATTTCAGGATTGCTGGTCTGACTTCTGAAAAAGAACGGGACAATAGTTAAGCCTAAAATCAAAATGACAAGGTAATGTAGAATCGATATAAAAACTCCATTACTGGCGGCATTATTTGCTTCCTCATATCTATTTTCACCCAATCTTCTTGATAGAAGGGCATTCATTCCCACTCCTGTACCTACTTGAATCGCAATCATTAAGTTTTGAACAGGGAAAGCGAGCGTTACAGCTGTGAGCGCATTTTCACTTAATTGCGCGACAAAAATACTGTCCACCACGTTATATAAAGACTGCACGATCATAGATATCATCATAGGTAGAGACATACTGATTAAAAGTTTGTTGATGGGCATAATTCCCATTTTATTTTGTTCCATATTTCAACTTCCTTTTCCAACGTTATTGATTTTAGTTCATGTGTCTTCCTCCACTTATGAAACTAACTCTATCTATGATACGCGACATTGACCAAAATAGCTATATATAAAATTAAAAATTTGTTCATTTATTGGTCAGCTATAAAAAAATGATTATTCCTACTTCTTATAAAGCTTGTTCAATGAGTACTTTATAATGAAAAAGAGAGATGGCCATCTCTCTTCCTTATTTCATGATCGATTTGAATGACCCTTTCAATATAAGAGATTCTGAACTAGAATGGGTGCACTCGACTACACTTTTGCCTTGAGTTCGACATTTCACTAAAGGAAGTGCATACTCAATCTGTCGTTGGTACTCGAGTTCGACATTTTAGTTCTTAAAGTGCATACTCAGATAGTTTATGGTGCTTGAGTTCGACATTTTGGATGACAAAGTGTACACTCAAATGGATTTTACCTGATGAGTTCGACATTCTGCTTTGAAAAGTGCACACTCGTACTGATGGGAGAAACTGAGTTCGACATTTAGATTGCAAAACTGCATACTCGCTTGAGTTTGGTGGTACGAGTTCGACATTCTGCTCTAAAAAGTGCACACTCAAACTAAATAGAAGTTTGAGTTTAACATTTTTAGGATTTGTTCCCCTACATCCGCATTTTACGGTGCTCTATACTTACTATGATCTATACGAATCTCTTGGAAAAGAAAAAAGTAAAAGATTTCGATCCTCAAAACGAAATCCCCTACTTTTGTTTTAGTTTAATCATAAGTTAACTATTCTATTCATACATATCAGTGTAATAGAACAACTCAAAGGTGAAGTTACCAGAGTAATCAGCCTCACTATTTTTTTCATAAGAAAATGAAGTGATATTCCAAGTGCGTTCCTCTTTCATTAAGCGTTCAATAAGGTTCCTCAAGTTTTCAGATGACTTACTAGTCACTTCGGCATGATAACTGTTCTTAACAAAATTATCTGGGACACCTTCAACAGTTTCCTGGTCTGTCAGCCGGGCAATCGTGAGTATGTCAACCTTTGCTTTATCGGCTAGCTCCTCGAGTGTTACCATCGCTTTTTCTGAATCATCATTCACGGGTAAATAAATTTCTGTCGTTGCGTATTCAGACTCGTATTCATCATACAAAGTTTCCTCTGGCGGATAAGCTGAAAGAACCGACTTCTGATTGCTCACGAGCACTGATAAAGTGTCGGCTTCTTCTTTTACAGGAGTGACAAAGTATTGATTCCCATAATAAAACAGTCCGAATAAAATCGCTACGAGGGTCAGTGTGATGAGGAAACTTTCTCTATTCCATTTTACGGTCATTTTTGAGTCACCTCATGTAAAACTTCTCTATTTAGGTCCAAGGTCAATTCAAATAAAAACTGGTCCGAGTCATTGAGCTGATTTTCAAGCCTTAGTAACTGCACTCGGTCAATGTAATTTAAATCCTTGAAATCATTGATGATCGAAGAAGCTTCATTGACATTGGTATTTTCCAGAACCAGTACGATCTGATCTGCTTCGCTCAACTGATACGATAATACTCGGTTCTCCTCTTCAGGAATCAAATTTGTTAAGTCAGCGGTAACATAACTCATAGGAAACTGCGTATCGGTCAGCGTGTTCTGTACACTGCTGGCCTGATTCGTACGTTCATCGATTTGTTCGATGCGGCGCGACAAAGCAACGTCAGAAGCATTTGATTCTACCCAGGCAGTATCTTGTTCGATTGCCTCATTATAGTATAGTTGCGTAAAGTAAAAATAAATGCCCATAAGAACAATGAGAACTAAAAACACGCCGGCTAACACATAGGGAAGCACATTGACTTGTTTTTTCTCAAAAAAATTGATGTTAAGCATCTGCTCCCCCCTCACTTTTAATGCCAGCTATTTTACCTTTATTTTTATTTCGATTGGTTTTATTTGCTTTTTTTGCTTTGATTTTAGTTTCTTTCAGTGATAAACCGTAAAGAGCAGCAAAAGCTTGTTCCAGCGTATCAGGTAATTTGAGCAGGTCTACTTTTGCGTCAAATATTTCTGACAAACGTGTTTTCAATTCTTCCAGATCTGGATAATGCCCAGTGAGAATAATTTCTGTAACACTGCCTTTACCATCCAGAACACTATAGCGGTAAAAATCCAGGAAACGTTCTAATCCGTCAAGCTGGTCTTCAAGCATTAACTCAAGCTCGGCTTCAGTATTTTTCCATGTCCATTTTCCTTTATTATCCACTTCCCAGTTCTCAGAAACACGCGGCAGGCGTGAATGACGGTTGAATTTAGGGGCATCGTCATTGAAAACCATTATCGATAAATCAGAGGGATTCCATTCCAGAATAAGCGAGTGCCTTTCTTGGTCTGAATCGATCAGACTCTGTTTCTCAGCTACTCTATAGAGGCATAGAGCAGAAATATCAGCAACAGCCGGTTTCAGTGAAACATTTTGCAGGATCGTCTGGTACTGCTTGACTTGTTCATTTGGATAAGCAATGATCACCACTTTTTGTTCAGAATCATTCTTTTCGATCAATTGAAAGTCAAATACTGGATTGTCAAAAGGTAAACGAATGGACTGATTGATATGTAAAGACAAATAATCTTTTATTTCTGACGGCGTTAACTGTACAGGAACAGTCTCTTCTCTTACCGCAACAAAGTCATTGAGCAGCAAAATATGTGCTTTGGCATTCTTCCACTTTTTCTCTTTGACTAACGCATCAAGTCGCGTTTCAAGTAAGGGGATATTCGTGATCTTTCCTTCTTCTATGATGCTTGTTTCAAAAACGATGTCATCTTTATCGATAATGGTGTGGTCTTTTGGATCAAGAGCAAGATATCTTAAACTCTGATCTAGAAGCTGCAAATATATTAAAGGTTTAGAATCGAATAGCATAATGGTTTCCTCCGGTATAGAATAGGATAATGTAATTGTTTTGATTTAAAGAAAGAGATTCAAGTACCACTGAATCAAAGTGTCCCCGAAATAAAAGACGGTCAATGCGGCGAGTCCGATAAAAGGTCCAAAAGGGATTTTTGCTTTTCGTCCCAGATTTTTGATTTTTGCAAAGACTATTCCAAAAACAGCCCCATATAAAGTAGACAGGAAAAACAAAAGCAAGAAGTGACTGAACCCGAAGATAAAGCCAAACAGCGTATAGTACTTTAGGTCTCCCATCCCCATGCCTCCTTTAGAAAGTACTATGATAAGGAAGACAAGAACTAATGCAAAGCCGGCACCGATAAAAGAATCCCAGATAGGATCTAGCGGATAAAAAAGGCGATAGTTAACGAATATTAAACTGAAAAATAATAGCAATCGGTTAGGAATCCGTCGGTAAACAATGTCTGAAACCGTTACGGGAATAATAAGTGCAATAAGTAATAGTCCCAAAACAAATTCAGAAGTGAATCCTGTCAGATAGTAAGTAAAGACGAATAAAAAACCTGTGGTAAGTTCCATAATGGGATAAAGGAAAGAAATCTGAGACTTGCATTCCTTGCATTTCCCTCTTTGAACAATAAAAGACCAGACCGGAATTAATTCAGACCAAGTGAGCGTGCGTTCACACGTATCGCAGTAAGAACGTTTTTGCTTAAATAAGGTTTTATTAGGTACTCGTAGTCCAACGACATTGAAAAACGAACCGAAGATCAAGCCGTATAAGAAAAGAATAAGTAGTATGGAAACATTCATATAGTAAATCTCCTATGTAGTAAGAAAGACCCCATCCCAGGGGTCTTTCGAAAATAAGATTTTATGCTGGGTTTTCTTCCGCAGTACCTTCGCTAAATTTGTAAGTATAAGTTTTGTTACTATCATCTTTATTAACTTGTACTGAGTCTGTTAGTTTCAAACTCGTATCTTCTTTTACAGTTGGATTTGATTCTTCACCGTTCGTAATATCTTCTAAAAATCCAGCGTCAATCAATTCTTTAACAGTTAAACTGCCATCTGCAGCATCTTTTTTCATACCGTTTTCTGTAATATAAAGTCTTGCTGCATCAACTACTAATTCTTGTTCTGCTTCACTAGCTTTAGTTTCAGCACGATTGATAATACCACCAATTGATGGCACCGCAATAGCAACAATAATACCCAAAATAACAATTACCGCCAGTAGTTCTACGAGTGTGAATCCTTCTTCTTTCTTCATCATCTGTCTGATTTTGTTTCTCATTCTTTTTCCTCCTAATAGTTTTTCCACTCTACCAGGGTTTAATGAATCATTATGTAAATAGTACAAGATTGATTCATCAATTCTAATTAGAGTGAATATTCTTTCATTTTTTATTGCATTTTTCTATAAACATTGGCTAGAGCCTAGTCTACAGGGGTCGTACTTGGAATAATTATATAATACTTATTGTATAATCACAACTATTATATACTTTAATATGTGAACATACTGTTAAATCGTTTCAAAAAGACTGAACATCGGGACAACGATAGACAAAACGATCAATCCTACGATAACAGCTAAAAATATAATCAACACGGGTTCAATAAGGGATTGCAGTTTGTCGGACGCCTCGTTTACTTCCTGCTCATAGATATCTGCAACTTTTTTCAGCATATCGTCTAGGGCCCCACTTTGTTCACCAATGCGTATCATTTGAATGATAAGTGGCGGAAATACCCAGTGTTCTGACATCGGTTTAGCCAAAGACTCTCCCCGCTCCAATGAAGCACGCGAGTCTAAAAGCACTTCTTTAACCACGCGATTCCCAACGACCTGACTCGTAACTTCAACAGCTTGTAAGATCGGAACAGAACTGTTGATCAAGGAACTGAGTGTCTGAGTCATCCGGGACAAGACCGCCTTCTGAATAAAAGTACCCAGGATTGGGATCTTAAAAGATATTTTATCTAAATAGTACTGGACGTTCTCTCTTTTTTTAAGCTGGATGAAAGCAAATCCCATCACAAGCAACAATCCTGCTAATATCCACCAGTACGTCTGCATAGTCTGACTTAGATTTAAAACGATTTGGGTAATAAAAGGCAAATCACTTCCAAAAGAAGCAAATAAATCTCCAAAAATGGGGACGATAAACACTAAAAGAAAGACAGTGATCAAGACTGCGAACGTCCCGACGACCAGTGGGTATGTTAAAGCCGTAGAAACTTTCTGCTTGATCCGGTACTGTTTCTCATAATAGGTTGCCATCCGTTCCAGTACCTCTTCAAGCTGACCACTCACCTCACCAGATTTGATCATTTGAATCAGTAAATCCGGGAACAGTTTAGGGTAGTTTGCCATCGCTTTAGACAGCGGGATTCCTTCTTTGATGTCCACGGCAATTTCATCCAGCGCTTCTTTCAAGGCTTTGCTTTCAGATTGTTCCGATAATAGTTCTATCGAGTCAACAAGCAGCAATCCCGCTTCCATCAGTGTTGCAAACTGCCTTAAAAAAATGACAAAGTCTTTTTGTTTCAAAGGACGGCCAATCACTATATTTCTGTTCAAGATATCATTCAAAGGTTCCACTTCATAAACGATCAAACTCATTTGCGAAAGTTCACTGACTGCTTCTTTTTTGTTGGAACTTTCTACTTTCCCTTTAATAATTTTACCTTCTTTAGTTTTAGCTTTATATGAATAGGTAGCCAAAATATTCCTCCTCTCTTTTTCGATTGATATATTTTATGAATAAGGGTCTAACTCTGATGCGCGAATTTTTTTCTCTGCAATGAGTTGCTTGATACTCATTTCCATTGTGTGCATCCCCTGGTCTCTGGCCGTTTGAAGAACATTGGGTATCTGATGCATTTTTTCAGTTCGGATGTGATTTTTGATCGCCGCATTATTGATCAATAATTCAGTCGCCGCGACACGTCCGCGGTCACCACTGATTGTTCTGAATAATCGCTGCGACATTACACCGATCAGAACGTTAGCGAGCATCGTTCGTGTCTGATTCCGCTGGTGGACAGGAAACACATCGATCATTCGGTCAATCGTTCCGGCTGTATCCTGTGTATGCAAAGTGCCCAAAACCAGATGACCAGTTTCTGCAGCTGTGATTGCGGTTTGAATCGTATCCAGATCACGCAATTCCCCGACTAAAATGACATCCGGGTCTTGTCTCAAGCTGGCGCGCAATCCGTCTTTAAACGATAAGGTATCAAAACCGATCTCACGTTGCTCAATAATCGATTGATTATGCGAATGCAGGTATTCAATCGGGTCTTCTAAAGTTATCACATGTTTATTCATATTTTTATTCATATAATCGATCATTGACGCTAGAGAGGTGCTTTTCCCACTTCCAGTAGGACCCGTGACTAAAAACAAGCCATGTGGATTCTGTACAACTTTTTCCAGAATCTTAGGTATACCCAAATCATCTATTGATGGAATCTTTCGAGGTATCACACGAAAAGCGAGAGAAATAGCACTTCTTTGAAAGAAAATATTCACACGAAAACGAGAAACACCGTCTATCCCATAAGACAAGTCAACTTCACGTCTTTTATCCAGTGTTTCCCACATTTCTTCAGTCAAAATTGCTTTTGCCATTTTTGAAGTGTCTTTTGGGAGCATTCTATCTTCTTGTCTTTGAGGAATAAGTTGTCCATTTATTCTGTAGATCGGCGGCGAGCCTGCAACAATATGTACATCTGATGCACCTTTACCATGACCGATTTTAAGGAGTTCATCCAAATGCTCCATGTCATACCTCCTTCAGTACTTTTATTCATCCAGTGAAGCAACACGTAAAACTTCGTCGATCGTCGTTTTACCCTGTTTAACTTTCTCGAGTCCATCGTCAATTAAGAAACGGACGCCTTTTTCTTTTACATGATTTTTTATTTTTTGCATTGATGCATTATTCATCATCATTTCTTTGATATCATCTGTAATGACGATCAGTTCATGAATCGCCATACGCCCACGGTAACCGGTATGACGACAGGCGTCGCACCCTATGCCAATGGATACTTCATTTATAGTCATTCCTCTTTTACTGAACACGTCTTTTTCAATCGGACTGGCTTGTCGAACTTGTTTACAATCTTTACAGACCTTTTTCACAAGACGCTGAGCCATCACGCCACTTAATGAGGATACAACAAGATAGGGTTCGACTCCCATATCCAATAGTCGTGGTATAGCTTCAATGGCACTGTTTGTGTGTAGTGTACTGAAAACCAAGTGCCCTGTTAAAGACGCACGAATACTGATTTCGGCTGTTTCAGTATCACGTATTTCCCCTACCATGATGATATTTGGATCCTGTCGCAACACAGAGCGTAAGCCCTTCGCAAAGCTTAGCCCGATAGGTGTATTGACCTGGACTTGATTGATGCCATCCAGTTGATATTCCACGGGATCTTCGATTGTTATGATATTACTTTCTGGACTATTCAGTTCATTAATTGAACCATATAATGTAGATGATTTACCTGAACCTGTTGGACCTGTAAGTAAAATAAGTCCAGAGGGTTGTCTAATCAAGTCTTGGTATTCTTTTAATGTATCCTCTTGAAGTCCGATATCAGAAACTTTATTAAACACATTCGACATATCTAAAATTCGTATAACCACTTTTTCACCAAAAACGATGGGCAAAGTTGAAACCCTTAAGTTAACCTTTTTGTCAATAATTGTCGTACTGATTCGACCATCTTGTGGCAGTCGACTTTCAGTAATATTTAAACCTGCCATTATTTTAATACGGGCGACCAAAGAATTCATGACAGACTTGGGCAGAGTGCGGTCATTTCTTAAGATGCCATCCACACGATAGCGAACAGAAACCGTATTTTCCTTTGGATCCAAGTGAACATCAGACGCATGCATGGCGACACCCGTTTCAAGCAGTTGATCAAAGATACGAACGGCAGGAGAATCGCCACCTTCCATTTCTTCGATTTCAACTTCTTCCGCATCATAAAGGCGGTTAATTGTTTGAAGCAGATCATCTTTGGTCGCAATCTTTGGCTTTAGATTATAGCCCGTAGCCAATTCAAGTTCCTCAATCGCATAAAAATCTAGCGGATCATGCATTGCGACAATCAAACGATTATTTTCCTTTTTGATTGGCAAAAGCAGATTGGAACGTGCAAAGTCTTTAGACACCAAGTCAATAAGCGTTTCGTCTATTGGGTATTGATAGAGTGAAACACTTTCTAATTTCAATTGGATTTCAAGAACATCTAGAAGTTGTTTTTCTGTAATATAGCCTTGATCAACCAGAGCTACGCCTAACTTTTGATGAGGCTTTTTATTTTCCAAAGCTTCAACGATCTCTGTTTCAGTTATTAATCCTGAGTCCTTGAGCAGATCGCCTAATTTTTTTCTTTTTTGTTCTCTCATATAACATGTCCTTTCTAGTTCGGTTCTATGGCGGGTTTGGTGGAGATTAAGTCATCATTTTTCTCGTTAGTATCTTCTTCTAAACCAGGAGGGAAATCAAAGTTATTTTCATTTTTTATTATTGAATGGGTATCAATATTAATATTTATACCTAAAACCATTCCGTAAATATCTGACTTAGTCCCTATATATATATTTCCTAGAGGTGCAAAAATTGATCCATTAACTACTGTATGATTAGGCACAACAACATCACCCTTTAAAACAATTATTGTACCATTGTGTGTTGACTTTTTAGGTACAGTATAATCTCCCTCATCAATAACTACTGTGTCGTCCCCAGGATTTTTAAAATCCTCTAAAATATAACCATTTAATTTATCATACAAACCATCATATTTTGAATCATGAAATGTTTCTCCATATATAGTAGGGTTTCCTTTCTTAGTTATTGATTTATCAGATGGAAGATAAATATTCCCATGTATTTCAACTCCATTTTTTAATTCGATATCCCCTTTTGAAATAATGGCAGATTCATTAGGGAACTCAATAGGAATATCGCCTTCTGACCAACTTACTGTTAATGGTTTCTTCACTGTCCTTGTCTTGCCATCTACTTCACCTACTGAGGTGATAACATATTCTCTGGGATTAGCATTTGATACTTCCTTTACTGTAATTGTAGCGGTTGGTACCTCTCCTGACTGTTCTTCAAAAGTGTACCCTTCTCCGTCTATCGATTCTCTTACTCCCTTTACTCCATCTTCACCGTTAAAAAAAGAATTTTCAGGAAGGTTTTTATCGTAAACAGCCATAACACCAGCTTTCATTTCTTCATAAGCCATGTTGGCGCCCGCTTCTGCTATGTAATAGGCAGAACTGTCATCACGGGTGTTATCCCCTAGCTTAAAACTACCTATGGTTACAGCACCTAAAGAAGCTCCTAAGACAGATAAAACTAATAATGTCATTAGTGCAAGAATAAGGCCACTACCCTCTTCATTTTTTATATATGAATGTAATTGTTTGAATGACATTGTTTACCTCCTAAAGTAAATAGTTGTCTGATACGACTTGTCTTTTACTTGTGGTGAATTATTTTTAAGAATGATTTTGATATTATTATCGTTTTTTTCAAATTCCGCTGAACTGATCGCATCAACAAGAACTGTTCCATTTTTTCTTAACTGATTTTTTGAATTTATATAAGTGAATGTTAATCCACTATTGGTCGTTATTTCTTTCCCATCTTCCGCTTCCGTCACACTCACTGCACCTGCTTCTTCTTTTCTTAAATCTCGTGACATCACGGACAAGGCGTAGCTCATATCATTAGCCTGACTCGCTGATTGTGTCTGATTGATAAATTGTTTTTGTCCAAATATGTTAACTGAACCGGCGAGTAATATAACAATAGAAAGAATAGCTAAGGAAGCAAGTAATTCGACTAAAGTAATCCCCTTATCACTCTTCCACTGAACTTTATTATTTTTCTGTATCCTTTTCGAATGGCAAGCGTGTCTCCATTTTAGCATGTCCTTTATCCCCTTCGACTGTAACGATTACTTTATATAAGTTAGTATCCCCGTCAGGTTCTGTTAATGTTGTTTTTACAGTAAATCCATTTGTCGTTTTTTCTCTTTGCATAGTTCCTTCAAAAAAATCATTTACAACCTCTTGACCACTGTAATTTCCATTTGAGTAACTTGTAACTAATTCCATTTCTTCCTGAGCCAAAAAAGTTGCTTCATTTAATTCATTTGTACGGTTATTGGTTTCAGCCGCTTGGATGAAAAAAGCCAAAAAGGCTGTCACTACTATCGATAAGATAGCAATGGCAGCTAAAAGTTCAACTAGGGTAACACCCGTGTCATCACTTCTCATTTTTTTGAAGGTGCTTTTTTTACTCATAAAATCAACTTCCTTTTTGAGCTACGGTCACTCTGTTTCTTCCTTGCTGTTTTGAACCAATATACATGGCGCGATCAGCGAGATGGATCAGCTCTTCAATATCAGCGCCTTGATGTGTACTCGTAGCCACGCCCAAACTCGCTGTTACGGTAACCTCTTGTTTAGTATTTGTCTGCATGGATTCGGAGACTGAAAATGGTGTATCTGCAATCAACTGTCGGATTTCTTCGGCAATCTTTAACGCGGTCTCTTGTGAAAAATTGGGGAGCAGGACGATAAATTCTTCTCCACCGAATCTGGCTATATAGATATCTTCAGGTAAATTTGCCCGTAATCTTTTGCCCAATTCTTTAAGAATTTCATTCCCGGATTGATGGCCATGTGTATCATTAATGTTTTTAAAAAAATCCAAGTCCAGCACGATTAATGATAAAGAATCTAAACAGTCTTTCTGCTTTAACAGCTGTAATTGTTTAGAAAGTCCTTTTAAATTAGGTAATGCAGTCAGGTAATCCTTTTCAGCACTTTGTTCGAGTTGGTCATAGTACATCGCATTATCCATGGCAATAATAAAGTATTTATGGAAAACTTCTATAAGGGAAACAAGCATTTCATCGTAGATTGAGCGTGTATTGTGTGTCATCAATATAACACCTTGAATATTATCCAGTACCTTTACAGGCATGACTAGTGCACTTTCCGCATTGTAAGATAAATCATTTTCACAATAGGCTTTCCAGTCTTTTGCTTGGCTGTGATAAAGGATCCGATCGTTTACAATTGCTTGTTTCAAGATAGACTGTTCAGCGAGATGGAACTCTTCTTGATTAGTCTTTACACTTTTTTTCTTCACGATAACTTTTTCCCGTAAAACTCTGTCTTGTCCATCAATGGTAAAGTAAGATAAAGCATCAGTTGGAAAAATTTCGATTAAGGCATGAATAAACATATTCAGAACATTTTCCCGGCTTTTTTTAGCATTCAATTTTTGAGAAAAACGATTCATTTGTTTCAAATATTTGTTATGCATTTTTACTTTGTAATAGACATTGATCCCTATTGTCAAAGTTAAAAAAGGAAACGCCCCGATTAGGATACCTATTGTTCCTGCAATCTCATATAAATAAATAAGCAAAAAAGATAAAGGTGAAATCAATAGATTAATAAATAAAAAGAAAACAGAATTTTCCTCGAATACACAATTATTTTTTTGATCATAACAGTACCGGTTAATTAAATAAACACCTATTTGATTCAAAGTAAAGTGAGCAGTGAAGTATATAACGAGCGCTAAAAAGATAAAAGGACGATCAAAGATGCTATTCGTAATACTGACAGTGAAGTAATAAAATACAGCTGAGAAGACGGAGAGGAAGTAAAACATCAATAAATTGACTGCATACCTGTAATGTTGATCTATTCTCAAGTTGGATCTTATCATTAAAATAACTAAGGCAATGGAAGACACAAGGATTTCAGGTACCAGACCAAAAATAACTAATACGGGTAGTGATATCCCATTGATTAGAAACAAAATTGAATTTTCTGTTTTAATAGGAAATAAACCGACTAAAATAGCTAACAGCAACAAAATAATGTAGTCAGTTGTCAAAAAAGATGAGACATTCAGTTCTATGTAATAAGCGGTACTAAGGATTATTCCGGTTAGGGGAATAACAAATACCCAGGTGAGCATTTGCTTTTTTTCTTTATTCATTATATATACCTCGTTATCTTAGTATTAAAATGAGATGAACGTAACATTACAAGTTTATATTTATTCAGTATAATAGTCAATCGATTTGGTATAAAAATACATCGAATTATTAATATCGCTTTCATTTCAGTATGCATTGCTCAAAAACCGTGAAGTTAGTTCCTTCACGGTTTATCTTTATTCATAAGTGTGATGACCTCGTCTGGTTTTATTGGTTTGCTGAAATAATACCCTTGGCCAAATTCACAGTTATGCTGTTGTAAAAAGGATGACTGTTCGATTGTTTCAATGCCTTCAGCGACTGTTTTAAAGTTCATACTTTTACTCATTTCGATAATTGTTTTTACAAGAGAAGCTGTGTTTTTTCTTGAAACGACGTGATCAATAAAGGCTTTATCAATCTTAACCGTATCAATAAACATATTATTCAAAACACTTAAAGAAGAATACCCTGTCCCAAAATCATCAATAGCCACACCCACGCCAATATCATGTAATTCTTTAATGATTTTATTTGCATAATCTGTATTTTTCATAACGCTCTCTGTTATTTCTATGTTCAGGTAGCGTTCGTCTAATTCATATAAATCTAAAACATTTTGCACACGCTTTACAAAATAAGGATCATCAAATTGCAGTGCAGAAACATTGACTGCGACACTTAACAGTTTTCCTTGATTATGCCAATCTTTAGTCTGTTTGACTGCTTCATGTAAGACCCAATAACCGATTTCATTTATCATTCCGGATTCTTCAGCGATAGGTATAAATTCAACAGGTGACACCAAGCCTAATATAGAATGTTCCCAGCGCAGAAGCGCTTCGACGCCATAAATTTCACCTGTCACGATTTTCACTTTAGGTTGATAAAGCAAATACAATTCATTATGTAATATGGCTTCTTTTAATCCAAATTCTATTCGTCTCTTTCTTTCGATTGCCGCGGCATCATCGACCATAAAAATGTGGTAATTATTTTTTCCTGATTGCTTTACTTTATACATTGCAATCTCAGCCTGCTGCAGCAGAGCATCAATGTCCTGAGCAGTTTCAGGATAGCGACTGACCCCTATACTGGCAGTCACATAAAAGGTATAATCATTAATTTTAAATGGTTTTGTAAATAACTCTACAATATCACCAGCTGTTTTAACCGTTTCTCCTTCATCGATATCTTCGATTAAAATAAAAATTTCATCTTCACTTTCCCGCGCTATAATCACTAATTCACCTAAGAGATTTCTGAGGCGCTGTGTCACCATGATCAGCACTTTATCTCCTGCATCCCGTCCATATAATTCATTGATTGTACGGAAGCGATCGATGTCCAAAACGAAAATAGACATTTCAATCATTTCTTCTTTTTTTGAATAATAAGCCAGCTTTAAATTAAAATCGTCGTGGAGCTTCGTACGGTTAGGTAGTTCTGTGAGCATATCAAAATATGTAACGTGGTGTAACTCTTTTCTCTGTTTTTCAGCGTCTAGCATCATGTCTTGTTCTTTTTTACTGAAAATTTTAAATTTATTAAACATTTTCTTGAACCACTTCTCATCTTGTTTCTTAGTCTCATATTCCTTTTTATTATCATTGTATGACCCTTCAACAATAGAATATATATAGGAAGAAGGATGTATTTTTTTGCTTATTTGAAATAAAAAGACTATATAGAACCCAAAACCAATGATTTTTAAATCAGTAAGATCCAAGTTATTTAATACATTTAGTATCAGTAATGATGGTATGTGATTTATCATATTACTTTTTACTCCTCTCAATACCTGTCGAAAAGTATCATACTCTGTTTATTCATTAACAAGTACTGATTTATTATTTCTAGTTTAACTCTTTTACAAAACAAGCATACACTATTTATCTCTGTGAGAATAGGTACTGTTTATTTTTTTGTGACTTTTTTAAATTCTTTATTTAGTGATATATAATGTCGATTTCTTCCGAAATAGATCCTAGATCTGTATTGGTAGAACGCATTTAAGCCGATATTTCTTCTATTGTTGAGGCATTTTCTTCAGAAAAAGTTAAAAGGCTGAGCATGATTTCAATCAAGGCTTCTCTCTTTTGTTTCATATGATGATATATAAATTGACTATCATATATATGTAAACTGATTGAAACTGTAAAAATAAGGAACCCGCATAAGCTTTTTGCTGGTATCAAATCCATAGAACTCAAAATATAAATAACTGGAATAACAGTCATTATTATAATCACACTTAATATAGTTAATAATTTTTGAAGCTTTTAGGTTTAATTTTTCTTTAAGAATTTCTTTTACAGTCGCTGTATCTTCCACATTTATTTGAGGCTAATTTTTTTGAGTTGTTTCCATATCCCCCTCGATTCTTTTCATATGTCTTACTATCGACCACTTATCTTTACTATTAAGGCTGAAATTGCAAAAAAAGACATATTTTTTAATATGTCTTTTTTTCGTCCTTATTCACTTAATTCTGCCTTTTTCTTTTCAATGATCGTTTTGACAGCTTCATAGTCTCTTTCAATAATATTCTGATCAAAAGTTTCCTGAAAGTTTTTAGAGGTCATATTGTATAAATACTCGTTATACTCTTTGATAAATCCCAGATTGTCCAGGTGTGAAGCATAAGATATCGTTTTTAACGCTTCAAACAAGGCGTGAACGCCAGAGATATCTTTCTGCATGTAAAAGACGAGCTGCCAGTAACCCGAATGCAAGTCTTCCGCAAAATCATTGTAGCGGTAAAAAACGCTTTTAGTGTATTTATTGTCTTTCTGTTTTTTTTCCTCTTTTTTATTATCTTTACTTGGATTATTATCTTCTGAATCGTCTTTCAGGATCGCTTCATATTTTTTATTCTTTTCGCTGGAATTTTTTATACCAGAAATAACTCTTGATCTTTTTTTATTGCTGTTATCTTTTTCTTTATCCTCTTCTTTGTCTTCTTCATCGTTTTGATCTTTATCTGAAGATATAATTTCCGTCTTATAAGCTTTACTTTCCTTTTCTTCATCCTTTGAATCGTCATCTTCAGGATTGATTCCTTTTTCTTTGGATTTTTCTGATGTGCTGGGCTCATTCTCTTTTTGAGCTTCATCTGTATTCTGCTTTTCATTTTTCTCTTTTCCCTGATCGATTGTGCCTTTGTCCTTGTCTTCTTTTTCTTCTTCGTCTTCATTTATAAAGATCGCATATTTACCGGGCATTCCTGCCAGTCGTTTTTCAAGCAAAGATTTGTAATGCAGAACATGGATAGCCGTATTCGGATCGTTGACGCCGGGGGATACTGCTCTCAAAGCCACTTCAGTCAGTTTTATCCGTGCATAGTCCGGGTCATACATCGCTGATTTTTCTGATTCGAAACTCAAACTCTGATTCACTCTTCTGGTAATTTCTTCCATATCATCTTCCAAATTTTTATTTGTCTTGATTTCCATGATCGGTTCGTCTTTGGTGACAAAATATCCTACGCGTATGGTCACGATGATATTGGCCTCTTCTTCATCGGCGATTTTCTTCAATGTGCCAAAGTCGATATGTTCAACGTATGCGCTCTCTGTGGCTGTAATATCGAAAGTATACATGTAAGTCATCTCTGGCAGATGCTTGATCGATGGATAATCTTCAAACCGCTTAATATAGTTATCGTAAACTTCCTGTGCTTCTTCGTACAAACTGTGGATCAGCTTTTCAAGCTGGACATACTGCGAACTCGTGTATACGAATCGGGTAAAGGTAAATACCGCTCCTAAGGCATACACCAGCGCAATCGTCGCTGATACGACAACGTATTCATCTTCCGAACTTCGCATAAAAAAGAGTGAGGCCAGACAATAGATGAAGCCGCCTAAAAAGATACCTAACGTCTGCATCGATGTAGGATTGAGCAGGAAATTTTCAATGGCCCGCGGACTAAAATTTGATGTGTAGAGCGTGATGATTGAAAGCATCGTGGCAAAGGTAAAGGTTGCGACTGAAAAAAGGGAACCTGCCAGGAGACCTAAAATCTGACGTGCGAGTCCTACGCTCGTCAGTGTCCATTTAGGCAAATACTCTACCCCTGCTAATATGCGTGTATCAAAAAGAATAACTAAAACAGCTAAGGAAAATGAAAACAGGACACTCCCGCCAAGTGTCAGCCATACTTTTCTTTCCTCCATACTTAAATTCCATTTTTCAATCATAAGCTTCCCTCCGTCACTTTGATGCGAGCTGACTCATTTATCTGTTTCTAGTTAGTTCTTAGTATACACGGCTGTCATTAAAATTGCACTTTTCACTTAAAATAAGTATGTGTCAAGTTTTTCTCGGTAACCTTCAATCAGTAATAAATATATATTTTTAACTAAATGATTGTGCTAATTTCCCAACGAAGCTGCTTACGGAACCATAGTTAGCTATTTTTCACGTTTGAACAGTATGCGGTGTCGATTCAGACTTTTTCAGAGCCTGGCGTACGGCCCCTTTAATATCTTCGCCTAACGGCTCAACCACAGAATCTATTTCTGTGGTTAAAGCATCATTTAAAAAATTGTTTTGTTCAGCTGTGAGGATAGCTACTACGTTAGCTACACCTTTTTTTGTCCAGCTACGTCCCTGTTTTTCCGTACGGTAACTGTACAAACGATGACCTGTTTCACACACACCTGTCCCATCGGATACAGGAAGATTCCGCTGTTTGAAACTTTTTGTATATTTCCAGTTTCTATTTAGATATTTCTTCAGTCCATGTCGATCTGTACACCAAGGATACTTGTTTCTCCATTTGACTGCTCAATTTCCATTGTCGCAGCCATTGTAGTCGCACTGCTTACAACGTCGGCATAAGGTTGGGAATAAACGATTTAACCGTTTGCTGAAAGTGTTTCTTCCAGCCACTCACCTGTCGATTTTTCAACAGCTTCCGTTTCTCTAGTTGAAAGTGTTTTCGATTCAGGTATGTATACAAAGACGTCACTTATGTAATCTGAAGCTGCCTGGATGAGCGAGATGACTTGCTGTAGTTCCGTTGTATCCTCTAAACCCGCAGCACCTTGTACTTCATCAGCTTCAAAAAGGACAGCGAGTGAATTATTAGCTTCATCTCTAATATTTTCAAACATTTCAACAATACTGCTGGTTGCTTCCCGCTGCTCATGCATCACTCTTTGAGTCACGGCTTCATCCATTCTGTAAAATAAAACAAGCGAAACGATCACAATAGGTACAAAAACAATACTTGTGAACATTAGAATAAAACGTGTTCGAATCGTTTTATTTTCTTTTTCTCCTTTAGATTTTTAAAAAATGCTATCTTTTTCATTCAACTCCTTCTTTCTTATGATATCCACGCCCATTGTACTATCGGATAGAATAGATAAGATTTAAGTGCTTTTTGGTGATTTAGTGAAAAAAGTACAAAATCAGTGAATTGTTATTTGATTTTGATCTCATATAGATCCCTTCTTATTGCATCGGTAATCGTCGAAGTATTTATAACTTAAGTTGAAGCCTAGCTTTTGTCGAAATTAATTGTTTACAACTTCGATCTGTCAAATTTGGCCTATCTTCGATCGACAACATTATTGGTGTAGCCCTAAAGTGCCGAACGTTGACATCTTCGGTCATTCACTGAAGCAGCAGGTTCCCTTGTTGACCGAAGTTCAGCTATCTTCGGTCGATTGCACTGCTGGTTTCCCCGCGTAAGTCCCGAACGTTGTCATCTTCGGTCGTTAACGGTATCAACAGGTTCCTTTGTTGACCGAAGTTCAGCTACTTCGGTCGATTGCACTACTGGTTTCCCCCGTATGTGCCGAACGTTGTCATCTTCGGTCGATTTAAGCATAAAGCTGTTCCCGAATCTGTCGAACAACACTATATTCGGTTGATTCTAACGTCATTCTATAAAATAAAAGTATTCATCTATTGATTTGTGGTTTATGCTGATTGGCAAGAGTCGAAGCCCTTCGACTCTTACATAATAAAAAAAGCCAGTTGGAGCTTAGTGCTCTCCGACTGGTCTAATTAACTTTAAAATTTAATTATTTAAATGAATTTACTGCATCGTCACCCACTTAGACCCTTTTTTGGCATAGCCTTCGACAAAATAGACCTGGTTTTCTTCATCGAACAGTTGTCGCTCGAGCAGGGTCTGTTGTCTCAATTCTATGAGGAGATCCCCTCGATGACTTTCGATCTCCAGCTGATATGGCTTCATGTTTTTTCTCATTTCAGTTTCCAGCTTTTTACGCAGAGCTAAAACATCATTATCATTTTGAGCAGAGATAACGATATTAGGATAAAGCGTGGACGGAACAGGCCCTTTGACTAAATCACGTTTATTATAAACATGCAAAGTTGGGATATTATCCATACCCAATTCTTTTAATAAGTCTAAAACGGTTTGCTCATGTGCCTTTAAATTCTCTGCTGAAGAGTCAATCACGTGTAAAAGCAAGTCGACATCCATCGATTCTTCCAAAGTGGACTTAAACGCTTCAATCAGTTGGGTCGGCAAATCCTGAATAAAGCCAACCGTATCGGTTAAGGTAACTTGCATCCCTCTCGGCAGTTCAAATTTTCGTGTCAGCGGATCAAGCGTCGCAAACAACTGGTCTTTCTCGTAAGTTTCTGCATCGGTCAACTGGTTCAAGACTGTTGATTTCCCGGCATTCGTATAGCCAATAAGACCAATCTGATACACATTATTGTTTTTACGCTTTTCACGGCTGCGCTTTCTGTGTGCGGCAAACTTTTTCAGTTCCTGTTTGATATCTGACATTTGGCTCTGAATGTGACGCCGATCGGTTTCAAGCTTGGTTTCTCCTGGTCCACGCGTCCCGATGCCTGCACCGAGTCGTGACATGTTGACGCCCTGTCCGGCAAGTCTCGGTAAAATATAAGACAGCTGAGCCAGCTCGACTTGCAGGCGACCTTCTTTACTTTTAGCACGCAAAGCGAAAATATCTAAAATCACTTGGATGCGGTCGATGACTTTGGTGTCAATGACTTCTTGAATATTGCGTACATTACTTGGGGATAATTCCGAGTTGAATACGACTGTCTGTGCATCCAATTCTTCCACCAGATTCTTGAGCTCGTTTACTTTTCCTTTACCGATCACTGTTTTATAATCTGGTCGTTCCCTTTTTTGTGACAGTCGGGCAACAACTTTCCCGCCGGCATTTTCGACCAGCTGCTCCAATTCGTCAAAAGAATAATTAAAGGCTTCTTCCTCATGCTGCTTTTCGATCCCGACGATAATAACTTTTTCATATACTTTTTCTTTATCCATTTAATCACCCTCTATAAAATTTTGGATGCTGTTTTTTATTTTTTCCAGCTCTTCTGGATGTGCGACTAGATCGTCCCATTGGTTCACCTTGAATCGATTCTTGAACCAGGTGAGTTGTCTTTTGGCATAATTCCTTGAATGCTGTTTGATCAGCGAAACGGCTTCATCAAAAGACTGGTCACCTTGTAAATACGCATCGAATTCTTTATAACCAATGCCTTTTTTACTTTGCAAGTCACCAGGAAAGCTCTCATAAAGCCACCTTACTTCTTCAAGTAATCCCTTAGCCAACATTAGTTCAACACGTTTATTGATGCGGTCATACAAAACGTCTCTGTCAGTGTTTAAGGCAATCACATAGGCATCATACAGAGGTTCCTTTTTACATTCGTTTTGATGGTCGGAGAACTTTTTCCCGGTTTCATGCATCACTTCAAGCGCTCGGATGACGCGTCTCACATTATTTTGGTGGATTCTCTCCGCAGCTTGAGGATCTTTATCCTGGAGTAACTGGTGTAAAGCTTCCCGCCCTTTGTCATGAGCCAGACGATTCATTTCATCACGGAACGCCGGGTTTGGTTCGGCTTTGCCGCCATGGGTCACGTCATATAGAAGCGATTCGATGTATAAACCCGTCCCTCCAACGATGATGGGAAGTTTTCCTTTAGTGATCACTTCCTGTATTTTCTCTCTACCATCCTTTTTGAAATCAGAAACGGTGTAGCTTTCAGCAGGTGATTTTATATCGATCAGATGATGCGGAACCCCATCGGCTTCTTCGTCAGTCACTTTTGCTGTGCCGATATCCAGCTGGTTATTCACCTGCATTGAATCTCCGTTGATCACTTCGCCGTTAAAAGCTTTTGCAAGAGCGATCCCAAGCTGCGTTTTCCCTACGGCTGTTGGCCCTACTATAACGATTATCTTTTCTTTCACATAAATCCTCCACTCATAAGCTGTCGTAATCAGTATAGCACAGACCCTGGGTGATGATAAAAGACATGGCACAGATTTTCATGTATTAAAGATTCGTTTGCTGATTTGTATAGAAAATCAACCCACTCGCTTAGGTTAGTGTCGTTGATTGAGGTTTAAAAGCAAGAGTCTATTTCGACTGTTTATCTATATTTTTAAATGAATCGGTTAAAAAATGACTGTATATATATTGACAGCACCGAGACATGGACAGCTATTAAAAAACTCCCGATACATGAGTACTCGACTCAAATGTATCGGAAGCCCGAAATTTTATTGATTAAAGCAGTACGATTATCTAATCTTCGTAAAGCAGTTCCAGAATTTCTTCCGTTGACAGACTGGTCACGGATTCTTTATTGCCTTTCGTGATAACTGAATCGATCAGCTCACGCTTTTTATCCTGTAAATCATTGATTCGCTCTTCAATGGTTCCGGTCGTGATGAAACGGATGATCTGCACCGATTTCTTTTGACCGAAACGGTGCACACGGTCAGCTGCCTGGTCTTCAATTGCCGGATTCCACCAGGAGTCAAAGAGAATAACCGTATCTCCACCGGTGAGGTTAAGCCCGGTCCCGCCCGCTTTCAGAGATATCAGGAACAAGTCTTTTTCTCCCGTATTAAAGCGGGTCGTCAGTTTCAGACGTTCTTCATTTTTGGTCTGGCCATCCAGGTAGTGATAATCCACATCTATGGCATCCAGACGCTCACGAATGATTTTGAGCATGGACGTGAATTGTGAAAACAGTACGACACGCTTCCCGTTCGCGCGCGCTTCTTTCAGGTATTCCATCAATCTTTCCAGTTTTGAAGATTCGCCTTCGTAATCCGGCATGACCAGTCTCGGATCACAACAGATTTGACGCAGTCGTGTCATACCGGCAAGCACTTTGATGCGGTTCGTTTTCAAGGTATCTGAATCGACCAGTTCTTTCAGTTCCTGTTTGATTGCGGCACGCTGGGTCTGATACAAACGTTTTTGCCCTTCAGACAGCTCGATATACTCGGTGGTTTCTGTTTTTTCAGGCAAGTCGTCTAAAACATCACGTTTCAGACGTCTCAGGATGAACGGTTTGATTTTCGCCGCGATCCGTTCGTGTTCCATTGACTGGAAGGCTTTCTTATTCCTGAACAAGCCAGGTTGGATGATCGAAAATAGTGACCACAACTCACCCAGATGGTTTTCAATCGGAGTGCCTGACAAGGCGATTTTCGTTTCAGATGTCAGTCGCTTCACCGCTTTAGTGGTTTTGGCTGCACTGTTTTTCACGTTCTGGGATTCATCAAGCACGATGGTTTTAAATGTATCGTCTTTATATAAATCGAAATCACGCTGGATAAGCGGATAACTGGTGATCCATACCGGGATATTTTTATCGATCGCTTCCTGGCGCTTTTCTTCGCGCTCCTCTTTGTTCCCGGAAATAATGATCGTTTCCGTTTCAGGAACAAACTTATCCCACTCGTGCTGCCAATTGAACAGTACACTCGACGGACAGATGATCAGGTACTTTCCTTCTTCCTGTTCGATTTTTGACTGAAGGAAGGCGATCGTCTGAATCGTTTTACCAAGTCCCATATCATCAGCCAGTACGCCACCGAAACCGTAATGATCCAGACTTTTCAGCCACTTAAAACCCGTGACCTGGTAAGGTCTCATTTCAGCTTCTAGTTTATCCGGCAAGTCAAAGGTCAAATCTTCTGGTGAAAACAGCTGCTTGACAAGGTTTTTAAATTTTCTACCGGTTTTGATCGTATCTTCTTCCATCGCTGAAAGTCCCTGGAACACTGACACCGTCATGTCTTTTTCCAGTTCATCGTCTTCGATATCCAGTGAATCCTTGGCACGGCGCATCGCCTGGAAAGCTGGATCTTTCAAATTGACGATCTGACCACTTGACAAGCGGTAGTAGGACTGGTTTTTCTCGAGTTCTTTGAGTAATTCTTTCAATTCGTCCGTTGAAATATCTTCAGTATCAAAGGAAATATCCAGTAAGTTGGACGATTCCCGCATTTCCATCGTGATGCGAGGCTGCTTAGACGGACTGTAAAGCAAGCTTCTAGCAGATTGAGATAGAAAAACATCCATGTCATCTGCTAATCCTGGCAGCGCGTCGTATAAGAAGTGACTGATCGTGTCCGTTTGTGTGAGTTCCCATACATCGCCATTTCGAGCAGGCAATGGGATTTCTTCAAATAAACGTCCCAATATGTTTGACTCTTCTGCCCACTGACGCACCACGATCGATTCATTTTTTTCAGACGTGCTTTCTTCAAGTGGGTAAATCGTGACATTCCCATAAGTAAACACAGGACGCACGAGTAAGTGATCATTTTGTGTATCCATATAAAGCTGTGCTTCAAAAGGCGCTTTATGAAGTAAAGCCTGGACGTCCTCATCCATTGTCACATCAACGATTTGCTGGAGTTGACTGAGTGTCACGGATAAAAAAGACTCCAGTTCTTGACGGCGCATAACTAACGTATCTGAGCCAGATTCTTTGAGACCTTCAATGATTTGTTTGATCAGCTCATAATACGGGGATTCAGAGAAATAGAAAATGTGTTCATACTCGATCATTTTTGTCTGATCATGAAAAGTTAAATCATTTAAACTAAGCTCGGCATCCGTCAGTTTGAAATGAAACAGCGTATCGATTTTATCAATACGAAAAGACAGATTCAATTCCGATAAATCACTGCGTATTTCAAGCGTTTCTCCTCGGTCTGCCTGACTCAGCTGGCGCGGCGGACGGCCAAAACGGACGAAAGCCCCCATCGTCTTGTCCAGTAAAGTCAACAGTTCCTTGATATAAGAAGGCGGTAAAGTAAAGCTGTCTTTATTTAAAAACTGATTCTCATAGCCCATAGGCAAAATAGACTTGATCACGGTCTGAATCTCATTCAGTCGATCAAAAACTTTTTTGTCTTCGGGCATCAGCGCATACTCGTCTGTATTGAAAGTAAAGTTTTTACCAAAAACAATGTCTTCTTCATTGGCGATATCTGAAATAAGCTGGGTACTGTTTTTGATCACATAAAGATAATCTTTCCCCACCTTGAAGTACAAATCATAGATTGGATTGGCCCTTGTGCCGCTCACGTTCAATATATACTCAACGTAGACCGGTTCCTTGTATAGGATATCCGTCTGACGCGAAATTTCTTTTTTCGAATAATGAATCAGTGCATTGATGGCCTTCTCACTTTTTTTATAAGAAAACATGGACGGCGATACCGTTTTGCTTTCGGCCGTCGTATCTTTGGTCAGATCTTCCGCATCCAGGTCATTAAGGTACATCATCGAAGCAATCACATGTCGACAGGCTCCGGTATTTTTTTCAAAGGCTTTACATGTGCAATGATATTTCCTTGCAACGCCGTTTGGATAAAACCTTAAATGCACCGTCTGCAATTGCTTGTCTTCCACTAATGTTTGAATCGTATTATTTGATTCTTCTGCTTTCAGATTTTTTACTTGTCCTTTTTTGTACAGTTCTTTCCCTTGAAGAAAAGTCGGATAATTACTTGCCAGACTTGTCAATGTCATTTCTGGAAAGGTTTGCTTTTTCATAAGGTTTTGTCAGTCCTTTAACCTATTATTTATAGAAAACTTTTTCTTTTTGAAAAAAGTTTTACGCTTTATAAGTCGTAATTGTTCATCTTTCTATTATAACAAAGATTAAGCCAAAAGAGAAAATCTTTCTCTTTCTTCTTATAGAAAATGCTTAACATGTTATACTTCAGATAAAGGAGCAGATTTATTATGAAAAAACGCAATAAACCAAAAGTACCCATGCATCTTGATTCAGCGACCTTTGACAACAGTTTCGATTTAGATGATCCTTATATTGAATACGTCGAAATCAGAGATTGCGTTGTGGCCATGCATGATATTCACCAAATGGAATTCAAAACCGTCCGCTTCATCAATGTGCAGTTTGAAGGCATTGAACTGGATGCCGGTTATTTCAGAGATGTTGTTTTTGAAAAGTGCCACTTTGTTGGAGGCGTGTTCTCCAATACGACATTCAAGCGTGTTGAATTCAGTAAATGCCGTTTAAATGGCACCTTGATCAATGACTCCAAACTGGAACACCTTTTATTTAATGACTGCATCATGGATCTCTGCAGTTTCGGTTTCAGCACACTTAATGTTATTGAATTCAATCAAACTCGAATCAATGAAGCCGATTTCCTGGAAATCAAATGGTCAGATATTCGGTTCAGTGAGTCTGTCCTTAAAGGTGCCCGATTCACCAAAACATCACTAGACGGTATAGATTTCAGTACGTCTTCACTTGAAGCGCTGTCAGTTTCTATCGATGCTTTAAAAGGCGCCATCGTCAACCAGACACAAGCACTAGACTTTCTTGATTTACTGGGCCTGGACATACGTCACAGCTAGCCCATTCACAATTACCCAAAAAATTCTCCAAAAACAATGACTTAAGAAGGATGATCCCTGTGAAAATTATAATTGATGCGGATGCTTGTCCCAAAAAAGAAGAAACGATCGCTATTGCTAAAATAAATGATCTTGAAGTGATGCTCGTAGCCAGCATCGCCCATTTCTCTACCAAAAAAATGCCTGATCATGTGAGCCAGCTGTGGGTCGAACGCGGGAACGATCAGGCTGATTTTAAAATCGTTGAGATCGCCTTGCCGAATGATATCGTGATCACGCAGGATTTTGGACTGGCTTCCATGCTGCTGCCTAAAGGGTGCCGTGTGCTGCATCATGACGGTTACGAGTATACTGAAGCCATTATTCAGAAACTTGTTGATGGCCGTCACCTTTCTGCCAAAGCAAGACGAACGTCAAAACGCAGTAAGCGGGTAAAATCACTTCACCCGTTTGCTGATGCAGTACAAGTTGATTTTGAAGAGTTACTTGTCTCTGTGATCGAAGAAATTAAACACGAAAGAAAGGATTAAAGTTCGATGATCTCAATAGGTTTAACGGGATGGAGCGATCACCCGCTCATTCAGCAAAATCAGACAAAAAAATTAGTCGCTTACGCTGGGCACTTTCCTGTTGTCGAAGTCGACACCAGCTTTTACGCGATCCCCAAAAAAGAAACAATCTTAAATTGGATCGAGCAAACAGCGCCTGCCTTTCAATTTTTTCCTAAGGCATACAGTGTGTTGACTTTGCATAAATCATATAAAGAAGCATTCAACTCACTGGATGAAGCCTTTGATGTATACAAGGATGCCTTTCGACCGATGCTCGAACAGAATAAAATCAAAGCTTTTCTGTTTCAGTTTCCACCTTACTTTGATTGTGTTAAAAAACATGTCACCTATCTTCGCTACATTAAAGAGCGGATGGGCGACTTGCCTGTTGCTGTTGAATTTCGCCAGCCCAGCTGGTTTAATGAAACCAATAAAGCCAATACCCTCGCCTTTTTAAAAAAGCAGAACTGGACCAATGTTATCGTGGATCAGCCACAAACCCCTAACAATAGCGTTCCAAAGGTTCCTGTAGTCACGACCGGGACTTTAAGCGTGCTTCGTCTGCATGGTCGCAATTACGAAGGCTGGCTGGGCAAAAACGTTGACGACTGGCGCGCTGAACGCACGCTCTATGATTACTCTTCAGAAGAACTGCAGGAGTTGGCTGATATAGTGAGTCGATTGCAGAAGGAGGCTGAAGAGGTCTCTGTGATTTTCAACAATAATTCCGGTAGTCACGCCGCTAAAAATGCAAAAGAGCTACAGTCCATACTCGGTATTGATTTTACCGGCTTAGGTCCAAAGCAGCTCGATTTGTTTTAACTAAGGTTTCGCTTCGCAAATATTTGTTATCTTATAGGCCATCTTTTCGCTGCTCTACGTCGATATCGGTTAACTCAAATTGGATTTAGTCTTGAGTAAGTTGATGTGATGCTCTTGTCAGCTAACTCAAAGATGAGTAGATGCGTGAGTGCGACATATAGGCTGTAAAAATGCAGACTCAAAGATGAGCAGGTGGTCGAGTTCGACATTTAGACTGTAAAAGTGCAGACTCAAAGAGTATCAGACACCTGAGATCGACATTTGAGATGAAAAAGTGTTAACTCAAAGATGAGTAGACGCCTGGGTTCGACATTTAGACTGTAAAAGTGCCTACTCAAAGAGGAGTAGACGCCTGAGTGCGACATATCATAATAAAAACTGCACACTCACGCAGGGTGTACTTCGCGAGTTCGACATTTCATCTTAAAAAGTGCACACTCGCGCTAGGGTTGACTCCCGAGTTCGACATTTGGACTGTGAAAGTGCAGACTCAGAGATGAGTAGATGCGTGAGTTTGACATTTCAACTAACTCAAATGGATTTCATTCTGAGTTCACCGATGTAGCACCCATATCAACTAACTCAAATGATTTTAGTCCTGAGTCCGTCGATGTAGAACCTATATCAGCTAACTCAAATGGATTTCATTCTGAGTCCATCGATGTAGCACCCATATCAACTAACTCAAATGGATTTCATTCTGAGTCCGTTGACGTAGCACCCATATCAGCTAACTCAGATGGATTTCATTCTGAGTCCGTCGATGTAGAACCTATATCAGCTGACTCAAATGGATTTCATTCTAAGTCCGTCGATGTAGCACCCATATCAGCTAACTCAAAGAAATCTCAGCCTGAGTACGCCGATCGACGATACTGATCACATTTTATTTAACAATATGTGAATCAAAGTCGAGAACTTTTCCTTTTTCCATGATTTTTTTGCCATCGATCCAGAAAGAAGGTTCTTTTACGACACAATCAATGTGAACCCCGGCTTCTGTGACCCCGCCGAAAGGTTTGTTGGAACCAAAGGCGATATGAATGGTGCCGAATACTTTTTCGTCTTCCAGAACAACCCCAGTGATTCTGGCTGTCGGATTGGTGCCTATCCCAAACTCCGCAATCGTTTTTCCTTCCTCAGTTCCCAAAAGCTCAAGCAACTCTTTCCCGCGTTTCCCTGTTGCGTCAACAAGTATTCCATCATTCACTGTCAAAATTACCGGTTTATCTATTTTACCTAGTTGAGCGATAGAACCGTCAATGACCAGCTTTCCATTAGCGGAATGTTCGATCGGTGCAATGAAAGCCTCGCCTGAAGGTACATTTCCCGCCTGACCTCTTTTGCGGAAGATACCGGTACTTGATATTCCTTTACGCTCGTCGATTGAAAATGTGAGTACTTCTCCATCTTTTTCAACCTTTACTTCACTCGAGCGTTCAAGTAAATCTGTAAAATACTTGGTCAGTTCTTCTACAGTATCGGGATCCGCTTCGATCGCCCCTTTTTCAAGCATTGAAAAGGTGATCCCAGGCATCGTTCCAATACGCGTTCCGGTTGCGGCAGCTTCTTTTTTGGCTCGCGTATGCGTCAGACTTGCTTGAGTTACACAAAGTGCCACGTCAGCTACTTTCATCGCTTCAGCTATTACCGCAGGTGGTTCTTCACCGGATTTATAAAGGGGAGGGAATTGCAGAAAAACTGTTTCATTCCCTTTGATGCAGGCCGCTTCGTAAAAAGGGACGGCAATATTACGCATGCGGTCATCCGTAACGATCACGACCTTTTCATCTTTCTTTAAATCAAGATTATTTTCAAACACTTCAAAGCATTATCAATATAATTGGTCATATTCTCTCTCCTCTATTCTCTAAACTCTACTGTTATCATATCATATCGAATAATACTTCAATATAAAAATAAAAATGGAAATAATTATTTTCTCATTTAATCCTTTCAAAGTTGTTGTTGCCTCTCTTACATTGTACACTGGAGAAAAGGCTGAAAGGATGATAATAATGAATGATAAAATGACTGCCTATGGTTTTTACGATCCACAAAAAGATCAGAGCTTGCCGCCTATCAAAAAAATCCAGATGGCTATACCCACACCTAAAGAGCGCGAAATACTTGTTGAAGTGAAAGCAGTGAGTGTGAATCCAACTGATTTGGCTACCCGTATGATGAAAAAGTCTTCTGATGACTCTTTCACCGTTTTAGGCCGGGACGTTTCAGGCACAGTCAAAAAAGTTGGAGAAGAGGTCACACTTTTTAAAGCAGGAGATGATGTGTTTTATCCCGGCACGAGTAACATTCAAGGGGCACAAGCAGATTACCACATAATCGATGAGCGCATGGCGGCTCTTAAGCCAAAAAACTTGGAGCACGAAGAAGCAGCCGCCCTTCCCTTAACTTCTCTCACCTCTTATGAAGTGATCCATGATCGTTTAAACCTATTTTCTTTGAAGGAAAACCCAAGCGATATCACCTTGCTTATTATTGGTGCTGCTGGAGGTGTGGGCTCCGTCGCTTGCCAGATTGCATCAAACTACGGCTTTAACGTTATCGGTACAGCTTCTCGAGATGAAAGTAGACTTTATGTAAAAAATCTCGGTGTAAAAAACATCATTGATCATACTAAAGCTTATAAGCCACAACTTCAACAAATAGGCATCGAGACAGTGGACGCGATTTTTATCGCTGCTGAGGCAGACAAAAACATTGACGAAGCAAGCAAAGTGATTGCACCTCAGGGACATATTTGCTCTCTGCTCCCTTTAAGTAACGCTCTACCCGGACGCTTCTTTGGTAAAAGCATCACCTTCAGTTATGAATTGATGTATACGCGGTCTGTTTATAAAACAGAAGACTGGATCAAGCAGCACGAGTATTTGACAGAATTGAAAAACCAGGTCGAACAAGGTTTCATTTCTTCCAATCTTGAAACACACTTCAAAGAAATGAATGAAGATACCCTTAAAGAAGCGTATCAACAGCTTCAATCCGGACATACGGTGGGTAAAATCGTTCTTTCTCATAATCACTAACATTTGACACGTCATTCAGTCAAAAAGTCACCGGACAGATTTACTCCATTCGGTGACTTTTTTGATTGATCTTTTTTAAAATAACGTAAGTAAAGCAATACGCTGGAAAGCTCACTACAAAGAAAATGAGCATCGGAACAAAATAGAGAGCGATCAGCAAGTAAACAAATAGGGTCAAGAAAAGAGCCAGGGTATAGTGCGGATAGCGCATAATAATAAAGAGAGCTTTCAGCATTCTATATTTCATCGTTTTTTCTGTGCCATTATCTAAAAGCATCACACTCAGTTGATACATGAATAAGAAAAACGCGAGAATACTCATAAGTAAAAAGATTCCAAGCATTAAGGAGCGCATCGCTCCATGCATTGGACTGAAATATATTACCAGCGCATCAAGTATGGTGACTAAAAGAATCATAAAAGGCAAGATGTGTCTTTTGAAGCTTTTAAACCAATTAGATTTGACGTAATGAAAAAAAATCTGTCTGAATTCTGTCTCTCCTTCTTCCATATACTTATTGATACAATAGAAGACCGCTTCTGTTGCAGAAAAGAGCGGCAAGATAAAAAGTGCGCAAAAGAGCCAGTAGACGTTCAGTACTGCAAGTGTCGAAAACGTTTCAGTAAACTTTACTACAACTGCTTTTTCATTTTTTGCGGAATCCATCTTCTTCTTTCTTCCTTTCAGCGGCTATATTTTATCCTTTCGTTCCTCCCGTTAAGTCCATTCCTTCAACGAAGTATTTTTGTGCAAAAAAGAACAGTACGATAGTCGGGATCATAACCAGCGTCGCTCCTGCCATCAAATAATTCCACTGAGTTGTTGATTGATTCTGAAAACTCTGTAAACCGATCTGCAGGGTATAATTCTCTTCGCGTGTAATATAAAGCAAAGGTCCGAGAAAATCATTCCAGGCTCCGTTGAACGACATGATTCCAATAGTGATGAGCGCCGGCTTTGTCAGCGGCAACATCAGACGGCTCCAGATATATAAATGATTCGCGCCGTCCATCTGGGCAGATTCAATCAGTTCATTATTAATAGACATGTAGAATTGTCTCATCAGAAAAATGTAAAAAGCACTACCGAAAAAAGAAGGTACGATCAGCGGTAAATAGGTTCCGACCCACCCGATTTTAGTAAAAAGAATATATTGAGGAATCATTGTAACAAAGCCTGGAACCATCATCGTCGCTAAAACTAAGGCAAACAAGACATTCTTACCTGGAAAGTTTATTTTTGCAAAGCCATAAGCAATAAAAGAATTGGATAAAACATTTCCCGCAACCACGAAAGCAGTGATGAATATTGTATTTTTCATGTAGTTAAAAAAGGGAAAGGCTTTTACTGTATAGGCATAATTTTCCCAGTGAAATGTTTCAGGCAATAATGTAGGAGGAAAACTAACGATCTCTTCCATTGATTTTAAAGATGTACTGACCATCCAGCCAAGTGGTGCGAGCAAGACAAGACTGACCGCGATCAATATGATATACACGATTATTTTCCCGATAAATTGTTGCCGTTTACGGCTTTTAAAATGCTTCTCATTGACTTTCTTTCCTGCTTGTTCTATAGGTGCCTGTTTAGATAAGTCCATTTTTTTCCTCCTTTCAAAGGTTTAATATTTCTAATAGTTGACCCACTTAGGGGCTAATTTCAAGTTTATAAAAGTTAAAGTTAAAACAATAATGAATAGAATCATCGACATCGCCATAGCATACCCCATATCAAAAGCTACGAAAGCTTTATTCCACATATGCAGGTTGTAAAACAATAGTGAATTGGAAGGGCCTCCTGTCCCGCCTTCTGTCATAACATAAGCTTCCTGGAAAATCTGGAAGGCACCAATCGTCGACGTGACTATATCGTAAAATATGATCGGCGTGATAAGCGGCAGTGTAATGTGGAAAAATTTTCTTGTAAAACCCGCTCCATCCACTTCTGCTGATTCATATAACTGTTTAGGTACATTCTGCAATGTCGCCAGGTATAAGAGCATAGACCCGCCTACACTCCATAGCCGCATAAGTATCAAAGCAGGTTTTGTCCATTCAGGATCAAACAGCCAAGCCGGTCCATCAATGCCTACCCAGGACAAAACTGTGTTGACAAGTCCTGAAGAAGGAGAAAGCAACTGCATCCATAAGACATAAACGGCTACTCCGGATAACACAGCAGGTAAGTAAAATATTGTTCGAAAAGCACGGATACCAAAGATTTGGCGATTAAGTAATACGGCTAAAAACACACTGCCGACCGCTGTCAATGGGACATTGAACAAGACGTAATAGGCCGTGTTATATAAAGAGGTTGTAAATAATTCGTCCTGGGTGAACATACGCTTAAAATTAGCCAGTCCGATAAAGTCCATCTGCGATGTAATATTATAATTCGTAAAACTTCCATAGAAAGAAAAAAGCATCGGTAAAAGCATAAAGCCTAAAAATCCGATAATAAATGGCGCAACAAACAATAGTCCCCACCATGCTTCTTTCTTCTTTCTTTTCGACCAGTTCTTCTTTTTCAAAGTTTTGATTTCTTGTATTGCTTTACTAAACTGGGACGTATCGGCGTTTTTCATCATCTGCACCCCTTTCTTTAAATAGCAGAAAAAGGGAATGGTTTCACTCCCTTTTCTCTATCTTATGTCATCAGGATTTCATATTTTTTGTTACTGATTCTGTTCTACAAGATTCTCAACAGATTCTTGTGCAGCATCCAAAGCTTCTTGAGCTGTCAGCTCTCCTAAGAAAGCAGCATCGATCTGTGTGTTGACCAGCGGAATATAATCCGGTGCTGTTAAAGGAACCGGTGTAATGACTGTTTTTTCCAGACTTTTCTCAGCCATTTGATACATCTCTAAACCACGTTCACCAAGTTCAGGATGTGTGGTCAGGTTTTCATTGGCTTCGATATTGGCCATAATATCAAAACTGTTCATACCAAAGCGTTCTTGTACTTCAGTTGATGTCAGGTATTTGATAAATTCAAAGGATTCTTCAGGGTTGTCGGTATTTTCCGGAATTTCCAGAACAAATCCGCCGCCCCATGTCCAGTGTCCACTGCCTTCTTCGTATTCCGGTAAGCGGAAAACACCAAAATCTAAATCATCTGGCGCATTTTCCTGAAGATTGACATAATAGTTCAAGTTTTGTCCCCGCATAGCTACAAGGCCTGAAATAAATGGATCAGCTACACCAGAACCGAATTCTGCTTCATATTGATTAATGGTATCTCGACCATAGTAATCCTGCCACTCCAGCATCCATTCAAGGGCCGCCACTTTTTCAGGTGTATTGATTTCAACGTTTCCTTCATCATCAAACCAGGAAACGCCTTCATCTGCATTTAAAGTCCAGACATCCGGTCCTATGTTCCAGCGAGGGTAAAAACCGATCTGTTCATAGCCATCACCTGATTCAATATCCAAAGCGCGCGCAGCGTCTTCAAGTTCAGCCCAGGTTGCTGGTGGATTTTCAGGGTCGAGTCCGGCTTCTTCAAAAGCATCTTTATTGTAAAAAATAACTTGCGTGTCCGTATTGAATGGTACGCCATATGCTTCATCCTCATAAAGTACGGTGTCCCATAATTGAGGGTAGAATTTTTCAGAAAAACTTTCATCTTCAATATATTCTTCAAGATTCGTTGCCTGCTCAGCTTCTGCTCGTTGTCTAACGCTGTTGATGTCTTGAACAATGACATCAGGTGCATTCCCTCCCGCGATGGCTGCCAGTGCTTTTGTCCAGATATCCCCCCAAGGCTGATAAACATGTTCAACGTTGATGTTATCATGTTCACTGTTGAAATCTTCTATGATCGCTTCAATGGTTTCCCGTCTTGATCCTGAACCCCAGAATGACCAGAATTCAAGTTCGGCAACTTCTCCCCCATTCCCCGAATCGCCGGTATCATTTGCAGAAGGATCCTCTCCACTCGTCGTATCCGATTCCGTATCATCTGCGCATGCTGCCAGTACTAAAGGTATAGAGGAAAGCATGATTCCCCGTTTAATATATTTCTTCCACTCAAAAGTGCCCAACGTAATTCCTCCTTGTTTTTAATAATATATGTACGCACCGATTAGTTTGTACACTTAATATATTAAGGTACTACTTTTTTAGAAGCAATTGATAAGACTTGAACACTGTTAAGATATTAGAAGTGAAATCAAGTTACTTGTTATTAAAATAACATTTATAAATCATTACTCATTTAAATTAGTTTTATATTAACATCTTTTCAAAAATAAAAATCTTGTTAAGTGACTGATAACTGGCTTCTCTATCCTGTTTGAAAGAAAGCCCTTTAGTTTACTGGAAGTTAAAATACTTTAAATGATTCAAGTTTATCAAGCAAAATTGGTTGCACTTTAAAAGTGGATATTAACTCATTAAGTTTTAGATAAATCAGAACGCCTTCTTCTTTTTTGGTATTTATTTTTTTCATTAAATCCTGAAGATGATTTTTCTTATCTATAAACGCCTTTTAAACAGAATAAACATCCTTTCCCTTTTCATTTTCCTTTATTTGTATTAAAATAGTATAGTCGCTTTTTATTAAACAGGTTAATGTTCAACTCTTTTTGTCGATTATATTTATTAGAGAGTTTATTTGTAAACAGTTTCATTTCCGGGCAGGATAAATACAGCTCCAGTTTACTTTATTATAGTGTGAACCCTGCTGCCAGTTCTTTAATCTATAAAGACATAAAAAGGGCGAAAAAAGGATTTACACATCCTGTTTAGTGGTGAGTCGTTACGAAAGGATCAAAATGCGAAAGGAGAAGTACTCTTGAGTTTTTTTAACCGATTAAAATACTTAGTAAAAAACCAGTCGGCTTATTCAAGCGATTTTGTTGGAGCCAGCACTTTAAAGAAAGCACGCAATATTTTAACGATTCAAAATAAACATCTGTTCTCAGCCAGCGACATGTCGGCTTATCAGAAAACCATCGATCTGATCGTTAAAAAAATTATTAAAAGAGATCGATCGCACCGTTATTACATAGGCAAAAAAAACGAGAACATTGAAGCTGCAAAGCGAACGATCTACAAGTATGAAAGTTTCTGCACATCAAACATCAAGGTTACTCCAAACACTAAAAACGGTTTTGACCTTTATGTGGAGAATATTTACTTAGGCCAAGTACCAAAAGAACTAAATCCCGATATGAGACACTACTTGCAGACAAGTATGATGACGGCTTTTGCTTATATAAAAGGTGGCCCTTATAAATATTACAACGAAGAACAGCACGTCGTCATTGAGGAAGAAAAAGAACCATTCGATTTAAGTATTTATATCCAATTCAGCTGAAAAACAGCCCCTGTCGACCCATTTAAAAAATGAGTGAACAGGGGCTGTTGTATTTCATTTGAACAGTTAAACGATAGCTGCGCCGAGTGTTTCCTGGAAGTGTCCGAGAGCCCATTCGTGTCCTGTCTGATTAAAACTGGCCACACAATCTTTATGAATAACAATGGAAAATCCTTTATTATAAGCATCCACAGCCGTATGCAATACGCATATGTCTGTGCAAACCCCTACGAGATGCACTTCAGTAATCTCGCGTTCTCTTAACTTCGTTTCCAGATCCGTCCCTTGAAAGGCACTGTAACGGGTTTTATCCGTGTAATATACGTTTTCAGCTTCTTTTATTTCCTGATAATAGTCCTCTAATTCCCCGTAAAGTAGACGTCCTTTTGTTCCTTCGATATTATGAGCTGGAAATAAGCCGGTCTCAGGATGATAGGGATCATTCTTTGTATGCTTATCGATTGTGAAAGCAATAAAATCTCCCGTATTATAAAACTCCTTTGTCAGTTCAAGGATGTTGTCATGGATTGCCTGCCCCGGCTCACCACTGGTCAACGCGCCACCGTCTGCAACAAAATCTATCGTATAATCGATATTGATCAACGCTTTTTTCATTCGTCTCTTCCTTCCAGTTCCGTTATTTTCTTGAAAATCAAGTTCCTGCTGATTAAATAACTCAGCGAGGCAATCGTTAGTTCCAGGACGATTTTAGCCCAAGTAGGATTCATATTCAAGAACTGTACGAATACAAATAAACCGAGCATGTTCAGCAGGGATCCTGACATCTTCACTGAAACAAACAAGCCGAACTCTCTGAGTGATTGTTTCCAAGTGCGCGTTTTCGTCTTAAAGACATAGCGTTTGTTCACAGTATAAGAAAAAAGGATCGCTGTAATGACCGAAATAATATTCGCCAGTAAATACTGCAGACCAACCCATACATTCATGACATAAAAAATACCGATGGCAAGAACCGCTGTAATCAGTCCAAAAAGAAAGTAATCGATAAATTGTTGAAATTTGGTGTATAATCGTTTTAACAAATACTCACTTCCTTTTGAACCACCTCATTTCTGCCTCAATACGTTACAATACTTATTTTAAACGTTCCGGCATCATGCCCTGCATGAATCCCCAGACACCGTTCGTCAAAGCCAGAAGATCGCGTTCTTCTTCAGTCACATCATAACGAATCATGTCTTCTTTATCTTCCATGACTTTATTGATCCAGTTGGGATCGGACAGCAAAACACGTCCAACAGCAGCAAGCTCACTGTTTTTCAGTGCTTTTTCAGCATCTTCCCCTGTTCTTATATCACCGACTGAAATAAGAGGCACACGGCCATTTATCTGCTCGTGTAAATACTTGAGTATGGGCTGGTCTTTATAGTCTTTTGACTGTGAGACCTGGTCGTAGTGTCTAAGTGAAACATGCAGGTAGTCCAACGGTTTCTGACAAAGTTGTTCTATAAGATAAAGGGTATCATTAAAGCGTATCCCAGGATCTTCGATCTCTTCCGGAGAAAACCGGTAGCCGACGATGAAAGGGTCTGTGGTTATTTCTTCCACAGCAGCAGTCACGCTGTCCACCAGTTCATCGATGAACCTGAACCGCTTATCCCTGCTGCCGCCCCACTTGTCTGATCGTCTGTTTGAATGCGGTGAGAAAAACTGCTGGATGAGATAAGTATTCGCTCCATGAAGTTCTACTCCATCGAACCCCGCTTTAGCCGCACGTATTGCCGCTCCTTTGAAGTCATCAATGATTTGAACGATTTCTTCTTCTTCAAGTCCTCTCGGCATCTCCGAATCGGGTCTCAGTGCCTTCACAGAACTTGGAGCAACAGGCTGCATCCCTTTCAAGACAGACGCGTGTGTCATACGTCCGCCATGATAAAGTTGTAAAATGGCTTTTGTTCCATTAACTTTGATGGAAGAAGCTAATTCACTGAGTCCAGCGATATGCTTGTCATCGTGAACGCCAAGCTCACCCTCCCAGCCTTTACCATTTTCAGACACATTCGCGGCTGCAGTGATCACGGCTCCAACTTCTTTACTTCTCATCTGATAATAACGTTTTTCATCTTCTGTGATCACACCGTCATAAAAGCTCATTTTAGTGGTCATCGGTGCCATTACAAATCGATTTTTCAAAGTCTGGCCACTCTTGAAAGTAAAAGGTCGTCTATATTTCTCATTCGTCATGCTGATCCTCCTTTTTCTTCATACTTATTGTACCGATTGATCTATTGAAATACAATTTTTAAGCAAAAAAAACAGCCAGATGAGGGTTATTCATCTGGCTGAGGTAAGGGAACACATTAGGAATGAGAAGAGCCTGTTTCCGGATAAATTTCCTCGACAGTTTTCTCAGGGTCGATAACGATATAAAGCGTCTCGTTCATGACTTTCGAAGTTTGGTGTGCGTTGTCATGACCATCAGTATCGAGCGCTTCATAAGGGAAATAAATGGTGTCTTTTTCAACATTCATACGCTTTTCACCATTTTTGGTATCGCGATATAGAATATCCATCTTTTCAATATCCTTGAACTGTTTGATGCGGGCAAACATCCCCGCTTCCAGTCCGCCTTTGTTGATATCGTCAGAATTTACATGGTCTGCTTCTTTGTATATTTCGATCCTCAATGATTCACATGGATGGATCTCTTCAAATTCTCCACCGTCTATACGACCAAAACTCGTTGTCACTTGTTTGATCCACAAGTCTCCGATCGTTTCACGATTGACTGTCCAGGTTTCACCATTCCGAAAAATAAAGTGCAGAGCATTCATGATTTTTTTCATAGTAATCTCTCCTAACCTTCTTTATGTGAATAGTTTAACAAAAATAAAGGAATAAATAAAGCGATATTCAGATATTTTTATAAAAAAAGCGATTATATTGTGTTTACGCGAACAAAGACAGACCTAGTTAACCGATTTTACTGAGGGAGGTATTGACATTCTACCGCAACACTGACTGCTTCCATTATCTAAACCTTTTCATTACAAATAAAAGGCCGGAAACCTCCAGCCTTTTATTTTCTATTTGTTATCTCCCGACGACCCAGCCACCGTCCATCGTTACCGTTGTTCCATGCATATAGCTGGAATCATCTGAAGCTAAAAATACTGCCAGTGCAGCAACTTCTTCGGGTTTCCCGGCACGTCCAGCGGGTATATCATTCAGTCGTTCATCCTGGATGCCTTCCGTCATTGGCGTATCGATATAGCCAGGTGCCAATAGATTAGCTCGGATTCCTTGCTGACCATAATCATAAGCCAACTGCTTAGTGAAACCTTTTATGGCGTGTTTGGATGTGACGTAAGCTGAACCGCCCGGCCCGGCAACGTGAGACGCTTGTGAGCCGACATTTATTATAATACCGCCTCCTCTTTCCAGAAAATGCGGGATGACTGCTTTTGCAGCTAGATAAGGTCCCTTGACATTAACGGCCATCAGTTTTTCATACTCATCTTCTTCTACTTCTCCGGCTGTTTTGTACTTGTCATGAATACCTGCTCCATTATAAAGAATATCGATCTGGTTATATTGCTCAAGCGTTTTATCCACTGCCTTTTTAATTTCGGTGCTTTCTGTTATATCGACTTCTGCAAAAAGTGCTTCCTGATTTTTGGCTCTGATTTCGTCAACGATCCTTTGACCATCATCTCTATCCCGACCACAAACAACGACTTTGGCTCCTTAATCGGCAAATGCTTTTGCTGCAGCCTCTAAAATGCCTGACGTTCCGCCAAACACTAAAGCAACTTTATCTTTCAATTTCATGATATTTCTCCTTTCAAAGATTGACTTGTACCTTTAGATTACCTTGAAAGGTCTCATGATTTCAAAAAATAGAACTGGAGAAAATCCTTTAACAGAATTGGCTGGATCAGTAATCTGTTTCAAAACAGGGGTTTGATGTCACTTTTTCCATTTTTTTCTTGGACTTTTCACGATACATTTTTTTATCAACATTTTCATAAATTTCATTGAATGGCAGCCATCGCTCAACCAGCATGAACCCGATCGAAACAGATGGTACGATGGTTGAACCATTTAAAGAAACAGGCTTTTCGACCTGCTGCACGACACGTTCACTGATAACTTTTAAATCTTCTGTCTCTACGTCTTTAACGAAAATCATTATTTCATCTCCTCCAATTCGACCTATGACATCCCCCTTTTTCAAACAGTTCATCAGACGTTTTGCACTGATAGTCAGTATGTGATCCCCAACTAAATGACCATACGTATCATTGATCTCTTTGAAGTTATTAAAATCCATTAAAAGCAAGCCATTCTTATTTTTGGACCTTTGCAATATTTTCTTGACCAGCATTTCAAATGTTTTTTTGTTAAGTAATTGAGTCAAAGCATCTATCCGTGAAAGTTCTCGTTTTTTGAAGTACTGTAGAACGAAAAACATAACCAGAAAGAATATAATAAGTATGAAGAAGTAAAACACAACGGTTTCCAATCGGTGATAATTTTCGTCACTGCTCCATCCACCGATCGGCAGCGTGGCAATTTTCCAAGTATGTTCCGGCAGATGAATAGAAGTTCTTAACGCATCTCCTTCAAAAATAGCCGGATCTCCAAAAATCATCGGTTCGGCCCATTCTGATTCGACGACTATGGCTGATTCAAACATGTATATCTGGTCAGGTAACAAAGTACTCTCCACTAACTTATCGAAATCGATCACCACATTAGCGAAACCCCAAATTTCTTCAACCCCTGTATCTTTGATGATCACAGGTTTCCGATTGAAAATTTTATTGCTTCCCTGAACAGTTTTGACTGGCGCTTGTGCCACGCTGTTAGGTTCTTTCAGTGCCTTTTTCAAAAAGATCTTTTCTTTTGAATCCGCTGTCAAATTGAAACCAATCATTTCTTCGTTCCCTTTTAACGGATAAATAAAATTTATAATACCATCCTTAGCTAAACTGACACTATCGATGAGGGGGTTACGCTCCACAATAAGTTTGCTGTACTTCAGCAGTTCATGTTCTCCTATACCGGGATTTTGACTTACGATCATCTCAAAAAAGTCTGCGTAAAACAGACTGCTGTCAAGTCGTGCTTTTATGTCATTTTCCACCTGATCTAAGTGTTTGCTTGCGGCCGTATGTTCTTCTTCGATCAATTGTTCATTGTATTCGCGATGAAGCGAATGAACAGGTATGAATAAAAGAAAGGCTGCTAAAAAAGCTATTAAAAAAGAGAATACCCATTTTTTCATGCTATCACTCCGCCACCCTATATATCAATATAGTAAGTATACACTAAATCGTTAATAAATGTACCCTGACTTATTCGATTATTCACAAAAATTTATGCAGCTCACTTGTTTAAAGTGCTGCAAATAATACAGTGATTTTTTGATCTCGGTTGGGATGACTTTTTTCGACCCGTTCAAATCATTGCTAAATCTGTCAGAAAAACGTAAAATTAGTGAACATATAAACTTGTTGAAAGGAGATGCCTTATGTTGATAAAACAGTGGTTTACAGACAGAAAAATATTGTGGCTGAAATCTTTTTCACGCTTTCCTTTAGCTATCATATCACTCGTCGCAGCACTCACTCTAACGTTTCTGATCATTCACTCAGAAGGTGATTTAAATTTTACTGATCAGTTGATCAGCTTGGGGTTAAGTGTACTGCTTCTTGTCTCCATTCAACTTATTTCTGAAATATTCAAGGTGACCCAAGCTCGGACTTTTATCTTTAAACTGTCCAGTCTTATATTACCGGTAAGTTACTATTTTTATTTGCGCCAGGCACCCATGGATTTCAATCAGTCAGGTCAGGTGCGGACAGTCGTCATTTACTTTATTGTCACCTTGTTACTGATCGTGCTGCCCACGCTTAACCATCGGCTGACGTTCAGTGATTCACTCATCATCTATATTAAAGCTTTCTTTTCCAGTGTGCTGGTTTTACTTATTTTATTTATTGGCGTCAATGCCGTACTTTCTGCGTACACGACACTGATTTTCAATTTAAACTACCGGTGGTTTGCTTATAGTGCTGCAGTTATCTTTCAATTTATCACTCCCGTTTATTTTCTGTCTCAATTACCGGTATTTGATGAAGAAAAGCATACAAAAGACATCGATAAAGCAAAAGAGATGATGTCTTTACTTGAAATCCTGGTTGCCTATGTCATTACCCCCCTGCTCCTTATTTTCAGCTTGATCCTGATCGTTTACATCCTGATGAATATTTCAAGTGATTTCTGGCAGGATAATTTACTGGAACCTATGCTGATCAGTTATACAGTCATCGGAATCATCACGCTGTTTTTATCTGAAAAAATTACAAAAAGGATTTCCCGTTTATTTATTCGTTTTTATCCTTATCTACTACTCGTCATTGCGATTTTCCAGACTGTTTCTTCAGGTATGAAAACCGCAGAAATCGGACTGACACATGGCCGTTATTTCGTATTACTTTTTGGACTGTTCTCTATAGTCAGTACCCTGATTTATACTTTTTTCACTTCTAAAAAATTCTTTATTCCTTATTTTCTGATCGGTTTAGGCATTGTCTCCATTTTACCTATCATTGATGCTGTTTCGATCGGGGTCACCAACCAGACCGCCAAGATAAACAAACTTGCCAAACCTCATATCGATGATTCAGGACAAGTGACTACCCTAGTCGATAAATTGACGGCTGATGAAAAAGTGTCTTTCAGTTACAGTATGAATTACTTGAGCCAGCAGGAAAAACTTGGGTGTTTAGACTGGCTGCCTGATGATTTCAGTTACCCGTCTGACTTTGAGAGTACTTTTGGTTTCAGTTCTGATTACTACTATTTTGATAGCAACGAAAATTTAGATGTCACACGCCCAGCGTATGCCTATATCGAACGCGATATGATAGACCCTCTTGTCCTTTCAACTGAAGGTATCGATGAAGTTGGGGACGTTTCAACTTATCAACTGAACAATGATACGATTACATTGAATCGCAACGCTTTTGCCATTAGAATCCTTGAAGAAAGCGAAAACCTCTGCTTTCAGCTTTTAGGAAATGATACAGTTCTTCTCCAGCAGGACTTATCGGAATTGGTCGATGAAGTACCGGCAGCAAATGAAATGCCTCTTACGCGACCGCTTGAAGACATGCAGTGGACCGAAGAAACGGATGACTACCGCCTGATTGTTATCGTTAATCGAATTGAAATCGAAGAGCAGACGGTTATTGACGGAGAATTTCTCCTTTTAGTCGATTACAAATGACTTTAGAAACCTTAAGTAAGCATTTTCAATCTTTTTACGTTATACTTATTAGGGATAACTATATTTAGGAGGAATAAAAATATGTCTAAAGAGAACTTTACTTTTCACAACGGTGTCACCATTCCAAGTATCGGATTTGGTACATGGCAGATCCCAAATGAAGAAGCTTACGACTCCGTTACAATGGCTTTGAAAAATGGCTATACCCATATCGACACAGCTCTGGCTTATAAGAATGAGGAAAATGTGGGCAAGGCGATCCGTGACTTTAACATAAATCGGGAAAATGTTTTTATTACAAGTAAACTGCCTGCAGAAACAAAGGGTTATGATGAGACAGTTGAAGCGTTCAATACCACGATCACAAATTTAGGTGTGGATTATCTAGATCTTTACCTCATTCATGCACCATGGCCTTGGGGTGAAAAGGGTGCAGATTATACAGAAGCAAATATACAGTCTTTTAAAGCAATGGAGAAATTATATAATGAAGGAAAAATCAAAGCGATCGGTGTCTCAAATTTTGAAATTGAAAATTTAAAACCGATTTTAGATAAATGCGACATTGTGCCTCATGCAAATCAAATCCCTTTTTACATCGGTAAAGATCAAGAGGAACTGATATCGTTTTGTAAAGAGAATAATATCGTCGTCGAAGCTTATTCACCCTTAGCTACTGGGGATATTTTAGGTTTGACTGAGTTGAAAGAAATGGCCAAAAAATATGATGCCACTGTCGCACAATTAGCTATCCGTTATTGTTTAGAAAAAGATACACTTCCTCTTCCAAAGTCGACTCACGAAAAACGGATCATTGAAAACAGACAGCTTGACTTTGAAATTTCAAAAGAAGATATCGAAAAATTAGATCAGATCAAGGATGTAAGGAAATAAAATAACACAGATAGAAAATATTCAACCCTGTAGTAAATAGTCTAAGTAAATACTACAGGGTTATTCTTTTATACAATCTTGCTCAACTCTCTATTTCTTTAATGAACCGCTGTGTGATCACTTGAGGTCTCGTTATTGCACTGCCCACCACGACAGCATAAGCGCCATGGTCAAGGACTGCTTTGGCCCGCTTAGGAGTTTTTACATTTCCCTCGGCGATGACCGGTATACTTATTTTTTCAACGTACTCTTTCAGCATCGCGTAATCGTCTTCAAACAGCGACTGATCTTCTGTATAACTTGTATATCCTACAAGCGTTGTAGAGACCACGTCAAATCCCAACCGCTCAGCTTCTACTCCTTCCAGGACGGTGGAAGTATCGGCCATCAAAAGTACATCATCATATTTTTTACGTATAGCCTTGACGAATTCTTCCAGCGTTTCTCCATCAGGTCGTTCTTGTTTCGTGGCATCCAAGGCAATCATGTCACACCCGGCATCAATCAGTTCATCCACTTCTTTTATTGTTGCTGTAATGTAGACATTAACGCCCTGATAATGACGTTTGACCAATCCAATAATCGGCAGATCAGTCTGCTTCTTTATTTCAACGATATCTTCCTTGGAATTTGCTCGTATCGCTGACGCCCCGCCTTCGGTTGCTGCTCTGGACATACGTCCCATTATGAATGAACTATAAAGGGGTTCATCCGAAAGAGCTTGACAAGACACAATCAGTTTGTTTTTAATTGTTTTTAACATAATAGTCCCTCCAAGTGCTTGATTTTTACTTTTATTAAGTATATCATAACAAGTATAAAGCGTGTTATTTTATAAAACAGATATATTTATAGTTGTCACAAATTGGCATATTGTATAGGATTTGGTGTGTTATATTAAACATTGTGAATCAACTATAATAGAAGGTGTGGTGCGTTATGAAAAAATATGAAGAAATATATACTGATATTAAAAATAAAATCGTAAGTGGCGAATATACTGCCACCGAGCAGCTACCATTTGAAAAAGACCTGTGTGACGCCTACAACACAAGCAAGATGACAGTCAAGCGTGCCCTGGATTTATTAGTTGACGAAGGCCTGATCATCAAGCGTCGCGGTTCAGGTACTTTTGTAAAAGACTTGAGTCAAAAAGAAATCGAGCGGATCACTCAAATCAATCAGCTAAATGGATTTACAGCCGCTCACAGTAAAGGCGACAATAAAGTTACAAGTAAAGTCTTGGCATTCGATGTCAGACAGGCGGACGAAACCGTGATGGACAAGCTGAATCTAAAACCGGGAAGTTTTGTTTATAACATTTACAGAGTAAGGTACATCAATGATAAACCTGCAGCTTTAGAAAAGGCTGCTATGCCTATAGAAAGTGTACCGGGCCTTGAAAAAAAACATCTGGAGAATTCTATTTACCATTACGTAAAAAAAGAGCTCGGATTAAATATACAAAGCGCCCATCGCCTCTTCACTGTCAAAAAAGCTGACGACGAAGAAGCGCGCTATCTGAATGTCGATAGAAATGATCCTATTGCTGTCACAGAACAGATCACTTATTTAGATACAGGCCATGCAATTGAATATGGAGTCACAAAATCTCGCGCCGATTCGTTTGCCGCAGAAACTATAATCTCAAACTGATCTCAAAACTAGTTCATACGCCCAAGCTACCCTATACTTGAGCGACGGGACTAGTTTTATTTTTTTGCTGTGAAAATCAGTGACTTTTGAATGCGGTAGCTAATAGTAAACAGGATCGCATCAATGAAAATCTTTAAAACCAGTTCCTCGATGCTCGTCAACTTGAACAGCCAGTACACACTAAGTCCCGATACGATTGCTGTCACGGCCACAAGTGCATAATAACTGAAAAAGGTCTGTTTCCACTCGCGGTCACTTTCAAATACCCATTTCTTATTCAGCGTAAAGTTGAATAAACTGGATATACCTCGAGCTAAAATAGTGGCTGTGATAATCTGGTTTCTTTTAATTAAAAAACTGAATACCAGAAGAAAGATTTGAAAAAATGAGAGATCAATCAAAAAGGATGTTAAAGAAACACTGATAAACTTAAAAAAATTTTTGAAAAGCAACATATAAATGTCCACTGAATCTTTTACTTTGTTGAAATGACTCTCTTTATTATCATCTAAATATACTGTTTCTATGGGAATTTCTGTCAATGCCATGCCGCTTTGAACCGCGACAATCAGCATATTCGTTTCATAACTGTAACGCTCACCTTCGATTCCTACAAAATGCGATAACATGTCGGCAGGCAGCCCTCTTAGTCCCGTCTGCGTATCATTTATTTTTTTGCCATATAAGAGCCCAAAAAGATGCTTGGTAATCCCGTTCCCCATACGATTTGTCCAGGGCACGTTTTCTTTATCGAAAAGTCTGACGCCCAGCACCAACTCATCGTTTTTTTCTTCCAATTTACGGCAAAGTGCGATCACGTCATCAATTTCGTGCTGTCCATCCCCATCGACTGTGATCACACCATCATATGTAACAAACTCGGGTTCATTCATTATATAATTGAAGGCGTTTTTCAAAGCGCGCCCCTTACCTAGATTGACAGCATGGGTCAATACAGTCACTTCGGGCAACTCAGACAGCTCATCAAAAATTGGTATCTTATCTTTCGAGCTGCCATCATTTACGATGACGATAAAGGGAAATTGTTCCTTTATCAGTTGTTCAACATAAGGCAGGAAAGCCTCATTCGGATTTAATACAGGTATGACGATCATACAGTTTCTCATAAACAAACCTCACTGAGTTAAATTTACAATAAATTCATTCATTTATCATACAACGTTCACAATTAATCATAACATATCCTCACTGAATAATAATCCCATATACTTAAATGAAAAAAACTGCTTCGAAAGCCTATGAAAAATGTTGCTATCACACACCAAATTCCTTTCTGGTATTTTTCAGGCTGGGATTTTTTTGGGGCTGTTTAGGGTAGTAATTACGTTGAAGAATGCCTTGATGTTCAGTTGATTCGAAGTTATGGTGAGTTGAGAATGTGTCGAAAATAGTGATGTTCGACAGGTTTAGTTCTTCTTCGAAGTCTGAATGTGTGAAAGAACGATATGATCAAGGAAAAACAGCACTTATTTTAAGTTGTTCGGCACCAAATACAATTTATTATCATAATTAATGTTCATAATAAAAGAAAACTACACCTCTCTTAAAAAAGGAAGGCGTAGCCAGCGTTTTTTTACATTATTGGATGTTAAAAAACATACTTCATTTGCTGCCACTCATCCTTAAGCAAACCATATATGACCATCGTCAGATACTTTCCATTAATATATTCATTATCCCGCCGTTTACCTTCTTGTGTAAAGCCTAGTCTTTCAGGAATCTGTCGACTTTTTGTATTCTCTTCGGCTGCCCAGATTTCTACTTTATGTAAATCCAGCTCACTAAAGGCATAATCCAGCAATGTACTGACAGACCGGGTCATGATACCTCGGCCTGTAAAGTCACTACCCAGCCAGTAGCCAATTTCAGCTGACCGGGTCGTCCAATCGAAATCCTGAAGACTGATACTACCGGCAATTTTTCCTTTGTAAAGAATCAGGCAATGCATCGCTTTCTTGTTTACGAATTCAAGCAGATGCTGTTGCGTCACTTCCTCCACGTTCTCCACGGACTGAACACTATTTACCCATACCATAAATGGACGAAGATGCTTACGCGAAGCATCGATCAGTTGGAAGAACTCTACGTTATCCTGATATTCTTTTAGTTTCAGAGAAATCTCATCATCAACGATTTTTGTGAACATCCCCGCCGCCTCTTTCTCACTACTTTTATAAACAGTATAACATGTGGAGCAACACATCGATCCATTTTCACACTTCTCTAAACCACTCTCATAATAAAAACCTCAAAACCTATTCTTC
>NZ_BJUY01000001.1 GCF_007988865.1 Alkalibacterium kapii | reverse complement strand
TACTTTTTTGAGTATAATCAGCCGCTTTAGCTCAGTAGGTAGAGCGCATCCATGGTAAGGATGAGGTCGCCGGTTCAAATCCGGCAAGTGGCTTACTTCTATAAACTTTACTAAGAAATTAAAATAAGTAAAAACTCGTTATCTATCAAAACTAATATGATAGATAACGAGTTTTTTTAATTATAGATAGGCGAATAATTTTGTACCACGATACGTAAGCAAAAAAGGGTATTGTATGTCGAACCATAGTGGCAGGGGCAATGTGTGTAAAAATTCAGCGCTATTATGTTTTACAAGATATTGTCTGTTTAGTATAATTAACTTGTTAAGCAAACTAGAGGAGAATGAGAGTGAAAAATAAAATAAATTCTCAGATGCTGAAAGGTATATTATCAGGTAGTATTTTACTTCTGCTTGATCAAGAGGAGTTGTATGGTTATAAATTAGGTGAGGAATTAACAAAGTTTGGATTTACTGATGTTACCAAAGGAACTATATACCCACTTTTACTTTCGTTAGAAAAAAAGAATTTAATAAAGGGAATTATGAGGGAATCCGATGCAGGCCCAAAAAGAAAATATTACTCACTGACAAAGGAAGGTATAAAGGAGAAAAATCAATTCATCCTTCAGTGGTCTAAGTTGAAAAGTAGTGTTGATAACTTGATAGGAGGGAATCAGTAAAATGAAAAAAAGGAATTAATAAAAAAAGAATACTGTTTTACAGAAGTCATTAAACAAAGAAAATGCAAGATACTATGCTGACTTACTTGTTTATATCAGAGCTAGAGCTTTATTTAAGGACGAGCGTCAAAGTGAAGAAATGTTATTAGAAATCTTACAAGATATATTAGAATCACAAGAAAAAGGTATATCAGCTGAAGAATATTTCGGAAGAAAACCTGAAAAAGTTGCTGATGAAATTATAGGTCAATTATCTGTAAATATTTTCGATACTATAAAGATAATCTTTATGGCATTAGGAGCTTTTAGTGCAGTAAGTATTTTACCCGCGCTAGTTTCACCAGAAATAAATCTGGATATTGGTCATTTCATTGTAAGTGCACTGTACTGGTCTGTTATGGCAATGGGTATAGTTTGGGTTATAGGTACAGGATTATATCGATTCAAAGGTAAGCGTAGCAAAGCTACATTAGGTATATTAGGCGTGGGCGCTTTGATTATTGGCTTTCTCATTACACTATTGACTTCCACACCTCTAACAACTGATTTAATCGGAAATTTGGGAATTATATTGATTGTTTTAATAGCCATCGGACTCATGCTAATATTCGTTAGAGTAGAAGATAAAGAAATATGGCTGCCCTTCATACCTGTTTTAGTCGTTTCAGCGATTTTAGGGATCCTGACTAGATAGATTGTTTTTCTGTTTTATTTGACTCACCACAAGGAAAAGCAGGGGTAGCGATTGTTTTAGGTGTTTCGCTCTTGGTATTTTACTTACTCATTTTTGTAATGGGTAAAAGAGAAAGCTGACTGCTATGTGTATTTATTTTAATGACATCTTCAGTTCACGTCTTATCTGCCATCTTCTTTTATATTGATAATAATTGAAGATGTTTTTTGTATCTTAACCTATTTACTTAATATGGTCATTTAAATCAAAGGACCTGTTTTTACCTGTAATTATAAAGTGTCTTTGGTAAACTGGTTTCATTTATGTAACCTTTTTTAATGACTATGAAAGAACCAGAGTAACCTTAACTATGAATTGATTTTGGTTCAACCTGAGTTCATTTAACACACTAAAAATCATTTTAAATATACGGCGCTGATTTTTTCACAGCCCTGTAATTTCACACCTCTTAGAGATAATGTTGTTTATGTTACACTAAATATAAGTCAAACTTATCATAATGAAATTATACTAGCGGGGTGAATTTAAGAAATAACATATGTTACACACTACTGGTGAATGAATAGGCAATAAAAAACATACTATCTAATCGATACTGATGGTGTCATTACTCAGCATATAAAATGCTTCCGTTGAGTGATTAAGTTTAGAAAAATTAAAAAGGTTGTACTTTCCAGTGAAGAATCACTATGACATTAAAAAAGATGAATTGAGACTGCTTTTTTTACTATGTTTATCGAAAGTCACTGCTACTTGAGTGACTCATTGTTTGCAGAAGAGTGGCGTTTACCAAGAATAAGCTGTGAAGTAAATAAATATACACAGATCAAAATGTCGTATTCACACCAGAACTTTTAAATAGAAAGGATATATTGTATAAATGACAGTTTTTAATGAAATAAAAAAAGAAATAATGGCGGAACCCATGAATGCCAGTTATACCGATCGAGGTATTGAGCCTTTGTACAAGGCGTCTAAAGAGGCGAAGATAGCTATTATAGGGCAAGCTCCAGGACGCAAAGCTGAAGAAACGCAAATGTTCTGGAATGATCCGAGCGGTGACCGTTTACGGAAATGGATGGGAATTTCAAGAGAAACATTTTATGAGACGCAAGTGATTGCCCATCTGCCAATGGATTTTTATTATCCTGGAAAAGCAAAAACAGGGGATATCCCTCCCCGTAAAGGATTTGCGGAAATATGGCATCCTATGATACTGGAAGAAATGCCCCAGCTTGAGACGATCATTCTTGTTGGCAGTCATGCTCAAAAGTATTATTTAGGAAAAACAAGGAAAAAAACGTTGACCGAAACCGTAAAACATTATCAAGAATATTTACCTGATTATCTACCGCTAGTGCACCCTTCACCACTGAATCACGGCTGGTTAAATAAAAACCCTTGGTTCGAAGAAGACGTTGTCCCAGCGCTTCGAAAAATCGTGCATGCCCACATTTAAGGTAAGTAGGGGTAAGACTCAGAGATAGCGCAGTAAATGAAGTTGGTTGGTATAAATCAACAGAACTATAAAAGAAACCTATAGAGAAGTTGATTATGTTTCTTTTATAATTCTGAGTTACACATCCAGAGTGATCTGTTAAATGCGTTAAACTAAACGAGAAACTCTGTAAATAAACAAATTTAATGTACTTTGTCGACTCTCATGGTACACTTATTTATAAAGACATAAGGAGTGAGTGTAGTGGAATTTGTAAAAGGTGACAATCGTTTTTATAAAAAGGAAGGCGATAAATTAGTTGCAGAAATTACCTATGTACCAAAGGATGATAAGGTCGATGTTAATCATACCTTTGTCGATCAATCATTGAGAGGTCAAGGAATAGCAGAGAAATTAGTCGACCGTGTTGTTTCAGAAATGGAAAAGGCGGATAAAAAAATTATACCTTCTTGCCCTTACGTTGAAGCTTTATTTGAACGGAAACCTGAAAAATACGATCATATTCATGCGAAATAGTTTTTAAAACAACTTTTCGGTAAAAATCATTGACAATTTATTCTTTTCATTATAGAATATAACTTGTGCTTAAAGAGCACAGGTTATTTTGGCCCCTTGGTCAAGCGGTTAAGACACCGCCCTTTCACGGCGGTAACACGGGTTCGAATCCCGTAGGGGTCATAGCGCTTTAATAAAAAGCGTAAGAATGCCGGCTTAGCTCAGTAGGTAGAGCAACTGAATCGTAATCAGTGGGTCGAGGGTTCAATTCCTTTAGCCGGCATTATCTATAATACGGAGGGATAGCGAAGTGGCCAAACGCAGCGGACTGTAAATCCGTTCCTTCGGGTTCGTAGGTTCAAATCCTACTCCCTCCATTTATTGGGCTATAGCCAAGCGGTAAGGCAGCGGGTTTTGATCCCGTCATTCCTAGGTTCGAATCCTAGTAGCCCAGTAATAAGAAAGACTGTGCGGCATTTGCTGCACAGTCTTTTTGATTATACTTGAAAAGTAGATATAGTTGTATGTGAATTAATTTTAAACTATAAAATTCACTTCTTTATATGGCCTGTTTATATGGTATACTGACAAGGTATATGTTTAGATTGTGGAGGTGGCATAATGCCGATAGAATTTTTGAGAACATTTGACTGGTCTCGTTTATTGTCCTGGCGAACTGGGATCAATATTATAGACATTTTAATTGTTGCTTTTTTTATGTATCAGCTTATGAAAATAGTTAAAGGCACACGTGCCGTGGAACTGCTAAAAGGAATTGGTGTCATCTTACTATTAAAACTGGTAAGTGTCCTGTTTCAACTAAATACAACAGAGTTTATTGTCGATTTTGTCATACAATGGTCAGCTTTAGCTCTTATTATTATCTTTCAACCAGAATTGAGGCGTGGATTAGAACATTTAGGCAGAGGATCGGTTTTCAGCAGAAAAAGGAAATCCAATCCCAGTGAACAAGTTGTGGAACACCTTTCCCATGCGCTTCAGTATATGGGGAAACGCCGGATCGGTGCATTGATTTCTATCGAAATGGAATCCGGTCTTGAGGAATATATAGAGACAGGAATCCCAATCAATGCTGATTTGTCATCAGAATTACTGATTAATATTTTTATACCAAATACACCCTTGCACGATGGTGCCGTCATTATAAAAGACTTCAAAGTGGCCACAGCTGCAAGCTATCTTCCACTTTCAGAAAGTCCTGCAATACCCAAGAAATTAGGGACGCGTCACCGTGCAGCAATCGGCCTGTCTGAGGTTTCTGATGCCATCACGCTGATCGTATCAGAAGAGACAGGCGATATCAGTATTTCTCGTAGGGGCAATCTCATCAATGATATGACCCAGGAGGAAGTCGTCGAATATTTAAACAAAGAAATTGTGCAGACGGAAAAAGAAAAAGAGACACAAGGTCCTTTGCAGCAATTTATAGAAGCTGTCAGAAAAGGAGTGTGGGGGAAATGAATGTAGAAAATCCTTGGGTTTCCAAACTCATAGCCCTGTTCTTTGCCCTAGTCCTGTTTTCTTTTGTCGCGTTTGAGAATGAGTCGCGGAATCTGTCAACCGATCCCACTGACGGCGCGAGTATAACAAGTTCAGAAGTGGTAACCAACTTGCCAATAGATATCATTGTCAACCGCGATACTTATTTCGTTTCAGGTATACCAGAAACAGCAACCATACGTCTGGAGGGGCCACAGGCAATTTTAACACAGACTCTCGCGACCCAGAATTTCACTATAAAGACTCCAAATCTTGATGAGTTAGGCCCTGGACAACATACCATAGCTCTCGAAGTAGAAGGCCTCAGTAATCAGCTTGAGTACAGTATCATGCCTTCGGAAGTCTTACTTGAAATCGAGGAAAAGCGAGTAAAAGATTATGAAGTGCGGGTAGAATTCAACGAAAATGCACATCTGGAAGAAGGCTACACATCCGAAAGTCCTATACTCTCAAGTGAAACTGTGACTGTGTCAGGAGCGTTATCTACTATGGAAGAAATCAGTGATGTTATGGTCGTCGTAATGCCTGAAGAGGGAAATATCACTGAAGATATCGAAATGACTCTGAATGTACTGGTGCTTGATGACATGGGGGATCCTTTAAATGTGAATATCACCCCTCAAACAATTGATGTGACCATACCAGTTAAAGGCATACAAAAAACAGTACCGATCGTACTGGAAGAATCAGGCACACTAAATAAAGATTATGAATACACATTAGAAAATGCTCAGGGTGAACCGGAGAACGTGACGATTACCGGAGAATCTGATATTATAGAAGAGTTGAAAAACTATAGTGTAGAGGTTGATCTTTCTGGAGTGACAGAATCTACCATACGTACGATACCGTTAAATGCAACAGAGGGTATTAATAAAATCGAGCCAGAAACATTAGATGTTTTGATTCGAGTAAATAAAGTCGATGCAGACGATGCAGTGAATGATAATGAATCATAAAAAAATAGTTGATAACACTAACGTGAGGAGATTTTTATAATGGGAAAATATTTTGGAACTGATGGTGTCCGAGGAGTAGCGAATAAAGAACTAACACCAGAATTAGCCTTCAAGCTGGGACGTTATGGTGGATATGTTTTATCGCAGCATGCTGAAACTGACAGCCCACGTGTGCTGGTCGGTAAAGATACGCGAATCTCTGGTAGAATGCTGGAATATGCTTTGATCTCTGGCCTTTTATCTGTTGGCGTTGAAGTACTGCGCTTAGGTGTCATTACTACGCCTGGTGTCTCTTTCTTGACGCGACAACAGGACGCAACTGCTGGTATCATGATTTCTGCCTCACATAATCCTGTACAGGATAATGGAATAAAGTTCTTTGGATCGAATGGTTTCAAACTTTCTGATGAACAGGAAGCTGAAATCGAAAACCTGATCGATGAAGACGTAGATGATCTACCGCGTCCAAGCGCAGATGATTTAGGTACTTCAGAAGAGTATAAAGAAGGACTGCAAAAATATATTCAGTTCCTGACACAGACGATTTCCGGTGACTTATCCGGGATACATGTATCTTTAGACGGTGCAAATGGCGCAGCCAGTCCTTTACTGAATCGTTTATTTGCTGATCTAGATGCTGATTTTGAAGTCACTGGTAATACGCCGAACGGTTTAAATATAAACGAAGGTGTCGGTAGTACCCATCCGGACTATCTTGCTGAATTTGTTAAAGAAAAAGGCTCTGACGTAGGCTTGGCCTTTGATGGTGACGGTGACCGTTTGATAGCTGTCGATGAATTAGGAAATATTGTAGACGGTGATAAAATCATGTATATTTGTGGAAAGTTCATGCATGAAGAAGGACGTTTGAAAAAGAATACAATCGTTTCAACAGTAATGAGTAATATCGGGTTCTATAAAGCCTTGGAAGCTCACGACTTGAAATCTGTAAAAACAAAAGTTGGAGACAGATTTGTTGTTGAAGAAATGGTTAAAAATGGTTACAACTTAGGCGGAGAACAATCCGGCCATGTGATTTTTCTTGATTATCATACCACAGGTGACGGGTTACTGACTGGTGTACAATTGCTTAATGTCATGAAAGAAACAGGGAAAAAATTATCCGAATTAGCAGAGGAAGTTACTTCTTATCCTCAAAAACTGGTAAACATACCGGTGACTGATAAGCATAACGTGATGTCACATCCTGAAATAAGCAGGGTGATCAAAGAAGTTGAAGACGAAATGGCTGGCAATGGACGTGTCCTTGTTCGTCCAAGCGGAACAGAATCATTGCTGCGTGTCATGGCTGAAGCTCCTACACAAGAAGCAGTCGATCAATACGTTGAACGGATCGCAAAAGTAGTGAGAAAAGAAATAGGTTCTAACGTCGGTTGATTTAAAAAAGCTACAAACTCCTTTAATAGGGTTTGTAGCTTTTTTATTTGTTTATTTACTAAAACCAGACAAGTAAGAAGAACCAGCTGATCATGATGAATTGGATGATGCCTTCCGCAACTTTTCCGCTTAAAAAACCAACGAGTGTTCCGGTCGCGGCACGCAGTGAAGATGACAAATCTTTGTGCTGCCAGTATTCTGTGATAACAACTGCAATAAAAGGAACAGCCAGAATACCAAAGGGTGGATAAACAAAGACGCCAATCACAACAGAAACAGCCGCTACACGTTCGCTCAATTTACTGCCCCCGAATCGTTTTACTGCCATAGAATTAGTAAAGACATCAGCCAATAACAGGATGACTGTCAAAACGAGCATGGAAATCCAGAAGGTCACAGTGAGTGCTGCATCATTTATAAAGAAATGATAAACCAAAAAGCCACCCCATACAGCAAAAACAGAGGGAAGCACAGGAAAAACAAGTCCTAAAAAGCTAATTATAAAAAAAGCAATAACTAAAAACCACAGTAATATATCCAAAATAATTTTCCTCCTTTTCAAATAAAACAAGTACTTTCAGTATACTAGATATCATCGATTTTGAAAAAAATATGACATCAGAAGGAAAAACAACTAAACAGTCAGATGAGAAACCAACAAAGAATAAAATAGAGTGCATAAGCCTTTAAATGGTTCAAATATCAAACAGACAAGCAGTTTGAATGAGCCGAAGATGACACTCTTATTGGATTGGGATGATTTAAGAAGTTATCAAAGTTTTACTGGACTCAATCAATCATAAATGCACATGAATTGACCTAACCCTTCTTTCTCGGACAACTGCTTCGCTGACGATATCAAAAATATAGCACTATGAACGTGACAAGAATGAATGAGTCAAGATTGCTTGACTCTAAAAATTATCAAAAAAGAGTGGAACGAGAAAAAGATTCCCGTTTCACCCTTTATATATCTATCTGTTTACATGCTAGTCGTTGCTGCGTCCTCCAAAAATCAGGAAGAGACGCATAACACTCAAGAAAGAAGCAATCGCAGCAGCAATGTATGTCAGGGCTGCGGCATTCAGAACTTTTTTAGCCTGAGGTATTTCTTCTCTGGTCAGTAAGCTTTGTTCTTCGAGAATACGGATCGCTCTTTTAGAGGCGTCAAATTCGACCGGTAAAGTAACCAGTTGAAAAAGCAGTGTCAGAGAAAAAAGCATGATGCCAATATTGATCATCGTAGCGCCAGCTTCGCCCAAAAACATACCTAATATAAGAATAGGGAAGGCTGCTGTCTGACCGAAGTTAGTGACAGGAACTAAAGCGGCACGCAATCTTAGCGGACCATAATCATCGCGGTCCTGAAGAGCATGACCAGCCTCATGAGCGGCAACGCCTATTGCAGCAACAGATGTTGACGTCCGTGTGGAATCAGACAAGCGCAGAACATTCTCTCTTGAATTGTAATGATCTGTCAAGTTGCCTCTGATACCTTCCAAGCGCACGTTTTTCAGATGAGAAGCATCTAAAATCTGACGGCAGACATTAGCAGCGGTGTAGCCGTGTTTACTTTTTACTTCGCTGTATTTTGAATAAGTCGACTGCACGTACATGCTGGCGGCACCTGAAATAATCAGACCAATAATAATCAATATAAATGTTGGGTCATAGAAAAAAGGTAAATACATAGTTAAAACCTCCACTGTTTTACATAATAATCGTTCAGTTGAATGTATTGTTTCTAATTAGATTATAACATATATTTAAATGACTTAGTGATGCAAGAGATTAATTATTTGTGAATAATGTATATAAAAACAGTGACTATTCTAGATCATGAGTCTACGAAATCATATTTCAGATGTACGTTCATTTCAATAAGGTGAATAATGAATCAACTTGAATCAATCTAATTATTTAGTAAATTTACTTGAGTATTTTTACTAAAAGAAATACAATAAGAATGAAAATATGAGGAGCGTGAAGACGGTGAAACCTGAACAGTTAAGGCAGGAATTCAAAAGACAGTTCGATTATGAAGCTGATCGAATATTCTTTTCTCCTGGAAGGATAAATTTAATAGGTGAACATACAGATTATAATGGCGGGAAAGTCTTCCCCTGTGCAATAACGATGGGGACATATGGTGTGATTAGCATGAGAGAGGACAATGAAATCCATGCTGTATCTGGAAATTTTCCCGATATAGGGAAAATTGTATTTAATACAAAAGAATTATCTTTCAAAAAATCTGACAATTGGGCTAACTACCTCAAAGGCATGTTAAACTATATTGAAGAAAAAGCAGGATCGCTGCCAAATGGTTTTGATGTTTATATCTATGGCACTATTCCAAATGGGGCTTCCTTGTCATCATCTGCTTCACTGGAACTTTTGACAGGCATTATGGTAAAAGAATTATTTGGTTTAAAAATTTCCCAACTAGAATTAGTCAAACTTGGGATGCGTACTGAAAATGAGTTTTTAGGACTCAATTCTGGTATTATGGATCAGTTTGCTGTTGGTATGGCAAAAAAAGATCATGCAATGCTGCTGGATACCAACACACTCAGATATGAACAGATTCCGGTTGATTTGCCCGATCATAAAATAGTGATAATGAATTCAATGACTCGCCGAGAGCTCGTTGATTCAGAATATAATTTGCGCCGACAACAATGTGCACTAGCATTGGAGCAATTGCAAACAATTGTCGATGTACAGACACTTGGAGACTTATCGGTCGAAACTTTTGAAAAATACAACTATGTCATTAAAGATAATGACCTGTTGAAACGGGCGCGCCACGCTGTTTACGAGAACGAACGGACCGAACAGGCAGCAGAAGCCTTGAAAGCAGGAGATCTGGACCAATTTGGGAGATATATGAATACTTCGCATAAGTCTTTGGACGAAGATTACGAAGTAACGGTAAAAGAGACAGACTTTCTTTCAAGAACTGCCTGGAAACAAAAAGGTGTGGTCGGTGCCCGAATGACCGGAGGCGGTTTTGGAGGCTGCTGCATTGCAATTATAGAAAATGACCAGGTCAATACGTTTATAGATACTATGAAAGACAACTTTAAAAATGAAATGGGCCATGATGCTGAATTTTATATTGCAGAAACAGCAGATGGAGCCAGGGAATGGGTGACTTATGAATAAAAATTATAAAAAAGGGTCTATCGATCAGATCATGACAGATTTTTTGGATTATTATATTAAGACGGGGGAAGTTGATGCGTTAGATCGTATTTATCTGACGAACAGATTACTTGATCTTTTTGAAAAGAAAGAGATTTTGCAGCTTTTACCTTCCAAAAATAATCACCATAAACTAGAGATGCTCGATGCCCTAGTGGAACATGCCGTTGAAACAGAAATAATAGAAAATTTACCATCAAGTCGAGATGTCTTTGAAGCAAAAATCATGGATATCGTTACCCCGCTGCCTTCAAAAATAAACCAGTTGTTTTGGCAGGAATACAATAAAGAACCCAAAGCTGCAACGGATTTTTTCTTTAAGTTGAGCCAGGAGAATAACTATATCAAAACAAGAGAAATAGCAAAAAACATTGAGTATACTCATCCGACTGAATATGGCGATCTTGAAATAACGATCAACTTATCAAAACCGGAAAAAGACCCAAAAGAGATCGCATTAGCCAAAAACACTCAAACCGATTATCCCGAGTGTAAGTTGTGTATGGAAAATGAAGGGTATGAAGGGCACTTGACCCATCCTGGAAGAGCCAATCATCGTATTATAAGAATCGATGTAAATGGCGAAAAGTGGGGATTTCAATATTCGCCTTATGCCTACTACAATGAACACAGTATCTTTTTGTCTTCTGACCATAGAAAAATGGATGTAGGGGTACAGGCTATACGAAATCTTTTTGATATATTAACTACTTTTCCACACTATTTTGTCGGATCCAATGCAGGTTTGCCAATAGTAGGAGGATCGATCCTGTCACATGATCATTACCAGGGAGGACGGCATACGTTTCCACTAGAGAAAGCTGAAGCAGACTATTCATTTACGATCGACAGTCAACCGGATGTAAAAGCCGCAGTTATTAAATGGCCGATGTCAGTCATTCGTTTATCCGGGGGAGATAAAACAGCCGTTGTGGAAACAGCAGATATTATCATGCAAAAATGGCAAGGGTACTCAGATGAAACAGTGGGTATTCTTTCAGAAATAAACGGAACACCACACAATGCAGTCACACCTATTGCTCGTCGCGATGGAGAAAAATATGAATTGGATCTTGTTTTACGAAACAACCGAACATCCAAAGAGTATCCAGACGGTATTTTCCATCCGCATCCTCCAGTGCAGCATATCAAAAAGGAGAATATCGGTTTGATCGAGGTCATGGGTCTCGCTATACTTCCTCCGCGTCTTAAAGACGAACTTCAAACCGTCAAAGAGTATCTTGTCGGTATAAATGACTCGGTAGATGCCATTCATAAAGAATGGGCGGATGAACTGAAACAGCAAAACGATATCACAGCCCAGAACGTTACTGAAGTTGTAGACGAAGCTGTTGGAGATGTCTTTTTACAAGTGCTGCAGGATGCAGGCGTCTTTAAACGTGACAAGGAAGGTCAAGCGGCATTTCAGCGTTTTATCAAAGAACTGACAAGATAATGACGAATAGAAAATGAAAGAGCGGGGATAACTGTGAAGCTGACTAAACAATTTTTTGGTCGATATAAAAATACTGCCGTTTATGAATACACATTGACTAATGAAAACAATGTATCATTGAGTGCTATTCCGTTTGGTGCTACTATTACTAAACTTTGTGTGCCTGACAAAGAAGGAAAAAAAGAAAATATTGTACTGACAGTCGACAATCTTATAGATATCTTGAATCATCGTCCTTTTTACGGAGCAACTGTCGGCAGAGTAGCTGGACGCCTATCTAGAGGAAAGTTCACGCTGGACGGTAAAACTTATCAGGTAGAGACGAATGAAAATGGGAATTTTATCCATGGTGGCTCAAAAGGATTGGATAGAGAACTATGGCAGATTGAGACTGATGAAAAGCGGGGGAAACTCATGTTTACATGCGAAAGTCAAGCCGTGGCGGGCGGTTTTCCAGGCACGATGCAGATCACTGTGACTTATACATTGACGGAAAGTAATGACTGGGTCATTGACTATAAAGCAGTGACCGATGAACCAACTCTCTTTAATCCAACGAATCATGTTTACTTCAATCTTACAGGAGACATTAAAACGTCGATTTTAAAACATCAGCTGGAGCTTTCGAGTGCTACGTATGTTCCGCTGGATGAAGAAAAATTACCGAGCGGAGATAAAATCAGTGTAGAAGGAACGCCTTTCGATTTTAGGAAAGAAAAGCCGCTGGAACAAGCTGTTCTATCTGAAGATGATCAGATCAAATCATTGAATGGTCTTGATCATCCGTTTATATTGGATCAGAGCAAAGATGTAAAAGGGACACTTTATGATCCGAGTAGCGGGCGGGAATTAACTTTTTATACTGATCGTAATTGTGTAGTGATTTTCACACATAATGGTGCAGTGGATGATTTTACGATTGCAGGTGAATCAGTAAAACCCTATGCAGGGATTACTTTAGAGACTCAGACCCTGCCAGATGCCATCAATAACAGGGACTTTGGTAATATCATAGTAAGGCCTGGAGAAACTTTTCATTCACAAACAATTTACCACTTTGGCATTAGAGAATAACTGATGGGTACGTTTTTGTGTGAATGGTAAATGAGGAGAGTAGTTATGGTAACGTTAAAAGACATAGCAGACAAAGCCGGGGTCTCGACATCAACCGTTTCCCGGGTATTGAATCATGATCCATCCCTTGCTGTTGGAGCAGAAACAAAGAAAAGGATTTTTGAAGTAGCTGAAGCCTTAGAGTATCAGTCAAAAAAAAAACCAGCCTCTAAGACGAAAGGGATGCTGGCGATAGTAAACTGGTACTCACAGGCAGAGGAACTTCAGGATATCTATTATATGTCCATTCGCTTGGGTGCAGAACAGCGTGCGAAAACTTTGGGATACTCTTTTTATCGTGTTTACAAAGAAAGTGAATTCATAAAAGAACCAGATTTAGCTGGTATTCTGGCAATTGGTAAATTCAGTTCAGAACAAGTAGAACGTCTGCAAAGCCATCACGTTCCCCTATGTTTCGTGGATTATTTACCAAAAAAAGCGATCGACTGCGTAGTCGTAGATTTCAAAAAAGCTATGCAGCAAACAATTGATCATTTCCTTGAAAAAGGTCACAAAAAGATTGGTTTCATTGGAGGCAGAGAATCTTACAGTGATGGATCAGGACAGTGGGAAGATCCCAGAGAAAAATATGTAAGAGAATATCTTGAAAGTAAAAAACTATATAAAGAAACTTATTTTTTCGTTGGGGAATTCAGCGTAGAGGATGGCAAAGAAAATATGCTGAGGGCTCTTGATGCGCTGGAAGAAAAGCAGCGTCCAACTGCCTTCATTGCTGCCAATGATGCTATCGCCATTGGATGTCTTAAAGCATTGTACGAAAAAGACATCAAGGTGCCAGAAGAAATAAGTATTATCGGATTCAATGATACTTCTCCTGCAAAATATGTTTCCCCAGCACTGACTACAGTAAAAGTATACACTGAGGAGATGGGTATCGGTGGGATAAATCTGCTACACGAACGGATCAAATCAAATCGTATAAGTACCAAAACCGTTATCATGTCGACAGAGCATATTGAGCGAGAAAGCATCTCAGAAAATAAACGAGGATAAATCTTAAAGAAACGAAAAAAACTCCTGCCTAATTCAACTATAGACAGGAGTTTTTTCATTTAAATGAAAAAAAAAAGATGTATTTTATTTATGCTCTATTTTATTTCTCAAAAGCATTGTCCTGCGGCTTGTACCCAAGTTTTAATTGTGCAGAGTAGATATCTAAACGAGGGAAGCTGTTATTGGAAATACCATTCACCAGCAGATAAGGTTCATCTAACTCAGCTTTTAAGCAGCAGTCAATCAGATGGTTCATATCTCTTGCTGAGAAGTACATAGCTTTTCCGTAGAAATCAGTATCAGGATCCAGCTCCTGATCATCGGTTTTATAGTCACCGATACGTATGCCAATGGATTCGATACCTTTATTGAAAGCATAATAGCTTGCCAGTGCTTCTAAATATACTTTTGAGACACCATACAGATCGTCCGGCCGTGGCTGGTCAGTAGTCTTGACTTGAACATTGTCCGGGTAAGCATCGCTGGCATGAATGGAACTTGCAAAGATGATTCGTTTTAATTCTGAGGCATGCAAGGCACTTTCAAACAAGTTCTGGGGTAAAACATAATTCAACCCAACGAGTTCATCATAAAAATCAGCATCTGGATCGGGATTTGCTGCTAGCTGAATAACATATTCGACATTATCAAGTAACCCTTCCCATGCATCAAGCTTGGTCAGATCTACTTGTTTAATTTCAACGTTATCTTTCAAATAGGATGGAAAAGACGAGAAGTCGATGTCAGCCAGAATTAAATCGTGTGCATCTTTTAAATGCTTTGTCAGCTGGGTACCAATCGTTCCGGTTGCTCCTGTGATTAAAATTTTGCTCATATGAATGCCTCCTTGATCCATAACTAAAATAAGGACTCCACCCTCAACTCGATAAGGATGGAGTATTTAATGCACTTATTTTTTATTGTTGTCGTCTTCTTTTACTTCTCCGACGGCTTTATGTGCCTGACCTTCAGCTTTTTGAGCTTTACCTTCCGCTTGTTTGCCTAAGTCATCGGTTGCCTCACCATAAGCCTCTTTAGCTTCTCCAACAGCTTTATCTTTGGCACCTTTGGCTTTTTGCTTCAAGCTTTCTTTATTCTCGTCCAAATCAATGCACTCCTTTATAGTGTGGTTTAATATATAATTATTGTATGATGCATCCTGAACTATTGCAAAAGATATGATTTAACATTCTTTGAATCGTTTCTAAAAGACTAGAAGTTATGCTAAAATTAAGCTAAATATAACGATGATCAAGAGGAGTCTACGAATGAAACTATTGGCTATAGATACATCCAATCAAATAATGTCTGTTGCTTTGACCAATGACGATGGAATAGTCACTGAACGGACTGTTAATATTAAACGCAACCACAGTATACAATTGATGCCTGCAATAAGCGATATGATGAAAGAAGCAGAATGGGCGCCTAAGGATATATCACGAATCGTCGTAGCAAAAGGACCGGGGTCTTACACAGGGGTTCGCATTGGCGTAACCGTAGCTAAAACTTTAGCCTTTAGTTTAGATAGCGAACTTGTTGGGGTTTCGAGTCTGGAAGTACTGGCTGCAAATGGGGCGCAGATAGATGGATCCTATTGTGTCCCGATATTTGATGCGCGTCGTGGGAATATTTATACAGGTCTTTACCAGTATCAGAATGGAAAACTTATACAAATAGAAAATGATACGCATATTTCTGCTGAAAAATGGGCAAGTTATTTGAAGAAGTTAGACGGCCCTGTTCAACTGCTTGGATCAGATCGATCGAAGCATAATGAAGCATTCAAAGGATTAAGTGAAAAAGAGATCCAACTCCCGCTTAGTCGACAGTATATCCGCGCGAGTGTTCTGGCAGAGAGAGGAGAAAACCGTGAACCAGTAAATAAACATTTGTTTGAGCCAGAATATTTGAAACTGGCTGAAGCTGAACAAAACTGGATAGCTGAACATCCTGACTTGCCACAAGGGGGTCAATGGGTTGAAAAACTTTAAACAATGGTTCACAGAAAAGCTAACTTACTCAAAAAGGAAAACACTCATACCTGTTTCAAGTGGAATAAAGTTACGTCAAAATTTTTATACCCTTTCTGATAAACGTTTTTTAAAAGCTAAAATTGCAGACGAGCGTGATGTGGATCATATTCTGCAAATAGAAAAGCTTTGTTATAACGGGCATACCCCATGGGATCGCATAGCTGTATTGCATGAAATACGGTACAACAAAAATGCTTTCTATATTATTTTGCATAATGAAAATGAGGAACCCATAGCGTTTGTGGGTGCCTGGTTCGTTATGGCAGAGGCACACATTACAAATATTGCTACGATTCCGGATTATGAAAAACAGGGGATAGGGACATATTTGCTGAAAGAAATAATTTATATTGCGGAAGAAGAAAAGATGAAAAAAGTCACTTTGGAAGTTAGAGTGTCTAACCATACGGCCCAGAGTCTTTACTATACACTTGGATTTAAAGAAGGTCGTTTGAAAAAGGGCTATTATGCAAAAGATAATGAGGATGCGCTGGAAATGATCTATTTGCTTGACAAAAACAAGCGATTGATGAAAGAAAGTTGAGTGTTCCATGTCAAACGAAAGAGTGAAAATCAGACGTTATAATTACCACGAGAGGAAAGAAAATGCATTTTATGAAATTGCTGATCAGGTATTTAACTATGGTTCTCCCTGGACAGAAAAACAGTACAAAGAAACACTAGCAAGAGAGGATCTCGTTTTCTTTGTAGCAGAAGTAAATAATCGTGTGATCGGATACATCGGGGGCAGAATCCTGTTTGATGAAGCTGATATTTATACCGTTGCTGTGTCTAAAGACTCTCAAAACCAGCGCATTGGTCGTTACTTACTTGAACACTTCAAAGAAATATGTAAAAAACAAGGAGTAAAAGTGATTTTCTTGGAAGTGAGAAAGTCTAATCTGGCGGCTCAAACGTTTTACAGAGAGAATCTGTTCAAAGGGTTCACTATGAGAAAAAACTATTATTCGCAACCAGTTGAAGATGCAGTGATCATGAGATATAGAATATGAAAGAAGGAAAAGGATGGACAAGAAACTTATATTAGCGATAGAAACAAGTTGTGATGAAACAAGTGCGGCTGTCATTGAAAATGGACAGACGATTTTATCAAATATTGTGGCTTCACAAATCAAAAGTCACCAGCGTTTCGGCGGTGTCGTACCGGAAATCGCCAGCCGCCACCATGTTGAACAAATCACCCTCATTATTGAAGAAGCGCTATTAGAAGCTGATGTCACATACTCTGACTTAGATGCCGTTGCTGTTACTGAAGGACCGGGTTTAGTTGGGGCGCTTTTAATAGGGGTAAATGCGGCAAAAGCTATTGCATTCGCACATGACTTACCACTTATCGCAGTGAATCATATCAAGGGCCATATTTTTGCCAATCAGTTAGTTGATACTTTAACTTTTCCTCTGCTGTCCCTTGTCGTTAGTGGAGGGCATACTGAACTTATTTATATGGAGTCAGAAGATTCTTATAAAATCATTGGTGAAACGAGAGATGATGCAGTTGGTGAAGCTTATGATAAAATTGGACGCGTGCTTGGAGTGCCATATCCTGGGGGTAAGCATATAGACCAGATGGCGCATGAAGGAAAAGATACATACAACTTTCCTCGCGCAATGATGACAGATGATAATTTTGACTTTAGTTTCAGTGGACTTAAGAGTTCCTTTATCAATACTGTCCATAATGCTAAGCAAAAGGATGAGGAATTAAATCATAATGACTTAGCAGCCAGTTTTCAGGCAGCTGTCGTTGAAGTACTCGTCAGCAAAACGATCCGAGCAGCTAAACTAAAAAATGTAAAGCAACTTGTATTAGCAGGCGGCGTTGCTGCGAATCAGGGATTACGTACGGCACTTGAGAAAGCTGTTTTTGAAGAACTAGATGAGGTAGAGCTCCTTATTCCACCGCTAAGATTATGTGGAGATAATGCCGCTATGATCGGTGCAGCTGCTTTTGTTCAATTAAGAAATAACGACTATGCCGACTATTCCTTGAACGGAAGACCTGGATTAACCGTATAATAAAGGACATCTGAATAAAATAGAAAAAGTTGTAACGCTCCTATCCTATGCGTTACAACTTTTTTGTAGTTGATTATGGTTATAAGGGAGTGAAAAAGGGAGAATACGTGCCCTTTGTGTTCAATAAGAAGAGAGAAAGGTAACGCAAAGTATGAATGCATGCCCTTTGTGTTCAAAAAGACGTGGGAAAGGTCATGCAAAGTATGAATACGTGCCCTTGGCGCTCATAAATCAGAGTAAAAGGGGACACATTCAAAAAGTACGTACCCTTTTCGCTCATAAATCAGAAGAAAAGGGCACGCAACAAATTGGAATACACCTTCGTGTCTATCAAAGTAAGCTGTAAAGGTGCAAATAAGTAATGCGCTCCCAATGCTTTCAAAGAAACACTTTAAAGTAAGTCATCAAGTTCGATCTGCTTTTCTTCCCACTTTTCCAGCAACTGTTCTTGTTTATGAAGAAGTGCTTCATTCTCCTTAGCTAGTTGTTCCAACTTCTCAAAATCGTTAGCGATATCCGGATCGCTTAATTTTTCTTGGGTCACTTCCAGGTCTGATTCTACATCTTCTAACTCGTCTTCGATCGTCTGAATAGCCCGTTCTAATCTCCTCTGATTTTTTTGTGCCTCTTTTTGTTCTTCAAACGATTGTTTGGTCTGAGATTGAGAAGGTTCTTTCTCATCTTCATCACTATCTTTTGGAACATACTTCAATTGTTTTAGAGCTTCAAGTTCTTCCTTTTTTTGAAGATAGTAATCGTAATCTCCAAGATAGACATCCGCTCCGTGCTCATTTAATTCAATAACTTTAGTTGCGATCCTATTGATAAAATAGCGGTCATGAGACACAAATAAAAGCGTCCCGCCATAGTCAATAAGTGCATTCTCCAGCACTTCTTTTGAGTCTATATCCAAGTGATTTGTAGGTTCATCTAATAACAAGAAGTTGTTTTGTTCCAAGGATAATTTTGCCAATGCTACACGTGCTTTTTCTCCACCACTTAAAGAAGCAACGGTTTTTTCAACGTTATCTCCGCTGAATAAGAACGACCCTAATAACGTTCGGATGGTTTGTTCCGGTAGGGTTGGATGGTCATCCCAAACTTCGTCCAGAACAGTTTTGCTTTTATTCAGTAAATTCTGTTCCTGGTCGTAGTAACCCAAATCCACTTTGGCACCATAACTTATGGAACCACTTAGAGGAGGGATCATTTGATTGATGGTTTTCAGTAAAGTCGTTTTCCCTACACCATTGGGTCCGACAACGGCTATCGCTTCTTCTTTCCGTACATCGAGATTTATCCCGCTTGAAAGGGCAGCGTCATCATATCCAACAGTCAAGTCTTCAGTCTGTAAAACAACCTGACCGGAAGTTCTATCCTTCTGGAATTGAAAGTGAGCACTTTTCTCATCGTCCTGTGGTTTACCAATGGTGTCCATTTTTTTTAATTGTTTACGCCTTGCCTGGGCACGTTTAGTGGTTGAGGCGCGCACAATGTTTTTATCTACAAAGTCCTCGAGTTTGGTAATTTTTTTCTGCTGTTTCTCGAAAACTTTCCATTCACGTTTGATTTTTTCGGCCTTTAGTTTTAAATAGTTGGTATAGTTTCCAGGATAATAGTCCACAGTCCCTCTATTGACTTCATAAATTTCCTTGACCACTTTATCTAAAAAGTAGCGATCATGGGAAACGATCAAGAGTGCCTTTGAATAATTTTGCAGGTACGTTTCCAGCCAAAACAATGTATCGATATCAAGATGGTTTGTCGGCTCATCCAGTATCAGTAGGTCCCTTTTTTCTAAAAGCAACTGGGCAAGGGCAAGCCGTGTTTTTTGACCACCCGACAAATTTTTAACAGGCGTATCGTAGTCTTCTTCATAAAACCGGAAGCCGTAAAGCACCGAACGAATTTCACTTTCGATCCCATATCCATTTTTTTCATGAAAAGCAAGCTGAAGAGAGTCGTAACGCTTAAGTAATTCTTCATAATCTGTTCCGGATTTTTCCAATGAAGGATCACTTAATTGAACCTCGATTTCTCGCATCTCTTTTTCCATATCCAAGAGGGGTTCAGCGATTTTCATCATTTCATTCCAGATGGTCAAAGAAGAATCCAGACCGGTATGCTGATCTAAATAGCCGATCGTCAGCTCTTTTTTCTTGAAGATATTACCGGAATCCGGTTCTTCTCTGCCGGATAAAATTTCCAGTAGCGTTGTTTTTCCTGCACCATTCCTGCCAACCAACCCGATTCGCGCATCATCTTTGATTTCGACGGAAACATTGTCGAATAGTTTTTCAGCGCCAAAATAACGCGATATTTTTTCTGTTTGTAATAGAATCATCTGAGTACCTCTTTTTCATAAAATCATCTTTCAGTCATCAACTAACAGTTTAGCATATATACAATAGATAACAATCTTAGAAAGGAGCTTTATTATATAAAATATATTAATGAATAGAAATTTATAAGAATGGATTCACAAAGATCAGAGATTTCAATTCATATAAATCATTCATATTCATTGACATAAAGAAAATATCTTGAAATTAAGGTTGTTTACCTTTTTTTTAATAAAATTAATGCTATAATAGTGAAGGACAATCATTATAAAGTTTGTGAATATACAGAAATTATATACGATGATTTGTATTACTTATGCTGAATTTGGTTTTTGATTAAGATGAGGAGAATGGAAATGGTTGAAAAAAAAATACCTAAAGCGACGGCTAGAAGGTTGCCGCTTTATTATCGTTACTTAAGATTTTTATATGAAGCAGGTAAAGAGCGTATCTCTTCTGCTAAATTAAGCGAAGCCGTAAAAGTCGACAGTGCCACGATCAGACGCGATTTTTCGTATTTCGGGGCGCTTGGTAAACGAGGTTATGGCTATGATGTAGAAGCTCTGATGAATTTCTTCAGTAAAACTTTGAATCAGGATAGATTAACGAATGTTGCACTTATTGGGGTGGGTAATCTGGGTCAGGCTTTGCTTAATTATAATTTCCGCCGCAATAATAATATAAGAATCAGTGCGGGGTTTGATGTCAAAGAAGAATTGATCGGAACTATCCAGCAGGGGGTTCCTATTTATTCTATAAATGAAATGGTAGAACAGCTCGATTTACAGCAAATCGATGTAGCTATTTTGACTGTCCCATCCGATATTGCGCAGGATATGGCTAATAAACTGGTCGAAGGTGGAATCAAGGGAATCATGAACTTTACACCGATCCGCGTAACAGTACCAGAACATATCAGAGTCCATAACGTTGATTTGACGAATGAATTGCAGACTTTGATATACTTCATTAATTATTATCAGGATATGGAAAACAGTGATGACGATGAGGATCTAGACGACTTTATGCTTTGAAAACAAAAATGATCGCACTCAGTGATAGAGTGCGATCGTTTTTGTTTTTACTTCTTTTTTTTGATGCGAAAATAAGCTTGTGCCAAGCGAGTCCCGTTCACAAAATCCTTTGTTGCGAAAAGTGCAAACAAGACAGAGAAGAACCCCCATCCACTTGAAGAAACGGAATCGATAGTAAAAAAGAGGAACAGGGCAAATAATACATATTTAAACACTATTTGCAGTTTTAATTGTTTTTCGGTCATAATAATCCTTTCTGAATAGAGAGTCTTGATCTCTCAAGAGAGATAGACGTTTCCTAGAACAGCCATGATGTTCATGAGACAATGAGCGATAATTGGTGTCCAGATACTTTTAGTCTTGAAATAAAGCCATGAAAAGACAAAGCCCATAGACGAGTAAACTAAAAGAAAACCGTCAAAGTGTATGAAAGCAAAAATCAGAGAGCTGATAACAGCAGCACCGATTCCTCCTGTCTTTCCAATAAGCATGCCGAATATTGCCTTTCTGAAAACAAATTCTTCTAAGATAGGACCAGCTATTCCGATGGCCAGTATAAAAACTGGGTATTTTTTGACGAAATCGACAAGAATTTGCGTATTGACTGACTCTGTACCGGAGCCTAAACACTGGACTTCGATAAAGTTGGCAATAGTTTGTGCAAAGAGAGCAACAAACACGCCTAAGATCCCCCAGATCAGTACATCTTTTTTCTGAGAGCTGAATGATTCTTCAAAAGCAAAGGACATATTGAATCTTTTTTCAATCAGAACAGCACCGATCGCGCCTAATGCAAAAAATATGAGGGTAGGCACCAGTACAGCTTTTAGTCCGAGTGACTGAGGTAGAAAAGCAGGGACGATGCCAGATAAAAGTTGAACCAGTATGAAAAGCAGAATGATGCGGGTGGCTGCTTTTTTATTTTGAATCGAGTTATTCATTAAAGTCATCCTTTTGTGAGAGTTATACAATATAAGTAATTTAACACAAAAAGACTTTGTTTTCCATATAACTCAAATCCTGATTTTTTTGAGTTAATACTTGCAAGATTCCATTGTTTTGAATATACTTAGAAGTGGAGTTAGCACTCTAACTGTTAGAGTGCTAAAACCGAGTTTTCACTATTAAATCGTGAAAAAATAAAAACAAATACTTATGGAGGGATTACACTATGTTGAAACCTTTAGGAAACCGTGTACTTCTTGAAGTGAAAAAAGAAGAGGAAAAAACTGCGAGTGGGCTAGTCCTGCCGGATTCTGCGAAAGAGAAACCACAGACAGCAGTAGTCGTAGCTGTTGGTGAAGGCAAGCTGCTTGAAAATGGTGACTACGCCAAACCATTAGTGTCAGTCAATGACAAAGTGATGTTTGAAAAATACGCTGGTTCTGAAATCAAGTATCAGGGGACGGAATATTTAGTAGTCAAAGATACTGACATCATCGCAATCATCGACTAAAAAATCAGGATCAAGTATTTAATTTTCAATATAATTTATGAAGGAGAGAATTAAAACATGACTAAAGATATTAAATTTTCTGAAGACGCTCGTGCCGCAATGCTTCGCGGAGTAGATAAATTAGCAGATACTGTGAAAGTTACCTTGGGTCCAAAAGGCCGAAATGTGATCTTGGATAAATCTTTTGGGGCACCTCAAATCACGAATGATGGTGTTACGATTGCAAAAGAAATCGAATTGGAAGATAAATTTGAAAATATGGGTGCTCAGCTGGTTGTAGAAGTTGCCAGCAAGACGAATGATATTGCCGGAGATGGTACAACAACAGCAACTGTCTTAGCACAAGCCATCGTTAACGAAGGAATGAAAAACGTTACAGCTGGTGCCAATCCTGTGGGTATCCGTAGAGGGATCGAATTAGCTACGAAAAAAGCTGTGGAGTCACTCCAGGCCATTTCAACTCAAGTCGCTGATAAAGAATCCATTGCGCAAATCGCAGCGATTTCTTCAGGTGATGGAGAAATCGGTCATTTACTGGCAGATGCCATGGAAAAAGTAGGCAGTGACGGTGTAATTACAATCGAAGAATCTCAAGGTATCGAAACTGAATTAGATGTTGTTGAAGGTATGCAGTTTGACCGTGGCTATTTATCTCAATACATGGTAACTGACGATGAAAAAATGGAAGCCAGCTTGGATAATCCATATGTTTTGATAACAGATAAAAAAATATCATCTGTTCAGGAAATTCTGCCTGTCCTCGAGAATATCATGCAGCAGAATCGCCCTCTCCTGATTATTGCTGATGATATCGAAGGTGAAGCATTGCCTACCCTTGTATTGAATAAAATCCGGGGAACGCTCAATGTAGTTGCTGTCAAAGCTCCTGGTTTTGGTGACCGTCGCAAAGGAATGCTGGAAGATATTGCTACCTTGACGAATGGTACAGTCATTACGAGCGATTTAGGACTGGATCTGAAAGATATGACGATCGATCAGTTAGGGACAGCCGGCAAGGTAGTCGTTACTAAAGATAATACGACGATCGTTGAAGGCGCGGGAGATAAAGCTTCCATTGAACAGCGTGTAAATATGCTGCGTTCTCAAGCTGAAGAAACAACCTCCGAATTCGATCGCGAAAAACTTCAGGAACGTATCGCCAAATTAGCAGGTGGAGTGGCTGTAATTAAAGTAGGTGCTGCCACTGAAACAGAAATCAAAGAACGCAAATTACGTATTGAAGACGCTCTGAATGCGTCACGAGCTGCAGTTGAAGAAGGTGTGATTGCAGGTGGTGGAACAGCTTATATCAATATTCTAAAAGACATTGAAGCGATTGACGTATCAGATGATGAGGCGACCGGTGTAAAAATCGTTTTACGTGCCCTTGAAGAACCTGTACGTCAAATTGCACAGAACGCCGGTTTAGACGGCAGCGTTATTGTTGAACGTCTTAAACACGTTGAATCAGGTATTGGTTTCAATGCCGCAACAGGCAAGATGGTAAACATGGTTGAAGCAGGGATCATCGATCCAACGAAAGTGACTCGTTCTGCTTTGCAGAATGCCGCTTCAGTTTCCGCATTACTGCTAACGACAGAAGCAGCTGTTGCAGATATTATTGAAGAAAACAACGATCCTGCCGGTGGAATGAATCCAGCGGGCATGGGTGGAATGATGTAACAGTTTTAAAAGTTTAAAAATAACAAGTAAAAACCCTACCAGATCACTTTAATCGGTGATCTGGTAGGGCTTGTTTTTTATTTCATGTGATTGTGCAAGAGGAGTCATTTTAATAATAAGCTGAAAATTAAGAGAAGGACTTCTGCACTACTGAATAGAACGATGTTTTTAATGGCCACAACGAAGGTTTCCTGCTTTACCTGCTTTTCATTATAAGTATCCAAATTCTTTTTAACGAGCGGAAATGTCAGGAGTACACCTAACATCACAGGGTGAAGATAGCCTAATATTACAGATAGAACAATCACGATGTAACAAAGATACATCAAGAGGTTGAACAGTTGGACTGCCTTTTCTTTTCCAATATAAAAAGGGAGGGTGAATCGGTGATTGGCGATATCTTCTTTGAGATCACACGTATTATTGGCAAGCATGATATTCGCTATAAGAAATACGGTCGGAAGGGATACAAAGAAGACAGCAAAGATATCCAGCACATTACCGCTCAATAAAAATTGTGCACCACTGAAAGTGATATCGATCAAGTTATGATCTACATCATTGATCAGGACTGAAATAAAGAAAATACCAAAGCCCATTGTTAAACCCGAAAGGATCTCTCCAAGAGGGGTTCGTGATATGGGAATCGGCCCATACGTATAAAAAATGCCGATGCCAAAACTGACGGCTCCGATAGCCAGCAGTAAAATACTTGTTTGAAAGACGAGTAGGATCCCTAAAACAGTTGACAAAGTCAGCATAAAAAGAATGAGATAGACGACGGATTTTTCTGAAATACCAGACTGTCCGATGATATTGGTATTTCTCCGGTAATTATCATCCTTTGCTTTTTTGAAGTCCATCAAGTTATTGATTGCGGTAGTTGTCATATCGAACAATAACATCGCAACAAAAAAGAGGAGTGTATTCCCCAGATGAAACTCAGAAAAATAATAAGCTGAAAACAAAACGCCGAGTAGAAAAGGAAATAGACTGGCTATCTTGGTTTGGATTTCCACTAATTTTAAAAAAACTGAAATATTCATTGTGCACGTCCTTTTTTTATAAAGTTCAATAAAGTAACTGAAAATAAACGAATGAAAAACTTACTGATGAGGATTATATCATAAAATCAGCGCTATCTACATATCTAAATGTGAAAAGAATTCAATGTGAATATCTTAGTGATAAAGGATCAAATTTAGAACACCTAGTTATTAAATCGCACTTGTCACAAAATGTTAATAAATCTTTTTTTAAAATTACTTTTACTTCGAATTAGCTAGACAATTATTTTCGTCTAATGTATAATAAACCCTGTTGTATGTGAAGGTTTAAACATTTATCACTGTTGTTTTTTTGATCAAATCATTTGTGAGTTTGATATTATGATTGATTGTTTTAAGATTTAGTGAAAAAAAGTGAGTTTAAACTACGGATTAAACAATATTAAGGAGTGCGAACATGTCCCAGAAAAATATAGTCGTCGTAGGTGCTGGATTTGCCGGTGTATCAGCTACTAAGAGACTAGCAAAAAAATTCAAGAAAAATAAAGATGTTACGATAACATTGATTGATCGTCATCCCTACCAGACGTATATGACGGAACTTCATGAGGTTGCAGGGGGACGAGTAGAACCTGATGCGATACAATTCGATTTACAGCGCTTGTTCAGTCGTAAAAAGAACGTGAAATTAGTAACGGCCGATGTTACAAATGTCGATCACGATAAAAAAGTCGTTCAGACTGATGCAGGTTCATATACTTTCGATTACCTTATTCTTGGAATGGGTGGAGAACCGAACGATTATGGGACTCCAGGTGTTAAAGAACACGGCTTTACTCTCTGGTCAATGGAAGACGCTATTAAGATTCGTGAGCATATTGAAGAAACTGTAGCAGAAGCTGCTTACGTGCGTGATGATGCAAAACGCAAAGCTATGCTGACTTTTGCTGTGTGCGGATCTGGTTTTACAGGTATTGAAATGATCGGTGAACTGGCAGACTGGAAAGAACGACTGGCCAAAGATCATAGGGTCGATCCAGATGAAATCTCTCTGATCGTTGTTGAAGCTATCCCAACCATTTTGAATATGCTTTCCCGTAAAAATGCAGATAAAGCAGAACGTTATATGGAAAAACGAGGCATCAAGATATTAAAGAGTTCGCCTATAGTTAAAGTAGCAGAAGATCATATTGAACTGAAATCTGGAGAAATCATCCCGACACATACCTTGATCTGGACTGCCGGTGTCAAAGCTAATTCAGATACTGAAGACTTTGGACTGGAAAAAGCACGTGCAGATCGTTTAGTGGTCAATGAATATATGGAAGCTAAAGGATATGACGACGTTTACGTTATTGGAGACCTTGTTTATTACATTGAAGAAGGTGGCGCTCCAACGCCGCAAATCGTTCAAGCTGCACAGCAAACTGGACATACAGCAGCAAATAATATCATAGCTTCAATCGAAGGGTCAGAAAAACATAAACACGAAAGTAATTATCAAGGGTTTATGGTATCGATTGGCTCAACTTATGGCGTTGCCGAATTATTAGGCAAAATCAGCCTTTCCGGTTTCTTTGCCATGCTGATCAAGCACTTAGTCAATCTGCTTTACTTCTTTGAGATTCGTTCTGGTTATTACGCCGTTCAATACATTTTCCACGAATTTTTCCATATCAAAGATAAACGCAATATATTCCGCGGACACTTATCAAGATACGGTAACGTTCTCTGGTCTGTTCCGTTAAGACTCTTCTTTGGTAGTATGTGGCTTGTTGAGGGGTTAAAGAAAGCTTTTGGTATACTGGGATCAGAAAGCTGGTTCGGGGATTACGTGGCTTTACCATTCTCCTGGCTCCAGGATGCGACATCCGGTGCATCTCCAGCTGCTGATGCGTCTGCTGCTGATCCAATATTCGGTCTGAGCTTTGTTTATGGTGAAGAACCAATGGCCATCTTAAATGAAATGCCAGGATGGTTTGAATCGATCATGGAGTTCATGATCCCTACTCCTGAAATCGCACTTATTTTCCAGAAAGTGATGACTGTTGTTGAAATCGGTATTGGTCTGGCGCTGATAGCAGGACTGTTTACCTGGCTAGTCAGTGCTGCAACGATTGGATTAGTAATTAGCTTTACCCTATCAGCAATGTTCTACTGGGTGAATATCTGGTTTATTTTCGCAGCTATTGCTTTGATGAACGGTTCCGGTCGTGCCTTCGGTTTAGACTATTATGTCATTCCCTGGATACAGAAAGTAGCGGGGAACTGGTGGTATGGAAGGACAAAACCTGTACACAAGCGGCAATAAACTGAAATATTTTTATTAAAGTAAAAGAGTGAAGGAAGATTAATGCTCTCCTTCACTCTTTTTTTTAAGTGAAAAATAATACAAATTAGAAGTATACACACATTATTTTCGATATTGAATAATCACAGTAAAATCGGTATATTAAAGGTGAATCACCGATGATTTACCTTGTTATGAAACGTGAGCAAAATAGAAAGAGGAATCAATATGCAGATACATCCGATGTGGGAACTGTATCCTGAAGTGAAAAATGAATTGAGAGAAACAATTGCGTTGATCGATAAAGAAGTATTTATTCGTAATAAAGAAATTGAAGCAGCTATTTTAGATATGCTTCATTCTGGCGGGAAACTTCTGCGACCGGCATATACCTTACTGTTTTCAACCTTTGGTAAGGACCATTCTCCTGAAAGAGCGCGTTCTGTAGCAGCTGCCATAGAACTGCTTCATACAGCTACACTTATTCATGATGATATTATAGATGATGCTTCTTCCAGAAGAAAAAAACAGTCGATTCAATCGAAATATGGAAAAGACGTAGCTGTTTATGCAGGTGACTACCTCTTTACTGTGGTCTTTCGTATATTATCCAAACAGGCGAATACGGTCGAAGACATATCTATCAATACTAAAGGTATGGAACGTATTTTAATGGGTGAATTAAATCAGATGCATTTGCGATATAAAAAAGATATGAGCATTCGGGATTATTTAACACAAATTTCGGGGAAAACTGCACAATTATTTGCTTTAGCCTGTTATTCTGGAGCAATCGAGGGCGGAAATTCTAAAGCTTTTGCCAGAAACTGCTATTACATTGGAAGTCATATTGGAATGGCTTTTCAGATTATTGATGATGTGCTGGATTATACTCAGTCATCTGAAAATTTTGGTAAGCCAGTCCTTGAGGATGTAAGGCAAGGTATTTATACTGCTCCTCTTATTTTTTCTTTGAGAAAAGAGAACAGAGAAATCAAGGCGCTACTGGAAATGGGCAGTCAGATCACTCAAAAAGATGCCCAAAAAATACAACGGTTCGTTCATGAATCAGGCGGAATGAGTGAAGCAAAATCAATGGCAGAAAAATATACCCGTAAAGCATTGAAACGTATCAGTAAATTGCCGGACACTAAAGAAAAGCAAATAATCAAAGAAATCACGGAAAAATTACTCATGCGTGAAATGTGAAAATACAAAACTAAGGACTTCCAAAATGGAGGTTCTTTTTTTATCGGTTGTACTCAAGGAAATTTTAAGTTAACGAATATATTAAATCAGAAAGCTCAGCTTGGTTATCTATGAGAATTATTGATAAACTGATGTTAAACAAAAAGAGAGGAGAAGGGAGAATGAAGATAGCTATTGCCCAGATTGATTTGGCCGTTGATCAGCGCATGAAAAACAAAAATAAAATCATTAGTTATGTGAGAACAGCAGTGATGAAGAATAAGCCAGATGTCATTGTGCTGCCTGAAATGTGGTCTACATCTTTTTATCCTTCTGATACTGAAAAGTATGCGGATGTTGAAGGTGGAGAAACAAAGAAATTCTTGGGGGGACTCGCTAAAGAACATGGTATCAACATTGTAGGAGGATCAGTAGTTAATCAGTCCGAAAACAAATTATACAATACAAGTTATTCTTTTGACCGTAAAGGTGAACTTATGCATACTTACAGTAAAGTCCACCTGTACACACCAGCTAAAGAGCAAACAATTTTCACATCGGGTCAAGACTTGGGAATCTTTGAGCTCGACGGAGTAAAGGCCGGCGTAGCGATCGGTTACGATCTGGAATTTCCTGAGTGGATCAGGACAATGGCATTGGCGGGAATAAAGATTTTATTTATCCCTGCTGCCTGGACACATCCCCGATTATTTGCCTGGGAGACGCTACTGTCAGCGAGGGCAATAGAAAATCAGATGTTTGTCGTAGGAGCCAATAGTACCGGGACGACAAAAGACATGAATTTTTGTGGCCATTCGAGTATAATTGATCCGTCTGGAAGAATCCTTTCTTCCGGTAGAGAAGAAGAAATGCTTATATGGGGAGAAATTGATTTAAACACATTAAAGCAAATTCGTCACAATATACCCATTTACGCTGATCGTCGTCCGACGTTATATGAAAAATAAGTGTTCACAAGTTAATAAAAAAAGCAGGAAGCCAACCCTTTATGCCTTCCTGCTTTTTAATATAAGGTTAATAGAGAGGTGTTCCAAAAATCTGAGTAACGTAAAGGAATTCACCATCATAGTGTACACCAATACCGATCTCCTTGTACTGGGGGTTAACCATGTTTTCATAATGTCCTTCACTCTCGACCCAGCCATTAAACAGGAGGTCTGCCATTTCTTTTTCATTTTTATAATACGTTGCCATACCCAAATTTTCTCCAACGCGTTTATATGGATAGTCGACCGCTTCGTTCTCAAAAACAGTGAAAGGGCCCCTGCCATCAGGACGAGTATGAGAAAAAGATTCTTCTGTTTCTCTTGCCCGGATGACTGCTGCCGTTTTGAGTGCCTCATTAGTAGTCAACGGTTTAAGATCTTGTTTTTCCCTAAGTTTATTTAACTGGATCAATACCCTTTGCTCGACGACTTTATAGTCGACCTCGGCATGGTTATTATTTTCCACTATCGTTTGAACTTGTTCATTTTGATCCTTTTGATTTTCGGCAGGCGATAAATCCTTAATGATCGGGAGTGTATCGAAAGAGTCTGACAACTTCTGTATTTCCATCTGATTAGGGAAAAAGTCAGCAGCCGAATTCAACCAGCTGCCCACTCGCGTGTTACCGAGTATATCACTCGAACCTAACCAAAAGCCTATGATCAAGACAAATAGTAGTGTGAGTGTTTTTCTTATGATTTTCATCCGCTTCATGCCTTTCTCCCGTACAACGGGTTTATGCGTACGTATATCCTGTGAAAAGATATTCTCATTATATATAAAGTGACTGGTTTTTCCTAATAATTGATACCTCTTTATAAAAAGTCTGTCGTATAATCACTTCTTGAAATCAGTTGAGTCATTATAATCGATTTTGACTGTATCAATTTGTTAGAATTAAATTAACACTTTAGATGAGGAGAGAGAGTTATGATACCTAAAATTATTCATTATGCCTGGTTTGGCGGAAATGAGTTCGGCGAGCTGGAACAGAAATGTCTGGAAAGCTGGAAAAAATATTGTCCAGACTGGGAAATCAAACGATGGGACGAATCGAATTTTGATCCAAACGAACATGGAACTTACGTGAAACAAGCTTACGAAAGAGAAGACTGGGCATTTGTTTCGGATGTGGCTCGTTTATACGCTTTGAATAAATACGGTGGTGTATACTGTGACACAGACATGGAACTCATCAAACCGATTGATGACTTCAGGAAATATCCTGCCTTTTTCAGTTTTGAAATCGAGACAGAAATATCTACTGGAATCATTGGTGCAGAACCACACCATCCATTCATAGAAGAACTTTACAATGACTACGAAGATAGAGAATTTATCTTGCCGGATGGATCACGGGATGACAAAACGAACGTGATAAGGATCACTGAAATCATGATAGAAAGAGGACTGAAGCCGAATAATACATTTCAGGAAGTGGAAAACTGTGTCATCTTTCCACGTGAATACTTCTCTCCTAAAGATTACTGGACAAGAGAAGTGGATGCGACAGAAAATACACATGGCATCCATCAGTTTACGGGAAGCTGGCTATAAAAAAAGAACATCCAAACAAGTCGGGACTTAACAGTTCTGGCTTTTTTTGTGAGAAACGATGCATTGCGTTCTATTTAACGCTATACTATATAAGACACTATTTTTTGAAAGGGTGAGTTCATGAAAGCATTTATAAATGGAAAAATTTACGTTGAACGAAATACATTTACGGAAGCTTTTGTCATAGAAGATAATCGGATCTTGAAAACTGGATCAAATAAAACCTGTCTGCAGCTGATCAGCGAAACAGAAAAATATTCAGTGATTGATTTAAAAGGTAAGACAGTATTACCAGGCTTTATTGACTCACACCTTCATTTCTTGATGACTTCAGAATACTTGAATTTATTGCCGATAGCCGATGTTACATCAATAGAAGCGCTCATCAAAAGGTGTCAAGATTACATAAGAGATAATCGATTAACAGACAAGGATATATTATACACGGAAGGCTGGAATCATACGTCGTTCACGGATGAAAAGAGAATGCCAGACCGTCTGGACTTGGATAAGATATCAGAGACTGTCCCCGTCGTCTTGACACGTGTTGACAGGCATGTGATGAGTTTGAACACGGCTGCGCTGGTTTATTTTGGTATCGATGAAGCAACCAAACCGCCCCTGAACGGGGAAATCCAAAAAGATGCTTCGAATAAACCTTCAGGAATATTAACTGAGGGTGCTGTGGATTTAGTAAAGTCTAAATTACCCAAAAAATCTAGGAGAGAACGTAAAAAACAGTTAGTAAAAACGATGCATTCAGCCAATAAAGTGGGACTGACATCAGTGCATACCAATGATGCGAAAGACGACAATATAGCGGAAACATTGACTTTGTATGAAGAGCTTGAGAATGAAGGAAAGCTGACTCTAAGGTTTTATCAGCAAATTTGGTTTAATAACGAAATATATTTATCGGATTTTTTCAAAAGCCGTTACGCGTTTCATGAAGGGACAGCCTGGAATAAAATCGGCCCTGTCAAATTCTTTATCGACGGAACGCTTGGATCAAGAACAGCGGCGTTAAGGAAGCCCTATACTGATAATAACGAGAGCAGAGGACTATTGACCAAGTCAGAAGAAACCCTCTATAAAGAAGTGAAAAAGGCTGTAGAGAATGATTATCAAGTGATTACCCATGCTATAGGAGACCGCGGGATCGAAACGGTTTTAAATGCTTATGACAAAGTCGAAAAGAATCAGCTCAATCCATTAAGACTCGGCATCAATCACATGCAGATCACAGATTATGAACTTATCGAACGGGTAAAAGAGAAAGGGTATCTGGTGTATGTCCAGCCTATCTTTTTAAATGACGACATCCCTATTATTCATGAGCGTATAGGAAAAGAACGAGCATCCACATCATATTTATTTAAAACGATGAAGGACAAAGGTATTCACCAGTCTTTCAGCAGTGATGCGCCGATTGTTTCATTTAATCCTTTTTACAACATTCAATGTGCAGTTACCAGAAAGCGTCTGGACTCTTCTGACGACTATCCTTACTTACCGGAGGAAGCTATGGATATCTTTGATGCTGTTGATGCCTACACTTACGAAGGAGCCTATGCATCCTTTGAAGAAACACGAAAAGGCCGTCTCAAAGAGGGATACCTGGCTGACTTTATTATTTTGGATAAAGATATCTTTCAGTGTGAAGCAGCAGAAATAAAAACCATCACTGTCGCTGCAACGTATGTAGACGGCACATGTGTTTATAAGTCAGGAGGATTTGATGAAAAACAAGTGGATAACTAAAAATCGATTGAAAAATCTGACACTCATTTTTGTTGGCTCTCTACTTTACGCAATCAGTGTAAATGCGTTTACTGTTCCGAACGAACTGACAGAAGGCGGTTTAACAGGATTTTCTCTAATTCTGTTCTATATTTTCAGTATTCCTCCTTCTTATACGATTTTTATCGTCAATATTGTCATCCTTGCAATTGGGTACAAGTTTCTGGATAAACGGACGCTCTATTATACTTTAATAGCGAATGGTATCATATCTGTCCTCTTACTGGTGGTAAAAGAATGGGCGTTCATCCCTGAAACTATGCTGCTCGCTCCAATTGGCTCAGGTTTGTTTATGGGCGCGGGTATTGGCTTGATCATGCTGGGACATGGAACTACCGCCGGCAGTGACATTATAGCTAAACTACTTCAGAAATATGCGGGGCTCGCCATTCCGACCGCCCTGCTTTTGATCGATATACTGATCGTTGTACCTAGTGGATTTATTATTGGTGCAGAAAATGTCTTTTTAACGTTGATCAATTTATATATTCAAAGTAAAATGATCGATTTTGTCCTGGAAGGTTTGAATCCAAAGAAATCCTTCTTTATCATTTCAGAAAAATATGCAGAAGTCGCTGAAGCAATTGAGCAGCAATTAGGACGGGGTATCACGATTTTAGATGGAAAAGGTTACTTTACTAAAGAAAAGAAAGAAATACTGTACATCATCATCAGTCGCAGGGAAGTTCTTCGTGTTAAACGGATCGTAGAAATGATTGATCCTAATGCCTTCATGACGATTTCGCAGGTGCAAGAAGTAACTGGAGAAGGTTTTACCTACTTGTCAGAAGAGGTTCAAGCACAAAGAATCACTGAAGCCCAAAAAGAATGGGATTATTGAAATGTGAGTGTATCTTTTGCAGCGTAAAAATTATAGAAATAAAAGGGAATAGAAAGGAACAATCGATGACTGAGAAAATACTGGAAATAAATAGTGTAAGTTTTACTACAGGAAAAGAAAAAATATTAAGTGGGATTGATTTCTCTGTCCAGGCTAGTGAACATATAACGATTACGGGGCCATCTGGCGGGGGGAAGAGTACGCTGCTCAAATTGATTGCAAGTATGTTGACGCCAACGACAGGTACAATAAACTACAGAGAAAGGAATATAGCAGAAATCGATCCAACCACATATCGTAAAAAGGTTTCTTACTTATTTCAAAACCCGACTCTTTTTGGAACGAATGTTAAAGATAATCTGGCTTTTCCGTACGAGATTCGTGATGAAAAATTTGATGAAATGAAAAGTATAAAATGGTTAGAGCAGGTAAAACTCGATAGATCTTATCTTATAAAACCAGTAAAAGAGTTGTCAGGTGGAGAAAAGCAGAGAGTGGCACTGATCAGAAATTTAATGTTCAAACCGGATGTTCTTTTACTTGATGAAATGACGAGTTCTTTAGATATGAAGAATAAGAATATACTCTTCGATATAATAAAAAACTTGAACGAAAAAGATAAAATGACAATCCTGTCGGTCACGCACGATGAAAGAGAAATCAGCCGAGCTACACGGGTTATACGTATTTCAGAAGGAAAGGTGGAACAGAAGTAATGGATTCGAATTTAGAAATCAGTTTTCTTTCATTACTAATGTCAACAGGACTGCTAGTGATAGCGGTACTTGTAGACTATAAAGAAAAATTGCATTTAGGTAATGATATCTTTATCGCAGGGGTAAGAGCAGTCATTCAGTTATTTGCGATTGGTTACATATTGAAATATGTTATACAGATCGATAACTTTTTCCTGACCCTTGCCATGGTTCTGTTTATCGTTTTTAATGCTGGGTATAATGCGCATAAACGAAGTAAAGGACTCGATCATTCTTTAATCATTTCTCTTACAGCTATTGGAACAGGAACGGCACTTACGCTGGGGGTGATGATTGTTTCAGGAGTCATCGAATGGATCCCTTCACAAATCGTACCGATTACTGGGATGATCGCAAGTAATGCTATGGTTGCCATTGGCCTTACTTTCCAGGCTCTTAATAATAAATTTACAGACCAGCGCCAGCAAGTGCTGGAGAAACTTGCTTTAGGTGCTAATGAGAAGCAGGCATCAATGAGTATTATCAGAGCGAGTGTTAAAACAGGCATGAGTCCGTCGATCGATAGAACTAAAACTGTGGGTTTAGTCAGCCTGCCAGGAATGATGTCCGGACTTATTTTTGCTGGGGTCAATCCCACAGCGGCAATAAGGTATCAGATCGTAGTAATGTTCATGCTGATAGCAGTGACGAGTATTGCAAGTTTCATCGCCAGTTACTTAGGCTACAGAGAATACTATAATGACCGGAATCAATTAAGAGTGTAAATCTTTTTTATAGTCAATTTAACAGGATAAAAGCACTTTTTATATTACACTGTTACAAAATACCTCTATTTTGAAATACTGGTGTTACATTAATTCAGCTATAATACAAACTAACTAAAAGAAAGTGACAATACACTCAAACCTCTTTTCTTTTCGGTTTAGCGTGGTAAGATACATACAGTTGTTCAGGAGATGACTTAAACACGCACGATTACTGCTCATAAACCTAACCGATCGAATTATATGAAAAGGGGAATATATTTTATGACTATTCAAAAAAACGTATTGATCAAAGCAGGACTCACATTATCAGCAGCAGGCCTTATGTTTTTATCAAATGATACGGAAGCAAGTGCAAGTTCAAACTGGGCACCACGTACAGTACTTGAAATCGAACAGGACATCAACGCCGCTAAAGCTGATTATGATAAAGATGAAACCCTAGAGTATACTTTCCAATGGGGAGATACCCTGTGGGGCGTTTCTCAAGCCACAGATATTTCTGTTGATAAATTAGTAAAAGTGAATGACATCGACAACCGCAGCTTGATCCAAGTCGGAAGAACGATTTATCTAAGTAAGGATTCTTCTGTTATTTCTGTAGAAAAAGAAGAAGAAGTTGTTAGTTATGACGTATCTACTGATGAAGTAAAAGAAACAGAAACACCTGAAGAGGTAAAAGAAGTAGAAAAAGAAAAGAAAGAAACAAAAGAAAAACAAGCTTCTGAAAAAGCAGCAGCAGAAAAGGCAGCAGCCGAAAAAGCAGCAGCCGAGAAAGCCGCAGCAGAAAAGGCAGCAGCCGAAAAAGCAGCAGCTAAAAAAGCTGAAGAGAAAGCTTCAACTTCTTCTAATAAGTCAAACAAAAAAGAAGAAGCTGGACGCTGGATTTCAGTTGAAGCTACCGCTTATTCAAGAAACCAGGCGAGTTTAAGTAACTTCACATTCATGGGTATCGACTTAAGAGAAAACTCACGCGTTATCGCAGTGGATCCGAATGTGATTCCATTAGGATCTAAAGTATTTATCCCAGGATACGGTGAATTTGTTGCTGGAGATACTGGTGGAGCTATCAACGGTACACGTATTGATATCCACATGGAAGATTTAGATGCTGCATGGGCATTCGGTCGTCGCCAATTGGATATAAAAATTTTAGACTAAAACACCAATCTAATGAGTAAAGCAAAACATTAAAAGTACCCTCCCGCTATAAAGAAAATAACGGGAGGGTACTTTATTATTTGTTTTAATTCAGCAATGCATTGTGTTTGGCTGTGATCTTTCCATTTTTTATATAGATACGGGGAATACGTTTACCGATGCCGCACAAAACTTCGTAATGGAAACTGTTAGTCAAGTCTGCAATATCATAAGCACTTGAGTAACCTGCTTTTGAATCCCCTATAAAAATGAGTTCAGTTTCTTCATTGAAATCAGGAATATCACTGACATCGACCATTAGCTGATCCATACATATGCGACCGACGATGGGTGCCTGGTGTTTACCTGTCGATAGATACCAGCGGTTTGACAGTTCTCTCTGGATGCCGTCAGCGTAACCTAAAAGAATGGTCGCGATGGTCTGCTCTTCGTCAGCCGTGTAAGAGCGCCCATAACCGATGGTCGTCCCTTTTTTTACAGATTTAATATAAGCAGCATGAGTAGCTACTTTCAGTATTGGCTTAAGTGTGACTTCTTTCTCAAGAGATTTATCTGGATGGTAGCCATACAGTGAAATACCTGTGCGTATCATATCCAAATGATATTCTGGATACAAAAGTGCAGCTGCAGTATTACAACAATGGGTCAGATCAAACTTTATATTATTTTCTTTAAGAAAATTAACGATATCCATAAAAAATTCGAATTGATGTTTAGTAAAAGCCGGATCCTCTATATTTTCGGCTTCAGCAAAATGAGTGAATATGCCTTCGAACTGAACCCATTCAGACGACATGGAATGACAAAATTTAAGTGCGGCTTCCCTTGTCCTTATACCAATTCTAGCCATGCCTGAATCGACTTTCAAATGAATTTTAGCTTTTCTACTCATTGCTTCCGCTGATTCTTTAACTTTTTTTGCTACTGTATCAGAAAAAACAGTCATCGATATGTCGTATTCTATTGCCGTTAAGACCGTTTCTGGTTCAATGGGACTCAAAAGTAGAATAGGACATTTTATACCTGCTTCCCTAAGTTCTACGGCTTCATCTAAAACAGCGACGCCAAGAAAATCTACATTCTGTTTTTCCAAGTGCCTCCCCACTTCTACAGCACCATGACCATAGGCATCTGCTTTGATAACACCCATAAACTTTGTGTCTGGCCTTAATTTTTCTTTCATTCGGTTATAATTGTCTGTCAGCTTATCGAGATCAACAGTTGCATGTGTATGACGATAACTACCGTAATGCATAATCAGTTCTCCTTTCAATTATAGTATAGTTTAACATATAAAAGGTGTAATGATGAAGAAGCAATGCCTAATTATCAAGGGACAGTTATGCATGATAGAAAGGGACTTTGACTTTCAGCAGATAAATGACACCTTGTCATTTTTGAAGTTTTTGTATAAAATAGGATAAAGTGAGGGAGATATCAATATGGAAAAAATTACAAAAGAATCCTTGGATCAATTCAAGGATAAATACAATAAAGAAGAAACAAATCGAGTAATACAAAATGCGATTGCCAAGGTGGGAATCAATAAATCGTCTATCGATAACAACTTAAGCAGACGCCATAATTTTGTATTTTCCAATGAAACTGAAAAAGGCGAGATCACTAATCAAAAATCCAGTGGCCGCTGCTGGATGTTCGCTGCTTTGAATACGGCGAGAAAAGATACGATGGAAAAACTGAACGTGAAAACTTTTGAATTCTCACAAAATTATACCTTGTTCTGGGATAAACTTGAGAAATCGAACTATTTTTTAGATAACATTATTGAAACGGTCGAAGAATCGATCAACTCTCGTTTGGTCCAGCATTTATTGACGGATCCTGTTCAGGATGGCGGTCAGTGGGACATGTTCTCCGGTATCCTGAAAAAATATGGTGCTGTACCGAAGTCCATTATGCCGGAAACTTATCACTCGTCCAACACCAATGAGCTTAATCAGCTGCTTACGGCCAAATTGAGAGACTTTGCAGCTAAAATCCGTAAACTTCATGAAACAGGCAGCACCAGAGAGCAGTTGATCGAGCAGAAGGAAACCTATCTTTATTTCGTATACACTTTATTAGTCAAGTCATTGGGTGAAGTCCCTGAGTCATTTACTTATGAGTATCGTGACAAAAATAATAATTTTCACCGCATCAGTGACATCACTCCGCGTGAATTTTTTGAAAAATACGTGGCCTGGGACTTGGAAGAACGCATCAGCCTGATCAATGCGCCTACAGAAGACAAGCCTTTTGGGAAAGCCTATACAGTGAAATATCTGGGCACGATCAAAGAAGCAGCACCTGTCAAGTATGTCAATGCCCCTATAGAAGCCTTGAAGAAAGCGGCGATTCAGTCGATCAAAGATGGTGAACCGGTTTGGTTTGGCTGTGATGTCGGTAAAATGCTCGATCGCGAAGCAGGGATAATGGATGACAAGGCCTACGATTATGAAGCGACCTTAGGCGAATCGGTGGAATTAACCAAAGCTGAACGCCTGGACTATGGTGAAAGTTTACTAACTCATGCCATGGTCTTTGTCGGTGTGGACTTGGATGGTGAAAGAAATCCAATCAAATGGAAAGTCGAAAACAGCTGGGGCGATAAGAGCGGAGACAAAGGCATTTATTCGATGTCTGATAAATGGTTTGAAGAATACAATTATCAGGTCGCTGTGAAAAAGAAATATATCGACAAGGAATGGCTCAAGGCTTTGGAAAAACCTGTAGTCGAACTGGAACCCTGGGATCCAATGGGTGCTTTGGCCAGATTGAAATAAAATTTGAAAAGTGCAGACTCAGAGATGAGCAGGTGGTCAAGTTTGACATATGAGCTGTAAAAGTGCAGACTCAAAGAGTATCAGACGGTCGAGTTCGACAATTGAGATGAAAAAGTGTTAACTCAGAGATGAGTAGGCGCATGAGTTCGACATTTGGGTTGTAAAAGTGCATACTCAAAAAGAAGTAGGCGCATGAGTTCGACATTTGGGTTGTAAAAGTGCATACTCAGAGAGAAGTAGACGCATGAGTTCGACATTTGGGTTGTAAAAGTGTATACTCAACGAGATGTTGGCGCATGAGTTCGACATTTGGGCAGGAAAAGTGTAGACTCAAGATTTATAAGTATCTGAGTCTGCAGCAGGTCAACCGGACTGTTACAATAAAAGAGTTTATTTTAAAAATAAAATATAGATAAAAGGAAGAGACTGTAAATGTTAAGGTCTCTTCCTTTTTTTATACTAAGTAAAACATTAGCAAAAAAGATATGTTCACCAAAAGAGGAGAACATATCTTTTCTAGCAATTTTTATAATGTAATTTCTGCGCCTGGACCTAGTGGTAATCCGAAGACGAACCATATAATGAGCAAGAGCGACCAAGTAATCAAAAAGGCAATACTGTAAGACAGCATGGTGGAGATGATTGTCCCCAACCCACTCTTTTTGTCATAACGCTGGGCAAAAACAAGGATCATTGCAAAATAACTCATCAATGGAGAGATGATGTTTGTTGAAGAGTCAGCAATACGGTAAGCCATCAGTGTCATTTCAGGTGCAATGTTAACTTCGAACAGCATTGGAGCAAAGACGGGAGCCATGATTGCCCACTTAGCTGATGCAGATCCAATAAACAGGTTGATGAACGCTGTAACGATAATAAATGCGAGAATCAGAGGTAAGCCTACGAAGCCGATTGCTTCCAGGAATTCAGCACCATTTACTGCTAATATCAGACCTAAATTAGTATAGGAAAAGTAGTTGATAAACTGAGCGGCAAAGAAAGCCAAAACGAGGTAACCACCCATTGAAGACATCGACTCTGACATACCTTTGACCAAGTCATGAGATGACTTGATTTTGCCTGTTGTTCTACCGTAGAAATAGCCAGGAACAGCAAACAGCAGTAAAATCATAAACAGCAAACCGTTTCGCAGGAAGTTGTCGAGCGTCATGTTGCCAGTGGCTTCGTCAAGTGACCTTAAGACACCGTTTTCCGGGATCATGAGCCAGGCCATGATGCCAAGAAACACAAGTAAAGCGATCAGGGCATTGCGCATACCTTTATTTTCAATAGCTGTGATGGGTTCATCGTCTGGTTTGTAGTTCCCAGTGTATTCTCCCAATCGAGGTTCAACGATCTTTTCGGTTACAAACGCTCCGACAATGGTCAATACAAAGGTGGAGACAATCATGAAGTACCAGTTTGCAGTAACTGCCACATCATAATCGATCCCTCCTGAAGACAGGGCTTCATTTGTAATACCAACAAGCAGAGCATCGGTAGGACCAAAAATAAGATTAGCTGAGAACCCAGCAGATACACCCGCGAAAGCTGCTGCTAAACCGGCAATAGGATGGCGGCCGGCACCGGCAAAGATGATTGCCCCAAGTGGTATAACGACAACGTATCCAGCATCAGAAGCGATATTAGATATTATCCCGGCAAAGACAACCGACGCAGTCAGCAAGCTTGTTGGCACATTTCTAAGTAATTTTTTCAAAGTGCTGGATATCAGACCTGACCATTCAGCCACACCAACACCCAGCATAGCCACAAGTACTGTACCCAGTGGAGCAAACCCTGTGAAATTATCAACGGCACTGTTGAATATGTGGGCAAGACCCTCTCCGGTCATCAGTGAGACTGCTTCCACAGTGACGTAATCTCCCTCACTGGCATTGAAGTACTCAACTGGAGCACCAAAGCGAGCGGCCAGATCAGATATTAAGATAATAGCTAAAGCTAAAATGACAAATATAATGACTGGATGCGGTAATGAATTACCAAAACGCTCGATAAAGCCGAGAAAGCCTTTATTTCTCTTTTCAGAATCATTCATGGAACAATTTCCTCCCTAAAATTTAAATAGAATTAAATTTTAACCTTGAATTTACGTACAACAAATAAATGAATAAATGAGAAAATCATAAGCAAGATTAAAATTAGCTCTATTTTTGATTGTATCACAGACCATATTTTAATACAAAATGTGGCCTGATTACAATAGGATATAACTGATTATTATTAAAATCAAGAAATTTTGATCAGTCATTCAAAGGGCCGAAGGATTAACTTTATACAACGAAGCACGGGATATAAAGAAAAGCAATAAAAAAATTGTGAAAAATTTCTACTCTTTTTATAATTCATCTAGGAGTCAGCTCTTTTTAGAGTATAATAATAATGAATAGAAAGAATTTCGAGTTAGGAAAGGTGAAAAGCAGTTGAATCATTATAAACAGAAAGAAACAATACCTTATTACATGTGTGATCGTAATCATCAGTTAACTTTGTCTATGCTGGTCAATCTTTTAATAGAAGTTTCTGAAAATCATTCAGCATTGTTAGGGCGAGAAGAGTCATACATGGAAAATTTAGACATCAGCTGGATCATTCTCAGATATGAATTCAAAATCGATCGCTTACCCGATGCAAAAGAAAAAATTGAAATCGAAACCTTTGCGACTGAATATAATAAACTTTTTACATACCGTACGTTTATTGTAAGAGATAATCAAAATAATCAACTGATTGAAGTTAAAGTAACTTTTGCATTAATGGATCATGCAACGAGAAAAATGGTAAGGATACCTAACGAAGTGGTTGCACCTTATGCCGCGCTTTTTTCCAGAAGAATCAGGCGAGAATTAAAACCTCATGAAATTGATAAAAGCCAGATAGATGAGAAAAGCTATGAGGTGAGGTATTTTGATATCGACACGAATAACCATGTCAATAACTCAAAATACATTGAATGGCTACTAGATAGTTTAAATTCGGCATTTTTAAAGACGCATGCAATCAGACACGGTATTATCACCTTTGATAAAGAGGTTAAAGAAGGGAATACGGTAACGAGTAAGGTGAGCAAGCGGCTTACAGATGAATTGTTTACAGATCACCGTATCGAAGTTGATGGCACCACTCATGCCTCAGCCAGCTTTAAATGGACTGAAAAAAGTGAGAAGGGAGTTTAGGAATGGTATCGATCAATGATATCGCAAAAGAAGCCGGCGTGGCCAAGAGTACTGTGTCCCGCTATTTGAACAATGGCTCAGTCAGCCTGAAAACAAAGGCAAAAATAGACGAAATCGTAAAAAAAAGAGGTTACAAACCAAATACCTTTGCACGAAGTTTAAAAGCTCAAAAGACAAACATGATCGGAGTGATTATTCCACGCCTTAATTCACCATCCACTAATGAAGTATTATCTGGTATCGATGCAAAAGCACATGAGTTGGGATATCAGTTGATCATTACAAATGCAAATCAGGACGAGAAAAGAGAAATCGAAGATATTTATGCTCTGGCTAAGCAGAAGGTCGACGGCATTATCTTTTTAGCAAAAAGTATAACAGCTGAGCACAGGGAAGCAATAAAAAACATTGAACTTCCCTGTCTCGTTTTAGGACAGTATTCTAAAGATATCCCCTCTATTGTGCATGATGATCATGGCGCAGGTAGAAAAATCGCGAAACATGCTCTGACGTTGAGACATAAATATTTCTTGTACTTCACGGTATCAAGTGAAGATAAGGCTGTGGGACAAGACCGTTATAACGGCTTTATTGAAGAGATCGATAAAGAAGAAGGAACAAGGGTCCGTTCAGTTGAAACTTCTTTTATCATGCAGGAAGCGTATCAAACAGCAATAAATGAACTCAAAAATCTCAAGGCAACATTTATAGTTGGTGCCACAGATACAATTGCTCTAGCTGTAATGAAAGCAGCTTCTGAACTTGGGCTATCTGTTCCTGAAGATATTTCTATGGCCGGTCACGGGGGGTATGATTTATTATCTTTTGTAACCCCAGCCCTCACATCCATTAAATATCCTTACTATGCTATTGGTGAAATGGCTGTTGACACCCTGGAAAATATGATTTTAAAAAAAGAAGTGGCGCAGTATCAAGTTGTACCCAACGAATTGGTTGTCAGAGAAACCACTCAAAACATTTAAAAAAGGGTTTACAAAGAAAGCGAATTCTTATACACTGAAATAGAACCGGTTCCAATATAGCTGGAATCAAAAAATGGAGGGTTAAAAATGTTGGATAACAAAGAAATTGCCAAGCAAGTTATTGAAGGTGTTGGAGGTAAAGATAATATCGATTCAGTCGCTCACTGTGCAACAAGATTGCGTATTATGGTGAAAGACAAGGAACAAGTGGATGAAACTGAAGTTGAAAATACCGAGAAAGTGAAAGGAGTTTTCTATAATTCCGGTCAGTATCAAATTGTTTTTGGGACAGGAACAGTCAACAAAATCTATAATGAAGTAACAGGATTGGGGATATCCGGAACTTCCAAAGGTGAGATGAAAAAAGAAAGTAAGAAACAAGGAAATGCTTTTCAGCGGGCGATTCGCACATTTGGTGATGTTTTTGTACCTATCATTCCAGTACTCGTAGCGACAGGACTGTTCATGGGACTTAGAGGACTGTTGACACAGGAACAAGTTCTGGCGCTCTTTGGTGTAGCACCTGCGGATATTAATGCCAATTTCTTGTTGTATACTCAAGTTTTAACTGATACTGCCTTTGCATTCTTGCCTGCCTTAGTAGCATGGTCAGCGTTCAGAGTTTTTGGAGGGTCTCCTGTTATTGGTATTGTTTTAGGGCTCATGCTCGTAAATCCGGCACTTCCTAATGCATACGCTGTAGCAGGCGGAGATGCTTCGCCGATTTTTATGCTCGGCTTCATTCCTGTCGTAGGTTACCAAGGAACCGTCTTACCAGCGTTCATTGCTGGGTATGTTGGGGCAAAAGTTGAGAAAAGGTTCAGAAAAGTTGTGCCTGAGACTTTGGATCTCTTGATTTCTCCATTCGGCACGTTACTGGTCATGAGTGTCCTCTCTCTTTTTGTTATTGGACCGATTTTCCACTCGTTAGAAGAAGTTGTGTTGGATGTAGTCGTCTGGTTGTTAAGCTTGCCACTAGGATTAGCAGGAATCCTTATTGGAGGTTTGAATCAGATCTTGGTTATCACCGGTGTTCACCACATCTTTAACTTTTTAGAAATCCAGCTGTTGGCTAATACAGGAGTGAATCCGTATAATGCCATTATCACATCCAGTGTTGCTGCTCAAGGTGGAGCCACGCTTGCTGTAGCAATCAAATCGAAATCCAAGAAATTAAAAGCACTAGCTTATCCGTCTGCACTTTCAGCATTTCTAGGAATCACTGAACCGGCTATTTTTGGTGTGAATCTGCGTTATATCAAACCTTTTATCTTTGGATTAGTTGGAGGAGCTGCTGGTGGTTTCTTGGCCGACATTCTAAATTTAGCTGCAACAGGAATGGCTGTTACTGTTATTCCAGGAACACTTTTATATTTGAATGATCAGATTCTCTGGTATATTCTGTCTAATTTAGTAGCTATTGGTGTAGCATTCGGCCTAACGTATTTATTCGGTTACTCAGATAAAATGAGAGAAGATATTGAAGGTTCAAATGCTTAAAGATTTTGGAGGGAACTATTGTTGGAAAAAAATAAAATAGTTGATGATCATACTATTAACTATCACATACGTGCTCAAAAAGGACTGATCAACGATCCAAATGGGCTGATATATTTTAAGGATAAATACCATGTTTTCTTTCAGTGGAATCCAGAGGGGACTACACATGAAAACAAACATTGGGGTCACGCTGTTTCAGATGACCTTGTTAACTGGTCTTATCTAAAGCCCGCTTTGAGTCCAGACAACTGGTATGATAAAAATGGCTGTTATTCAGGAAGCGCCATTGAAAAAGACGGCAAACTTTACATTTTCTATACAGGAAATGTAAAAAAAGCTCAGGGAGAACGAGAAAGCTACCAATGTCTTGCTGTTTCAAAAGATGGTATACATTTTGAAAAGCATGGGCCACTGTTTGAACACCCAGGAGACTATACAGCCCATGTAAGAGATCCCAAGGTCTGGAAGGGCAATGAGTCTTATTGGATGGTGTTAGGTGCCCAAACACAAGACCTGAAAGGAACCGCTATAATATACAGTTCTAAAGATCTTCTGAGCTGGGATTTTCAAGGAGAACTTACTGATGAGCCATCAGATTTCGGTTACATGTGGGAATGTCCTGATCTTTTGAGATTAAATAAGAAAGATGTTTTTGTCTTTTCTCCTCAAGGAATAGAAGCAAAGGGTACATTATATCAAAATATATTCCAGACGGGGTATATGTTAGGCCACTTTGAGAATGGTAGGTTCACTCCTGAGATAAAAGAATTTAATGAAATGGATAGAGGCTTTGAATTTTATGCCCCTCAATCGTTTGAAGATGACCAAGGAAGAACCCTTGTGTTTGGATGGATGGGAGCCATGCCTCCGAAGCAAGAAGCGGCAGTTCCGACGGTTAAAGATGGTTGGATTCACCACTTGTCATTGCCAAGAGAAATCATGTTCGTCAAGAATCAATTGATTCAAAAGCCTGTTGATGAATTGAAAAAATTGCGTATTCAATCATATGATATGTTGAAAGATATTTCTAAAAAAGACAATGTTTTATTTACGACATCAGAACAGGAGATCACGTGTAAGTGGGATACTTGTGCATCTTCATTCACTTGGACTTTGCGTAATGAAATAGATCTTCGTTATGAAGCCTCAGAAAGAAAGTTCACAATTGAAAGAACGAACTGGCTGGATTCAACTCGTGAAACACGGACGGTATATTTGAAAGAAACACTATCCTCCCTTCAGTTATTTTTAGAAGATTCAGCTATGGAAGTTTTTTTAAATGATGGACGAGAGGTATTTTCGCTGCGATATTTCAATAATGAACGAACGGATTCATGGACATGGTTGAATAAAGACTGGTTGAGTAATCTTTCTCAATTCATGATTTTTGAACTTGAAAAAACAATTAAATTATAGAAAAAAGCAGCTCATAATTTTGAGCTGCTTTTTCTAATTCGATTTAATTGAAATGTGTTTTGATCAATTCGAGATAACTATTTTGCTCAAGTAGAACTTGCAGCTTGATGCGGGCTTTTATTCCAGTTAGCCCAGGCGCATATACAGCTCCCAGTTTTTTCAAGTGCTTGCCGCCGCCTTTATAGGCATAAATATCTTGTGCGATCCCATTGAACGCCCGGGACGTGATAACTATTGGAATATCTTTATCTAAAAGTTTTTTAATTCCCGGGAGCGTTGCAGGGGGCATATTACCAGCACCAAGTGCTTCGATGACAAGACCATCAATATTTGCATCATCAAGAGCATAAAAAAGTGTACTGTCCATCCCGGTATAAGCTTTAAGCAAAGCAACGTTTTTGGTAACCGCGTTGACATCATATGTTTCTTCGAAAACAAGTTTTTGAAAAAAGCGCACATTATTTTTTGAGACGATCCCAATAGGCCCAAACGTTGGCGTTCTGAATGTTGCTACGTTCGTCGTATGCGTTTTGGTCACGTAACGCGCAGAATGTATTTCTTCGTTCATGACGACTAGGACACCTTTATCCACTGATTCTTCAGAAAGTGCGGTCCAGATGGCACTTTGCAGATTCCTTACCCCATCGGAACCAATCTCGTCTATCGGACGCATAGCCCCCGTTAAGACTATTGGGAAAGTTGAATCCAAGGTCAAGTCCAAAAAATAAGCCGTTTCTTCAAGTGTATCCGTACCGTGAGTGATCACGGCACCGTCAAATTGTTTGCTGCAAATAGCTTTGGCCAGCCTTTTTTTGACTTTCAGCATATCTGCTGATGTAACGTGAGGAGACGGGAGCTCTAAAATATCCTCTTCAATGATTTCAATATTTTCTTCAAACAATTGGCTGTACTGATGCAGAGGGTGTTCATCGCTTGGTTTCACAGCCCCCGTTCGCTGATCGGTACTCATGGATATAGTCCCTCCCGTATGCAAAAGTAAGATTCGTTTCATTTTATCTCACCTTTCCATTTTTAAAAAAGGGGTTCGACTGTTTTTCATGCAGTATAGTCGTTGAAGCGAGATGACCCGGATAGACAATGTAGTGGTCAGGCAGACTCAGAATGTTTTCTTCGACCGCCGGTATAAGCTTCTCTGGTTCGCTTCCTGGAAGGTCTGTCCGTCCAATACTGCCTTTAAATAAAGCGTCACCTGAAAAGACACATTCTCCTTCTTCAAAAATAAAGCTGACACTTCCGGGAGAATGACCAGGTGTGTGAACAACTTTAAAAGAAAAGAGACCAATTTTTATTGTGGATGGCACTTCAAAAATAAACTCGGCAGGTTTTGCAATAATCTCATGATCACTGTAACTGGAAAGATTCAATTGTGGGTTGCTTAGCCAGTTTTTTTCCTGTTTTCCCACGTAAACGGGGACATTGTAACTTTGACGCAAAACTTCCAGGGCACCGATATGATCGTAATGGGTATGAGTGAGTAAAATAGCTTTGGGCATAACATCAAGAACTTCTATTTCAGATAAGATTTTTTCTTTATTGTTGCCGGGATCTATAATCAGGGCTTCATTTTTTTTATATACGATATAACAGTTTTCCTGAATACTTCCTGTTTCGATTTGCTTTACTTGAATCATTCAAATACCTCCTGTTTCTAAAGTCAAGTATAACTAAAATTCCTGGTTCTGTCGATATCATGTGCTGGTATGGACGACCGTTTCTACCTGCAATTAGAGGTGTTTTTTGTAGAAGAATGTGATAGGATGATGATTAGTAAAAAGTAAAGAAGGGATTTTATGCAAATCATTACAAATAATGAGCTGGAAACGAAACAACTAGCTGTAAAGATCGCCGGTTACTTAAAGCCATCGATGACCATATTGCTGGAAGGCCAGCTTGGTGCGGGGAAAACGGCTTTTACAAAAGGCATCGCTAAGGGGCTGGGTATACAGAGAATCATAAAAAGCCCGACTTATACTCTGATCAGAGAATATACAGAAGGTCGCCTGCCTTTGTATCATATGGATCTCTACCGGCTTGAACATGCAGAAAATGAGGATCTTGGTTTAGAAGAATATTTTTATGGAAAAGGTGTAAGCGTCGTTGAGTGGGGATCATTTATGAAAGAAGAGCTCCCAAAAGACTATCTAATGATTCGTTTTAATGTGTTGAATGATTCAGGAAAACGTGAACTGATCATTGAAGCTCATGGTGAACCGTATCAAGAGATCCTAAAGGAGTTAAAACAATGAGTGAAGCTATCGACTGCATCATTCGTGAAGCCATTCCAAGTGATGCTGAGGCCATTATCGATTTATTAAATGAAACAGCCACTCAAACAGGCTACTTGACCCAGGGGGCGGATGACCTTAGCTTAAGCCTGAAGGATCAAGAAAAACAACTCGATTTAATTTACGATTCTTCAAATAATGTTGTGTTCGTAGCCTCGGTACAAAATGAAATCATTGGGATAGCCTCCATCAGTGCTTCTTTGAAACCGAAAATCAAACATATTGGAGAAGTAGGGATCGTCATTGACCAGAGCTATTGGGGAATGGGGCTCGGTCAAATGATGATGGAGGAGTTGCTGTCATGGGCTGAAGAGACAGAGACACTCGGTAGACTGGAATTAAAAGTGCAGGAACGCAATCAGCGTGCGCGTCATCTTTATGAAAAGTTGGGCTTTAAACTCGAAGCAGTTATGGAACGTGGTGTTAAAGACAAAGAACGCTATTTGGATGTTTGTCTTATGAGCAAGATGATATAAAAATAAAGAAGCCAGAGCATCTCATCTGGCTTCTTTATTTAACTTATTTAATAAACCGGTTGAGTGCAGATGTACCGTACTCATTTTCCTGGTTGATCAAAATACTGGCAGAGGCCCTCGAATCATCTAATGCGTGGTGATGATTTAACGGAATACCATAATATTCAGCAACAGTGTTCAACTTATGATTGGGTAATCCTTTCCCTTTCAACAATGAGCGGGACGACTGCACAGTACATAAAGTCTTAAAACCCGGCGCGGCGACACCGTAATAATGGAGTGTTCCAGTCAAAATGCGCTTATCAAAAGGCATGTTATGAGCAACGACTAACTGATCAGGAGTGAAGAACTGTTTCATTTCGTTCCAGACATCAGGAAATTTTGGGGCATCAAAAACATCTGCTTCTGTGATGCCATGTATATTAATGTTCATGCGATTGAACCAGGTTTCTGGTTTAATAAGTGTATAATATTCGTCAACGATTTTGCTGTCTTTAACCACAGTCAGTGCAACAGAACAGGCACTGTGAGACTGACGATTAGCTGTTTCAAAATCAATAGCTGTGAAATTCATAAAAAACCCTCTTTTAATTTCTCTATATTTCGTCTTTACAGTATAGCACGTAAAGAAAAAGTTTCAAGTTGATTATAACAAAAATGTATGTGCGTAGCCTTTTAGGGTTACACACATACAAAATTAGAGTCTATTCAGGTTTATAAGGTAAAACCACTTTCTTTAATTCCATTATCACTGTGGTAGCTAAAGCTAAGCCGGCAGCTATTGACCATTCAGTCAAACCAAAGGCTGCGGGGATAGAAAAGATACCTCTGACAGCGGGAATCAATGTTATACCATACAAGGTCATACAGGCAGCAAAAGCTAAAAGGACGAATTTGTTACTGAAAAATCCAGCCCCAACACTTGTTTCCACGTTTGAACGCGCCGGGAATACCTGTAGCGTACGTGAGAGGATAAGTGTTGTAAAGGCCATAGCAACACTCATTTCATTTGAAGTCTGTAATCCTATATATTGGGATATAATGACCGCAATGGCTATTAATACACCACGGAAAGCAACGATTTTAAATGTATTTCCAGAGAAAATAGATTCATCTGGATCTCTCGGTTTCTGGTCCATGACATCTGGTTCTGCGGGTTCAAGCCCTAAAGCAATAGCTGGCATGGAGTCGTTGACCAAGTTGATAAACAGCAGCTGCAAGGCAGTAAATGGGTTGACCCAGTTTACCACTAAAGCAAAGATGATCGCCAAAACGGCACCCAGATTTCCTGAGAATAGGTAAGCAATCGATTTTTTGATATTGCTGTAAATCGTACGGCCTACTGAAATCGCACGCACGATAGAAACAAAGTTATCATCCGTCAATATCATGGCTGAAGCATCTTTTGCCACATCGGTTCCACTACCCATAGCAATTCCGATATCTGCCTGTTTCAATGCGGGAGCATCATTGACCCCGTCACCGGTCATTGCTGTGATCTGGTTATAATTTTCCCAAGCTGTAACGATTCTGATTTTATTTTCTGGAGTAACACGAGCGTAAACGCTGATATCTTCAAGCTGTTCCATCAGCTCTTCTTCAGACAAGGCATCCAGTTCTTGTCCAGTATAGGCCAGATCGCCCTCTTTGAATATATTTAAATCACGGCCGATCGCACGTGCTGTTGTTTTATGGTCTCCAGTGATCATAACTGTACGGACACCTGCGTTAGCAGCATCTTCTACAGCATGGTAAACAGCTTCGCGAGGCGGATCGATCATAGCTAAAAGACCAATAAAGATTAAATCATTTTCATCTTCAATACTGACTTCCGTTGAGTCGATCGGCTTGTAGGCAAAAGCAAGGACGCGCATAGCCTGATCGGAAAAGTCTTCATTCTTCTGTTTCAGCTCTTCTAAACGTTCTTCTGTCAGATCAACGACTTCACCATTCATTTTCACTCTGTTACACAACCTGAACAAAACATCGGGACCGCCTTTAGTCAAAAGACGTTTTTCGCCATCGATTTCATGAACTGTCGACATACGCTTACGGCTTGAGTCAAAGGGGAGTTCAGCAAGTCTTGGATACTTATCTCTTACTGATTCATAAGGAAGATCCTGTTTATTACTATAAGCTATGAGCGCAACTTCCGTAGGATCACCGCTTGATTCGCCCTTATCATTGATGGTTGAGTCGTTGGTCAAAACAGCGATCTGCATCAGTATTTTCTCTGATTCGCTCCAGGAGCTGCTGTCGCCTGAAAAGAGATTGGATTCTCCGTTTGGAATATAATCATCAACAACTGTCATCTTATTTTGAGTCAGTGTTCCCGTTTTATCTGTACAGATGACACTGGTCGATCCAAGTGTTTCAACAGCTGGCAGTTGTCTGATTATGGCATGTTGTTTCGCCATTTTATTTGTACCGACAGATAAAACGATGGTGACGATCGACTGGAGAGCTTCTGGAATAGCGGCAACAGCGACAGCGACAGCAAACATGAAGGCATTAAGCAGTGGGACTGTCACATCTTCCATACCACCTAAAAATATACGGGCAGCTTGAATACCAAATATCAGAACAGATAACAGAAGAATAGCGATACCCAGTTTTTTACTGAAATCAGCTAGTTTTCTCTGGAGTGGAGTCTGTTTGGCAGAAGCGTTTTGGACAAGTTCTGCCACTTTACCCATTTCAGTTTTTTCGCCTGTTGAAGTAACCACCATGACACCTCGACCTGCTGTGACCATGGTACTGCTGTAAACCATATTAACGCGGTCGCCTAAAGGGGTCTCTCCTTCTAAGGGTTCAACTGACTTTTGGCTGGGCACTGACTCTCCAGTCAAGGCGCCTTCTTCTACCTGCAGAGATTCGGCTTCGATCAGACGACCGTCTGCAGGAATGTTGTCTCCAGATTCAAGAACAACGATATCACCTGCAACTAAGTTTTTCGATTCGATTTCTTTTTGTTTTCCATCTCGGTAAACGTCAGCAGTAGGGGCCGACATTTTTTCCAATGATTCAAGCGAATCTTCTGCTTTTTTTGTCTGAACCACACTCAAAATCGCATTGAGGATCAATACTACAAAAATAATGAGCGACTCGATCCATTCGCCAATCATGACTTGGACAATAGCCACAATGAGTAACACGATGACCATTGGATCTTTGAACGATTCGATGAACAAAGAAAAAACCGAACGTTTCTCTTTTCGAGTAATCTCATTGTATCCCTGTTCTTCCAGACGCTTTTCAGCTTCAGACTGGCTCAAACCCTCCCTGGAAGTGTCTACGGCTTCAAGTACCTTATCTTTCGTCTCCTGATAATAATTCATTGTTTTATCCTTTCTGTTCTATGGGGAGTAAGAAAAAAAGACACATACGGAATAAGTGATGACTGTCCCGTATGCGTCTCACTATTTAATACAGCACCAGCAGATGATCAGTCTACGGATGGTGGCACTGCAACAGGTTCGCCTGCAAGTTACTCCCGCATAATAAATTTAAAAGTCAAATTAATTATAGATAACCGGGAACTGAAAAGCAAGCTACACACATTTTTGTTTTGACGGAGATAATTCCAAAAAGGTTTAGTAAGCGAAAACGGTTGAGTGTCTATAAAGTGACAATTGATTGATATTTCTACACAATTACCTATAATAATGTTAAACTGAATATGCTTATTTTAACTAAGAATAATATAATGAATATAAAGCAACCATTTAAAATGAGAGGAATCACTGAATCGATGACTATAAAAGATCTAGTAAAGGCATTTCCAGATGCTAATATAAAAATTGATGAACCCTTATCAAAGTATACCTATACCCGAACAGGTGGACCTGCTGATGCTTTGATATTCCCTAAAAGTAAAGAAGAAGTTCAAGCTTTAATGAAATGGCTGAATGAAAATGACTGGCCGACAACTATTTTAGGCAATGCCAGCAATTTGATCGTCAAAGACGGTGGTATTCGCGGAGCTACGATTATTCTGACTGATATGAACCGAATCACGATCGAAGACAAGACCATCCGTGTGCTTACCGGTGCACCTTTGATCGAAGTCAGTAAACGTGCATTAGAAGCAGAACTTACTGGGCTCGAGTTTGCCTGTGGTATCCCGGGGAGTGTCGGGGGAGCCATTTACATGAATGCCGGTGCCTATGGAGGCGAGGTCAAAGAAGTGATCAAACAAGTCACGTTACTGACCCGAAAAGGTGTAATCAAAGAAATGACGAATGAGGAGATGGATTTTGATTACAGACACAGTATCATGCAGGAAACCGATGATATTGCGTTAGAGGTCGTTTTTGAATTAGAAGCTGGCGATCCAGAAGAAATCAAAGCTAAAATGGATGAACTTAGTTATTTAAGGACATCCAAGCAGCCACTCGAGTACCCCTCTTGTGGTTCTGTCTTTAAACGTCCAACAGGCTACTTTACAGGCAAGCTTATTCAAGATGCCGGTCTTCAGGGTTATACATGGGGCGGCGCACAGGTCTCAATGAAACATGCAGGATTCATTGTGAATATCGATAACGCCACAGCGACAGATTATATCGAATTGATTGAACATATCAAAGAAGTGATCCTTGAAAAAGATGGTGTTACCCTTGAAACTGAAGTTAAGATCATTGGACAAGATCTGGTTTCAAATGAAAAAACAGGACGTGTTCTGATTGATAAGGCAAAAACGTCTTTGAAATCAACCTTCAGTAAAATCTCACTTGCTGATGAAAGTACAAATTGATATAAAAACGATCCATTCTCCTTATATGAGAGTGGATTTTTTATAAAGGGAATGACTCTGACGCATGGTATAGTAATTATAGCGTTAAAGAGAAAATTACGGAGGGACAAAGATTTGAAAATAGGTGTCATAGGATTAGGTAACATTGCTCAAAAAGCATATTTACCCATTTATACAGCTCGACATACAAAGCATGAATGGTATTTTTCGACGCGTACACCGGATACGTTAAAAACAGTAGGGAAAAAATACGGCATTCCTGAGGATCGTCAGTTTACTGACTGGAAAAATCTTTTGGAGCGTGTGGATGCCGTTTTTATCCACACGCCGTCAGACACTCACGAGGACGTATGTCGGGCATTTTTAAAGAAGAAAATCCCTGTGTTTGTCGATAAACCGCTGACTGAAAACAGTGAGCAAACGAAAGCGTTATTGACGTATGCAGATAAACAGAAAACGCTTCTTATGACGGGGTTCAACAGACGTTTTGCTCCTATGGTTCAGGAGATCAAGCAATTACCGAATAAAAATCATCTGATCCTACAAAAAAACCAAAGCGATAACACAGATTTCGATGTGCGCTATCGTGTTTATGATTTGATGATCCATCCGCTGGATACAGCGCTCTATCTCATGGATGAACCGCCGGAAGTCATTCAGTCTGATATTGTTGTTGAAAGGGGTCGATTCAAGCGAGCATGGGTGATGCTTAAGACATCAAAATCTACGGCTTATGTTGCTATAAATAATGAATCAGGAGCAAAACTTGAAGTATATGAAGTACAAAGTCCTGAAGCGACAGTCATTTTGAAAAACCTTACCGATAAAACGACCTACAACAGTGAAGGAGCCATGATGACTAAAGCAGGTGACTGGGTAGAAATGCTGGAAAAAAGAGGCTTTGCTCCTATGATAGCAGCCTTTATACAAGCAGTGGAAACAGGTGGAGAAAATCCCATTTCATTAAAAAGTGCATTACTCACTCATGAAGTATGTGAAACCATCATCCAAAACTATAAAAACAGTAAAGAATGACAAGCAGTTAGTTTAATAATGATTTTTTAAAACTGTGTCGTTTTATCGCCAATTTTTGAACACATTTTCTTGATGAACAGGTTATATAAATCAAATAAATATTGCATTTCACCCCTTAGCCGATATAATAATGAGGTTCGATAAAATCGGTTTTAAAAGGGGTGTTTTTGTTGATGGAAAAAAATATTGTTTCCTTCACGCACGTTGAAAAAAAGTATGAAGAAGAATATGTCTTGAAAGATATTACATTTGAACTGAAAAAAGGAAAGTTTTATACATTATTAGGTCCTTCAGGCTGCGGGAAGTCGACGATTCTTAATATTATCGCGGGTTTTACACAGCCTAGCAGCGGAGTCGTCGTCTTGAATGGAGATAATGCCATCAACACGCCTGCTGAAAAACGTAAAGTCAACACCGTCTTCCAGGATTATGCCTTGTTTCCTCATATGAATGTTTTTGATAATGTGGCTTTTGGATTGAAATTGAAAAGAATAAGTAAACAGCAAATAAGAGAAAAGGTAAAGACAGCTCTACAGCTCGTACGTCTGAATGGATTTGAAAACAAAGAGACCACAGAAATGTCGGGCGGACAGAAACAGCGCGTTGCCATAGCGCGTGCGATCGTCAATGAACCGGATGTTCTTTTACTGGATGAACCTCTCTCAGCGCTTGATTTGAAATTACGTACGGAAATGCAGTATGAACTGCGAGCACTGCAGCGCCGGCTGGGGATCACCTTCCTATTCGTTACACATGATCAGGAAGAAGCACTTGCTATGAGTGATGAAATCATGGTCATGAAAAATGGAGAGATCGTTCAGACAGGTACACCTATGGATATTTACGATGAACCCATCAATCGCTACGTTGCTGATTTTATTGGTGAAAGCAATATTGTAAAGGGACGTATGCTTTCTGATTATCTCGTATCTTTTGCTGGCAAACGGTTTGTTTGTGTAGATGGCGGCATGAATACAAATGAAAAAGTTGATGTCGTTATACGTCCGGAAGATTTGACAGTCACGGACGCTGATGCTGGTCAAATACAAATAACGGTTGAAACACAGCTTTTTCGCGGCGTTCATTATGAGATCGTTGGCCTTGACCAGAGCGGCAATGAGTGGTTGATACATTCTACAAAAAAGACAGAATCAGGAAAAATTGTCGGCCTCACGTTTCAGCCTGAAGACATTCATATCATGCGTTTAAGTGAGACAGAAGAAGATTTTGATGAGCGGATAGAGCAGTATACGACATCTGTGAACGCGGATGAAAAAGGAGCCGATTTCCATGGATAAACAAAGAAAGCTGCTGTCCGCCCCTTATTATTTATGGATGGGCTTGTTCGTTGTTGTACCTGTCCTTTTGATGCTGTTTCAGTCCTTTAGAGATATGGATGGATCCTTTACATTTTTAAATCTCAAGGGTTATTTTACATCCCCCGTTTATCTGTATATGACGGGACAAAGCTTTTTATACGCTTTTTTGATCACTGCCATGACTCTTTTTATAAGTTATCCTGCCGCATACTTTCTTACAAAGACAAAACACAAACAACTTTGGCTTTTAGTGCTGATTTTACCAACGTGGATAAACATCCTGCTTAAAGCTTATGCGTTTATTGGGATACTGAGTCAGTCAGGTCTCGTCAACCAGCTGCTTGGTGTGATGGGGGTCGGCCCTCAGCCGCTCCTTTTTACACGATCGAGTTTTTTGATCGTTGCTACGTATATTGAAATTCCCTTTATGCTGCTGCCGTTATTTAATGCCCTTGACGGTATTGAAGGATCGCTGATTCTAGCAAGCCGGGATTTAGGAGCAAACGAGTGGCAGACGTTTCGTTCAGTTGTTTATCCCTTATCCTTATCGGGAGTGAGAAGTGGGATCCAGGCCGTGTTTATTCCTTCTTTGTCGCTCTTCATGCTGACCCGGCTCATAGCAGGGAACCGTGTCATGACATTAGGAACAGCGATTGAACAGCACTTTCTCGTTACAAAGAACTGGGGGATGGGATCTGTGATGGGGATCGTCCTGATTGTAATCGTGTTTGTGGTTATGGGGCTTACTCGTAAACATCAAAGAGGAGGCATCGGATAATGAAAAAGAATACAAAACGCTCTTCGGTCTATCTTGCTGTCGTTTTCATCCTGCTGTATCTGCCGATTTTATATTTGTTCTTTTATTCATTTAATAAAGCCGGAACGATGAATCAGTTTCAAGGTTTCACTTTTAAACATTATTCAGCGCTTCAAAAAGACACGCGCCTTTTGATTATTGCTCTTGATACACTGCGCGTGGCGCTACTCTCTTCTCTCGCTGCGACTGTAATAGGTACACTGGGAGCTATTGGTATTTATTTTTCCAGAGCGAAGCGGACCCAACGCATCCTTATCAACCTGAACACGATCCTGCTTGTTTCTCCTGATGTCATTATAGGAGCCAGTTTCCTTCTGTTGTTTACGCTGATCGGTTTCAGACTAGGCTTTTATTCCGTCCTTGTTTCTCACATCGCCTTCAGCATACCTATCGTTGTATTGATGGTTTTACCGAAACTTGAAGAAATGAATGAACACATGATCACAGCCGGCAGAGATCTGGGCGCAAATCAGTGGCAGGTTTTGAAAGAAATCATTTTGCCGGACATCCGTCCAGGTGTTTTTGCAGGTTTCTTTATGGCTTTTACGTATTCGATCGACGATTTTGCAGTATCTTTTTTTGTGACAGGCAATGGATTTGCAACGTTAGCGGTTGAAATCTACTCGCGTGCGCGTCAAGGCGTGAGCCTGGAAATCAATGCATTGAGTACGCTTCTCTTTTTAGTAACGATAGGCCTCGTTCTTATCTATTATTTTATACAGAAAAAGCAGCGTTCAAAAAAACAACCCTTATCTTTGGATCCAACTAATCACGAGAAAGCGGTGAGACCTTAATGAAAAAGCTGACAGTTCTATCCTTTTTGATCGTGTTGCTCGCCAGTGGTCTGCACTTTACCAAGAATCTTTTGCAGCACACCAGTGGCACTGCGGAACCAGATATCTTCCATTTATATAACTGGGGAGATTATATCGACCCAGAACTGCTCTCACGCTTTGAAAAAGAAACAGGCTATCAAGTGATTTATGAAACATTTGATTCAAACGAAGCAATGTATACGAAAGTCGAGCAGGGCGGAACAGGATATGATTTAGTGATTCCGAGTGAGTATATGATTGCTCGAATGATAAAAGAAGACCTTGTTCTTCCACTTGATCATGAAAAAATAAACGGATTCGAAAATATAGATGGTGCGTTTATGGATTTGAGTTTTGATCGGGGTAATCAGTATTCAATACCTTATTTTTGGGGGACGTTAGGCATCGCTTATAATGAAAACATGGTCAAGGATGCTCCAATGACTTGGGAGGACTTATTCGATTCAGAATATCGTAATAGCATTCTAATGATCGATGGAGCCAGAGAAGTGCTTGGGATCGGTTTGCAGGCTACGGGACATTCTTTGAATTCTAAAGACCGGAACGAATTGGATGCGGCAGCCGACAAACTGACGGACCTAGCTCCCAATATCAAGGCACTTGTCGCTGATGAAATCAAGATGTATATGATTCAGGAAGAAGCGGGTCTGGCAGTGACTTATTCCGGTGAGGCAGCTGACATGATATGGGAAAATGAGGACATCCACTATATACTCCCTGAAGAAGGGTCGAATTTATGGTTCGACAATATGGTTATTCCTTATACGGTAAAAAACAAAGAAGCAGCTTATGCTTTCATCAATTTTATGCTTGTCCCTGAGGTAGCTGCTCAAAATGCTGATTATATCGGCTACAGTACCCCAAATAAAGCGGCAATGGCCTATTTTGCAGAAGAGACGATTGAAGATGAACAGTTTTATCCTGATCAAAGTACCCTGGAGAAACTGGAAGTATATGAAGATTTGGGACAAGAGTTTATAGGCCTATATAATGACTTGTTTTTAAAATTCAAAACGTTGAAATAAAACTGATGAGAGGAAGTGACGTCCAATTAGGATGCTCACTTCTTTTTTTCCAGCCTATTTTCTGTGCTATAATCGAAGTAATACAAACAATAAGGAGTCGGTAAAATGAATTTTAAAGAAATGGTAGGAAATAAAGCGGCCGAATTTGTAAAAGACGGGATGGTTGTAGGACTTGGTACAGGATCTACCGCTTATTATATGGTTGAAGCAGTAGGAAAACGTGTAAACGAAGAGGGCTTGTCTATTACTGGCGTGACGACTTCAAACAGAACAGCAGACCATGCTGGAAAGTTGGGAATCCCTTTAAAAGATATCAATGACATAGAAAAAATCGATCTTACCATTGATGGAGCCGATGAGATTTCTGATGACTACCAGGGAATAAAAGGAGGCGGGGGTGCTCATTTATTTGAAAAGATGGTAGCCAATCAGTCAGCCGAAGTGATATGGATCGTGGATGACAGCAAACTGGTTCATAAACTGGGTGCTTTTCCATTACCGGTAGAAGTCGTGAAATTTGGCTGTCAGCAAGTTTTTCGTCTATTTGAAAAAAAACATATGAAGCCAAGCTTTAGAAAAGACGATAAAGGTGACTTATATTTGACGGATTCAGGAAATTACATTATTGATCTTCATTTGGAAGAAATCGATAAGCCGCATGAGCTTGCGAGCTGGCTGGATTCTCTGACAGGGGTTGTAGAGCACGGACTGTTTTTGGACTGTGTGACCAAAGTTATTGTGGGTACAGAAAATGGACCAGAAGTAAAAGATGTCAAGCGCTGATTGAATTGCGATAAAAGATACAGGGGAAGAGTAGGAAATCGATCTTATTGTGTCTGTTAATCTTTATATGAAGATAGGTGATATGGACTGATAGTCTAATAATGGGAACTCACGCAGAGAAAGTGGTTCGAGAAACTATTATTCAGCGATATAACAGGAACTCCAGTAGTTGTTTGTGCTCGAGTTTATACTATAGCCCTCTTTAATGGTAACTCAAAACAATAAGTGTGATCGGGTAGCTGTTACAAGCGCTCATAATACTAACTCCATTAAAGGGGTTAAGATGAGTTACCACTGTAAAGTGTTATAAGAGCAGCTCAAGGAGAAACCTGATTTGAGTTCCTAATATGACACCATATGAACCTACTTCAAGTCAAAAAAATGAGTTTGAGCAAGTTAATTCAAAATGAAAAAAGGCGACAACAGGCCGCCTTCCACATCTTATTCTTATATCTCGATAAAAAAGACTGCGTTCATCCACAAAGCTATCATTTCATGGATAAATGCAGTCTTTCTCATTTAGTTCTTTTTCTTTAATTGTTTCAGCATATCTTCTGTCATTTTCTTTAAATCATACTTAGGAGAAAAACCCCACTCTTCTTTAGCCGAAGTAGTGTCAAGGGCATTGGGCCATGATTCAGCGATATGTTGTCTGACAGGATCGACATCATATGACAGCTCAAAATCCGGTATATGTTTCTGGATTTCCTGAGCGATATCCTCTGGCGCTATGCTCATTGCACTGACATTGTAAGCATTGCGATTCAAAAGTTTATCAGCAGGAGCTTCCATCAGTTTTATGATCAGCTCGATCGCATCCGGCATATACATCATGTCCATATATGTACCTTCTGCAATAAATGAGGCGTATGAATGATTTGCCAGTGCTTCATAATATATATCCACAGCATAATCCGTCGTCCCGCCGCCTGGAAGTGTAGCGTAGGAAATGAGTCCAGGGAAACGGACACTGCGTGTATCCACTCCAAATTTTTGATGATAATAATCGCACAACAATTCGCCGCTTACTTTTGTCACGCCATACATGGTAGTCGGCCGTTGGATCGTTACTTGAGGCGTTTGGTCTTTCGGTGTTGTTGGGCCGAATGCTCCAATTGAACTGGGGGTAAAGAATGTCAGATCATGTTCTCTAGAAACTTCCAGTGCATTAAGTAAGCCCCCCATATTCAAATCCCAGGCTAGTTTGGGTTTAGCTTCGGCTACGGCGGATAATAAAGCAGCTAAATGGATAAAGGTATCCACATCATATGTTTCCACTAAATCATTCATGCGTGCTGCATCAGTCACATCCAACTGTTCAAAAATACCTTCTGAAACGACTTTTGAATTTTGCGGTGTTTTAATGTCGGTAGCCACAACATTCTCCGCCCCGTAAACTTCTCTTAATTTCAACGTAAGCTCTGAACCGATTTGTCCAAGAGCACCTGTAATCAATATTTTTTTCAAAAAAAAACCTCCGACCTTTATCTTTTAGAAAGAGGAGAAAGGGAAAGAGCTTTTGCCCGATCCTCTTTCTCCATTTTTTGTCTCTTTATTTTATAACATTCAATTCCTTACCGACTTTTTCATATACGGCCAGAACCTCATCCAGCATTTCCTTTGTATGAGCGGCAGTCGGCATATTTCTTACTCGTCCAGTCCCGCGTGGAACGGTCGGGAAAACAATGGATTTAGCGTAAACTCCTTCTTCAGTTAGACGTTTTGAGAAAGTCTGTGTCAGTTTTTCTTCGCCTAGGATACATGGGGTGATTGGTGTTTCTGAGTTACCGATATCAAAACCTAGATTTTTTAATCCTTCTTTAAGGTAGCGGCCATTTTCCCAAAGTTTGTCATGCTCTTCAGTAGAATTCGTCATAATGTCAATGGCTTCCATACATGCCGCCGATGCTGCCGGCGTAAGCGATGTAGAAAAGAGGAAGGGACGTGCACGGACTTTAAGCCAATCGATAAGATTCTGCGTTCCGGCCACATATCCGCCAACAACACCAACTGCTTTGGAAAGAGTTCCCATCTGGAAATCGATTTTATCCTGCAGTCCAAAGTGTTTAACTGTTCCGGCACCTTTGCCCATGACGCCTGAACCATGTGCATCATCCACATAAGTGATCAAGTCGAATTCTTCAGCGATCTCCACGATACCCGGAATATTTGCAACGTCGCCATCCATAGAAAATACACCGTCAGTAATATACATAATTTTTTCGTATTGACCGCTCTCTACAGCTTCTTTGGCTTTCGCACGTAAATCATCCATATCCTGATGTTTGACACGGATAACTTTGGCTCCTGATAAACGGCAGCCATCAATGATCGATGCATGATTCAACTCATCAGACAAAATGGCATCATTTTTATTCATAACAGCTGGGATCGCGCCCATATTACAGTTGAAGCCTGATTGAAAAGCGACGGCTGCTTCCGTTCCTTTGAATTCTGCGATTTTTTGTTCCAGTTCTTTGTGGATCGCTTGTGTACCATTGATTGTACGCACTGCACCTGCACCAACGCCGTAAATATCAGTAGCTTCATTCGCTTTTTCTTTTAAGCGCGGGTCATTGGCAAAGCCTAGATAATTATTAGACGACATATTGATTAGTTCATGCCCATCGATAGAAATTTTCGCTCCATTTGGACCATCAAGAACATCTATCTCGTTGTAAAGTCCTTTATCTTTTAATTCCTGTAGATTCTTTTCTAAAAAAGTATTCAATCGTTGACTAGTCATGAAATCTCTCCTTATTAAGAATATTTTATCATCCTAAGTAATTCTACCACTTTTTTACTGAATCATATAGTCAGGAGTCAGATTATTGGAATATTCTTATCATTACTTAGCTAAATCCCCCTACTTATATCGTTACTTTATGGTACACTGTATAGTATAAGTAAATAATTAGGAGTGAAAGAATTATGCGTATGATTGATTTAATCGAGAAAAAGCAGCACAACGAAAGTTTGACTGAAAGCGAAATCAAATGGATGATCGAACACTATACTGCCGATGATATTCCTGATTACCAGATGAGTGCTATGGCAATGGCTATTTACTTCAATGGAATGAATAATGAAGAACGCAGTGCCTTGACGATGGCTATGGTAGAATCCGGCGATCAAATCGATCTGTCACCTATCGAAGGGGTCAAGGTCGATAAACATTCAACAGGCGGCGTAGGTGATACAACGACGCTAGTATTAGCGCCCTTAGTTGCGAGTGTGGGTATTCCAGTGGCTAAAATGAGTGGTCGAGGACTGGGTCATACGGGCGGAACAATCGATAAATTGGAAGCGGTGCCTGGCTTTAACGTAGAAGTTACACAAGAAAAATTCGTTGACCTTGTAAATAAAAATAAAGTGGCTGTAGTAGGGCAGTCAGGAAATCTGACACCAGCAGATAAAAAAATGTATGCACTTAGAGACGTGACAGGTACCGTGGAGTCGATTCCTCTGATTGCCAGCTCGATCATGAGCAAAAAAATCGCTGCCGGAGCTGATGCGATCGTTTTAGATGTTAAAACAGGTGCTGGAGCATTCATGAAGAGTGTTGAACAAGCCAAAGAACTTGCCGAAACGATGGTTAATATTGGTGAAGCTGTCGAACGCAATACTATGGCAGTTATTTCAGATATGAGTCAGCCTTTAGGAAATGCTATTGGAAATAGTTTGGAAGTCAAAGAGGCTATCGATACATTAAAAGGACACGGACCAGAAGACTTAACAGAACTGTGTCTTGTTTTAGGGAGTCAAATGGCTTATTTAGGTGGAGTGGGTTCATCTTTAGATGAGGCACGCGCAAAGCTTGAAGAAAACTTGCAGAATGGTAAAGCGCTGGATGTCTTTAAAACGTTTATTGCTGCCCAAGGCGGGGATGCCTCAGTGGCAGATAACCCTGATGACGTTCTTCCAAAAGCAGAATATACGAAAGAAGTCACAGCTGAAACATCCGGGAAAGTAAGCGAGATCGTAGCAGATCAAATCGGTATTTCTGCAATGATGCTTGGAGCTGGGCGCGAGACCAAAGAAAGCCAGCTTGATTTGGCAGCCGGATTATACATTCATAAAAAAATCGGTGATAAAGTGGAGAAGGGCGAAGCCTTAGTTACTCTTTACTCCAACAAAGAAATTACACAAGACGTGGTCGATAAGATTATAAACAATATCAAGATATCAGATGAAGCAACGACACCAACGCTTATCCACCAAATCGTACAGTAATCAAACTGATATATTCATACTAATTTTTAAAAGACCGTGTCAAGCTCAGCAAGGCTTGACACGGTCTTTTAAAGTGTTCAACAAGATATTGATAATAGTATCAAAAATTGAGTTGTGTCGATACTTATACCTTCTCACGTCTTAGCTTCCACTCAAGTACTAAAAAGCAACCACTTGGCCCTAGACAGGGGTATACGGCCAACTAACATTAAAACTGCACTTCAGTGGAGACTAACTGTCTGTTTTAATGTCTACTTGATTACAAAAAACTTTGCGGTCAGTATAAGATACGCATTTTATGTCCTACCCATAAATAAATAAGATATAAGTATTTAGTATACGTAGACCGTGTGCACGTATCACACTGTTCAAAATACTGAAAAGACAATCCTTTTAATTGAAAAATTAACAACAGGTGGTACCATTGCAGTAAGGCTTACTTGCATTTAGCAGGACTTTTACTCGACTAACGATAGCCAAAAATAGAAAAATGAAGCATCTGGTTTACATATAATAAAAGACAGGAGGACACCGATCATGTCCGAAAAAGAAGCAAAACAGAAAAATGAAGATCATACCAGTGAACAGTTAGATAAAGAGAAACCAAAGGACCAGGCTAAAAAAAATATTGGGATCGTATTTTTTATAAATCTTATTTTCTCGGTTGTTGAGTTTGTATTCGGCTTTATATTTAATAGTGTATCCATAATGTCCGACGCCTTACATGATTTGGGCGATGCTATCTCAACAGGATTTGCCTGGTTTTTCCAAAAGTATTCAGAAAAAGAAAGAAACAATAAATACACCTTTGGCTATAGTCGTTTTTCTTTACTGGGAGCACTCGTGACTGCTGTGGTTCTGCTGGGAGGGTCGTTGTTTATTATTTACAGAAGTATCCCCCGCCTTATCGATCCAGAACCTGTGGATGTGACCGGGATGATCTGGCTATCCATAGTGGCTATCGTGCTGAATGGCTATGCAACCATCCTATTGCGCAGAGGTTCTTCAAAAAATGAAAGTGTACTCAGCCTTCATATGCTCGAAGATGTTCTTGGCTGGATAGGGGTATTAATTGTAAGTATCGCCATGCATTACACTGACTGGTACCGGCTGGATCCGATTTTATCTATGCTTATAGCAGGATATATTTTCTATCTGACTTTTCCACAGCTGATAAGTACAATGAAGATTTTACTGAATCGCGCACCTGAGGAAGCGGATGTCAAAAAGATTGTTGATAAAATAAAAAATCTGACAGGTGTCAAAGATATTTCCGACTTTCATATTTGGTCAATAGACGGAGAAGAGAATGCACTGGTAGTAACCGTTCTGTTAGAGTCAGCGGATATCAGCAAGAAGCAGAAGGTGAAAGAAAATATAAGAAAGATCGCAAGAGAAAATCATGTGCAGGATCACGTGACGATAGAAGTAGTGACCGATGAAGAAGATTTTAGAAATAAAGGGCTATCTGAAAAAAAACAATACGAGTGAGTAACCAATCACCAACTGTTTCGCTGAAAAAAGTTAGTATAAGGAAGTGAACATCATTGCTGAAAGCCAGTGGAAAAGATAGAGTACTGAGATGCCGAGGAAAATCGAGAAGAAAGAACAATATCAGTCATGATTGTGTTCAATAATTGACAGGAGTTATTTGGAAAAAGAGGCAGAACTTTTATCTGGCTCTTTTTTTAATACAGAAAATCAGCTATGCTATATGAACAAAAGCTTATTTTCAAAGGAGGATAATATGGGAAATACAGCAATATTGAAGGGATTAAAAGCAGGTTTGCCGATTATGGCGAGTTACACGGCATTAGGTCTTGCTTGTGGCATCGTTCTGTTTGATGCGGGATTTAGTGTCATGTCTATATTTCTTATGAGCCTCCTTGTCTACGCAGGGGCAGCTCAATTTCTGGCAGGAAGTATGGTGGTGCTTGGGGCATCCGTTCCGTCTATTATTTTAATGGTCTTTTTTTTGAATTTAAGGCATATATTGATGGCAGCCAGCATTTCAAAACATGTTAAAAATAAGTCTGTCGGATTTCTAGCACTTTTTGGTCATACGCTGTCGGACGAATCATTTGGTATCAACTATTCGAATTTTCAAAAAGACAACTGGACAGTAAATGACGCTATTGTTACAAACTTTTTCAACTATTCGGTTTGGGCTGTGAGTACTGCATTAGGCGGAGTTATTGGAAGTCAGTTCATTATCAATACTCAAATCATGAACTATGCACTGATTGCGATGTTCATCTGCATGATGGTCATGCAGTTCGTTTCGAAAACATACATTATAACCGCAGTTATTTCTATTGTTTTATCTGTCTTTTTCACTCTACTTCTTAAACATAATATTGCTTTGGTTATAGCTACGCTTTTAGCATCGATGATAGGGTATTATATAGAAGTAAATTCAAAAAGAACAGGAGTGAGGTCAAATGACTAGTCGATCATTTATACTGATAATAGGCATGGCAGCAGTTACTTTTCTTCCCAGGTTTTTACCTCTTCTTTTTTTAAGTAAAAAAGAGATATCACCGTCTTTCAGTCGCTGGATGACTTACATACCGGTTTCGGTTTTTGCTGCATTGGTCGCTTCAGATGTGTTTTTTTGGGAGGGATCATTCTCTCTGCAGCCGGATGAAAATATCAAACTCCTGCCTTCTATCATCGTTCTTTTTATTGCACTGAAAACAAAAAGTTTACTCTGGTCGATGCTCACGGGAATCATTGCTATTACACTGCTTTCTTTAATGGTTTAAAAAGAATAAGAGGCTGGGACAAAATTGGTCCCAGTCTCTTATTCTTTTTATAAAGGTGCACCAAAAAGCAGACCTGTCTTTGACTCCACAAAGAATACAGGAGAACCATAATTGTCCTGCGCTGTTTGTTCTACTCTTTGATCAAAAAGTGATGGAAGGTTCGCCTAATACCCATTCCCCTAACCTGTTTGCCCAACTTTCCGTCCAGCAAAAAGAGTAGGGGACCGCATAATCTTTTCTCAAGTTCTTATATCTGCTCAGATTTGCCCAGGACCAGGAAACAGTTCCTATAATGACAAGGTAGAAGGGACCGAGCAAAAGAGACTGATAAGTATGGCCGTATTCGTGCACAGATAAACGATTACATAAGTTTTCTAGATAAATCTGATTATTCTGATACTTTTTTTGCAGAGTCTTATCGTTTTCATCAGGCGTAAAAATAAATAACCCCAGTGAAACTCCTTTGAGGGAGGGCCATTTTGTACGGATGCTGCCATGATAAAAGTCATGGGGAGCGTTGACAAAGAACAGAAACAAACAAAGACCGACGAATGACTGCAGAAATCCCCAAGTCAATTGCAGGATAATGTATAGAGTCAACCAGACATAAGTCAACACCGATGATGTTTTCTTTTTCATAGACAGATCAAACCTTCATTCAAAGAGCACTTAATGAGTAGGATCATCATTGTTTAGAGCGAAAAGCATAGCGGCGCCTGTCGATATTTCGAGCATCGCACCATTCTGCTGACTGACCAGTAATCAGGACATCAGTCTTTCTTAAATCATCTACAGTTCTGGCACCCAGTAAAGTCATGATACGCTTTATTTCTTCTTTCCAGTGGTTTAAAGACAAGATAGCTTCATCCAAATCACTCAGAGCCATATGCATGATTTGACTGGAAAGCCCGCTTATGGAGGCGCCCAAAGCTAAAGCCTTGACGATTTCCATTGGACGTCTGATTCCTCCCGATGCAATGAGCGAAGCCTGGGATATACTCTCTTGAGCTTCGAGCAAGGAAACCACCGTTGATTGTCCCCAGGATTCAAAATCATCCAGTTTGAATTCTTTTCTACGAAAATTTTCTATCTGTGCAAAGTTCGTGCCGCCTTTACCACTGATATCGATCAGACTTACACCCAATGTCTCAAGTAGCTGAACCGTTTCCCTAGACATGCCAAAGCCGACTTCTTTTACGATGACAGGGATCTGTAGATCTTCTACGATCGATTGAATGTTTGTGATCCACTGAGAAAACTCACGGTCTCCTTCTGGCATAACGATTTCCTGAGGTGCATTCAAGTGTATTTGGAGGGCATCGGCGTTCAATAAATCAACAGCACGCTTGGCATTTTCCAGACCATGTCCAGCGCCAAGGTTAGCAAAAACCAGTCCATGTGGGTTCGTCTTGCGAACGATTTGAAAGGACTCGGACACAGTCGGGTCTTTGAGTGCAGCGCTGACTGAGCCTGTTGCTATTGCAAGGTCGGTTTCTCTTGCGATCAATGCCAGCTTTTCATTGACTTTCCCAGTCCACTTGCTGCCTCCGGACATTGCATTGATGAAAAAAGGAGAAGAGAAGTGAAGGTCGTCCAGTGTGACGTCAAGTGAGATATCCTTAACATCACACTCGGGTAAAGAATGATGAATAAATGAAATATCCTTGAAGGAAGAATCGCCTTCTGGATAAAATTTTTCTGACAAAGATACATGTTCATTTTTTCGGTTGTTGGTTTTTGACATAAGCTACACTCCAGATTTGGTTAATTATGTTTATCATACACTGTAAGAGGTAAGGGTTCAATAAAGTTAGCCTGCCATTCCTTTATAATGCTCTCTTTTTGACTGTATGATTCAACAAAGGCAATCCCACAGTCTCCGCCACCGGCACCAGATGTTTTTGAAGCAGCCCCGTGTTTGCCTGCAATGTCATTGAGAAGAGAGAGCTGAGGTGTTTCTAAAACAAAATGATTTGTTTGACTCATTGTCAAAAGAAGTCCTCTATTAATATCTACAGCCCTTTTTATTTTGTCACGATCATTCGTTTTTAACCCTGTGATCAGTTCGAGTACAATAGCTTTGCTCTCGTTTAAAAAAGTCTGATAACTGATCGTCTTCTGGTCTTTTTGGAAAGAAGTAACAAAAGACTCTGTTGAGGCAGGCTGGCCAGTCCAGCCAACCAGCAGCTCCATAGAAACAGGGGGATTTAATCGTTCTATATTAAGCTTTGGCCATGGTTTTTCGATGAGCAGTGAGAGAGTGCTCTCATTCAGCTGGTCACTGATCCATTTTCTATCAGGACTAGCGTAAGCCAGCCAACCCGTATAAACAGCAGCCGCTAAATCTCCCAGTGACCCCTTTTTTCTCAATGAAGTATGAACGACAGCAGCAAGTTTGAATAATTTATCATCATTAAGTTCAAACTCTACAGAATGTAAAACTGCCAGGATCGTTGCGACTGTCACAGCTCCACTGGAACCTAGGCCGTATTTCAGCCCGTCAGCACTGTCTAAGTCACTTTTTATGTGAACGTCGTAGTAAGGGAGTGTGATTTTCTGTTCTTTCAAAAAGCGTTCAGTTATTTCCAGTGTTTTCAATAGAATATCAGCTTTTTCATTGAAAGTTTCAAGGTTCATTCGATCATTGTTTCGTCTCCATTTTAGAGGAGTTTGTGAAAGGGAAGCCGATAATACCTTTCCGAAATGTTCATTTGAAGGTGAAACGGATACTGTTATAAAACGATCGACCGAGACTATAACGGCTGGATAACCCGATTCAACGACCGCATACTCACCAGCGATATATAATTTTCCGGGTGCTTTATTTTCTGCCTTCTTCATTTGATCACCTTTTCTGTTAAAGATTTGGTTTTGATATAGCATGGAGGCCTGGACCTGGTTTAGCTGAAATCAGTTGAGACTCCTTGAAGTCCACAAGCAAATGATGCTTTATGTCCTCTAACTCAGATTGTCTGCAAATAAGTTTGACATTTGGACCTGCGTCCATAGTGAAATGAACAGAAAAACCTGTCTCTCTCAACTGTTTCACTGCATCCATTGCTTTTATACTATCAGGTGACCAGTAAGTAAAAGGTGGTTTAGCTCCAAGAGTGGTTGCATGCATTTTCAATGCATTCCGTTCGGCAATTTCGCCAACTTTATGAACATCCTGGTTTTTGATCGCTTCTTTCATTGTATTCAAGTCAGCATCCAGGGTATCCAGCCAGCCTTGATAAAAGGGTGAGGTATTAACAGTTCTTGACATACCTTCCCGACTCGAAATATCTTTTTTCTTATCATTGACAACGATAAAAAGCATACCGATATCCCAGTCCGCCGCGTCTACAGGTACGGCAAAAGACGTCTCGTGGCTATGTCCTTTCTGCCATTCAGCGAAACCACCGTATATACTGCGGGATGCTGAACCCGAACCTCTGCGTGCAAGTTTTGAAAGATCTTTTGAAGAAAGGTCCAAGCCGGCAGCGCGACTGGCAGAACCAGCTAAAGCGGCGAGTCCTGAAGCTGAAGAAGCCAGACCGGCAGCTGTAGGCACATAGTTATAACTGTCAACTCTAGCTTTCGTTTTTATACCTGCTTTTTTTCTAACCAGATCAAGCACGGTCTTAACTTTGATCAAAGCATTAAAATCCTGCATATGACCATTCAAATACAGCTGGTCAGATTTTAAATCGTCATCGAAAGTGACGTTTGTTTCTGTGTAAAAAGCATCCAACGTCAAAGAAAGAGAATTATTCATCGGTATGATCAGATTTTCATTTTCTTTGCCCCAATATTTGATTAAAGCGATATTCGTGTGTGCTCTCACCCAGTTACTCATTTATATCCTCTCCTTTGAGCCTGTGGATCCAAGTTTTTGCGGCTCCCTGTTTTAGTAGTTTATGTTCAATACTCTCTGCTTTTTTTCTGGAGGTGGCCAGTGCGATCATACAGCCGCCACGTCCGCCTCCAGTCAGCTTAGCGCCTAATGCACCAGCTTCCAAGGCAGTCTTGACCAGCTGATCCAGACTGTTATTACTGACTGTTAGTTGTTTGAGAGATTCGTGCGCCTTTGAGAGTGTCCGGCCCAGTGTGTAAAGATCATTGTTGAAAATAGCTGATTTAGCCTTCAGAGTCAGTTCTCCAATATGTCGGATCAATGGCTCAGCTATTTCATAGTTGTTTTTCAGCGCCTTGGCTACATCTGCGACGGCTCGACTAGTTTGGCCTGTTTCACCTGTATCAGCGACGACAAGATAACCGCTTATATTTAAAGGGAGTGATTCGAAAACATATCCTTTTTTATAAAAAAGGGGTTCTTCGCTGCTGGTAATGCGTGCATCGATGCCACTGGGGTTACCATGAATTATTTTTTCTGAAAGATCAACATAATATAAAAGCTGCTCTTTTTCTAAACTTATATCGAAATACGATAAAAGCGCCTGAACAAAGGCCATTGAAACAGCCGCGCTTGATCCCATTCCCCTCTCAGGTGGGATGTGACTGGTTATATTGATGTCAATATGATCAATCGTTTTTTTAAAATCGCTGCTGATTTTTTGTAATAAAACACTTAAATAATTTAATTCTTTCGGAGCCTTACTCAAAGCACCGGCGTAATAATTTGATGTAATCGTAACAGGTCTGTCTGTTTTTTTTATGATGACTTCTACCGATGCTGCTTTAAACGGAATAGCGATCGCGGGTTCACCATAAACAACAGCATGTTCACCAATGAGAATAATTTTCCCATGAGCTTTCCCACTGTGTGATGCTGAAGTACTCTTCATAAACTCACCTCTTTTTGTCTGTTTCATTTTACAACGTTGATTTGAAACTCAGTTAAATGAACTGGTTGTATATACCCATTCATTTTATCATATCACAGGATGCTAAAGTTTTGTATAAATCAGAATATCAAAGAATATCAATCAGTAGTGTGAAAGCGTATAGAAATTTGGTAAACTGTTAAAGATAAATATGATAAGAGTGGAGGTCTTCGCATGAAGGATTCAGATTCCTTTTTTATAATCAATCGTCAAGAGTGGAAAGAATTGAATAAAGATAAAAAAATGATGCTTACAGATGCTGAAGTAGAAGCATTAAGGTCTTTAAATGATAATGTTTCAGTTATGGATGTAAAAGAAATTTATTTACCCATATTAGAAATTTTAGACAAATACATTAAGCATTACCATGAAAGACAAGATGAAATCAAGCATTTTTTAAGCAAACCACACAAAAGGGATCCCTATATCATCGGTATTGCCGGAAGCGTGGCGGTAGGGAAAAGTACGCTGGCACGATTTCTCCAGACAATGATGGCACGTGCTTATCCGGACTTGAAGGTCAGTCTGATCACAACGGATGGCTTTCTTTATCCTAACAGCGTTTTAGAAGAACGTGGCCTGTTGAACCGTAAAGGATTTCCAGAAAGTTACGATATGCACCGGTTGATCAGTTTTATGGGAGATGTTAAGAGTGGTAGAAGAAATATTGAAGTTCCTCTTTACTCTCACCGTCTGTATGATATCGTGCCGGGCGAATTTGAAGTAATCGATCATCCGGATATTTTAATTGTTGAAGGGATCAACGTCCTTCAGCTTCCCACGAACGAAAAGATATTTGTCAGTGATTTTTTTGATTTCAGTTTTTATGTTGATGCCGAACCTAAGAAAATAGAAAAGTGGTACCTTGAGCGTTTCGGACTATTGTTGAAGACTGCTTTTAAAGACCCGTCCAACTATTATTATCCCTATGCTATTGGAGACAAAAAAGAAGCCTTTGATATGGCACGCAAGGTCTGGAGAAAAATAAATCTTAAAAACCTGGAAGAATTTATATTGCCTACACGGTTTAGAGCAGATATGATCCTGCATAAAACAACGGATCATTTTATCGATCTGCTGCTGCTTAAAAAGCACTAGAAAGAAAAGTGATCGGGCAGAAATGTAAAGTGAATTTATGACGATTGTGTGACGGATCTCATGATGGACACAGAAATCTGCCGTTACTGAATATAAAATATGACCAGACTGTACTATACTGGTAAAAAGGAGGCGGATGAGATGAGTGATGAAAATCAAGAGAGAGAAATCAGACGATTGAGAAATGAGCTGGAGGCAGTCAAACGTTTGAACAAAGAGCTTTTAAATCTGCAAGAGCAGCAGGATTCACTGGAGTTTTCATGGATCGGCAATTTAGGACACTGGTTCTGGGATTTCAAAGAAAATAAAGTTTCATTTAATCCGAAAAAAGCCGAAGCCCTGGGTTTCAAAAAAGAAGACCTTCCAGAGTTTGTTGATTTCCAGTTTTTCACTAATCGCCTGCATCCAGAAGATTACGAACATGTTATGAAAGTCATGAAAGATCATTTATCAGGTAAGATTCCCGTCTGGGAAGTGAAATATAGAATCCAGGCTAAAGATGGATCGTATAAAACCTATTATGACCGGGGAACAGTTACTCAGCGTTCAATAAGTGGTGAACCGCTGTTTCTTTCCGGCATTGTTTTTGACATAACAAATTATGAGGCTGAAAAAGCGGAACTAGAAAAAGCAAACAAAGAATGGGCGCAACTGTCAAAACTGGATAAATTGACAGGTTTATTTAATCGCACTAATATTCTCGTTAAATTAGGTCAGATTTTATCTGAAGTGAATAAACACAGTCGTCAAACGGTTTCTTTGATTATTTTAGATATCGACAATCTTGAACACCAGAACGCATTGTTCGGTCCCTTATTCGGTGATGAAGTCATAAAAGCAGCTGCCAAAGCAATTAAGGACACTTTGAACCCTGACTTTCCGGCAGGCACTTTTGAAGGAGGAAAGTTTCTAATAATCCTCCCTGATGTCAAGAAAAACGAGGCAAAGAAAATTGCTGAAACAATTCATGGTAAACTGAAAAGCCACAAATTCAGCGAACCGGCTGAAGTGACGATCAGTTCGGGAGTTGCTGAATATAGAGAAAATGAAACCGTCAGTCAGATTTTTAACCGTGCTGACAGATTATTATCAAAAGTCAAAGAGAATGGAAAAAATGATGTTTCATCGGATTGATGGGTGAAGTATAAGCTGATCGTTCACCTGATCATGATCACTATGCAGTAAAAGTCAGTAGAATGGGTGAGCATACAATGGAAACCAAAGTAACGATTCTAGGGATACCGTTCGATAACATAACTCGAAAGGACTTTTTAAATGCTTTATATAAACGCATGAATAATAGGCAGAAAACTTTTCTGGTAACTGCAAATCCTGAGATTGTCATGTATGCACATGACAATGAAGATTATTATAAGTTATTGCTTCAGGCAGATTATATAGCCCCGGACGGTATTGGTATCGTAAAAGCATCACGTACTCTAGGTAAACCTATCAAAGAACGTGTACCAGGATATGAACTTATGCTAGGGTTACTGGAAATGGCTGATTTAGAGAAAAGGAATGTCTATTTTATCGGTGCAGAAGAAGAAGTCATTGAATCAACAGTATCGAGAGTGAAAAAAAAATGGCCAAATATAAATATTGCAGGGTATCATCACGGTTATTTTAATCATGCGGATCCTGAAATGATTGAAAAGGTAAAAGCCACTGAACCTGACTTGATTTTTGTAGCTTTTGGCTTTCCAAGACAAGAAAAATGGATAAGTAATTATTTAAGTCAAGCTTCTCATGGCATAGCCGTTGGGGTAGGAGGAAGTTTTGATGTTCTGTCTGGAAAGACTAAGCGAGCACCTGCTTTGATACAGTCTCTCCACATAGAGTGGTTGTACCGCCTGGTCAGACAACCATCGAGATACAAAAGAATGGCAGTGCTCCCCAGATTTATCAAACAAGTTTATAGACAGAAGAAAAAGGAAAAAGGCCAATGAAGACATTTTTTTTGAATGCCGGAAATGAAACGGGGGGCGGACGCGTTCATATCGTCTCCCTGCTCAAAGAGCTTAAGAATCAGCAGATCGACTTGATCGTTTTTGAAGAAGGTCCTGTAGCAAAGGCGGCTCGTCAAGAAAATATAAATGTATATGTTTTCGAGCAAAAAAGCCAGTTTGATCTCAGTGTGTTATTTCGATTGAAGCGATTTATTGAAAAACAGGGTTATTCACTTGTACATACTCACGGACCTCGGGCAAATACCCTCTTCGCATTTTTAAAGCCGTTTGTCAAGTTGAAATGGATAATAACTTTGCACAGTCATCCGTTGATGGATTTTAATAATCAAGGACTTAAGGGAAAGGTATTTGAAAGTATCCATATCCGTACGTTCAATAAAGCAGATGGTGTCATAGCTGTTTCCAATGAAATCAAGTCTTATATCCAAAGTAGAGATGTAGATTCTGATCAGATAAAGGTCATCCACAATGGTATCTTGTTCCCTGAATCACCTTCTCGACCAAACTCAGGAAAAACACAGTTGTTTACTCTGGTTACTGTAGGAAGGCTGACCGAAATCAAAGGCAATACCCTGCTTATGGATGTACTGGCAACTTTTGATAAAAGTAATTGGCGATGGATGGTTTGCGGGGATGGTGAAGACTTGAACAGCCTGAGTAGAAAAGCGGCAGAATACGGATTAGAACACCAGATTCAGTTTAAAGGCTGGTTGTCTGCAGGGGAAATCAAAAAAGTGCTGGCCCAGGCAGATGTGTTTGTCCTCCCTTCCTTGAGCGAAACATTCCCGTTATCGCTTCTGGAAGCGGCAAGCCAAAAGGTGCCGGCTATTGCTTCAAATGTAGGCGATGTAAACAAAATAATCAAAGACAAATCGATGGGCTGGCTTGTTGCCCCCAATGATCGCTATGCCTTGAAAAGAGCACTGGAAGATGCCTATCATTCATGGGAAAAAGATGAGCTGAGGTTTAAAGGGAAACAGCTTTATAAACATGCTGAAATGTTTACATTGAAGAAACAAGCGCAGTCAGTATTGGCTTTTTATAAAAAAATCTTGACAGAACCCCCGAAATAGACAACAGTTTATTTCAGGGTTTTTTTGTTATAGCTATAAAGACTTTATATACAGAATAAGCGCAAGAATACATGAGTTATGCTATACTATAATACGAGAAACGATATTTATGAAGGAGGAAAAAAAATGGCACAGACCTATGTGGATGACAGCGTGGCATTACATACTGATTTTTATGAACTCAATATGATCTACACGTACTGGAAAAAGAAAAATCACCTTAATAAAGCTGTTTTTGAAGTATATTACCGGAATAATCCTTTTGGAATGGGCTACACAATATTTGCGGGACTGGAAAGAGTGGTTCAGTATATACAAAAGCTCTCTTTTAGTGAGACGGATATCAGCTATTTAAGAGAAACAAAAGAATTCCCGGAAGATTTTTTAACGTATTTAAAAGAATGGAAATTTACAGGGACACTTCGAGCTTTCAAAGAGGGAGAGGTGGCCTTTGCCAACGAGCCGCTGATCCAAGTTGAAGGGCCGATTGCCGACTGTCAACTTATAGAAACTGCACTTTTAAATATTGTTAATTTTCAAACCCTTATTGCTACTAAAGCATCTCAGATAAAGACTGCGGCTGGAGATGACCCCATTTTAGAATTTGGAGCAAGACGGGCACAGGAATTTGACGCTTCATTATGGGGAGCACGGGCGACTTATATAGGAGGATGCGATGCGACCAGCAATACCAGAGCTGGCAAAATATTCGGCATACCAACATCTGGAACCCACGCTCATGCATTAGTTCAAGCTTACCGCAACGAATATCACGCCTTTAAGTCATATGCCGAAACACATAAAGACTGTGTATTCCTGGTAGATACCTACCACACCCTGGATTCAGGGGTTCCTAATGCCATCAAGGTTGCCGACGAAATGGGTGACAAAATCAACTTTCTTGGTGTCCGACTCGACTCCGGCGATCTTTCTTATTTGTCTAAACGGGTCAGACGACAATTGGATGAAGCAGGCTACCCTGAAGCGAAAATTTACGTTTCCAATGATTTGAATGCCGAAACCATTTTGAATCTCAAAATGCAGGGTGCTAAAATAGATGTCTGGGGTGTGGGCACTAAGATGATCACGGCTTTTGACCAGCCGGCTTTGGGAGGCGTATATAAAATAGTTGCTGTTGAAGGGGACGATCAGAAAATGTATCCAACCTTAAAGCTGACATCCAATGCATCTAAGATAACGACACCAGGAAAAAAACAGGTATGGCGTATACGCTCTTATAACGGTGTAAAACCTGAAGGAGATTATGTAGCGCTATATGATGAACGACCAGATAAGCAGGATGAGCTGTTCATGTTTCACCCGCAGTACACATATATCAACAAGACATTAAAAGATTTCAGTGCGCGTCCACTGCTTCAAGACATCATAGTGGATGGAACCCTTGTCTATGAGTTGCCGACGCTTGAAGAAATCAAAGCGTATGCAAAAAAAAGCCTCAAAGAACAGTGGGAGGAACATACACGTTTACTGAATCCTGAGCCTTACCCTGTTGACCTTTCACAAAAGCTTTTTGACAGTAAAGTGGAAACGATCCAGTTATTTAAAGAAACGGCAAAGGATACATCTGCTATACATTCAAAATTCTAGATGAAAAATAAGCAATAAAAGAGGGGGAAATAAAGATGCTGTCTGAAATACAGAAGGAAATAGTAGCGAAAATGAAGGTTTCTCCTACTATTGATCCAAAAAAAGAGATCCGGCGTTCGATCGACTTTATGAAAGATTATTTAAAAAAGCACTTATTCCTTAAATCTCTGGTGCTTGGAATATCTGGAGGGCAGGACTCAACGCTGCTGGGTAAATTGGCACAAATGGCTGTCAAAGAATTAAGAGAAGAAACTGGCGAACAGGATTATCTTTTTGTAGCAGTCCGGTTGCCGTATGGCGTACAGTCGGATGAAACGGATGCGATGGATGCTATAGAATGGATCGAACCGGATAAAGTCATGCGTGTGGATATCAAGCCAACAGTTGATGCTACAGAAAAAAGTATTGAAGCCAATTTACTCACTTTAAGCGACTTCAACAAAGGAAATATAAAAGCGCGTGAACGGATGATCGTACAGTATGCAGTAGCTGGGGATATGAATGGGGTCGTACTTGGCACGGACCATTCAGCCGAGTCAGTGACTGGCTTTTATACAAAATTTGGTGACGGTGGTGTAGACATCAATCCGCTGTTTCGTTTGAATAAAAGGCAAGGCAGGCAGTTGCTCAGAGAGCTGCAGGCGCCAATCCATCTCATCGATAAAATACCGACAGCTGACCTTGAAAGCGATAAACCAAGTCTTGCAGATGAAGTAGCCCTAGGGGTCACTTATGACGAAATCGATGACTATCTGGAAGGTAAAATAATAGCAGAAGAGTCAGCAAGACAAATTGAGAAATGGTATCTTCAGACGCAACATAAACGGCACATGCCCGTGACTGTATTTGACGATTTCTGGAAATAGGATCAGATTCGACCAAGTATGGTCAAAAAGTTTACTACTTGAGGAAATGTTAGTTATCAACTGAAGGGAGTTTTAAAATTGACGAAAGTATATATAAATGCACACATCGTATCAGGTGAACAGGAAATCAAACAGGGGTTTATTCGCTTCTCAGATAAGGTCATTGCTTTGGGTGAAATGGACACCTATGAGAAACAGGCTGAAGATGAAGAAATAGATGCAAAAGGACAATATGTGATCCCCGGGTTTATAGATGTGCATAGTCATGGTGGTTATGGCAGTGACAACATGGATGCAGACCCTGAAAAAATCAGCGAGATGACTGAAAAAATGCTCCAGGAAGGGATCACCTCCTATTTTCCGACAACCATGACCCAGTCGGATGAAAATATCGAGGCCTCTCTTAAAGCCATTAATGAAGCAGCAGAGATGAACCCGATGATACAAGGAATCCATCTTGAAGGCCCTTTTATTTCCAAAGATCATAAAGGTGCTCAGCCAGAAGAGTATATTAGACTCGCGCAACTTGACATACTGAAAAAATGGCAGGAATTGAGTGGCCATCGTATTCGTCTGATCACTTATGCACCTGAAACAGGGGATGTCAGTGATTTTGAGACGTACTGTCAGGAGAATAATATCATTCTCTCTGCTGGACATTCCGGAGCTAAATATGCTGAACTCAAGGCATCAAAAGCATCCCATGTCACGCATCTATTCAACGGTCAGCGGGGACTGCACCACAGAGAAATCGGCGTGAGCGGCTTTGGTCTGCTCGAAGATGATGTAACAGTTGAAATGATCGTCGATGGGTTTCATATTTCTGAAGAAATGGTCAAACTTGCGTATAAGGCAAAAGGCGCTGACGGTATCGAGCTGATTACTGATTCTATGCGTGCCAAAGGGATACCTGAAGGAGAAAGTGAATTAGGTGGACAAAAAGTCATCGTGAAAGATAAGCAGGCCCGATTAAGCAATGGTTCTCTAGCAGGGAGTGTTTTGACTTTCATCGATGCCTTCAAAAATATGATGGCCTTCACTGGATGTTCTGTAAAAGAAGCCGTAAAAATGAGTTCATATAATCAAGCGAAAGAATTCAATCTTTCCTCCAAGGGAGAGCTGAAACCGGGATTTGATGCAGATATGGTCGTTTTGGATAACAATTATAATTTGAAACAAACGATATTAGGAGGAAAAATCAATGCGTACAATTAATTCATCGAATATAAAAATAGAAGTCGTAAAGGATAAAGTAGAAGGCGGTAAGTTTGCTTTCGATCATATAAAGAAAGCTATGGAAAAGAATGCTCTAGTGTTTGGGCTGGCAACAGGCAGCACACCCGAAACGCTCTATAAAGAACTTAGAGAAAGTGAATTGGATTTTTCTGATAAAATAGCAGTCAATCTTGATGAATACATCGGGATAGGAAGTGAACACCCTCAAAGTTATGCTTATTTTATGCAAGAGCAGCTTTTCAACGAAAAACCTTTCAAAGAGACACATATTCCGGATGGATTGGCTCCAGAAGAAGCGGAAATTGAGCGCTACAACACAGTCCTGGAAAATAACCCTATCGATGTCCAAATTCTAGGTATTGGGACGAATGCTCATATCGGTTTCAACGAGCCTGGAACATCCTTTGACAGCACTACCCATAAAGTAGCATTGACTGATGAGACGATCGAAGCGAACAAAAGATATTTTGAATCAAAAGATGAAGTGCCTAAATATGCTTACTCTATGGGTATCGCATCAATTATGGCAGCTAAGAAGATCATTATAATGGCTTTTGGCAGCAATAAGGCAGATGCTATCGAAAAAACTGTCAACGGACCTGTAACAGAAGAAGTACCTGCCAGTATTTTGCAGAAACATCAGGATGTCATCATGATCGTAGATGAGGAAGCAGCCAGCAAGTTGTAAGCTGATCAGGCTGACACTGCAACATGTGCCCGCTTTCTGTCTTTTAAAATAAGTATAAAAAATGTCACCTCTCTATAAAAACGTCTGCAATGGCGTTTTAAGAGTGGTGACATTTTTTCATGAAACAAAAAATTAGATGATGATTTTAAAACTGGACTGTACTATGTTCAGCGTATCGTTTAATTCTTCTCTGACTCTTCAATCAATTCATCAGGGTTTTTGATTTCATTTCTGTCTGTTTTAGAATCCAGTTCAAGATGTTCACGTAAAGCGTTTTGTGCCTCTTTTAATGATTCTTCATACGGATTCCAGACGTAAAGTTCCGTATTATACCTTTCGATGTACTCGTATGAAGCTTCTCCTGAAAGAGTGACTGATTCAATGGTATTGGCGGCAGGACTGTAATTTGTCGCCACTGTCATCATCTGCTGGCCGGTCATGTTTGTCTGAAGATTTGGACGTATGGCACTTAAAATATCAGTAAAGTTTGTAACGGAACTTAATGACACTAATTCATCTACAACTGCCGCAATGACTTCTCGCTGTCGTTCCTGTCTGCCAAAATCACCTCTGGGGTCTTGCTTTCTCATTCTGGCATACCCCAAAGCTTCTTCCCCATTCAATTCCTGAAACCCTTCTTCTATAACAATAGCATCCGAGGTTTCGGTGCTGTCTTGCACTGTGAAAGCAAAGGGCGCATTCACAGTGATGCCGCCAACAGCATCTACGAGATCGACAAGACCTTCAAAATTCAGCGTGGCGTAAAATGAAATAGGGACATCCAGATAATCCTGCACAAAATCTATTAGTCCTGAGATGCCGACCTCTGGATATACAGCATTGAATTTTTCCTGTATCCCGCTTTCAGGTAGAGTGACCATAGTATCTCTGGGAATAGAAAGTAACTTTGTGGATTCTTTCTCCGGGTTGACAGTTGCTACAATGATGGAATCTGAGCGCCTTGATTCACCTGCCCCTTCGGCATCCAGGCCGGCGATCAGAAAAGAGATCGGCTGCAGTTCACGCAAAGTTTTATCCTGTTCACTTGTATCTCTTAATTCTTCGGGTGTATCTTTATTAACCTCATTTAAAAAATCTTTTACTTCATTTGCATAGTAACCGGCAATCATTCCCAGTGTGGTAATAATGAGCAAGCCTAAAATAAGCACAGATCGTTTTAACCATTTAATCTTGTTTTTATTATTTCTATGTTTGTCTGATCTCATGAGAGCCTCTTTTCCAAAAATAACTGTCTGACTTTTTATCTTCTTATAAGTTTAATGTAGTTTAAGAATAATTGCAATTGTATTTTAAAAGTTTAGAATGCTATAATGATGACAAATTAGCATGAAAAGAGAATGATTATGTTTGATATGTTTGTCGTACTTCTTGTCAGTCTATTCACGATGGCGACTGCCCTGATATTGACTCCTCTGTACACTCGACTGGCTTATAAATATGGTATTACAGATAATCCAGAGGCAAATGAACGAAGGATTCATGAAAAAAGCATGCCGACAATGGGGGGAGTCATTATTTATCTCTCCTTTTATTTTGCTGTCTTTTTTCTACTGCCCATACCACGCAGTCAATTGATCCCGCTGTTTCTGGCTTCAACACTCATTATTATCACAGGTATTTTGGATGACTTGCTTGAACTATCCCCCTTAGTGAAATTGGCTGGAACGATTGCAGCTGCAACAGTGATCTATTTCTTTGGGGACGTGGCCCTTGAGACAATGACCTTTCCGTACCTTGGTACGCTGGCATTCGGGTCGTTGAACTTTCCATTTACGGTGCTATGGATCATAAGTTTTACAAATGCCATCAATCTAGTCGATGGTCTGGACGGTTTGGCCAGCGGGATTTCTATGATTGCCCTGACAACCATGGGGATCATCGGTTTTTTCTTTTTAACCATTGAAGAAGTATCCGTCTCTATTATGATATTTATATTAGTAGCAGCGATTGCAGGTTTCTGGCCATATAACTTTCATCCTGCCAGTGTTTTTCTTGGAGATACCGGGGCATTATTTCTAGGTTTCATGATTGGAGTGTTTTCGCTACAGGGACTGAAGAATGCTACGCTTATCTCACTGGTTTTGCCTATTATCATCATGGGGATACCTATTACAGACACTCTATTTGCCATGGTAAGAAGGAAAATGAATAAACAGTCCATCGTTGTGGCTGACAAGAGTCATATCCACCATCGCTTTATGACGCTAGGCCTTTCACATCGACAGACAGTGCTGGCGATATACAGTGTATCTGCCATTTTTTCTATCATTGCACTCCTCTACAATTTTTCAACCTTCATCGGCTCAATCGTGCTGACGGTGTTTGTCCTTGTCGGGGTGCTGTTGTTTGTAGAAATCATCGGGCTTGTGGATGAAAATAAACGTCCGATACTTGGTGTGATCAAACGGTTCGTCAAAAAACTGAATAAATAAAAAAGCCCCTCAAGTCGTCATGCACTTATGAACGAATGTGAGGCGGCTTTTTTAATTGTTGCGATTGTTTTTGTTGTCAACAGATTCGTTCTGATTCGTCATGACTGAACTGGTTGAACTTTTTGTTCGATTAAGTGACTCTTTTAATTCATTTTGAATGGATATAAAACTATCTGACTGTACTCTGACTAAATCCATGCCTCGTTCGGTGAAACTTGACCACTCGAAGATATGTGTAGAGATTGAAAAAGAATCGTTCAGGCCTGTTTGAGCTACCGCGAGCATATCGTTCATACGCATATTTGTTTGCATATTGCTGCCCACTGTTTCAGCAATACCTGTATATTTTGTGATAGATTCCATTTTCAAAGCCTTTTTGATGATCGCTTCAATGATGAGCTGCTGACGTCCGCCACGTTTCACATCGTTATCGATTTTTCTCGTGCGCGCTAAAGCCAAAGCTTCTTCACCATTTAACGTCTGATAGCCTTTGTCCAGTTTTATAGAACCAGACTGATCATTGGAGTTCATTTCATTAATAGCCACAGGAACATCCATTTCTATGCCGCCAAGTTCATCTATGATATCCAAAAAAGCAGCAAAATTAAAGGTGGCATAATAGTGAATAGGTATACCAAGCCAGGCTTCAACTGTTTCAACCATAGCACTCTCTGCTCCAGCAGCATAAGCGGAATTTATCCGGTCGTAACGAAGAGTCGTCCCTTTGCTGATGATAGGAACATAGGTATCTCTTGGAATAGACACCATATTCATTTCATGTGTAACTGGATTGAGTGTTGCATAAATAATAGAATCCGCTCGGGTCGAACCTAGTTGACGTTCTTCGTTGTTGTCTACTCCCATGAAAAGAAAAGAGACAGGCTCCTCGATCGGATTTACTTTCTCAACAGGAGTATGTCGGTCGATTTCTGCATAAGAAGCATCGATTTCATTTTCGACCGTCGCAAATAATTTGGCCAGATATATCGCACCTATAAGAATGAAGGTGAAAAGTGGAATCAGGATACTTAGAATAATACGCTGATTTCTTTTCTTTTTTTTAGTTGTTGTTTGTGTACGCGTCGAATGAGAGTGTTTATTGTATTTTGACACTATGCTGCTCCTTTAAGTTAAGTTGGATCATTGATTATTTCATTCCTATTATTATGCTAAAGACTTGATATGTCAATCTTTAAGTGAAAAGAGAGGCTGAATATCAAAAAAAGCTACCACCAAAAGATAATAAAAAACATTACACTTTCTACTATTTTACTGGGGTTTCTATCCAGGCATCTTTCCCATCTTGAAAAGAAATGCTTCCATTCGTCCAGTCAGTTGCTTTTTCTTTGAAATGATCGATGTCTGGACTTGGTATGAGGCAATGAAACGTAACTTCTTCAGTATAATCGATCGAATGAATCATATAGGGCGATTCTTCAAGGAGATTCTGAAGTTTACCACTTACAGGATATGATACAGTCAAAGATACAAAGCGATGAAGCTTTTTTTCAACGATTCCCAATCTTTCGAGGGTGCTGCTTGTCGCTTTCCCGTATGCTCTGATCAGGCCGCCGGCACCGAGCTTGACTCCGCCAAAATAGCGTGTGACCACGGCTGTCACATTCAGGAGTTCCTTTTTTTTCAGTACTTCCAGTATAGGGATGCCTGCAGTCCCATTTGGTTCTCCATCATCTGAAGCCCGCTGAATCAATGTCTGTCCGTTGATGAGGTAGGCTGAACAATTATGTGTCGCTTTCCAATGTGTTTTTTTTATACGTTCAATGAACGCCTGGGCTTCTTCTTCTGATTCTGTTCGTTCAATCGTACAAATAAAACGAGATTTTTTTATCGTGATTTCGTGAGAGCCTTTTTGCTTGATCGTGCGGTGATTTTCCATTTTTTTGCACCTTTCAATATAGTCTTAGTGTTGGAGATTAAAAAGAAACATGCTATAGTATAAAAGTGATTACCAGATCAACTTTCAAGAAAACGAGGTGATAAAATGCGTATAGCTATTGTAACAGATAGTACTGCTTACTTAAACAAGAAAGAATACGAACAAGACAACATTTATTTTGTACCGCTATCCGTAATATTCCAAAATGAAGTATTTAAAGAAGAAGTCGACATTACATCTGATACTTTTTTTGAGAAAGTAAGAAAAGTGGATCAGCTTCCAACAAGTTCCCAGCCAACTGTCGGTGAAATGACTAAACTTTATCATGAATTGGAAGAAAACTATGATGCTATCATCAGCATTCATTTATCCAGCCGTATATCAGGGACATTTCAAAATGCATACAGCGTAGCTAATTCGATGAGTAACATCAATATTTACCCCTATGACTCTGAAATGGCTGCTGCCGGTCAAGCTTTTCTCGTAAGAGCTGCCGCAAAATTGGCGAAAAAGGGTCTTTCAGTCAATGAAATCATTGAAAAACTGGATGAAATAAAAAAAGAGACTGAAATATATTTTATTGTCGATGATTTAACAAATCTTATTAAAGGCGGACGTCTATCTCGAGCAGCGGGTGGTGTCGCAACGGCATTGAAAATCAAGCCTGTTCTAACCTTTAGAGGAGGAGAAATCGTTGTCTGGGATAAAATCAGAACTAAAAAGAAAGCGTTGAAGAAAATCGAAACGCTACTTGAAGAATCTATTAGAGAAAAAGATTATCCGATCGAAGCGACCGTTGTGCATGCTTTCTGTGAAGAAGAAGCCCAGGCGTTCAAAGAAAAACTGGCACACCGATTTCCAGAGGTAAGATTTACCTTCAGCTTCTTAGGCCCTGTTGTGGGTGTTCATATTGGAGAGGGTGCCGTAGGGATGGCGTGGACGATGGATATCAATAGATTATAATTTGCTATTATTTTAATATAAGTTAAAGACATCAGAGTCCTGATGTCTTTTTATTTGGAAAAAAAGTTACTTTTTTAAGCGTTGGTAAATATATATAGTAACCAAACGTTTAGGAGTGAAGAAATGGATGAATCATTATTATACGGCAGAAGCCTATTGAAAGAAGAATTACCCGTTTTACTGACAGAAGATATAGCGAGGCGCCTGTCTGTACAACCTGCTTTCATAACTCATAAGGGCAAGAAAATATGTGCCAGATGCAGAACGGTCTCTAATTTAACTAAAACATACCCTTGTATATGCGGAGCAAACTGCATTTATTGTCGCGAATGTATCAGTTTGGGGAAAGTAAGAGCCTGTGCTTCTTTATACTCAATGCCTGACCCTGGTCGATTTCAGCATTTGACAGAACCTTGTCTATTTTTTGAAGGAACTCTTTCAGACCAGCAAACAAAAGCTTCAGATAAGATCAATGAGACGATCAGTAAAAATAAAGAAATGATCCTCTGGGCAGTAACGGGTGCGGGTAAGACAGAGATGCTATTCAAAGGGTTAGAAAACGCCCTTTTAAACAACAAACGAGTATGTATAGCTTCGCCTCGAGTAGATGTCTGCCTGGAGTTAGCGCCAAGAATAAAAACAGCATTCAAGAACGTGTCGGTAGCCCTGTTGTATGGTGGAGCAAAAGACACCTATTGCTACACCCAAGTGGTCATTGCCACTACCCATCAGCTGTACCGCTTCCAGGAAGCCTTTGATCTTTTGATTGTTGATGAAGTGGATGCCTTTCCTTTTCATATGAGTAAAGCACTCCGATTTGCTGCAGAAAAATCACGCAAAAAGATATCCAGCCTTATCTATTTGACCGCTACTCCAGATAAAAAAATGCAGAAACGAATACGAAATAAAGAGATAGAAGCAGTGATCCTTCCTGCACGTTATCATGGCTTTACTTTACCAGTGCCAAAAATGCACTGCCACAAAAATAACATGATCACTGGAAAAAATATTGAAAAAACAATACTCATTAAACATATGCGAGAGATGATCCAGAAAAAGAAGAAATTTTTATTGTTTATACCTACTGTGACTTTGATGGAAAAGATAAGACCTGTTTTTGCTTCCATTTTCAAAGAGGTCACTTTTGAATGCGTTCATTCTAAAGATCCACTAAGAAAAGAAAAAGTTTTAAAAATGCGTAAAGAGGAACTGGATTTTTTAATAACGACAACCATTCTGGAAAGAGGGGTGACCTTTTCAAATATTGATGTGATCGTCTGGCGTGCTGATCATACTGTTTTTACTGAATCTGCCCTTGTTCAAATTGCTGGAAGAGTAGGACGGTCAAAAAACTATCCGAAAGGGCAAGTCACTTTTTATCACCAAGAATGGACAAAAGCAATAAAAGGTGCAGTGAAACAGATAAAACGAATGAATGCACTGGCACGAAGACAAGGACTGATTCAATGAGCCGGTGTTTGTGGTGTTCAGAAGCAATCGAACTGCCAATGTCTTTTTCACAACTGTTTTTTGAAAAGCCAAAAAAGCCTTATATCTGCAGCAACTGTTTCAGTCGATTAGACTTAGTATCTGACATTACAGAAAAATGTGTCAGTTGCTGTAAGCCGTCAAAAAAAGAAAGGTGTCAAGATTGCATCGATTGGAGCAAACATTACCCGAATGATTCTTTTAAACACTACAGTCTTTATTATTATAATTCTTTCGCCAAAGATTATATGGAAAAATATAAAATCATGGGCGACTGTGAACTGTCGTTGCTTTTTTCTCATGCGTTAAAGAATCACTTTGAACCTTCGCTAAAAGATACAGCAGTCATTCCGATTCCATCGAGCAGTAAAAGCATGGAAAAAAGAGGTTTCAACCAAGTGGAACTCTTATTGGAAAGCGCGGGTATACTTTTTATTAAAGTCCTGGAAAATATTGGAGATGAAGAAAAACAAGCAAAAAAGAATAAGCAGGACAGATTGACGCCCCCCCAACCCTTTATAGTCGATGGTGAAATGAAACAAAAGTTGAAAAGAAAGAAAATCATTCTTGTAGATGATTTATATACAACAGGAAGAACCATGTTCCATGCTTACGATGCCATTAAAACGTGTCAGCCAAAGGACATTCAGACCTTCTCATTATTCAGGTGATTTAAGTTGATGAAAAAGATGTACTTTGATTGAGAAAGCAAACGCTATCAGGTATAATTGAATTAAGCAATTGAAATAGAATTGCTTAATGGTGGTCTTGATTGCTGTTTTTAATTGAGACTATACTAGATTTGGAAGGGTGAAGGATTATGCTTAGATACAACGTTAGAGGAGAAAACATTGAGGTGACTCAAGCCATAAGAGAGTACGTAGAAAAGAAAGTAGGAAAAATCGAGAAATATTTTAATGATGTGCCAGAAGCCAATGCACACGTTAATTTGAAAACATACTCTGACAAAACGGCAAAAGTAGAGGTCACTATTCCACTGCCTTACGTGGTGTTGCGCGCAGAGGAAACTTCCCCAGATTTATACGGAAGCGTAGATTTAGTTGTCGATAAACTGGAGCGACAAATGAGAAAATATAAAACAAAAATAAATCGTAAAAACCGACGATCACAGGGTGTCGACGCACCTCAGCCAGTTGATAACGATCTATGGGCTGATTTGAACGTCGAAGATGATGAAGAAGAAGATTTGAGTGCAGCGATCGTCAGAACAAAACGTTTGAGTCTGAAACCTATGGATGCCGAAGAGGCCGTCCTTCAGATGGATATGCTCGGGCACAACTTCTTTATCTTTGAAGATGCAGATACAAATGGAACAAGCATTGTCTACAAACGTAACGATGGAAAATACGGACTGATCGAAACAGACTAGTTCGTCAAATCCAGCGCCATTATAATTAAAGCTAAATAAAGAGGGCGGGATGTTTATCCCGCTCTCTTTTCGTTCTTTATATAGTTAATCAAATGATTCTTAAGATAGTATTGCGACATGTTCAACAGTGCTTATTCATTTGAAGTAGTTACAAAACCCGTTTAGAGACAAGTTGCATCTGAAAATCTTCAAAAAGTCGTCACACAAGGCATTTAGAAATGGATTCACATCAAAATTTCCCAGGAAGTATCCACAACACCCTTTCAACAACCCGTAATTATCAAACACTCCCGAACAACAGCTCCAAAAGTGATCCAATCACTAGAGGTAACAAAACTTGTCTATTAAAAAGTTATTTCAAAGTAATCAATTCACTTTTTACAGGTGCTCCGTGCCGTTCCATTTTTCCAGAGTGAAGTGGTGGCCGTCATAATTTAAGACGGTGATGCTTGTGTTATCCAAAGACGGATACGAACGGTATTCTTCCACACCTTTTCCCAATAAGGACAGAACAGTACACATAATCAGAATACTGTGACCCACAAAAAGGATGTCTCCTTCTGGATATTGGCTGACGGCATCCATGATCGTTTGTCTGCCTCGACTTGTCAGCTCTTCGTAGGTCTCGCCCTTGATATTTTTTGGATCATATAACTCAGGGTGGTGCGTTAGATATTTAAAGAGAGTAGGGTAGCGTTTCTCCACATCTGCAATAAGCTGACCTTCCCAGTCACCGTAGAACATTTCCTTGAACCCTTCAGCGATGTCTACGGTATAGGGAGAAGTGAATTCCTTCGTGATCTCTTCGGCAGTCTTTACAGCACGCTCCTGAGGACTGACGATCACATGCTGGATGTGTTTATTATTCAAATATCTACCTGTTTTACCGGCATCTATCAAACTTTGTTCAAGCAAGGGGGAATCGATCTCTCCACCTTGAATATACTTTCCCAGATTCAATTCAGTTTTTCCGTGTCGGACAAAAAATAAGCGTTGCATTACTGTTCACCTCGATAATATTATGAGTCAATCTTAACACATTAGCGCTTTTTAGTGTAAGCCTTTTCTTATATTTCGATCAGAAGGACTTGATTCCAATATATATGTATTGCGAGGCCTTTTATTTGACCTTTAATAATGGTATGATAGGACAGTATGAGAAGTTCAAAAAGTATCGTAATAGAAAAGAAACGATAGAGGAGATTTACATTCATGGCTCATTTATTAAAAAGAATATTTGAAAATGACAACAAAGTCCTTAAAAGATATGGAAAAATTGCTGATCAAATCGAAGCTCTAAGCAGTTCAATGGAAGCTTTAACAGATGAACAGTTAAAAGCAAAAACAGAAGAATTTAAAAGCCGGTATGCTAAAGGTGAAAAACTTGATGATATGCTGATTGAGGCGTTTGCGACAATCAGAGAAGCGGCTCGCCGGGTTCTGGGACTTTATCCGTTTAGAGTTCAGTTGATGGGTGGCGTCTCATTACACGAAGGAAACATTTCCGAGATGAAAACAGGTGAAGGTAAAACGTTGACAGCTACCATGCCTGTTTATTTAAACGCGATAGCAGGAGAAGGTGTACATGTCGTTACAGTAAACGACTATCTGGCTACACGTGACGCCGAAGAGATGGGTGAGCTGTACCGATGGATGGGCTTGACGGTCGGATTGAACCTCAACTCAAAAACGTCTGCTGAAAAAAGAGAAGCCTACCTCTGCGATATTACCTATTCGACGAACAATGAACTAGGCTTTGATTATCTGAGAGATAACATGGTGGTTTATAAAGAACAAATGGTGCAGCGTCCTTTGAATTTTGCTATTTTGGACGAAGTCGATTCCATCCTTATCGATGAAGCCCGTACACCTCTGATAATTTCAGGCCAAGCGAATAAATCCACATCATTCTATACACGATGTGACTTTTTTGTAAAAGGACTGAAAGAGGAAGAAGATTACACGATAGATTTACAAGCTAAATCTATCTCTTTGACTGAAGAAGGTATCGAAAAAGCTGAAAGCACATTCCATGTGAAAAATTTATACGATATCGAAAACCAGGCCCTCGTGCATCACTTGGATCAGGCTTTAAGAGCTAATTACATTATGCTTTTAGATATCGATTATGTGGTGGATGATAACGCGGTTAAAATCGTTGATCAGTTTACCGGACGTATCATGGAAGGCCGTCGTTATTCTGATGGTCTGCATCAGGCTATTGAAGCAAAAGAAAATGTCGAGATTCAAAAAGAATCCAAAACGATGGCGACGATTACTTTCCAGAACTATTTCCGCATGTACAAAAAACTGTCAGGAATGACTGGTACAGCGAAAACGGAAGAAGAAGAGTTCAGGGAAATCTACAATATGAATGTTATAGCTATTCCAACGAACAGACCTCTGATTCGTGATGATCGCGATGATCTGCTTTATCCTACACTGGAAAGCAAATTCAAAGCTGTCGTAGCTGATATCAAAGAGCGACATGCCAAAGGGCAACCGATCCTTGTAGGGACTGTAGCTGTCGAAACTTCTGAGCTGATCAGTGATTTGCTGAAAAAAGAAGGCATCCCTCATGAAGTATTGAATGCTAAAAACAATTTCCGTGAAGCTGAAATTGTTATCAATGCCGGTCAACCCGGAGCAGTAACGATCGCTACGAACATGGCCGGTCGTGGTACAGATATTAAGTTAGGCCCTGGTGTAAAAGAGCTGGGCGGGTTATCTGTTATCGGAACAGAACGACATGAATCAAGACGTATCGACAACCAGCTGAGAGGACGTGCCGGTCGTCAGGGAGACCCCGGTGTTTCTCAGTTCTATCTATCACTTGAAGATGACCTGATGAAACGTTTTGGTTCTGAACGTATTCGAATGGTTCTTGAACAGTTAAAAATCGCTGAAGATAACGCGGTGATTCAAAGTCGAATGATCAGCCGTCAAGTGGAGTCTGCTCAAAAACGTGTGGAAGGTAACAACTACGATACCCGCCGAAACGTTTTAAAATATGACGATGTCATGCGGGAACAGCGCGAAGTCATTTACTCACAGCGTCAGGAAGTTATTATGGAAAATGAGTCATTAAACTATGCGACTGTTCCTATGATCAAGCGTACAATTCAGCGTTATGTACAGTTGAATACGCAAGAGGAAGATTCATCTAAATGGAATCTGGATCACATAGAAGACTTTGCCCATTCAACTCTTATTCATCCAGAAGAACTGAGTGTAGAAGACCTTAAAGGCAAGTCTGCTGATCAAATCGAAAAACTGCTTGTTGATCTGGCATTAGCGCATTATGAAGAAAAAACATCTCAGTTGAATGGTAAAGAGCAAGTGCTAGAGTTTGAAAAAGTTGTTGTCTTGCGCGTCGTAGACAGAAAATGGACAGACCATATCGACCAGATGGATCAGTTGAGACAAGGGATCGGGTTGCGTTCTTATGGTCAGTTCAATCCGCTGACAGAATATCAGCAAGAAGGATTCACATTGTTTGAAGAAATGATCGGTGAAATTGAATATGAAGTCACTCGTCTGTTGATGAAATCCCAGATTAGACAAAACCTTGAGCGAGAACAGGCTAAACCAAGCAGCGACAAAAAACAAGTCCGCCGAAAGTCAGAAAAAACAAATCGTTCCAATGATGAAAAAGTAAAAACACGTTTAGGGTAAGAATTGAGCGAAAGGAACGGATGCTGATCCGTTCCTTTCATTCCATATAATCGATAAATGGAGGCAAATTATGGAAATAAGTGAAATGACGAGTAAATTAAATGAAGCAAGAACCAATGTCGAAAACTTCAGGGGGTCTCTTTGACTTAGAAAAACTGGAAACAGATATAGCTGAATTCGATCATATGATGGCCGATCCCAGTTTTTGGGATAATCAGGAAAAAGCTCAAAATATAATAAAAGAAGCCAATGAAAAGAAAGAAGTCACCCAGACCTTCAGTAAAATGGAAGAAATGATCGAAGAGACAAGTATTTTGCTGGACATGCTGAAAGAAGAAGAGGACGAGGATATTCGCGCTGAAATCGAATCGAATCTGACCGAACTTGATCAAATAGTCAATCAATTCGAACTGGATATGCTATTGAGTGATCCTTATGATAAAAACAATGCTATCATGGAACTGCACCCGGGAGCTGGCGGAACGGAATCGCAGGATTGGGGCGAAATGCTCTATCGTATGTATACACGGTGGGTCGAGAAAAAAGGTTTTACCTACAAAGTTTTAGATTATCAAAGTGGAGATGAAGCTGGAATCAAAAGTGTAACTATCCTAGTTTCCGGAACAAATGCTTATGGTCTGTTGAAAGCAGAAAAAGGGGTTCACCGGCTTGTGCGTATTTCTCCATTTGATTCGAGTGGAAGACGACATACTTCCTTTGTTTCGATCGATGTGATCCCTGAAATAAGTGATGATATCGATATTGAAATAAATCCCGATGACATTCGCGTCGATACATTTAGAGCAAGCGGTGCTGGTGGACAGCATGTCAATAAAACAGATTCTGCTGTACGAATCACGCATAAAGAAACGGGGTTCGTCACCTCCAGTCAGGCGGGACGTTCCCAAATGGCAAACAAAGAGCAGGCAATGAACATGATGAAAGCCAAACTCTATCAGAAGGAAATGGAAGAGAAAGAACAGGAGATGGCTGAGATAAGGGGCGAGCAGAAAGAAATCGGCTGGGGCTCCCAAATCAGATCCTACGTCTTCCATCCGTATTCCATGGTCAAGGATCACCGTACAGATACAGAGACAGGCAATGTGGATGCCGTAATGGACGGGGATATCGATCCATTCATCGATGCGTATCTAAGATCGACAATGAAGAAGTAGTTATCGAAATAGTTCAAAGTAAAATCTGAAGTAATGTCTCTAACTCACTGGCTCTCCAGCATCGAAGCTCAAAGGATGGAATAAGCTTATTAATACAAGCTATCATAAAATGTACAAATAGATCGGGACAAACTATAGTGACATCAAAAAGTTAAACTTTTTAACAGAGTAGGATTATTTACTCTGTTTTTTTATACGCTTTGTTTTAAAGAACTCTCTACTCAAATATATATTGGAACAGCCTTTGATAATCAAGTCGCAAAAACATATCACAAAACGGATATTGGCACACCTTTTTGGGGCTAAGTAACTAAAACATGTCGCTAAACGGATATTGGCGCACCTTTTTGGGGCTAAGCAACTAAAACATGTCGCTAAATGGATATTGGCGCATCTTTTTGGGACTAAGCAACTAAAACATGTCACAAAACGGATATTGGCGCATCTTTTTGGGACTAAGTAACTAAAACATGTCGCTAAATGGATATTGGAACACCTTTTTGGAAACCAAACCGCAAAAACATGTCGCAATAATTTCTATTAGCACGAAACTTCTGGAACAAATAACAAACTAGATAAGTCGACAGAGGGAACTGTAATTACAAACAAGTATGAAAATTGAGAATACCGACGTCCAACTCAGTGTTGATTCGAACTCATAATTTGTCACATTTTAGCCATAGTCAAAAGGGAATGTAAAGAGGTCTGTAACATTAAATACGTGACTTTAAATCTCTTTATTTTTATGAAACTAGAATATCAAGGAGGCTCTATAGCCTGTCATATTAACAAATATAATCTTATAGAGAGACTGATCAAGATTTATCTATATAGTAATATGAAGCCTGAAAATAAGATTAAGTCTTTTTCTTTGAAACAAGATTGTAATTTTATTAAAACAGACATCTGCTTAAATGATGCTATAATAAATAAGGTTACAAAAAGCAAGTGAAATGCTCATGTTCGCTTACCAGAACGAATAACAATAATGAATAGATAGGTGATATATTAAATGATAGAGATGAAAAATGTCTATAAAAAATATCCTAACGGCATCACAGCTATCAACGGATTAGATGTGACGATCGAACAAGGTGAATTTGTTTACGTGGTCGGGCCAAGTGGTGCAGGTAAGTCAACCTTTATAAAGATGATTTATCGTGAAGAAATAGCAACTAAAGGGACCGTCAAAGTTGGCGAATTTGATCTGATGAATCTGAAAAACAAAAAAATACCGTTTCTCAGAAGACATGTCGGCGTTGTTTTCCAGGACTTTAAATTACTCCCCCGTCTGACTGTATACGAAAATGTTGCGTATGCCATGCAAGTTGTAAATAAAAATCCAAAACAAATAGAAAAAAGAACTTTGGAAGTTTTAGATATGGTCGGATTGAAGCACAAAGTTCGTATGTTCCCAAACGAACTATCAGGTGGGGAACAGCAGCGTGTAGCAATAGCCAGAGCTATCGCCAATATGCCGCGCGTATTGATCGCAGATGAGCCTACAGGGAACTTGGATCCTGAGACAGCTGAAGGTATTATGGACCTGCTTGAAGAAATCAATAGCCATGGAACGACGATAATCATGGCGACACACAACAGCGAAATCGTTAACCGCGTGAGACATCGTGTGTTAGCTGTTGAAAATGGACGCATAGCCCGTGACCAGGAAAGAGGGGAGTACGGTTATGAAAATTAGAACAATTGGAAGACACTTTAAAGAGTCATTTAAAAGTATCGTTCGTAATGGCTGGATGACTTTTGCAGCTGTCAGTGCTGTAGCCATTACTTTACTGCTGGTAGGCAGTCTGATCGCTTTGTTGATGAACGTGAACAAACTGGCTTCAGATGTTGAAGAAGATGTGAGCGTGAGGGTTTATGTTGCGACAGGTTCAGAAGAAGCAGAAAGAGAAGCGCTTAGAAGTGACCTTGAAGCAATCGAAAACGTTGAAGACATAGAATTTAGAAGCAGAGAAAAAGAGCTTGATGATGTTATGGGAAGCTACGGTGAAGAATTCGGTTTATTTGAAGGAGACGACAATCCTTTGCATGACGTTTTTGTTCTGAATACGACTGAGCCTCAATTTACATCAGAAGTAGCAGCGGAAGCAGAAGAAATCGGACCGGTAGTGGATGATGTCAATTACGGTGGAGCAGAGGCTGATCGGTTATTTGAAATCATGGACACCGTCCGTAACATTGGTGCAGTCATTATCATTGCGCTTATCTTTACGGCGATATTTTTGATTTCCAACACGATCAGAATTACAATCTTTTCGAGAAGAACAGAAATCGAAATCATGAAACTGGTAGGTGCGACCAATTGGTTCATCAGGTGGCCATTCCTTATAGAAGGAGCTCTGATAGGATTTGTCGGCGCATTGATCCCGGTATCGATTATTTCTTATATTTATCTCAGCGGGTTCGACACGATAATGAATTTCTTGTCCGGCACATATTTCAGTCTGCTCCCACCTAACCCATTCCTGATTCAGCTTATAGCGCTGCTTCTTGCAATTGGTGTTGTGATTGGAAGTATTGGATCAGCATTGTCGATAAGGAAGTTTCTGAAAGTTTAATTGAGACAACCTAAATAAGTTGAGAAAAAGAAATGTAATATATTTGCAAGTTGCATAGTATATTGGTGCTAAATCAAATATATAAAAGCGTTTAGTAGTTCTTAATGTGAACCGAACTGTTCACATTAAGGGCTATTTTTGTCTAAATAAAGTAAGTTGAGCTTTTGTATGATAAAATAAAGAAAATACAGAATTTAAAGGATGAATATTATGACACTATTCCAGAATGCAGCACTTGCGCTTTTATTATTTGTATTGCAGCCCACGTTTATTTTAGGTATCGTTTTAACATTCTTATCTAAAAGCAGACGATTCAAGTATTCAAGAAATCAGTTACGGACAGTCATTTACAAAGAAAATTATGAAATCAAACGTTTGCTTACATGGGGACTTATACCAGGGGCCGTTCTCTCAATACTGTCTATTTTTATAGGGATGCCGGTTACTATCGACTGGATAATCATCTATCAAATCACTACTCTTTTACTTTTGGGATTGGGGTACCGATTTATTCATCCGATATTTACTTTCAGTGTTTCCGGACTAGTTATGGTGTTATTGAACATGTTTGTGACTGATACATCTTTGTTTGGAGAAATTTTAGAACAGTGGAACAGTCCCATCGTCAGCCAGACGGCAATGACTGATAAAAGCAGCCAGGTCGTTTATCTATTAGCTTTACTTATACTGATAAGTACAATTGGAGTACTATATAAACAAAGTCTAAATAAATATGTACCAAGATTTTTGAAAACAAAAAGAGGGAAACTCGTTGCCCGCTTCCGGATGACACCTTTATGGCTAGTCCCTTTAGCGGTGGTAGTACCAGGAGACACGATGACTGCTCTATTTGAGTGGTGGCCTGTTTTTTCTATCGGCAATGATACTTATTCCTTTTTACTGCTTCCCGTATTAATAGGTTTCAGATACACCGTACAAGCGCAAATGCCGGCATCAGCAAAAAAAGCTATTATAAAAGATTTTATCATTCTGGCTATAGTGAATGGGATCGTTTTTGGTCTGACATTTTATATCGAAGCTTTAAGCACAATAGGGCTGGTCATTCTTTTAGCTGGAGGAATTTATGTTTTATATAGACATAGACAAAGAGAAAGAAAATGGGCCTTTAAATTCGGACCCGACCAGGATGGCCTGCGCGTCGTTGCTGTCAGACCCAATAGTCCTGCAGACAGGATGGCTATCGAAGTAGGAGATGTTCTTGTGGAATCTAATCAGCATTCTTTAAGTATAATTGAAGATTTGACCGAATCATTATTTGATAACCGTTCATACAGTAAACTTAAAATAAAACGCATCGATGGAGAACTCGTTATGACAGAAACACCTATCTATGAAGAAGACGCTCATGATCTGGGCTTGGTTTTACTGGAAGAAATATCTTATTAGATTAAAGTAGACTGGATATTTAATTTCTTGAAAACTAAAAAGTGGAAACACTGGGCATAATTTGATACTATGGAGTGACTTTACCAAAAAGGAGAGAAAATGATGGGTATCCATGAGTATTTCAAAAGTTTAAGTGATTTAGAGAAGATATACCGCTGTCCTGGAAAATTCAAATACGAAGAACACTCAGTAGCAGAGCATTCGTTCAAAGTAACAAAAATTGCCCAATTTCTAGGCACTGTTGAAGAAAACAGAGGCAACAAGATAAACTGGAAAGCACTCTATGAAAAAGCGTTAAACCACGACTATGCTGAAATATTTATTGGAGATATAAAAACACCTGTGAAGTATGCTGATCCCGATTTAAGAGGCCGTCTCGCTCATGTTGAGGAATCAATGACCCATCACTTTATCCAGCAAGAGTTCCCAGAAGAATTTCAGGCAATCTATCACGAACGTCTGAAAGAAGGAAAAGATGAATCGATGGAAGGTAAAATATTGTCAGTAGCGGATAAAGTAGACCTTTTATACGAATCATTCGGCGAAATCCAAAAAGGAAATCCGGAACCCTTGTTTAATGAAATCTATCAGGAGTCACTGGATACTATCCTGGAATTCAAAGAATTGAAGAGCGTACAGTATTTTTTAACAGAGATTCTGCCTGACTTAATTAGAGGAGAATTTACGAATCAATCTGAATTGGAAAAAATAACCCATAATATCCTGAATAATCACAAGATAGAACAGACATTCGCCATAGATGAATAAATATGGTAAAATAGTTTAGAGATAGAGAGAAAAGAGGGACAACTTTTTTTCTCTCTTTTAACAACTTATTAAACATTAAAGGCAATAAAATAATTCAAGAAATATAAACCAAAAAACAATTATTAATCAAGATAGGATGAAAGTATGGCTAATGACAAAATTGAGGTACGTGGTGCACGTTCTCATAATTTAAAAAATATTGATATTACAATCCCACGAGATAAATTAGTTGTCATGACAGGATTGTCTGGTTCAGGAAAAAGTTCTCTGGCATTCGACACTCTTTATGCTGAAGGACAAAGACGGTATGTCGAATCGCTGTCTTCTTACGCGAGACAGTTTTTGGGACAAATGGACAAACCGGATGTGGACAGTATTGAAGGATTAAGTCCTGCAATTTCGATCGATCAGAAAACCACCAGCAACAACCCACGCTCAACCGTCGGGACGGTAACGGAGATCAATGATTTCTTGAGATTGATGTATGCGAGAATAGGCACTCCGATTTGTCCGAACGATGGAACAGAAATAAAAAGTCAGTCGATCGAACAGATGGTCGACCGGATACTGGAATATCCCGATCGCACACGACTTCAGGTTCTGGCTCCTGTTATTAAAGAGAAAAAAGGACAGCACAAAAAGGTACTGGAAAGAATAAAAAGCGAAGGATATGTTAGACTACGTATCGATGGAGAGCTCGTTGATATCGATCAGGAAATTGAATTAGATAAGAACATCAATCATTCCATCGATGTGATCGTAGACCGAATCGCTTTAAAAGAGGGAATCCGTGCGCGTTTGTTTGATTCTTTTGAAGCGGCATTAAAACTTGGTGAAGGTTACGTTATAGCAGATATCATCGGTGGTGAAGAAGTGCTTTTCAGTGAGCACTACGCCTGTCCGGTGTGTGGATTCACTTTGCCGCCGCTGGAGCCGCGGTTATTCTCGTTCAATGCTCCTTTTGGCGCTTGCCCTGAATGCGATGGCTTAGGTACGAAGCTCGAAGTGGACATCGATCTGGTCATCCCCGATAAGTCTCTGTCTTTGAAAGACGGCGCTTTACTCCCGTGGCAACCCATTAGCTCGGACTACTACCCTCAAATGCTCTCTCAAGCTTGTGAAGCCTTCGGAATCGATATGACTGTTCCCTTTAAAAAATTACCTAAAAAACAACAGAATATTGTTTTGTATGGATCAAAAAAGAAAAAATTTCATTTTCATTATAAAAATGACTATGGCAGTGTAAGAGATACCATGATTCCTTTTGAAGGGGTCATTCACAACGTTAAACGAAGATATCACGAAACCAACAGTGATTACACCCGCAGAACGATGCAGCAGTATATGACTGAACTGGAGTGCCCGGTCTGCCATGGCAAACGTTTAAACCGGGAAGCCTTGTCCGTCAAAATCGAAGGACGGGATCTTGGGGAAGTGAATCAGCTTTCTATTGAAAATGCAAAAGAGTTCTTTGAAACACTGGATTTGTCAGCAAACGACACAGCGATAGCTAAACCAATCAGAAAAGAAATAAATGACCGGCTATCCTTTTTAAGAAACGTTGGTTTAGATTATTTAACTCTAAACCGTAAAGCAGGAACGTTATCCGGCGGCGAAGCGCAGCGGATCCGACTGGCGACTCAAATCGGGTCCAATCTCTCGGGCGTTTTATATATACTCGATGAACCCTCAATCGGACTGCACCAGAGAGATAATAACCGTCTGATAGACTCACTCAAGAAAATGAGAGATTTAGGGAACACACTGATCGTAGTCGAGCATGATGAAGATACCATGCGTGCAGCCGATTATATTGTGGATATTGGGCCAGGCGCTGGAGAAAAAGGTGGAGAAGTCGTAGCTGTAGGTTCCCCAGCTGAAATTGCATCTGCGCCTCAGTCCATTACAGGAGCGTATCTTTCAGGGGAAAAAGAAATTCCTATACCAGACGAAAGACGTACCAGCAATGAAGGATATATTAAAATCAAAGGGGCAGAAGAAAACAATCTAAAGAATATTGATGTCGATTTTCCGCTTGGTAAATTTATTGCGGTTACAGGTGTGTCTGGTTCCGGCAAAAGTTCTTTAGTGAATGAGATCCTGCATAAAGCACTCGCAAGAGAAGTAGGGAAATCCAAAAAGCGTCCAGGTAAATTCAAGACCATCGAAGGATATGAGCAGCTGGAAAAAGTCATCGATATCGATCAGAGCCCTATTGGCCGTACACCTCGAAGTAACCCTGCGACCTATACCAGCGTGTTTGATGATATACGTGACTTGTTTGCTAAAACGAATGAAGCAAAAATGCGAGGCTATAAAAAAGGCCGTTTCAGCTTCAACGTGAAAGGCGGAAGATGTGAAGCCTGCAAGGGGGATGGGATTTTGAAAATAGAAATGCATTTTCTTCCTGATGTTTATGTCCCGTGCGAAGTCTGTCATGGCACACGTTATAACTCTGAAACACTGGAAGTAAAATACAAAGGTAAAAATATAGCAGATGTACTGGAAATGACGATAGAAGAAGCGGTCAGCTTCTTTTCCAATGTTCCTAAAATCGCACGCAAGCTTCAAACGATCATTGATGTAGGGCTGGGGTATATGACACTTGGTCAACCGGCAACGACGTTATCTGGTGGAGAAGCCCAGCGGATGAAACTGGCGAGTGAACTGCACAAAAGACAAAACGGTCACAACTTTTATATTCTGGACGAACCAACGACTGGCTTGCACGCAGATGATATTGACAGGCTCTTGAAAGTACTTGACCGCCTGGTAGAAGCAGGCAATACTGTTCTTGTGATCGAGCATAATCTTGATGTGATAAAAGTAGCGGATCACGTCATAGATTTGGGACCTGAAGGTGGCGAAGGTGGGGGGACCGTCATAACGACAGGAACCCCTGAAGAAGTTGCAGCATGCGAAGAAAGCTATACTGGCTACTATTTAAATAAAATCCTTGAAAAGCACCAGACAAAAAAATGATGTGAACTCTGAATTCAACGAATACCGGATCGATAAATCAAAAAAATCAGTCGCAAGTCCTATGACATTAGTTGATAATTGCTGCATAATGAATATAGATGATAATTCATTATGCAGTGATCAGAAGAACGTTTATAGGAGGACTTTAAAATGAGTGAAAAAGAACGTATTATAGACTTGATGAAAAAAGGCATACTTTCAACTGAAGAAGGACTGGATCTTCTGGAAAATACGATCAGCAAAGAAGAAAGAAAAGTTGAAGAAGAAGAATTTACCAGTGAAAAAGAAACTGAGTCCAAAGTAGAATCTCATGGAAAGCAAGCCGAACAGAATAAGGACAATGCTGAAACGGAAATCGAAGAACTGGTCAAAGAAATAAACACTTATTCAGTCAAACTGGATACATTGGATCAGCAGCTTTTAGAAGTCGAATCAGAATTGAATGAAAAAAGAGCTCAATATGATCGTTTTGTGAAAGATAACGAGACAGACTCAAAGGAAAAGGAACAAGCTATACAAGAAGAAATATCTTTTGTTAAAAAAGAACTGGAACTGGTCAAACAGTTGGATGACGTCGATAATACAAATGAAATTTTATCACTTCGCAATAAAATCGATCAGTTATTCAAGCAGTTAGATCAAGTAGAACTCTCGAAAGAAGAACTGGAAAATGATGACCGCTTAAAAGAATTGAAAGACAGGATACATGTTCTTGAAGAAAAAAAGAACCAGTTGAAACAGGAGAAAGAAGAAACTGCTAAAGCATTGAACCGATCAAAAGTTAAACAATGGAAAATGAAAGCAAAACAAGCGACTGCTAAATTTGACATTCCTGAAGATTGGAAAAAAGAAGCGAATGAGGAGTTATCAAAAGCAGGAAAGAGAATCGAAGAAGCAGGCAAAGAAATGTCTTCATTGTTCAAAAAGAAGATAAATCAGGCCTCTGATAAAGATTTAAAAACGACTCTGCGCTCATCTGTCGACAGTGTTCTGGATAATTTTGACTGGAAGAATGTTAATTTGAAATTTCCTTCAATAGCTACTAAAAATTACAGCAAAGAGTGGACATTGAACGATTTTAAAGCGACGATCATCGATATCAAGGTAGCAAATGGGAAAATCTCAATAGAAAAAGGGGAACCTGAAACAGTATCGATAGCTGCAAAAGGGAAACTGTATGGAAAAATGAATGAGAATACACCAAAAGAATCATTTGAAGCGCGTAGCACAGTTACTGCTGATGAAGACAAGCTGCTTATTCACGTTCCCAATAAACGTGTGTATGTTGATTTGAAAATTACGTTGCCTGAAATCACGTATGACTATCTTTCAATTAATATGTTGAATGGGAAAATTGCAGTAAGTGATCTGTCGGTACAGGATATTTTTGTTAAATCAACAAATGGGTCGATCCTCTTCAATGGCTTGAAAGGGACGATGCTTGAGGCTAAAGGATCTAATGGTTCGATCACAGTAGAAAATGGTCAGCTTAAAGATCTACTTGCCAGCACTGTGAATGGTTCCCTGGCTTATGAAGGTGAAATCGAGAGTGCTAATCTCACTACAACTAACGGAGAAGTAAAAGTATCCCTTAAGAGTGATGCAGTGAAGCGACTTAGAGCATCAACTGTCAATGGAAATGTAAAATTGGCTATTCCTGATAATGTTACCATTGAAGGTAAAGCCAAAGCAACTTTTGGAGAAATAAAGAGCCGTTTAAGTAACGTTGAAATAGAAGAAAAATCTGAAAAAACAAAACGATTCAAAAGAATCAAAGAGGAAACATCGTTTGACTTTAATGTTTCTACTACAACTGGTAATGTGTTATTGAAAGATACGGAAAATTCATCAGAAAGGAAATGAGGGGTTATAAATGAAAAAACTGACGAAATCAAAAAATAATGAAGTGATATTTGGAGTTTTGGGTGGTTTAGGTGAATATTTCAATATCGATCCTGTCCTGCTCCGAGTCATCGTCGTTGTGGCTACGTTTATCGGCGTTGGATCAACGGTACCGATTTATCTGCTGCTGGCGCTTGTTATGCCCGATGGTGACCACGTTACTCGCAATAACAGTAAAGGATCTGCTTCTTTCAGCCAATATAATGAAAAACCTAAACGAAAAGAAGCAGAGAAAGTTGAAGAAGAGGATTGGAGTGACTTTTAATCAATGAAATGGTGGCAGCGTATTTTAGCTAATACATTGATTTTCCTGGCATTAGCGGGGTTCCTCGATGGCTTTATTATATCGTCCTGGCTGACGGCATTAATAGCTGCTGTTGTTTTTGGAATATTGAATGTCCTCGTGAAACCGATCCTTGTTATTTTATCCTTACCAATAACGATCATGACTCTGGGATTGTTTTATCTGATCATAAACGGCTTGATGTTATGGCTGACTGCCGCACTGGTCAGTGGTTTCGGATTCAGTTCATTTTTCCTTGCTTTAGTAGTAGCTGTAATCGTGTCGGCACTTAATGCTTATTTCAATAGTGCCAATATATAAAAAAGCTGAAACAAGCATTACTTGTAACTAAAGGTTTAAAGAAACAGAGTAGAATATTCTACTCTGTTTTTTCATGGCGTCTATTCAAAATTTCTATTATGACATTGTTAGATGTGATATGATGAAGGTATGCTTTTATCAATATACAAAGGAGATAATCAATGGTTGCTTCTGTTAAAATACGAGAATTGGTCGACTCCATGGATGATATTCGTGTCGTCGTTGGTGAAGAAAATCTCGACAGAGAAATTCTAGTTAGTGACTTGTCAAGACCGGCGCTGGAACTGACAGGGTATTTCAATTTTTATCCGGTAGATCGGGTACAGCTGTTAGGAAAAACTGAGTTATCATTTGCTGAAAAAATGACAAGCGATGAACGTTATATTGTCATGAAGCGTATGTGTCAAGCTGAAACACCTGCTTTTTTAGTCTCTAGAAATCAGGAACCGCCAAGAGAGCTTTTAAAAGCTGCAGAAGAAAAAGGAATACCTGTTCTTCTTTCAAAACGTTCTACTACACGTTTATCTTCCAACGTAACTAATTTTCTCGAAGAACGACTAGCTGAACGTATTTCTCAACATGGCGTACTCGTAGACATGTATGGCATGGGGGTTCTTATAATAGGTGACTCGGGGATAGGTAAATCTGAAACAGCTCTCGAACTCATTCAGAGGGGACATCGCTTAGTCGCAGATGACAGAGTCGAACTTTACATGATGGATGAAAGGCGCATCGTTGGAGAACCTCCTGAAATACTGAGAAACCTCATTGAAATAAGAGGGGTCGGAGTCATCGATGTCGTAAATCTATTTGGGGTCGGAGCTATACGTTTGAAAAAAAGAGTCGACCTTGTCATAAATCTTGAACATTGGGACCGCAACAAAAAATATGACCGACTAGGATATAATTTGGATAAAATGCAAATATTCAATGTCGATATTCCAAAACTATCTATTCCAGTAAGGGTCGGACGAAATTTATCGATTATTATAGAAATTGCCACAATGAACATCCGTGCTAAAGAGATGGGTTACGACGCTACAAAAACGTTTGAAAATAATCTGAATAATTTAATCAAGAAGAACACAGAGGAAGAATAGATGGGAGATTTATATATGCAGAATATGATCGGAAGTATTGACCCGGTTGCTTTTAATCTGGGGCCAATAGAAGTAGCCTGGTACGGCATCATCATAGTCACCGGGATGTTTTTAGCTGTTTGGCTCAGCATAAGAGAAGCAGATAAACTGGGGATCCGTGAAGATTTTATAGTAGATCTGGCTTTCTGGATGATACCGATGGGGCTGATCGGCGCAAGAATATATTATGTTTTATTCGAATTGCCAACGTATTTAGCTGACCCCATACGTATCTTTTTCATTTGGGAGGGCGGTATAGCGATATATGGCGGACTGATCCTGGGTTTCATCACAATGTACTGGTACAGCAGGAAAAATGATGTCCCTGTCTGGCTTTTAGTAGATATATTAGCGCCTCATGTGATGCTTGCCCAAGCTATTGGCCGCTGGGGAAACTTTATCAATCAGGAAGCACATGGAGGCGAAGTCAGTCGTCAATTTTTGGAGAACCTTCGATTGCCTGAATTTATTATTGAACAGATGAATATAGGAGGAACCTATTATCATCCTACATTTTTATATGAATCTGTATGGAACCTGGTTGGTTTTGTAGTGCTCATGTTATTAAGAGCTAAAAAAGATCTGATGTTGAGAGGCGAAATCTTTTTAGGTTATTTAGCCTGGTACGGCTTAGGACGCTTTTTCATTGAAGGAATGAGAACTGACAGTCTTTATATTGGAGATTTTCGTGTCTCCCAGGTCCTTTCTTTACTTCTGTTGATTACAAGCATCGGCTTGTTGATTTATAGACGTTTTTATGACTATCCTAAACCGCCTTATTATTCTGAAGGGATAAAACCAGAAAAGGAATTCCGTGAAAAAAAGAAAAAATATGATCAGAGAAAAAAATAATTGAAACATGGAAATACGAGGAGGGAAGAAATTGAGCAGTAAAATAGCTGTATTGGGTGCCGGATCATGGGGAAGTGCTTTAGCGAGCGTTTTAGTGGAAAACGGACACCAGGTCAATATCTGGACGAGAGAAGAATCTCAAAAAAATGAAATCAACACTAACCGTACGAACAAACGCTATTTAAAAGAATTTAAATTTCCGAAAGAAATCGTTGCAATGACTGATTTAAAGCAGGCTGTTTCAGGCGCGAATGCTATCCTTGTAGTTATACCAACGAGTGGCATACGTGAACTGGCAAAAGAGTTAAACAAGATAATCGATCGAAAATTGACGATCATCCATGCTTCTAAAGGATTAGAACAGCAAACACATAAACGCATTTCTGTTATATTAGAAGAAGAGTTGTCAGACGATCATACTGAAGGCATCGTTGCTTTATCTGGACCCAGCCACGCTGAAGAGGTCGTTAAGCGTGATTTAACTACGATCACTGCCGCATCATTGAACCAGACAAGTGCTCAGTACGTACAAGAACTATTCATAAATGATTATTTCAGAGTGTACACAAATACAGATATCATAGGTGTTGAGATCGGTGCAGCATTGAAGAATATCATTGCTATCGGAGCAGGTATCATTGCTGGACTTGGCTATGGTGATAATGCGAAAGCCGGGCTTGTCACTCGGGGACTTGCTGAAATCAGTCGTCTTGGTCTAGAGTTGGGAGCCGATCCTCTAACATTCATGGGTCTAAGTGGTGTGGGGGATCTCATTGTCACCTGCACGAGCCCTCACTCAAGAAACTGGAGAGCGGGCTATCAGTTAGGTGAAGGTAAAAAAATAGAATCAGTGCTTTCAAATATGGGAATGGTCGTAGAAGGAGTTTCGACTACACAGGCTGCCTTCGAACTGGCTGAAGAGCATGGTATAGAAATGCCGATAACTGAAGCGATATACGAAGTTTTGTATAATGATGCTGAAGTAAAATATGTACTGCGCAATCTCATGCAGCGTAAAGGTAAAGCAGAATAATTAAGGTTACTGTAGACGTATCCATTCAGACTAGAAAACGAGAATAAATGATCAGCAGAACATCTTCCTTTCATGGTAAACAGAACATTTAAGTGCTGTTGATTATGGAAGGATTTTATATGCTTGACAAAAAATTAAAATCTGGTAATATAAGAATGTCGAATGCTTACTAAAAGTAAGTAATTATTTCAAGAATAACAACTTAGTATTCAACGAAAGGAAAACTTAAATGAAAGATACAAATACTATTTATGACGTTATTATAATAGGTGCAGGGCCTGGCGGTTTAACAGCTGCTTTATACGCCTCACGTTCAAACTTAAAAACATTAATACTGGAAAAAGGCATACCGGGTGGTCAGTTGAACAATACGGCTGAAATAGAAAACTACTCAGGATTTAAAAGCATAACAGGACCAGATTTGTCAATGAAGATGCTGGAAGGTGCAACGCAATTTGGAGCCGAGCATGTATACGGCGATGTACTTGAAATCGTTGACCATGAAACAAAAAAAGAAGTCGTTACATCTGGTGAAACATATCAAGCTAGATCAGTTATTATCGCTACAGGTGCAGAACACAAAAAGTTGGGTGTTAAAGGCGAAGCTGAATTAAATGGTCGAGGAGTATCCTACTGTGCAGTTTGTGATGGTGCCTTCTTTAGAAACAAAGAAATCGTCGTTGTCGGCGGTGGCGATTCAGCTGTTGAAGAAGGTGCTTACCTGACCCAATTTGCTGATAAAGTGACGATCATTCACCGTCGCGATGAGCTTAGAGCACAAAAAATCCTCCAGAATCGTGCGTTTAAGAATGAAAAAATCGAATTTATTTGGGATTCAGTGGTCGAAGAAATCATCGGAGACGAAAGTGTCACAGGAGTACAAATAAAAAATGTCAAAAATGGTGAAATCGAAACTGTAAAAACGGATGGAGCGTTCATTTATATCGGACTGCTGCCTAATTCAGAAGCATTCAGATCCTTACCGATCACCGATGAAGAGGGTTGGATCGAAACAGATGCAAACATGATGACTCAAGTACCTGGTATTTTTGCTGTTGGAGATGTCAGAGACACTGTACTGAGACAAGTAGCAACTGCAGTTGGTGACGGATCAGTCGCTGGTAATGCAGCTTATCAGTATGTTGAAGAGTTGAAGGAACAGATTGAGAAACAAAACATTTAAATTAGAGAAAAAAGGGTTTGAGGTCGCTCTCAAGCTCTTTTTTTATATTCTACAATAAACCTGGCATCAGCAGAAAACACATCTAAGTTGGATAGAAGATATATCTTTTCTTTTTTCATGCAAAATAGAGGGAGAAATGATACAATTAAAACATAAGAAGCGACTGAAAAATATAATTAGAGACGAGGGATATTAATGGATTGGAAAGAAAAGTATCAGAACTGGCTCAATTATTCAGAGCTGGATGAATCATTAAAGCAGGATTTACAAAAACATAAAGATGATGAAGCTAAACTTGAGGATGCCTTTTATACATCTTTAGAGTTTGGAACAGCAGGAATGCGCGGGATCATTGGAGCAGGAACGAATCGTATGAATATTTATACTGTTCGTCAGGCGACTGAAGGACTGGCCATGTTCATAGAAAATCAAGGTGAAAAACTAAAAGATCGAGGCGTTGCTATTGCCTACGATTCCCGTCATATGTCTAAGGAATTTGCGGTGGAAGCTGCTTTGACTTTAGCCGAACATGGTATCAAAGCCTATGTATTTGAAGAACTGCGACCAACACCAGAGTTATCTTTTGCTGTTAGACATCTTAAAGCTGCAGCAGGCATTATGATAACAGCCAGTCATAACCCCCCAGAATACAATGGGTATAAGGTCTATGGCGCTGATGGAGGTCAGCTGCCGCCAAAAGAAGCAGATGAATTAACTACTTATGTGAGAAGTGTCGAAGACATTCTGTCCATTAAAGCTATGGATAAAGAAAAAGCCCTAGCAGAAGGATTACTGAAATTTATTGGAAAAGAGGTAGATAAATCCTACCTTGAAGCGGTCAAGACAGTTACGATCGACGGGGACTTGACAGACCGACAGGGAAGAGAGCTGAAAATCGTCTTTACTCCACTTCACGGTACAGGGCAAATGCTTGGTCAGAAAGCCTTGGAGCAAATTGGCTTTAAAAATGTTTATTTTGTAGAAGAACAATCCAAGCCCGATCCTGATTTCACTACAGTAAAATCACCAAATCCGGAAGATCCCGAAGCATTTGAACTCGCTATTGAAAAAGGGACTGAAGTAGACGCCGATGTTCTTATAGCGACTGATCCCGACGCCGATCGTCTTGGAGTGGCTGTGAGAACAGCTAAAGGACATTATGAAGTGCTGACTGGTAATCAGATCGCTGCATTAATGACTGAATATATATTTAAAGCACTCTCGACAAAAGAAACACTGCCTAAAAACAGTGTGATGCTCAAATCTATTGTATCCAGTAACCTGCCCACTGCTATAGGTGATAAGTATGGCGTGAAAACAATCGATGTTCTGACTGGTTTCAAGTTTATAGCAGAAAAAATCAAAGCCTTTGAAGCAGATCATTCCAATGTTTTCATGTACGGATTCGAAGAGAGTTATGGTTATCTCATACAACCTTTTGTAAGAGATAAAGATGCAATTCAAGCGCTTGTTATGGTTGCTGAAATGACTGCCTATTTCAAAGAGCAGGGATACAGTTTATTTGATACTATCCATGAACTTTATCACGAATATGGTCACTATAAAGAAAAGACTATTTCTGTAAAAATGGATGGAATGGAAGGAACAGAAAAAATCAATGAAATCATGCAAACATTCCGTTCAAAAACACCTGATAAATTTGGAGATATACAAGTTGTGAAGATGGAAGATTTTAAAACGCAAACAAGGCAAACTGGTGACACCACAGAAACAATTGACTTGCCACCAGCAAATGTATTGAAATATACCCTGGCTGATTCAAGTTGGATCGCGGTTCGCCCATCTGGTACTGAGCCAAAAATCAAATTTTACCTTTCAGCTTGTGACGACTCAGGTGTAGCCGTTACTGAAAAGATGGAAGCTTTCGAAGAAGATATACGTTCTAGAGTCGATTTTTAAAATACAGCGAACAATAAAATCAAAAGGGAAGCCGATGTCAAACGATTTTTGTTTGGCATCGGCTTTTATTCTGCGATTTGACAAAGAAATGAAATGTTCTGAAACTTAACACAGACATCTTTTCTGAGTGCTAGTAATGACACACCAGGAATGTTATAATAAGTAGACTAAAGAAACAACAGGGATACAGCAACTTACAGATTAAAACAGGAGTGAGTAGTATGAACGAGAAGCTTGAACTTGTCATTATTACGGGAATGAGCGGTGCAGGTAAAACGGTCGCAATGCAGAGTTTCGAAGATATGGGGTATTACTGTATAGATAATATGCCGCCGAATTTATTGCCGACTTTTTGGAAACTTGTACGGGAAACTGGACAGTTCAGTAAAATAGCACTTGTAATGGACTTGAGGATGAAAGACTTTTTTGAAGAAATAAATCAAGTACTCGTTACTATGGACAATACTCCTCATATCACTACACGGATCGTTTTTCTCGAAGCCACGAATGAAGAACTGGTCACACGGTACAAAGAAACCAGACGAGCTCATCCTCTGGCGAAAAACGAAAGAACGATCGAGGGCATAAAAAGAGAAAGAGATTTACTGAATGATATAAAATTGCGTGCACAGCTCGTCATAGATACAACAAAGCTGACACCGCGTGAATTGAGAAAAAAATTGATCACTGAATTCAAAGAAAAAGAAAAAGAAATGTTTCGAGTCGAAATTGTTTCATTTGGTTTTAAATATGGCATTCCAATCGATTCTGATATCGTTATGGATGTAAGGTTTTTGGCCAATCCTCATTATATAGAAGAATTGAGACCTCAGACGGGACTTGATAAACCTGTTTACGATTATGTGATGCAGCAGACTGAAACAGACACCTTTTATAAGAAATTCATTGATTTAATAGATTTTACACTCCCTGGTTACAAAAAAGAAGGAAAAAGCAACGTGACTATTGCCATTGGCTGTACTGGCGGAAAACATCGGTCGGTTGCATTGGTAGAACGAATAGCAAAAAGCATCAAAACGGATGGGTATCATGTGAATGTTTCTCATCGTGACAAGGATAAAGCAAAGGAGTCAACTGTGCGATCATGAGACAGGAAACATTTAAAAAGAGAAAACCCAAAATAGTTGTTATCGGTGGAGGAACAGGTTTACCTGTTATATTGAAAAGTTTAAAAGAAAAAGATGCGGACATCACGGCAATCGTGACAGTTGCTGACGATGGGGGAAGCAGTGGTGTTTTACGTAAAAGCTTCAACGCTGTTCCTCCAGGAGATTTGAGGAATGTATTGACCGCACTATCTGAAATCCCCGAGCTCCAGCGAGAAATATTCCAATATCGTTTCAGAACGGACGATCGTAATCTAAGTGGTCATACTATAGGAAATCTGATCATATCTGCAATGGCAGATATGCATGGAAATATCTATGAAGCTATACAGCTGCTGGCTAAAATGATGCATATCAAAGGTCATGTCTATCCAGCCGCTGAAGAACCACTGAATCTGCATGCTGAATATGTAGATGGCACGAGAGAAACTGGAGAATCGAAAATCCCGAAAAAAGGAAAAAAAATCGATAAAGTATCCGTAACCTGCGTTACAAAAGAGCGACCGGTCAAAGCGAGCAGAAAAGTCATCTCGGCTATAATGAATGCCGACATGGTCGTTTTGGGGCCCGGAAGCTTGTTTACAAGTATTCTGCCCAATATTATGATCCCGGACATCGGTAAAGCATTGGTGGAAACAGAAGCAAAAGTCGTTTATATATCCAATATCATGACGCAGTTAGGAGAAACAGAAGACTTGAATGATGCTGATCACATCAAAGTCCTGCATAAACATTTAGGGACAAAATTCATAGATATCGCTCTGACTAATATTGGTGTTGTACCAAGTGATTATATTGAACAGGAAGTCAACGAAGAATATCTCCTTCAAGTTGAGCATGATTTTAAAGGACTGAAAGCGGAAGTACCTATGATCATATCAGATGATTTTTTGCTGTTGACAGAAAAAAGTGTTTACCATAACGGCGAGAAAGTTGCAGAAGAAATATTTAAAACAGCTTTCAATAGTCAAAGAAAAATCAAAAAATATTTATAAAATAAATGCTGTATATAAAGCAGATGTGCATTTAAGAGGAAGTGAAAAGCGTGTCATTCGCATTTGAAGTAAAAAAAGAACTAACCATGCTGGAAGTGCATCCAGAACATGCTAAAGCAGAACTGGCCGCTTTAATAAGAATGAACGGGACATTGAGTATACTGGATCATGAGTTTTTGCTGAACATACAGACGGAAAATGCAGCTATTGCCAGAAGAATATACTCTCTGATCAAAGATAATTTTGATGTTGAATCAGAACTTCTTGTCAGAAAAAAGATGAAACTAAAAAAGAATAATGTGTATATCGTACGTTTAAAAGGCGGGTCTGAGGTCGTTTTAAAAGAATTGGGCATCATGGACGGCATGCTTTATCATGGGCATGTTCAAGCAGAAATAAAAAACAATAAGCAAAAAATAAAGTCTTACTTAAGAGGAGCGTTTTTGGCTGGAGGTTCTGTCAACAGTCCGGATACTAGTCGTTATCATCTGGAAATACATTCTAGTTACGAAGAACATAACAATGATATCTGTGATATGATGCAGCGATTTGATATGAATGCACGTGTTCATGAACGCAGAAACGGATATATTGTCTACTTGAAAGAGTCTGAAAAAATTGCCGACTTTTTAGCACTGATTGGTGCAACCAGTAGTATGTTCAGATTTGAAGATGTGCGTATTGTCAGAGATATGCGGAATTCAGTTAATCGCTTAGTGAACTGTGAGAATGCCAATCTAAATAAGACCATTGATGCAGCTTCAAGGCAAATTGAGAATATTAAGTTGATTGAACAGATGAAAGGTTTGGACACGCTGCCTGAAAAGTTGAAAGAAATGGCAGTTGTTAGAGTGGAAAATCCTGATATTAGTTTAAAAGAATTGGGAGACCTTTTACCCAATGGCGGCGTTTCAAAGTCTGGTGTTAATCATCGCTTAAGAAAAATCAATCAAATAGCAGAAGAGATAAGACAGACACAGACAGTTTAAAACTAAACAAGAAAAAAGAGGCTGAAACCATCGTTTCAACCTCTTTTTATTCGCGCAGATAATATTAAGTATCAAAATGTGTTTTGATCGTATTTATTTTCAAGACATTTGGATGGGAACCCACTTTAGAAATATAGTCCATCGTATTGAAGTTATTGGGTAAGTGTAACGTGTAAAGGTCTTCGCAGTAGCTGGTTCCATCATCCAGGTAAGTAATGCAATGATCCGTATTGACCACTGAAATATTATGTTCCATAAAACTTTTTTCTAGATAATCCAAGGTTTCATTCCGATATTTGTACTTTATTTCCAGCTGTTTTGTACGGTCGATTTTAAATAATGTTTTCAAAAGTCTCAAGACAATCAGCATGATCACAGCACCCGCCAGTGCTAAAAAATAATAACCCATACCAACAGAGATACCCAGACTGGCCACAGCCCATATAGAAGCTGCAGTCGTAAGACCAGTCACCGTACGTTTACTGACGATGATTGTTCCGGCACCAAGAAAACCGATCCCATTTACTATTTGAGCAGTTAAACGAGTAATATCTGACGTCAATACATTGGCTAGTTCGGGATTGTTCTTTGAAAAATCCAGAAGCCAATCGCTTGCTTCCAGTTGTATCATCGTAATAACAGCTGCACCTAAGCTCACGAGCATGTGCGTACGTATACCAGCATCTCGTCCTTTTAGTTCCCGTTCAAAACCTATCATTCCCCCAACTAGTGCTGCCAGCAATAAACGAGTCAGAGTTTCCAATTGATCAATAGCCATAATGATCCCTCTTTTGATTGTTTGTTTTAAATGTGTTAACTACGTAATGATCCATAATATAATAAATAGATCGATGTTCAGTTGCATCAGCACACCAATCTATTTACTATTATCCAATTGAATAAACTATCCCACCTAAAATACCCGTAAGGATAATAACGTGAATAGGACTTGCTTTGAACTTTCTCAAAAAAAAGATGGCGATAGCGAAAAAAATAACAGAGACATAATTCAGCTCGGTCAAATCGATCGGCCAGTCACTGTGTCCGAACATTGCAGTCAGGAAAATCGTGAGTCCGGCTGATGCAATCAAAGCAACGACTGCTGGTCTTAATCCCTGGATGATACCCTGCACCATTTCAATGTTCTTGTATTTGAAATAAAAATAAGCCAGTAGCTGAACGATAATGACAGAAGGAAGGGTGACACCCACAGTAGCTACAGCACCACCTAAAATACCTGCAATCTGGTTTCCGGAAAATGTCGCAGCATTTATGGCTATGGGGCCTGGAGTCATTTCAGATAAGGTCAGCACATCAATAAACTGCTGATTTGTTATCCAGCCCTGGTCATGAATGAGTTCCTGTTCGATGAGGGGCAAGGCAGCATAGCCACCACCGAAACTGAGTAATCCAATTTGAAAGAAACTGAAAAGTAAATTTAAATAGATCATTTTTCATCGTCCTTATTTTTTTGTCGGAGTTTCCAGAACGTTGTCAGCGCACCGATGACTCCAGAAAAGAATAAAAGCCATAAAATATTGACTTGATAAACGATCCCCGCTATTAAAGCAGCTGCCATAACGAGAATAGGGATGATTTTTTTCTGGACAACGATTCGCTTACCCATATCATATACGACATTGACGATGATGGCGGCAACGCCCGCCTGCATACCAAGCAGGATATTGTTGACGATGGCATTATCCCTTACAGCTATATAAATATACGCCAGAGCTGTCATGATCAGTAACGGAGGAATGATGGTCCCTAAAACAGTGACCATTGCACCTGGGACACCAGCCATACGGTAACCGATAAGGATTGAAGTGTTAACTGCTATGGGTCCAGGCGATGACTGACCTAAGGCTATCAAATCAAGCATTTCATCTTCATTGATCCAGCCCAGTTCATTCACGAATTTTTTTTCCATTAAAGGAACAATGACATACCCACCTCCAAAAGTAAACATACTCAGAAAAAAGGTGGATTTAAATAACTTTGTGTACAAGGTTTTCTTACTCATATCCTCCATAGGTTTTCTCCTCTTTACGTGTTAATTCTAATTATAGTAGAATTAAGAAGTGTTGCAAAGAGAAAAGATTATGCTGAGTTGGCCTTTAGAAGTACCGGCAGCAGTATTTTTCAGTTTTAACTCGATAAAAATGTCCTTCACGTGTATTTTTATTGAATAGTCGGTATAATATTATTAAGAAGCTATAGGATTGGAGGGACCGACATGATCAATTTGTTATTTTCTTTAGATGAAAATTATGTTTATCCGTTGCGTGTGCTAATTCACTCTATTATTGAAAATCACCCGGACGAATCATTTCGCATGTACTTACTCCATGCAGGGATCAGTAAAGAAACATTAAAGGAATTAGAAACTTTTGTTGAGAAAAACGGCGATCACGAATTAGTTGTTATCTATTGCAAGGACTTTTTCAAACCATCAGACAAATTAGCTATCACTCGATATTATTCTCTGGAGATGTATCTTTGGATGTTTGCACCGTATATTTTACCTGCTGATATCGACCGGATATTATATTTAGATCCGGATATCATCAATGTCGGTGATATTCGTACATTTTACAATAAGACGTTCGATGGACATTCTTTTATTGCTACAAATTATAAGTATAAAACAAAATGGATCCAGCCATTTAATAACATACGACTAGGTAATTTTGAATCAGAGAACTATTTCAACTCGGGTGTCGTACTGATGAATTTGGAAAAACTAAGACGGGTCGGGAATCCTGACCAAATCGTAGAAGCAATCAGAGAAAACAAATCCATACTCATTCTACCAGATCAGGACATTTTCAATATGCTTTATGTCAATGATATAAAAGAAGAAGACTGGCGTATTTATAATATGAATCCTAAGGTCTATGAAAAGCTTAAAGTGATTTTTCCAAACAAGTACAATTTTCAGATGATTGAGGATAAGGTTGTGTTCATCCATTACCTGGGCAAGCATAAGCCTTGGGACAAAAGGGAAAAATACAAATACGAATTAGGAAAATACTACTTTGAGGCAGAACGTAAAACATATGATTTTATTGATGTTGAGCCAATAACGAATAAGGGGAATAAATAATGACCAAAGAATTTGATTATGATTATTTAGTGATAGGTGGGGGAAGTGGGGGAATAGCCTCAGCTAATCGTGCAGGAACGCATGGCGCCCGTGTTGCTTTGATTGAAGAAAATGCACTTGGAGGAACGTGTGTCAATTTAGGCTGCGTACCAAAAAAAGTCATGTGGCATGTTGCTGAAATGTTGGAATTCCTGGATCTATATGCCAAAGACTATGGGATCGAATTGAAACAGGATCCGATTTTTCATTACAAGAAAATGCGACAAAATAGAGAGAAGTATATTTCATTTTTGCATACCGTTTATAAAAGAGGACTCGATTCCAATAACGTCACCCTCATAAAAGGCAAGGCAACCTTTGTCGACGAGTCCACAGTAGAAGTTAATAATCAGAATATAACCGCAGAACATATCCTCATTGCAACTGGTGGAAAACCAAAGAGACTGGATATACCAGGTGGCGAATTCGGGATCGTGTCAGATGATGTTTTCTATCTTGAGGAACTGCCAAAAAGCATAGCAGTGATCGGCGGTGGATATATCAGTGTGGAAATGAGTGGGATACTGGATGCCTTTGGAGTAGACACTCATATGTTTGTCCGAAAACCAGCCCCCCTCTACAACTTTGATTCTATTATTTGTGAAGGATATCAAGCTTTAACAAAAAATGAGACCATGAATATTCATGTGAACAAAACGCTCGTCAGTGTTGAAAAAAAGCAAGAGCATTCATACGTATTGCACTTTGAGGATGGGACGACCCACGAAACGGAAGAAATACTCTGGGCTACAGGTCGCGTGCCTAATACAAAGAATCTAAACTTAGAAGCTGCTGGAGTCAATCTATATCCCGGAGGCTATGTAGAGGTCGATCGATTCCAGAATACGACCAGCAGTAACATATATTCAGTGGGAGACGTGACGGGACGAGCAGAGCTGACCCCAGTCGCCATTGCTGCAGGCCGCTCGTTATCTGAGAGACTATTCAATAACAAACCTGATGAGTATTTTGACTATAAAAATATTCCGTCGGTTATCTTCACACATCCACCTATAGGCACAGTGGGTATGACAGAAAAGCAGGCTAGAGAAGAATATCCAGAAGGTGAAGTTAAAATATATAAATCGACATTTACCTCTATGCATAGTTCCATCACAGCTAACAGACAAAAAGCCTATATGAAACTTGTCTGCGTGGGTAAAGACGAAAAAATTGTTGGATTACATGGTGTCGGAAAAGGAATGGACGAAATGCTTCAGGGATTCGCTGTAGCTGTTCAGATGGGCGCGACTAAAAAAGATTTTGATCGTACCGTAGCCATACACCCGACAGCAGCTGAAGAATTTGTGACTATGCGTTAAACGCCTATAGTTATTTCGTAACTGCCAAGTGTAAGGGTCAGTTAGATAAATAAAACGTCCAACTGTTAAAAGTCTATTGATATATACATGTATATATACTAAAATTAAATCAGATTAACAAATGTTTACTAATATAATTTAGCGATATGGGCTATAGTTTCTACCAATCCCCTTAAAGGATTGACTATTAGATTAAACAGTCGGTTTTGTTTATATATTAGTTGATCCAAGACGGGAAACCGTCTTTTTTTATTTCCATTTGAGCCGGGAGTGAAACCATCATCGGCAAACCCAAAAACTTTTTCGTTTGATTTAGCTGAAGTAGGGGCAATATCGGTTAACCCAGAGACTTTATCAGTTGAGTCAGTTGAAGTAAGGGCGATATCGGTTAACCCAGAGACTTTATCAATTGAGTTAGTTGAAGTAGGTGCGATATCGGTTAACCCAGAGACTTTATCACTTGAGTTAACTGAAGTAGCTGCGATATCGGTAGACTCAAAGACTTTACCATTTAAGTCAGCTGAAGCAAGTCCAATATCAGTTAACTTAAAGACTTTACCATTTGAGTCAGCAAATGAAAAACTTAGAACTAGCGACACGCATATGCATCTTTTTAAATGAGTCTGAAAAGGGTTATGAATTATTTCAGTGATAAAATTATTTGCTTTACAAAAGTTTTAATCTTATGAATCAAGTATTCCCTTACCAAAGTTTGATTGGTGATGTGAGCTGGAATATATGAAAGAAGGTTATTCCAATGCTAGAGCAATTTTTTAAGTTGAAGAAGAATGAAACAACTGTTGGAATAGAAGTTACTGCGGGGCTGACGACGTTTTTTTCTATGGCTTACGTTCTGTTCATCAATCCTCAGATATTAGCACTGACAGGAATGCCGACACAAGCTATCTTGTTAGCGACTGCTTTATCTGCCGCTGTAGGTACATTTTTTCTGGCTTTCTATGCAAATGTACCTTACGCTCAAGCACCAGGTATGGGGATGAATGCCTTTTTCACTTACACAGTGGTATTTGCACTTGGATTTACTTGGCAGGAAGCATTATGTATGGTTTTTTTAACAGGTATTGCCGGGACTATAATTACAGTAACTCGAATCAGAAAAAAAATCATTAAAGCTATCCCACTATCTTTACAATATACTATCGGAGGAAGCATTGGTATATTCATAATTTACAGTGGTTTAAAAAATGCAGAATTACTGACAGTCATGCCAAATGATCAGGCGGTCATGTCTTTGAATAACGAATCTTACACTATCAGTAAGGAGGTTATCGATGCTTTCAGCTCATTAGTTACTGGAGGCGGAATCAGTCCTGATATGGGAAGTTTGAATAATCCTTTTGCCTTACTCACAATAATAGGCCTTATTTTTATAGTCATATTAATGATTGCAAGAGTAAAAGGAGCCATCCTTATCGGCATAATTTTTGCGACTATCGTGGGTATCCCAATCGGTGTCACAGATATTTCGATTATTAATAATCCAGCATACTCAGTTCTATCAAACTTTAGTGAACTAGGAAAAACGTTTGGAGCAGCATTTGGTCCACAAGGTTTGGGGTCTTTAATAGCGGATCCTTCTCGTTACATCCTAATCATCTTCACTATTTTCACCTTCACATTAACGGATCTTTTTGATACGATCGGTACATTTATTGGAACTGGCAGAAGGTCAGGGATTTTTACATTAGAAGATGAAAAGGCAATCCAGAAAGAAAGTGGATTGAAAACCAGAATGGAACGCGCACTTTTTGCTGATACTGTCGCCACTTCAGTTGGAGCTGTGCTTGGAACATCACCTGTCACTACATTCGTGGAAAGTGCTTCAGGAATCAAAGTTTTGCGGACGTACAGGCCTAACAAGTCTAATTACTGGCGTACTTTTTTTACTTGCAATCTTTTTTTCGCCAGTCATATCGATTGTCCCAAGAGTTGCCATAGCACCCGCACTGATTGTTGTTGGCTTCACTATGCTTACCGCTTTTTCTGAAATAAACTGGCGTAAAATGGAAGAAGCCATCCCGGCATTCTTTGCTTCTGTTGTAATGGGTTTGTTTTACAGCATAGCGTACGGCGTAGCAGCTGGATTTTTCTTTTATATCACCATAGAGGTTGTAAAAGGACGAGCACGTCGTATACATCCCATTTTATGGATCGCAACTGGTTTATTTATTATTAATTTCGTTATTTTGAAATTACTTTAAGCGACTCCTTTGTCATTGTGCTCTAAATATATAGATAAAGCCCTTTGAAATCAGGAATGATTTCAAAGGGCTTTTGTTTTCCAAATTATTTAAACTTATTCAAACCTTAGAGCATCGATAGGATTGAGTTTTGCCGCTTTACGCGCAGGATAAATTCCGAAGAACACACCTACTGCAGTCGAGAAGGCAAGAACCAGAACAACACTTCCGAGAGTATAGACCGGTACGATATTCAGTGCACTGGCAATGACATTTGAAAGCAATATACCAAGAGTCAGACCGATCATACCGCCGATCAGACTTAAGATAATGGCTTCCATCAAGAACTGGATCAAGATAGTTCGAGTAGTGGCACCGAGAGCTTTCCGCGTTCCGATTTCTCTCGTTCGTTCAGTCACAGAAACAAGCATAATATTCATAACTCCGATTCCACCGACAAGCAGGGCAATACCTGCAACAGCAGCGATGAAGTTGATAAAGAGACTTAGAACATTATTTACTTGATCGAGAGCCTGGAGGAAATTCCTGGCATTATAGACGTTATCGCCAACTGCATCATTGCGCAGCTCCAGAAGTCGAACGACTTGATTGGAAACAGGTTCGATCTGTTCTGTATCTTCTACTTCTATGATAGCTGAATTCATACCAGCCAGCTGAGGCAGCTGCTGTCCGAGCGTTGACTGCGGCATGGCCATGAATAAGGGGATCTGATCTGTGTCAAACGCACCCTGCATGTCAGCAAACGAACCTTCCACGACTCCTACGATCCGAAGATCAAGACGTGTCTGGGAAACGTTTATGGAAAGCGTCTCGCCGACGACGTCCGTTCGTCCATACAATGCTTCAGCACCATCCGTATCGATAACGACTACATCATTGTTCTCATCGAAATCCACTTGGTTGAAATAACGTCCGTGGACTAGGTTGGAACTCATTGCCTGGCTGACATATTGTAAATCAGGAGTCCCATATGAAAGGACAGCCTGGCGGGAATCCATGTCAGTAGACGCTGTTCCCGTAATTTGCTGGTTGGGTGAAATATAACGAATCTCTTCTATGGAATCTTTTAAAACGACCAGGTCCTCTTGTTTGAGTGCATCGTTTGGATCCTCTGTATTATTTGCAGATAGATCGATCGTAGTTGCTCCTAAATCACTGAATGTACTTGTGATTTCCTTCGCGGCACCGTTACCTACAGATAGAATTGCAATAACTGAAGCAATACCAATAATGATCCCCAGCATCGTTAAAAACGAACGCATCTTGTTTGCAAATATACTATCCAGAGCCATTTTGAAGTTTTCTTTGATATACACTTAATCTACCTCCGCTTTTGAAAGCTTTTCAGGTGTAATGGTTTCGTCTTCCGTAATTTGACCGTCTCTAAAGTGAACGATGCGTTTCGTGTAGACAGCATATTCAGGTTCATGAGTTACCATGACGATCGTTGTCCCTTCATCATTCAGATCCTGGAAAATACGCATAATGTCTTCCGTTGTTTTAGAGTCCAGATTTCCTGTCGGCTCATCGGCCATTAAAACAGAAGGGCGATTGACAATGGAGCGGGCGATAGCGACACGCTGTTTCTGACCGCCGGATATTTCATTGGTCAAATGATACAGACGGTCACCGAGTCCTACTTTTTCCAATGCTTCTGTCGCTCGTTTTTTTCGTTCGGCAGTCGGAACTTTTGCATAGACAAGCGGAAGCATAACGTTTTCTAGTACATTCATGCGCGCCATTAAGTTAAAGGATTGAAACACAAAACCAATTTCCTTGTTTCTGATATTAGCCAGTTCCGCATCGGATAATCCAGTCACATCAGTTCCGTTAAGCATATATTTTCCGCTGTCAAATCGGTCGAGCAGTCCTAATATATTCATAAGGGTGGATTTACCGGAACCACTTGGACCCATGATGGAGGTGAATTCTCCTTCTTCAATGGAAAGAGTCACTTTATCCAGCGCTTTTATAGTTTCTCCACCCAAACGATATATTTTTTCTATATCGGTAATTTCTATCACGAGATATCCTCCTTTTAGTTTTCTAGTTCAACTTCAATACCATCTTCAATGTTGGAACTTGGAGACAAGATTACTTGATCTTCTTCAGATACGCCGCTTACAACTTCAATACTGGCTTCCGACTGGATACCTGTTTCTATGTCTTTGCGTTCTGCAAGGCCATCGTTTACAGTAAACACATAAGGTTCGTTATCTTCATTATAGTTAAGGGCTTCTACTGGAATAACCATGATATCATCCTTAGAGTCAACGATGATATCCGTATCGATTTCGAAACCGGCGATCAAGTCTGAGGTGTCTGAGTCAAAAGTGACAGTTGCGCCCAATAAAGTAGCCACACCTGTTTGAGTCTGCTGCTGAGTAGCTACCGGATCGATTTCCGATACCGTTCCCTCAAATTCCTTATCGTGATAAGTCAAAACAACGTTCTGATCTACTTCGACTTCGCTGGCATCTGAACGTGATAACTGCAGAGCCACTTGCAGATCGTTCAAGTTTTCCACTACAAGTGACGGGCGCCCCTGCTGAGCATTGGTATCGGCTGCTTCTTCTTTTATATTGACCTTTGTGACCGTCCCATTGAATTCTGCTTCGTAAGAGGTCCCGTTCACATAAGTGACTAGTGTATCGCCTTCTTCAACAGTATCTCCCACGGAAACATTCAATTCAGAAACCACGCCTTGCCCAGCGATCTGCTGAGATTCACTCGGTTCGATTATTCCTGTAGTCACGATCGTTTCTGTAATGTCTTGTTTCATAACATCGGCTGTACGGACAGTCACTGTTTCTTCCCCCTGCTGGCTGCTGTAAATACTATAGGCGACAAACCCTACAAAAGCTAGAAATAAAACTAGTCCTATCCATTTTTTTCCTTTCATATTTGAAACGTCCTTTCTCTATTTATATTATTGTAAAAAAACTAACTCTCTTAATTATACAGGTTGAAAGAGTGACTTTCTAATAATATGAAAGAAAATCATGAAATCTTCAAGCTTGTATAAAGGCCAAATCGCAATATATAAAACGATAGATAAAGTTGCGTTAATGTTCGTTTTTTTAGTTAAATGTAAATGTTTTCTAATCTTATAATGTTCGTTTTGCGTTTGTTTACGAATGTTTTAAATTAAATTACAATTAAATTTCCGTTATTTTTTTGCATTTATCAAAGTGCTATATTATGATTGAATCATCTTAATAAGTGTTATCTAATATAATTTAGCGATATGGGCTATAGTTTCTACCAATCCCCTTAAAGGATTGACTATTAGATTAAACAATACGTATTTATTGTTTATGGTGTAGTTGATTAAAGACGGGAAACCGTCTTTTTTTACTTACATCTATTTTACCCATTGTTTTATTAGGTAACCCTTTAGAGTAACTCCACGGAAATGGAGAAAAATTACGAAAGAGGGTTTTATCTTTGTTTGAAAAATTCTTTCACTTGAAAGAGAACAACACCACAGCAGGAACAGAAATTGCAGCCGGACTGACAACGTTTTTTGCCATGTCTTATATCATATTCGTTAATCCACAAATATTGGCGTTGACTGGCATGCCGACTCAAGCAGTGTTTTTAGCAACAGTCATATCCGCTGCGGTAGGTACGCTCATTTTAGCTTTATATGCAAATGTACCGTATGCGCAGGCCCCGGGGATGGGCTTGAATGCATTCTTTACGTACACAGTCGTCTTTGCACTCGGTTTTAGCTGGCAGGAAGCACTGTTCATGGTCTTCTTAACAGGTGTTGTAGGCATCTTGATCACTGTTACTTCGATCAGAAAGAAAATCATCCATGCGATTCCAGAATCACTGCAGCATGCCATAGGCGGGGGCATTGGCGTGTTTATCGCATACATTGGTCTAAAGAATGCAGAATTGCTGTCGTTTACGTCTGAAGGACAATCGATCATTTCTGTAAACAATGAACCTTACACTGCAGGAACTGAGATCAACGGGGCGATCAATACTGTAGTGACCGGGGGCGGCATCATTCCCGACATGGGAAGCTTTACCAATCCCTATGCATTACTTGCATTGATAGGTTTAGTCATAACGATAGTGATGATGATCGCCAAAGTTAAGGGAGCGATACTGATCGGGATCGTCTTGACTACGATTATTGGTATTCCGATGGGTGTGACTGATTTATCTGGACTCAGTAATCCGGCTAATTCCATACTGTCTGCCTTTGGAGAGCTCGGAACGACGTTTGGAGCAGCGTTTGGTTCGCAGGGACTTGGCTCTCTTTTAGCTGATCCATCACGATATGCACTTATACTCATTACGATTTTTGCATTTACCTTAACAGATGTCTTCGATACGATCGGAACCTTTATCGGTACAGGGAGAAAAGCAGGTATATTCACTCTTGAGGACGAGAAAGCCATGGGTAAAGGGAATGGCTTGAATACTAAAATGGAAAAAGCCTTGCTTGCCGATACAGTTGCAACATCGATCGGTGCAGTATTCGGCACATCGCCTGTCACTACTTTTGTTGAAAGTACAGCTGGGATCGGCGCGGGTGGCCGTACCGGTTTGACCAGTTTAACTACCGGGACGTTATTTATGCTGACGGCTTTCTTCTCGCCAGTGATGTCGGTCGTTCCAGGAGCAGCAACAGCCCCGGCTCTAATCGTTGTGGGTATTCTCATGATGTCCGCATTTTCAGAAATCGACTGGAACAACTTGGAAGAAGCCATTCCTGCTTTCTTCGCATCGATTTTTATGGGCTTCACTTACAGTATTTCTTACGGAATCGCAGCTGGATTTTTATTTTATATCATCACGAAAGTCGTTAAAGGAAAGGTCCGGGTCGTGCATCCTGTTTTATGGGCAACGACAGCTTTGTTTATCTTCAACTTTGTGATTCTTGGTTTGATTTAAAAAATAGACAACAAACTGATCCTTTATGTAATTAACAGTCAATGAATAGCTACAAAGAACGAGTAGATGCCTCTTATAGGATCTATTCGTTTTTTTGGTATCCAGTAAAAAGTACACGAATCTTAAGTGCCCTTTTTGCTTAGGTTAAAGAGTATCCATTTAGAGTGCGTGTTTGATATGTGGTAAACTATGAATACAGTAGTGATTTAATCCATGATATTTAGGAGGGAATACTCAAATGAAAAATAAAGTTTTTGTGATCGGTGATGTCCATGGACAGATAACGATGTTCAAAGAGATTCTTGAGTATTGGAAGCCTGATGAAGAACAGTTGATCCTGATCGGAGATTTAGGTGACAGAGGAGAAGACCCTAAAGCCTGCTTTTTATTAGCTAAGGAACTTGTCGATACAGAAGGTGCTGTCTGTTTAAGAGGGAACCATGAAGAAATGCTTCTGAATTTTTTAAACAGACCTCAATATGCGGCGGCAAATTATAAAATGAATGGTGGCATGGTAACGATCCAGTCTTTTCTTAAATTGGAAGAAGGAAAATACGATGCCGTTGAACTTGCCGCCAGTTTACAATCAGAGGCACCCTGGTTGAAACCATTTATCGAATCTTTACCCTTCATTTACGAGTGGGAGAATTATGTATTCGTGCATGCCGGCGTAGATTTGACTCTAAAAGATTGGCGTGACTCAACAGAACGGGATTATGTATGGATAAGGGAAGGTTTTTACGATCAGCCAAACAAAACAGATAAAACCTTTGTTTTTGGGCATACCGTTACAGCAATGTTGAATGAAAAGCAGACAAATACAGATATATGGGATTCAGGAGACGGGAAAATCGGGATTGATGGTGGCGCAGTATATGGCGGAGTGATACATGGTGTTGTTTTCGATAAAGATGGGATCGTGGATCACTATGAAGTGGAGAATAAAGGCTACGCATTTTCTAATTATCTAAGAAAGAAGGATTCATAGTTAACATGAGAATAGGAACACTGTCTGATCTGCATATCGATCGAAATAAATGGATCCTTGAAAAAGACGAAACGACGTTGTCTCTCTTGGACACCATGGTGAAAGCAAAGGCTATCGATGTGTTGCTGATAGCCGGAGATATATCCAATCATTATCTGGAAAGCCATGCGTTTCTAGAAGAGTTATCAGATAAAAGTGGTATACCTGTAAAGTTTGTTCCGGGTAATCATGATTATTGGGCTAAAGATCATGACGTCACAGACAGTCACGAAATCAATCACTTTTTTAATCAGCAAAAGTACTCCCTGGTGGGTAAACCTTATGATTTAAATGAAGACTGGGCGATCGTTGGAACACCCGGCTGGTATGACTACGGTTATGCAGATCACCAGAAGTATACTGAGGAACAGTTTGAAAAAAAGAAGTACGGATTTGCATCTTGGAACGACTTGCATTTTGTAGATTGGAATCAAAAGGATAAAGAAGTCAGCCGGGAAATGTTAAGTCAACTGTATAGAGATTTGAGCACTGTAAAAGATAAAAATATCATATTGATGACGCATATCGCCACGCACAAGGAATTTGTTGTTCCGCTGCCGCATCGCATATATGACTTTGCCAATGCTTTTCTTGGTGCAAAAAGTTATGAAAAAGTGTACAAGGACTTTGAATCTATAAAGTATAGTATCATGGGTCATGTACACTTCAGAAAAATACACCATGAAGAAGACAAAACGTTCATTTCTCCTTGTTTAGGAAGCAGCAAGCATTGGAGAGACAAGCGCCTGAAAAACCAGCTGGAAAGAAGTCTCTTCGTATTTGATATTTAAGAGTGGATCCTGTTTAGGGTTCGCTCTTTTTTAATAGAAAATAGAAATTCATAATACTTTACTTACCACTCACTAGTTATAATGTTATGCTATCAAAGGCACTTGAGATATATCGTTGAAGTCTTTAGAGCTATGTCGAACTCACCGTTCTAGTTTATTTGAGTATGCAGTTTTCTAGTTACGATGTCGAACTCAGAACTTAAAACGATTTGAGTGAGTATTTTTAGAGCTGAAATGTCGAACTTAAGAGTTAAAATTATCTGAGTATGCACTTTTAGAGCAGAGATGTCGAACTCAGCGGTTAAAACTATCTGAGTCTGCTCTTTTGGAGTAGAAATGTCGAACTCAGTGATGAATTTTATTTGAGTGAGCATTTTTGGAGCTGTAATGTCGAACTCAAGAGTTAAAATTATCTGAGTATGCACTTTTGGAGTAGAAATGTCGAACTCAGCGGTTAAAACTATCTGAGTCTGCACTTTTGGAGTAGAAATGTCGAACTCAGTGATGAATTTTATTTGAGTGAGCATTTTTGGAGCTGTAATGTCGAATGCAACAATCAAAACTATTTAAGCGAGCACTTATTAGAGAAAGTTCGCACTCTATTTTTCAAAAAATTTATGCTAAACTAAATGAGTTGAACAAAAGTATTGGAGATGAATCATTTTGACTGAAGAAAATAAACACGTGTTGAATCTATTAATAAAGGATTTAAAAGGTTACACGAAAAAACAAATCACATCCGTACTCGACTTGTTAGGCGATGGTAATACCGTCCCTTTTATCGCTCGTTACCGTAAAGAGGCGACCGAGTCACTAGATGAAGTTCAAATCAGAGAGATCGAAGAACGCCATACTTATTTAACTAATCTGGAGAAACGTAAATCGGATGTCTTGACTTCCATTGAAGAACAGGGCAAACTGACGCCGGAACTTGAAAAAGAAATCAAGTCTGCAAATCAGATGCAGCGTGTAGAGGACCTATATCGTCCTTATAAACAAAAACGCCGCACTAAAGCAACGATTGCTAAAGAACAAGGACTTGAACCTTTAGCTGAATGGATACTAAGTTATCCCTCGGGCTCCTTAAACGACGAAGCCAAAAAATATATCAGCGAAGACTCTGAAGTTTTGTCTACAGAAGATGCTCTGGCAGGTGCACATGAAATCATAGCGGAATATATTTCGGATAATCCAACTTATCGTGAGTGGATCCGAGAATACACCTATAATAAAGGTGAAATCGTTTCTAAAGCAAAGAACGAAGAAGCCGATGAAAAAGGTGTCTTTGAGATGTACTATGACTACTCAGAATCACTGGACAGCTTAGTTTCTCACCGGATACTAGCTTTGAACCGCGGGGAGAAGGAAGATATTCTTTCTGTAAGCATAGCAGTGGATGAAGATTATATCAATCGCTATATGAAAAGACAAGAGTTACCCTATGGAGAACAGACGGAAGCAACCGAAAAAGTAACAGAGGCTATTAATGATGCCTATAAACGTTTTATCGGCCCGGCGATCGAACGGGAAATAAGAAATGAATTATTCGAGAAAGCCGAAGAACAGGCGATCGATGTCTTTGGAGAGAATCTCAAAAATCTGCTATTGCAGGCTCCTTTAAAAGATCAGATCATTTTAGGTCTGGATCCTGCCTACCGTACTGGGTGTAAACTGGCAGTTATCGATGCGACAGGGAAGGTTCTTGCGGTTGATGTGATTTATCCTCACAGACCCGCGCCAGCCGCTAAACGCCAGGAAGCTGAAGGGAAATTCTTGGATATGATCATGAAGTTTAATGTAGATACTGTAGCGATAGGCAATGGCACAGCCAGTCGTGAATCAGAAACATTCACTGCCCAGTCACTTAAAGAAGTGGATAAAAAAGTAGCTTACGTTATTGTCAATGAAGCAGGGGCTTCGGTTTATTCAGCTAGTGCGGAGGCGCGTCGTGAATTTCCTGATTTACAAGTAGAAGAACGAAGTGCCGTCAGTATCGCCAGACGTCTTCAGGATCCGTTGGCTGAATTGGTTAAAATCGATCCGGAAGCTATCGGGGTCGGTCAGTATCAGCACGATGTCTCCCAGAAAAAACTGAGCAATCAGCTGGACTTTGTTATAGAAGTTGTGGTCAACCAGGTAGGCGTGAACGTCAATACAGCCAGCGCTGCATTGCTGAAACATATATCCGGACTGACTAAAACCACAGCAGAGAACGTAGTGACTTACCGGGAAGAAAACGGCAAATTTACCAATCGCTCACAACTTAAAAAAGTGAAGCGCCTTGGGCCAAAAGCTTTTGAACAGTCTGTCGGTTTCCTGCGTATTCCGGATGGAAAAGAACCTTTCGATAATACGGGTATTCACCCGGAGACATACAAAGAAGCTGAAAAAATCATTGAAATGACCGGCTTGTCAAAAGAAAATTTAGGTACAGCTGATTTGAAAGCTCGTCTGGAACTGGTCGATGATGATACGATCATCAATGAAACAGGTCTCGGCATTGAAACGATCGAAGATATCAAAAAAGCGCTTGTTGCTCCTGGACGTGACATGCGTGATGACATGCCGGCACCACTTTTACGTACGGATGTTTTGACCATGGAAGATTTAAGAGAAGGTATGGAGCTAGAAGGAACAGTCAGGAATGTCGTCGATTTTGGCGCATTCGTGGATGTCGGTGTGAAACAGGATGGCCTAGTTCATATTTCTAAATTAAGTGATTCTTTCGTCAAACACCCAAGTAATGTAGTTGCAGTGGGTGACATCGTTAAAGTCTGGATCGATTCTGTAGATTTGAATAAAGGACGTATCGGACTTACTATGATTCAAAATGCAGACAAGTAAAATCATTAAAAAAGAGGGCAAAATATCAATGGTCTCTTTTTTAAAAGGTGGAAACTTTATGGAAACAGAAGAATTACAAGAGCTGGTTGAAACAGTATCGTTAAACTTTTTTGATCGACCTTTTAGGCATAAAGCAGTATTTAATAAACGATTGAGAACGACAGGTGGCCGCTATCACCTTAAAACGCATAATTTAGACTTTAATCCAAAACTCTTGTTAAAAACAGATGAAAACACACTGGTTGGTGTCATTAAACACGAACTGTGTCATTATCACTTACACTTGAGTGGAGAGGGCTATCAGCATAAAGATAAAACATTCAAAAAATTGCTTAAAGAAGTCGGCGGGCTCCGATTTACCCCATCTTTAACAGGGAAGAATGAACCTAAAAGAGTTCTTAAATATCAGTGTCTAACATGTAAAACAGTGGTCAAACGACAGCGGTGTTTTGACACAGATAAATATGTCTGTGCTAAATGCAGAGGTAAATTACAATTTGTTGAACCGATAAAGAGCTGATGATATTTGATCATCAGCTCTTTCTTGAAATTAAATATCAATACCAACGTGACGAAAGTGATCTTCGAGCTTGGAAATATTTCCATCAAAGACATGACCATCCATCCCAAAAACTGTGGCACCCTTTATGTTTTTTTCTAAATCATCCACGAAGAAACACTCTGAAGGATCCAGATTAAAATGTTCAAAAAACTGCTGGTATATTTCTTTTTCAGGTTTCAAATTCTTCCAATCCGAAGAAATAAATAAACCGTCGAAGTAGTTTAAGCCTGGGACGATACGCTTGATGTGATGGAAATCATGGGAAACATTGGAAAACAGATAAAGACTGTAGCCGTTTTCTTTAAGACGTTTCAAAATGTTTTCCATCTCTAAAATGGGTGTCATTTTTTCATGCCATGTGTCCATAACTTCTGATACAGATGCAGAAAGAGCGGCTGGTAAGTTTTTTGAAGCTTTTTCAACAACATCATTTTTTGTAAGAGTCCCCCGGTCATACTGCTGCCATAAGTCCGAATAAAAAACCTCGTCAAGTAATAATCGTTGATGTTTAGTATTTGGTGTGAATGACTTTATAAAATCTTCTGGAGCGTAGTTGATGAGTACATTCCCCATATCGAATACGACATTCTTTATCATTTTGACGTCACTCCTCTATAAATTTACTTAAATTACTGTCTCTTTCAACCTTATCATATAATACGAAAAATCATAACTAACAGATATTTTTTTATGACAAGGATATTGACAATTGACAGCGAGACTGATAAGATACTTTTGTTAGACTTAAAGCGCACGTGGCGGAATGGTAGACGCGCCAGCTTGAGGGGCTGGTGGGGCAGATGCCCCGTGGAAGTTCGAGTCTTCTCGTGCGCATCATAATAAAAAAGACGGTATCCAATGTCTGGCATTGGATGCCGTCTTTTCTATAGCCAAAAGTTTGACGATTCAAAAGAGTAGTTATTTTCTTTACAAAATTTAACATTATTTATTTAGGTACAAGGCAGGTATCAGCTTTTAGACCTATCCTTTATCTGAAATTTTCTCGTTCTACTTTGAATAGATCACAAGAAGAAAGCAGAAGACAGACTGATCATAAGCGGGATAGTCACAATAGATAGTAGGCTTGCCAGCACAATGAGACGGGCACCATATTCATAATCGCCCCCGTAGAGCTGTGAAAAGATTGCCGTATTGACAGCTGTTGGAGTAGCGTTAGTGATCGCCAAAATGAGAAGGACTGATGGATGGGTTATGGGCAGTACCCACAACAGGAAAATACCGATTATTGGTGATATAATTAGCCGGACAGCAACAGTCCAGTAGTTGGCTTTTCTCAAGAATATATCCTTGACTTTGCTGCGGGCCAGATAGCCGCCAAGCAAGATCATACCTAAAGGAGAACTCAGACTGCCGATCGTATCCAGACTGTTATACAATATCGTAGGCAAGGAAATACGCGACAGATAAAGCCCGAGGCCAATGAAAGCACCCAGACTAGCAGGATTACTTAGTATGGAAAGAAGCGTGATGACTTCTCGTCCTTCCGACAACATCCACTTTCCATACGTATATTGAAATACAGTAGAGGTCACGATATATACAGACAGGTAGAAGATGCCTTCGTATCCTAAAAGTTCTAAAACAATAGGAATACCCATAAAACCGTTATTAGAAAATACAGCAGCGTACCGGTCGATTTTGGATCGGTTTCTAAGGAGAGTATGCGCCAGCGCTATCCTGGAAAGGATGATCGCCAACGTACCGATAAACGTTTTAAACAATAAGTAGAGCTGGCTGGAGTCGTAATCCTTCTGAAACGACATCACTATGACGATCGGGATGATGAATTTAGTCACCACTTGTGCTAATTGCTGGCTGCCCTCCATATTCAAATAATTAAATCTTACTAACACGAAACCAAACATCATTATAATATACATCTGAAGCAGCTGATTAAAAATAACTAAAGTTGTATCCATACTTAACGCCTTCAATCTAAAAAAGTAGAGTAACTGAATTGTTCCTTTAAAGTTACTATACCTTTTCTATCAATTAATTACGAGGAGAGATAAACTTGTTCAATACTATCCATCATGTTGCAATCATTGCAAGCGACTATAACGTCTCCAGGCATTTTTACTCAGAACTGCTCGAGTTTCCCATCATCAACGAAGCTTACCGAGAAGAACGGCATTCTTATAAATGTGATTTAAAAGCAGGAGAAAGTCAGATCGAACTTTTCTCATTTCCTAATCCACCCAAAAGACCAAACGCCCCTGAAGCAGCTGGACTCAGACATCTCTGTTTTGGTGTGAAGGATATCCACAAGACCGTATCTAAACTCGATAAGAAAGAAATAAAATGTGAACAAATAAGGATAGATCCTTATACTGGTAAAAAATTCACCTTCTTTAAAGACCCTGATGGACTGCCCTTAGAAATCTATGAAGAATAAAAAAAGACAAAAAAAGCGCCCTTGTTTCCGCAAAGGCGCCTGCATAGAAAGGAGATGATTTATGAAAAAGAGTAGTATTGCTACTAACTTTATTTCTAATTAAATGATAACGCATACAAATTAGAATGTCAACAACTTATTAAGCCTTTTCATTATTTCGTATTTTTCTTGCCTTATCGGTAAAAATGATTAATAAAGCTTGACGTTATGATGAAAGTCGGGCAAAATTAAGTCAAAGTTATAAAGCCGGTATGTAAATGAGCAACACCCGTACGATATCTTGATAGAGCGAGTCTTAGAATTAAGGAGAAAACTGATATGAAAATAATAACTGGGGATACTTTATTATTTATTGGAGACAGCATTACAGATGGCGGACGAGACAAAGTGGATCCGACAGATTTAGGCCGGGGATTCCCACTACTGATCTTTGCGTATCTTCAAACGATCATGCCGGAAAAGAGACTGACTTGCTTAAACAGAGGAGTTGCAGGAGATACAATAAGTGATTTAAAGAGCAGATGGGAAACAGACTGTCTTGATATCGATCCGGATGTTGTGACCTTGCTTATAGGGATCAACGACACTGGAAGCAACCAAAATCAAAATAAACAAGTGACCAAAGAAGAACTGGAGTCATTTGAATCGGATTACCGTTTTTTACTTAAATCTCTTCATCAACGCACGGATGCACGAGTGGTTTTAATGGAACCTTTTGTGCTTCCTTACCCCAAAGACCGCATGATTTGGCGTAATGACCTGGATCCACGTATTCAGATCGTTAGGAAAATGGCGAAAGAATATCAGGCGGAACTGATCCCGCTTGATGGACTTTTAAATACTCAAGGGATAAAAAATGGGTTCAGTTACTATACAGGTGAAGACGGCGTCCATCCAACCGTTGCTGGACATGGATATATTGCCAAGACTTGGCTGGAAACCGTACTTAATAAAAAAGTATTGTGAAGCTGAATGAAATATGCTATATTAGTTTCATGCGATGAGTCGAATGTTTCCACGGTTTGTGGAAACTTCATGCAGGATACAGATGTTTGATCATCACAACAGGAAGTTGGTATCAGAGGCATTCACGATGTGAACGTGAACCTCACCTAATTCAAAAGGTTGCAGCTATGCGGACAGGCCAAACTGTCCGTATTTTTTTTGCACAAAATAATATTTAAAATTAATTGACTTTAAAAAAAGTTTAGATTTCAAATTTTTTCCAAATTTATTAGAAAAACGGTTGCATTTTCAAAAAGGTATGGTATTATAAAACTGTAATCGGTTACACACCCGATCACAACTAGTAATCGAAACAGTATATCAATGAGCTTTGAAGCAGGTGAAAAAATGGCGACGATAAAAGAAGTAGCAAAATATGCAGGAGTCTCTGTAGCGACTGTTTCCCGGGCATTAAACAAAAACGGCTATGTAAGTGAAGCGGCACAAAAGAAAGTGGAAGAAGCCATCAAAGCGTTAGATTATTTTCCTAACGAAGTTGCACGGTCGTTATACCAGAAAAGATCCAAAATGATCGGACTTTTGCTGCCTGATATTTCAAATCCCTATTTTCCTCTGCTGATGAAAGGTATCGAAGAGAATGCACGTGAAAATGGGTACAGTGTGATTCTTGGGAATGTAGAAGAAGGCAGCAAGTTAAAACAGGACTACATGACTCTTTTTGGACAGCAGAATGTGGCTGGTGTTTTATCAGCAGTAGAGGGAACGGTCAGTCAGAATCATTCCATGCCTATCGTTATGCTTGACCGGGTACTGGAAGAAGATGACTATGCTGTGTATACAAATGATGTCAAAGGCGGTATCCTGGCTGCTCAAGCAATCATGGACAGGAAACCTGGTAATGTGCTTATTATAGCAGGACCAAAATCTGTGCCTGGATCGATCGATCGGTTGATAGGTATCTTATCAGTGTTAAATCCAACAGATGTCAACTACGAGATACACCAGACACGGTCATTCACTATTGAAGAAGCTAAAGAAACAGCTGAGGTTATTTTCAGAAAATATAAAAAAATAGACAGTGTACTGGCGAGCAATGATTTATTTGCTCTGGCTGTAATGAAAGAAGCTCAAACGAGAGGCTTGCATATACCCAATGACATTCAGGTGATCGGATATGATGACATACCATTCAGTCAGCTCGTTTATCCGGGTCTGACTACGATATCACAGCCGGCATTTAAACTTGGTTATCAGGCTTCTGATTTACTGATACGCTTAATAAATAAAAATAAAATAAGTAAAAAGCGGATAAAGCTGGATCCCAAGTTAATGATCAGAGATTCTCTGAGAAAAAAATAGAAAGCGAGGATGAATAAATGGTTAAGATTACCGTAGTAGGGAGCATCTCTACAGATTTTATAATTGAAACAGACAAAAGACCAGATATAGGAGAGACAGTAGAAGGACAGAATCTATCAACAGCTTTCGGGGGAAAAGGCGCGAACCAGGCCGTTGCTGCCGCACGTTTAGGTGCAGAGGTGTCAATGATCGGAACAGTAGGAAAAGACACGTTCGCAGACGAACTGTTAAATAATTTAAAAGAAAATAGAATTATTACAGACGATGTGGAACGGGTTACACACTTAACATCCGGATCTGCTATGATTACTGTAAAAGATGGCGATAACAGCATTATTTATATTCCAGGAGCCAATAATGCGCTGACTGCCGAGCGTATCGAAAAAGCTCAAGAAACATTGAAAGCAAGTGATTTAGTTATTTTACAGAACGAAGTGCCTGTTGAAGCGATTGAGAAAGTGATAGACCTTTGTTCCGAAATCGACACGCCGGTCCTTTATAATCCTGCACCAGCTAGAAAACTGAATGAAGCATCAATTGAAAAAGTACGTTTTCTTACGCCGAATGAAACAGAATTTTCAGTTTTATTTCCACGAGAAGACATGGTGGAGGTTTTAAAGCGCTACCCGAATAAACTACTTATTACGTCGGGTTCTAAAGGTGTCTATTACCATGATGGGATAGAAGTACGACTGGTGCGGGCTAATAAAGTGATCCCGGTCGATACGACAGGTGCTGGAGATACTTTCAATGGTGCTTTTGCAGTAGCCTGGTCGAGCGGGTTATCTATTGAAGAAAGTATTCGATTTGGTAATTTAGCAGCCTCGCTTTCGATTCAGAAAAAAGGAGCACAGACAGGAATACCCACTATAGCAGAAATGAAGGGAAGTAGCGTATATGAAAAAGAATGGCATATTGAATAGCGAAATAAGTAAAGTGTTCGCTGATCTTGGACACACAGATCAAATTATGATTGCCGATATTGGGCTCCCTATTCCTGTAGGAGTTAAAAAAATCGATTTGGCCATCGATATGGGAAAGCCGCGATTCATTGATGTCCTTGATATTGTTTTAAAAGAAATGCAAGTAGAAAAGTACATGATAGCTAACGAAATAAAAAGTAATAACCAGGAACAGTTAGAAGCAATCAAAAATGCGACAAATGATATAGACGTAGAATGGGTTTCTCATGAAGAAATGAAACACCGCTCAAAAAATGTAAAAGCTATCATTAGAACGGGCGAAGCAACACCTTATTCCAATGTCATTTTACAATCTGGTGTTATTTTCTAGGAGGTGTAACAGTGGAAATAGAAATGAAAGAGATCGTCAAAAGTTTTGGAAGCAATAAAGTGCTTTTAGGCGTTGATTTAAACATCAAGTCAGGTGAAGTTCATGCTTTAATGGGCGAGAACGGTGCCGGAAAATCAACTCTGATGAACATACTGACAGGATTACATGAATATGATTCAGGAAAAATCATCATTAATGGACAAGAAAGAACCTTTGATAATCCGAAAGAAGCAGAAGAAAACGGGATCAGTTTTATACATCAGGAAATGATTACGTGGCCTGATCTGACAGTTCTTGAAAATCTTTTTATGGGAAGAGAGTTAAAAACAGGCTGGGGCTGGATCAAAACAAAAGAAATGCGTAATGAAGCATATAAATTGTTTGAAGATTTAGGCGTCGACATTGACCTGGATAGAGAAATGCGAACGCTGTCTGTTGGACAGCAGCAATTAGTCGAAATTGCAAAGTCGCTTATGTCAAATGCTGAAGTCATCATTATGGATGAACCGTCAGCTGCACTTACAGACCGTGAAATAAAAGTATTATTTGACACTATTGAAAAATTGACAGCAAAAAATGTTGCAATTATATATATATCCCACAGGATGGAAGAAATTTTTGCTATCAGTGACAGGATCACGGTGATGCGGGACGGTGTCAGCGTTGATACGAAACCGACGGCAGAAACTGATAACGATGAAGTCGTCCGAAAAATGGTCGGTCGGGATCTGGATGATTACTATCCTGATATTGAAACAAAAAATGGAGATGTCTTGCTTGAAGTTTTGAATCTAAGTGATGGTAAAGATTTTGAAAATATCAGTTTCAATGTCAGACAAGGAGAAATCTTAGGCGTTTCCGGATTGATGGGAGCTGGCCGAACAGAAATTATGCGTGCTGTTTTTGGAATCGACAAGCCGGTTTCGGGAAAAGTGAAGCTAGATGGCAAAGAAATAACGATAAAATCACCTGCTGATGCTATTGAGAAAGGGATAGGATTTTTAACTGAGAATCGGAAAGAAGAAGGATTGATACTTGAGGATTCTTTGAGGGAAAACATATCCCTGCCTTCTATATCTGAATTCAGCCGTTCAGGATGGATCAACACCAAAGAAGAAAAAGAATTTGCTGATCTATTGATCAAGCGTCTTACGGTTAAAACAGTAAGCGGCGAAGTACCCGTAAAAACACTTTCCGGAGGGAACCAGCAAAAAGTTGTTCTGGCCAAATGGATCGGGGCAGGATCTCGGGTCCTGATTTTGGACGAACCCACAAGAGGTGTCGATGTTGGTGCAAAACGTGAGATCTATATGCTGATGAAAGAACTTACTGAACGCGGTGTTGGGATCATTATGGTATCCAGTGACTTACCCGAAATAATTGGAATAAGCGATCGCGTGATTGTTGTTCATGAGGGACATATTGCTGGAGAACTGGATAAAGCGGAACTTTCAGAAGAAAAAATTATGACTTTAGCGACAGGAGGAGCCAAATGAGTACAGAAACAAGTAGTATGTCAAAAAATAAAGAAAAAAGAAGTGAAATGTTAAGAAAACTGGGGCCATTCTTCGCCTTAATTGTATTGATGATTTTTGTAACGATCATGAATCCTAATTTTATTCAGATCGGTAATATTTTGAATTTACTCCGTCAGGTATCTATTAATGGTCTTATTGCTTTCGGGATGACGTTCGTTATCATTACCGGCGGAATCGATTTGTCTGTTGGATCGACTTTAGCGCTAAGTGGAGCATTAGGCGCAGGAATGATCGCTGGTGGCTGGAACCCTGTTTTAGCTGTACTTGGTGCTTTGCTCATCGGGGGATTGTTAGGTGCCGTGAACGGGATCGTTATTACAAAAGGTAAAACAGCACCGTTTATTGCAACACTGGCTACAATGACGATCTACCGTGGTTTGACACTGGTTTACACAGATGGAAACCCGATAACGGGCATCGGCGACAGCTTTTTCTTTCAATTTATCGGAAAAGGGTATCTTTTCGGTATACCTTTCCCAGTTGTCTTGATGGCCATTGCTTTTGGTATTTTATTTGTCCTCTTACACAAGATGACATTTGGACGAAAAACATTTGCTATAGGAGGGAATGAGAATGCTTCATATATTGCTGGAATAAAAAGTGACCGAATCAAAATAGCTGTTTATGCTATTTCCGGATTTATGGCTTCCTTATCAGGAATGATATTAACTTCCAGATTGAATTCAGCTCAACCAACAGCAGGGACATCCTATGAATTGGATGCTATTGCAGCGGTTGTTTTAGGCGGGACCAGTCTTTCAGGAGGTCGTGGACGTTTATTTGGCACACTTGTCGGGGCACTTATTATAGGAACTCTTAATAATGGGCTGAACTTGATCGGTGTATCGAGTTTTTATCAGCAGGTCGTCAAAGGTATCGTTATTATCATCGCTGTCTTGTTAGACAGAAAAAATGATTAAAAATATTAAAAATATGTATAAAAACTATTAGGAGGAAATAAAAATGAAAAAAATTGCTGCTTTATTTACAGCATCTGCACTACTACTAGGAGCTTGTGGAACGACAGGTTTAGAAGGAAACAACACGGAAGACAGCGGTGGAGAAGGAGTCGAGAATGTCCAACCAGACGAGATGGTTGTTGGACTTTCGGTCTCAACATTAAACAATCCATTCTTTGTTTCATTGGAAGAAGGAGTCGTTGATACGGCTGAATCTGAAGGAACAGAAGTGAGCACGGTTGATGCTCAAGATGACACGGCAAAGCAGTTGAACGATATCAATGACCTTATTCAACAGGAAGTGGATATCCTGTTGATCAATCCAGTCGATTCTGCTGCCATTGAACCAGCTATCGAATCTGCCAACAGTGCCGGTATCCCTGTAATCACGATCGACCGTTCAACTGAAGGTGGAGAAGTAATCACACTGGTTGCCTCGGATAACGTTGAAGGTGGAGAAATGGCTGCGCAGTATATCATCGATCTGGTTGGCGAAGGAGCAACTACAGTGCAGCTGGAAGGTGTTCCAGGAGCATCCGCCACACGTGAACGAGGAGAAGGATTCATGAATGTTGCCGAAGAAGGGCTGGACGTTGTGGATAGCCAGACAGCCAATTTCAACCGTTCAGAAGGTTTGACAGTTATGGAAAACATGCTTCAAAGTAATTCAGATGTAGAAGCTGTCTTTGCGCAAAACGATGAAATGGCTTTAGGCGCTCTTGAAGCAATTGAAGCTGCCGGTTTAGCAGAAGATATCGTTGTTGTCGGGTTTGATGGTAATGATGATGCACTAGAGGCTATTGAAGCAGGACGCATGGACGCTACGATTGCACAACAGCCTATAGAAATGGGTCGCATAGCAATGGAGACAGCGTATGATTATTTCGATGGTGAAGACATCGAAGATTATATTGCAGCACCTTTGGAACTCATTACGAATGACTAAGCACTAAAGAGAAGAGCTGAAAAAGAACTTGGAGAATGACTCTGAGTTCTTTTTTGATATATAGAAAATTATTACTTTTCAATAAAAATAATATAAGGCTAATTTCATGACCAAGTAGTCTGTTTTTGCTATTCTATAAGTAACCGTATTAGTGAAAGGTGAGATGCGAATGGGTGGCAAGGACTTATTCAAACCAAAAAAGCCTGAGATCGAAAAAAAAGAACGCGAACTTGATCCAGGAAAAGCAGAAGATGTGATTGTTAAAATAGGCACCTTCAGGATTTATTTCCAAAATTATTACACGATCGTTTCTTTAATCAACGATTTATTCACTGGTGGGTTATATTTGATCGGTAGTATACTTCAAACATTTACAGAGATGAAGACTTTGGGACAGTATCTCTTTATTTTCGCCGGTTTTTTTCTTTTGATGAGACCTGTACTAAAAATAATCCACAATGTCTTTTTTTATGAAAAAAAAGAGCACAACGAAGAAGAATCAGAGGACAGCAAAGACAATATAAATAAAGGAGAAAAATCAGAGACCAGTCAAAACGGGACAGACAGTAAAAAGCGTAAAGAAATCAATAAAAGTTACAATGACGACTATTATGATACAAAAAACAAAAAAGAGTAGGAGATCCTACTCTTTTTAAAATCAGGCTAATTCAGCAATAGCCAATTGTCGATGTATTTCTGCCAATTCGATTTCTCGGACCTCACGAGGAAGGAAGCATCTTATTTCTTCTTCGTTATAGCCAATTTGAAGTCTTCTATTGTCCATTATAATTGGACGACGTATCAGACTGGGTTGTTCTGTAAATAAGTCCAATAATTCATTCATGGATAATTCTTCAATATCAAGGGTCAAAGATTGATAAGCTTGTGAGCGATAAGAAATCAGCTCACTTGTCCCTTCTTCAGTCAGACTAAGTATCTGCTTGATTTCCTGTTTGGTTAGCGGCTCATGGAAAATATTTTTTTCGGTAAAAGGTAACTTCTGTTCTTCCAACCAGGCTTTAGCTTTTCGGCAAGATGTACAGCTTGGAGAAACGTACAATGTAATCATGATCGATGACTCCTTTCAAAAGTCCAGGTGTGAGTATATGTACTCGATTTAAGAATTTAGAAAAGTGTGAACAAGATGTTACAATTACTATTTTAGATGAATAAATATAAAATGCAACACTATTTGACACTTTTTTGTCACATTTAAATTAATTTAATATAAGTAATCTATTTGACATATTTTTGTCACATTAAGAAAGGATTGAATGTCAACTTGATTCTGTTGATTTCTCAAGTGTTAATTTAGCAATTTATTTCTATATGGAGTAAACTGAATGTACTAATCATATGGAGGAATTATCGTGAAAGAAATAAAATTAGGCAAATCAGATTTAAATGTTTCTGAAATCGCTTTAGGATGTATGCGTATGTCAGAACTCGATACACAAAAAGCATCAAGAGTGATTGAGACCGCGTATAATGAAGGAATCAATTTTTACGACCATGCAGATATTTATGGAAAAGGTGAATCAGAAGAACGATTCAAAGACGCGCTCAAAAACACATTCATAAATAGAGACGATATTTTTCTGCAATCAAAAACAGGTATACGATCAGGATACTATGATTTTTCTAAGCAACACATCGTATCATCAGTAGAGAAATCACTAAAACGCTTAGGTACAGAGTACTTGGATGTGTTGCTCTTGCATCGCCCAGACACATTAGTGGAGCCTGAAGAAGTCGCTGAAGCCTTTAACCAGTTGCACTCAGCAGGTAAAGTTAAACAGTTTGGTGTAAGTAATCACAGCCCGCTACAAATCGAACTCTTAAAAAAGTATATCGACCAGGAACTGATAACGAATCAGCTGCAGTTTGGTCTCATGCACACGGGAATGATCGATGCAGGCATACATGTCAACACTAAGGATGAAAATGCATTGGATCACGATCGTGCTGTACTGGATTATAGTCGTTTAAATGATATGACCATTCAGCCCTGGTCGCCTGTTCATGCAGAAGATGGTGTCTTTTTAAATAATCCAAAATATCAGAAAGTAAATGATAGATTGTCAGAGATCGGCGATAAGTACGGCGTGGATAACGAGGTGATGTCTATTGCGTGGATCTTGAGACATCCGGCGGAAATGCAAGTCATTCTAGGCACAATGACTCCCGAGCGCATAAAAAATTATTCGCAAGCATCCAAAGTGAAAATTACACGTGAGGAATGGTATGATATTTACCGGGCTGCTGGGAATAGTGTCCCTTAGAATCATGCTTCGATGGGCTAATATCTGACATAAGTCAAAAGGAATGTTATAATAAGAGTGTAAAATAATGAAAGGGGTCATCGTATGTTGGAAGATATAAAAAAAGCGTTGTTGATCGGTGTTGGTTCAACAGCTATTGCCGTTGAGAAGGCGGTAGAACAAGTTGATAAATTAGTCAGTCGCGGGAAATTGACCGTATCGGAAGGTAAGAAGCTGACAGAAGAATTGATTCAAAAGAAAAATAGTAATCTCTCTGCTCAAGACAAAGAAACACTTGAAGCTGTCTTGCTGGAAATGAACGTAGCACAGAGACAGGATATAGATGAATTAGAAGAAAAAGTGAAAGAATTAGAAAACAAACTGGAAAATAAGTCTACTGATTCATAAGGTTGGTGGTGTTGATCATATCCTTGGTCAGCACCTCTTTTTAACTCACAGATAGGAGGCGGACAAGTGAAAAGTAACCGAGAACGTTTGAGAGAAATTGCCAGCGTACTAGCTTCTTATGGTTTTGGACATATTTACCGTACACGCTTGCGAACAAAGCACAAAGAGCAAGATGCTAAAAATTTGCGTCTGGCTTTTGAAGAGCTTGGTCCAAGCTTTATAAAGATTGGTCAAATCATATCGACGCGGCAGGATTTATTGCCTCCTAACTACATAGAAGAGCTTTCAAAGTTAAGAGAGGATGCAAGTCCATTTGAATTTTCTGAAATAAAGCGAATATTTTATGAGGAATTTAAAGAAAACCTTGAAGATGTCTTTGAATGGGTTGAAGAAAAACCTACAGCCAGTGCTTCAGTGGCTCAAGTCCACAGGGCAAAATTTTTAACGGGTGAAGACGTTGTAATTAAAGTCCAGCGACCTGAAATCGAAGAAAATCTGTTGAGAGATATAAAACTTTTTTCCCGCATCGTTTCCATAGCTCCGGAGACAGTCAAAGAAATGCTGGTAGATGTAAAAGCTGCTTTCAATGAAATTGAAGAAACAACAAAAACAGAATTGGATTTTAGAAACGAGGGGCAAGCACTCATAAAGTTCAAACAGTTAAATAAAAATAACAAGGCTGTCGGTGTCCCCACCCCTTACTTGCCATATACGTCAAAACGGGTGCTCGTAGAAGATTTTGTCGAGGGGATAAGAAGTTTGAATCTAGATCAAATCAGAAAAGCTGGTTATGATAAAACAGATATAGCAGAAAAACTGGTTTACTCCATTCTTTCACAAATATTCAAGGATGGCTATTTCCACGGCGATCCTCATCCAGGGAATATTATTTTAAGTGACAATAAAATCATGTTTATAGATTTTGGTATTGTAGGGGAATTATCAGAATCTGTAAAGAAAGATCTGATCAAATTAATGCGGGCCATTGTATTTGAAGATATTGATCAACTTATGAATCTTTTGCTTCAAATGGCGATTACAAAAGAAAAAATCAATCGGTTTGAGTTTTCAGAAGATTTGGATGAATTTTATCAGTCATACATTTCAAAAAGTTTTGGCCAAATCAATTTAAATTCATTTTTTGCAGACGTTTTACACGTTACACGTAAGTATAAGATGGTCATGCCAAATGACTTTATTCTTTTAGCAAAAACGCTGACCATTTTAGAAGGTGTTGTAACTGACCTGCACCCGGATATCAACATTATGGAAATCGCATCAGATTATGTAAAGGCAAGCGATGACATTGAAATTTTCGAATCGATATCTTCTGAAAAAATTAAACTAAACGCCTATCAATTAGTCAAAGATTCAATCAAATTCCCGTCAGCACTCAAGAGAGCGCTGGATACCATTAACAATGGAAGATTGTTAGTCCATCTAGATTTGGTACATTTTGAGGATAAATGGCTGGAAGTCAACAAAATGGTCAACCGCTTAGTGTTTGCGGTTATTATTGCAGCGCTCATCCTTGCCTCAGCTTTTATTTTTGTCATGGCAGAAGCTGCAGGTGTTTCCATTTTTGCTATAATCATTTTCATTGGCGCAGGAATCATGGGGTTATGGCTATTGATATCGATCATAAAGTCGGGGACGCTGTAGCGATGGCCAAATGTAAAAGAGAAAATAATGCAGTAGCATCCTATCGAAAGAGAGGATAAATTAGTTGAATAAGAATATCAAAATGATCAAGATGATCCTGGCTACTTCGATCGCCATACTCATTGCACGAAGTGCGGGACTTATGTCTCCTTATGCTGCAGGGATTGTGGCTATATTGAGTGTCTCTGACACCAAAAAACAGTCTATAACAACTGCTTTACAGCGAATCGGCGCAACGGTGATCGCGTTTATCATAGCTTCGATCATATTTTATTTTTTGGGGTATTCAGTTTGGACGTTCAGCTTGTTTTTGCTGTTTTTCGTTCCAACGGCATTTAAGCTTGGGCTTGAATCTGTCATTGCTTCTTCCTCGGTTCTTGTTAGTCATTTCATCATAGCAGAGAACATAGGTTTAAACATGCAGATAAACGAATTTTTATTGGTGCTTATAGGTGTAGTGACTGCGATAAGTTTCAATATGTGGATGCCTTCTTATGAGGAAGATTTAAAACAGAGGATAAACGCAATCGAAGAAGAACTGCGTCAGTTTTTACGTCTGTTTTATACTTACCTGATGGGCGAGACAGTATACAGGGAGCTGAAACTGAAAGCTCGAAAACTATCAGTATTACTCGATGAAACAAAAGAAGTCGCTTTGTTGGATTATGAAAATCGCTTAATGGAAAATAGTGAATATTATATGGATTATATAGATATGAGAGCCAGACAGTTGGATTTATTGAGAATGGACATTGAGAATATTAGTGCAATCAAACTTGAAAAGAAACAAAATGACATGCTTGCAGAATTGTTCAATGACCTCTCCGAACAACTTCATGAAAAAAACCCAGTACTGGCTCAGCTGGAACACATTTCTGCTTTATATCGTCATTATAGAAACTCAGACTTACCTAAAACAAGAGAAGAATTTGAAACACGGGCAACTTTATTTCAAATCCTCAGGAATATTGAAAGATTTATTGAAATAAAAAGAGATTTTTTTATGACTCACTTAGAATAAAAAAGCTTCAAACAGACATGACGTATACAAAAACGTCCATCTTGTTTGAAGCTTTTTACTTTTGACCGATTACCAGTCATCTCGCATAGAAACAGGTTTATCTAATATTTCTTTATAAATAACAGCACTTTTAAGTTTCTTTTTATCAAATGCAGGGGAGTGATCCGCTTTTTTAGCACGATAAGGATCTTCTATTGTAACCACTTCTTTGATCATAGGCTTATAGGACTCCCGTACACGGTCTCTTGCTCTTTTAGTACGTGTATATTTCGACACGTCTTTAAGTCGCTCACTTTTTTCTCTTGAATGTTTTTCATTGCGTCTTATTTTTTCATTCGTTTTTCTGGGTGCTTCAACTTCGCTCGGGTCACTCACATTTCTTTGTTTAGTTGCATTTTTGGTAGCTTTAGAAAAGAAACCTGCGATAGAAGAAACGATAGCAAAAAAGACGATTAATTGAATGATCCAACCAAATATAAGAGGCATAGTTATCACTCTTCTTCTTCAGTTGACTGTCCGGATATGGCTGTTCTCATTTCTGTATCGGCGTTGACATTTTTCATTTTATAGTAATCCATGACGCCTAAATTACCGCTTCGTAAAGCTTCTGACATGGCCATAGGTACTTCAGCTTCAGCTTCAACAACTTTCGCACGCATTTTCTGCGTTTCAGCCCGCATTTCCTGTTCCTGGGCGATCGCCATGGAACGTCGCTCTTCAGCTTTTGCCTGGGCAATGTTTTTGTCAGCTTCTGCTTGTTCTGTCTGCAGTTTAGCACCAATATTTCGACCAACATCCACGTCAGCAATATCAATAGACAAGATTTCAAACGCTGTTCCGGCGTCCAGTCCTTTGCCTAGCACGGTTTGAGAAATCATGTCAGGGTTCTCAAGAACGTCTGAATGTCTTTCGGCAGAACCAACAGTTGTAACGACACCTTCACCTACACGGGCGATGATCGTATCTTCGCCTGCACCACCAACCAAGCGTTCAATATTTGCACGAACAGTAACTTTAGCTTTTGCAATGATTTCGATACCGTCTTTGGCCACGGCAGCGATATCCGGTGTCACAATAACTTTGGGATTAACGGAAACTTGAACCGCTTCAAACACGTTTCGTCCGGCCAGATCGATAGCGGCAGCTTTCTCAAATTCCAGATCGATTTCTGCGCGGTGAGAGGCAATCAGTGCGTCAATGACGGCGTTGACATTTCCCCCTGCCAGATAGTGAGCTTCCAGTTCATCCGTTGACAGCTGCAGTCCAGCTTTTGTGGCTTTTATTAAAGGACGGATGATTGAATGGGGGCTGACTTGTCGAAGACGCATGCCCACTAACGTACCGATTCCTACTTTTACTCCTGAAAAGTAAGCTGTGACCCATAAACCTACAGGAACGAAACGCAGGAAGATACTGATCAATACAATGATTATTATTGCGGTGATGATAATTCCGATGTATCCATTATCTAAAATACCCATGGTCATTTCTCCAATCTATTTTTTTCTTACTGTTATCTTAGTGCCTTTGACTTTGTCTACAATAACTGCAGAGCCTTTTGATATGTGTCCTTCAGTACTTAATACGTCGTACAAAGTGGAATCATCACCAAAAGTCACTTTACCTGATGGACGAAGAGGGGTAGCAGCAACACCTTCGTCATTCACTTTTACTTTTGCCTTTTCAAGCACGTCACTATCAGTTGAATTTTGGACATTGGTCTGCAGAATAAGCTTGTTTACATTAGATAGTGAATAGCCATTTTTAATAAGATAGATGACGACACCGGCTGTAATGACGACAGACAAACTTAAATCCCTTATCGTCTGGGTGAAATCACCCAGTGTTAAGTACAGCCCTGATATTAAAAGAATGATGCCGAAAATCCCTGCCGCTCCAAAATCCGGCACGAAAATCTCAAAAACGATCAGCAGCAAACCTGCAGTGAAAAGTACGATGGGCAGCCAAGTTTCAGTTCCTATAAAGTGGAAATAAGCAGCCATGCTTACTAATGCAAGACCGGCGCCACTTTTGAAAAAGGGTGTGAGGATGGCAAGTGCGATACCTATAAATCCTAAACCTAGTAGTAATCCTTCCATTTGTATATAACCTCCCCTCTTGAATTCTGCAATTACTTTCATGAATCCATCATACCATTAAAAAGAAAAGATGTCATCGGTCTTGAGGCCGATATAAAAGCGCTTTAATAATTTATTTGGGAAATCTTCACAAGTTAAAAAATTTGGTATAGTTCATTTATTAAGTTACAATAATGGCATAATAAATAATTTGTTTTATTGTTTTGAATTTTAGAGTGATTTTTTTCACAAAGGGGGATTTGTATGAGCGAGAATGAAAAAAATTCAAATTACAGTAGTGATGATTTGACATCCTATTACCTTTTTAACCAGGGGACTTCTTACGACAGTTATACCAATATGGGATGCAACAAAGTAAGTGAAGGGTACAGCTTTACTGTCTGGGCACCGAATGCAAAAGAGGTTTATCTGGTGGGAGATTTCAATGCATGGTCTGAGCTTGACCAAATGGAAAAAGTTGAACAAACGGGGATGTTCAAACTTACCGACTCACGGCCCAAAAAGGGTGACTGTTATAAATATAAAATCATACAGGCAGATGGGTCAGTCGCTTACAAGATAGATCCATTTGCATATGAATTTGAAGTTAGACCGAATGATGCATCAGTAGTCCGTGATCTGCCGGACAAAAAATGGAAAGATGGCCTGTGGATGGCTAATCGTAAAAGGTTGAAGCTTTATGATCGCCCTTTGAATATTTACGAAGTTCATATGAGTTCATGGAAACAACATGAAGACGGTTCGTGGTATACAATCAGTGAATTGAAAGAAGAGCTGATCCCCTATGTTAAAAAAATGGGCTATACACATATCGAATTCATGCCCTTGATGGAACATCCTCTTGATGCGAGCTGGGGCTATCAGGCAACTGGTTTTTATGCTTTATCCTCTAAATACGGCACTATAGAAGAATTTCAGGAATTTGTCGAGACTGCTCATCAGGAAAATATTGGAGTCATCATGGACTGGGTGCCTGGTCATTTTAATCGGAACGATTACGGGCTTGCGTATTATGATGGCACAGCTCAATTCGAGTACAGCGATCCAGATCAGGCCAGTAATATTCAATGGGGCACGTTAAACTTCGATTTAGGGAAAAATCAAGTCAGAAGTTACCTTATTTCCAATGCCTTATTCTGGCTGGAACAGTTCCATCTTGATGGACTCCGGGTAGATGCGGTGAGTAATATGCTCTATCTGGACTATGATATAGGACCATGGAAACCAAATGATGAAGGAACAAATATCAATAAAGCAGGGGTGGCTTTTATTCAGCACATGAATAAAGTGATTTTTGAAAGACACCCGGATACGCTTATGATGGCAGAAGAGAGTACTGCCTGGCCCAAAGTCACTCACCCTGTACATAAAGGGGGACTTGGTTTTAATTATAAGTGGAATATGGGCTGGATGAATGACACACTTCGTTTCTTTGAAATGGATCCCTTGTATAGAAAAAATCATTTCAACCTGATCACCTTTTCATTTATGTACACCTTCAATGAAAATTATATTCTGCCATTTTCTCATGACGAAGTTGTTCATGGCAAGAAATCGATGATGCACAAGATGTTTGGAGATCGCTATAATCAGTTTGCCGGGCTGCGAACGATTGAAAGCTACCGCATGATGCATCCCGGTAAAAAGCTCCAATTTATGGGCGCAGAGTTCGGCCAGTTTCTTGAATGGAGATTCCAGGAAGGCCTTGTGTGGGATAATCTCAATGATGCGATGAATGCCAGGCATCTCGAATTCACTCGACAGTTGAACGCTTTCTATAAAGAACACCGCGCTCTTTGGGAAGTAGATCATCAGTCTGAAGGATTGGAGATACTGGATGCAGATAATAAAGAAGAAACGACCCTGTTTTTTGTCCGTAAGGGGAAAAAACCCAGAGATTTCCTGATCGTTTTATGTAACTTTGTTCCAGTAGAAAGACAAAACGTCAAAGTAGGTGTCCCTTATAAAGGACAGTATGAAGAAGTATGGAATACAGAATGGAGCAGTTTAGGAGGCACATGGACTGAACCACAGGGAATAATTAGAACGATTGAAGAAGCGATCCACGGTAAAAACTACGCTGCAGAGGTCATTCTACCTGCTTTAAGTGTTGTTGTTTTGAAACCTAAACGCATTTATGGCGTACCTAAATAAAACAGAATAAAAATCTAGTAATTACGAGGAGGGAAGGAAGGTCAATAGACACTTCCGAAAACAAATGAAAACAGAAACAGTCGCAATGATTTTAGCTGGAGGCCAGGGATCCCGTTTAGGAAAACTGACGAAGCAAATCGCCAAGCCCGCTGTTCCTTTTGGTGGAAATTACCGTATCATCGACTTTGCTTTATCGAACTGTGCCAACTCGGGCATCACTGACGTCGGAGTAGTGACTCAGTATCAGCCGCTTATCTTGAACAGCCACGTAGGAAATGGTGCAAATTGGGGGCTGAACAGACATGATGGCGAAGCAACGATCTTGCAGCCCTACTCAAGTATGGATGGCGAGAAATTCTTCAAAGGAACAGCACATGCTGTTTTTCAGAATATAGATTTTATAGATAAAAAAGATCCTGAATATGTCGTTATCTTATCGGGGGACCATATTTATAAAATGGATTATCAGAAAATGCTTGATTATCATAAGGAACAAGAAGCGACATTGACTGTTGGCGTTATGCCCGTTCCTTGGGAAGATGCGTCAAGGTTTGGGGTGATGAATACAGATAAAACAGATCGTATTATCGAATTCCAGGAAAAGCCGGAAAAACCCAAATCCAATCTGGCATCAATGGGTATCTATATTTTCAACTGGGCCAGACTGAAAAAATATCTGGTCGACAATCAGGCTAAAAACAGACAGTTAACAGACTTTGGGCATCATGTCATTCCCGCCTACTTAAGAAATAATGAAGCTATTTATGCTTATTCTTTTGAAGGATACTGGAAAGATGTTGGAACGATCGAGAGTCTCTGGAATGCTAATATGGAATTTTTAGACGCTGAACATGAACTTGATATAAGAGATAGGAATTGGCGGATCTATTCAAATAATCCAAATACGACACCGCAGTTTTTGACTGAGAGTGCTAAAGTTACGGACTCCATGATTACGGATGGCTGTTATGTAGCTGGAGAAGTTGAACATTCTATTCTTTCTCACAGTGTAAAAGTAGGTAAAAATTCTTATATTAAAAACTCGTTCATCATGCCTAATGCGGTGATTGGAGAAAATGTAAGAATAGAAAAAGCCATTATCGGAGAAGGCGCCCATATTCATGATGGGACAGAAATTATTGGGACTACGGATACGATTGAAGTGGTAGGTTATGATGAAGAAGTAGGAGGTTACTCAGATGAGAATTAAAATCGCACCTATTTTAAATTTAGTAGAAAACAGTGAAAAGTTAAAACCTTTGACTAACAGAAGACCGGTAGCTTCTTTACCCTTTGGTTGTCGATATAGATTGATCGATTTTCCATTTTCGAGTTTAACTGGTATCGAAGCATCTTCTGCAGCCTTGTTTATTGCAGGATCCGGGCACTCCCTTTATGACCATATTCGCTCCGGCGCTACATGGGGGTTGGAATCAAGTGTCGGAGGTGGTGTGTTTACACATTCTCATATCAATCTTAAGGCAGAACTGGCAGATACTGAACTTTATACAGGAAACTATTATGATGATCATTATCATTTCGTTTCACGTTCCAATGCGGATTATGTTCTGCTGATGGGGTCGAGTATGCTGTCAAATATCCAACTTGATTCTCTGGTACGTTTCCATGAGAAAAAAGAAAGCGACGCTACAGTGATTTATAAAAAGATAAAAAGAAAGGACGTCCGTAAAGATTCCACCCACACATCTCTTATTATGAGCGAAAATGATTCGGAACGTATTGCGGGACTACATTCTCTTGACGAATTGACAGACGAAGAGGAAGCTGTTCTGCTGAATATGGAGATGATGATTTTAGATAAAGAGACATTTTTAAATCATCTTTATTCAGCAAGACAACAGCAAAAAGATGTTACTGTGAAAAATCTGATTCAGTTCAGTCTGGATGCTGACAAGACGGTTTTTGGCTATGAATACACCGGATATCTGAAAGTGATCGAAGATATCAACAGTTACTACCAGGCCAATATGGATATGCTGAACGAAGATAATTTCAATGCGCTGTTTTACCGAGCCAATCCTGTCTTGACAAAACCAAAAAACTCAGCGCCCACCTATTATGGTAAAAAGTCAGAGATAAATAATGTCCAGTTCGCAAATGATTGTGAAATTTACGGGAAAGTTCAGAATTCTATTATTTTCAGAAAAGTCAACATAGCAGAAGGAGCAGAAGTAAATAATTCGATCATCATGCAGGATTCTTATGTTGAAGAAGATGCGTATTTAAATTATGTGATCCTTGACAAGCATGTTTACGTGAAAAAAGGAGCCAGGCTGGAAGGCACACCAGAAAATCCGATAGTTGTAGCCAAAGACAGTATCATCTATGCAGAAGGAGAAATAGAAAAGGGTGAATAAAAAAATGAAACTACTATTTGCCGCTTCTGAATGTGCGCCGTTTTTCAAAACTGGAGGACTGGGTGACGTTATGGGGGCTTTACCCAAGGAGTTAGCGGACCAGGGTCATGACGTGCGAGTGGTTCTCCCTTACTTTATCCAAAAAATGGATCAGGAAACGAAAAAACAAATGGAAGATGTTATTGATTTTACAGTAGAAGTCGGTTGGCGAAAACAATACTGCGGAGTAAAAAAACTGGTCAAAGATTCAGTGACCTATTACTTTATTGATAATTTATTTTACTTTGATCGTCCGGATCTATACGATTACGGCGATGACGGTGAGCGGTTTGCCTTTTTTCAGCAGGCCATTATTGAAATGTTGGAGAAAATCGATTTTATCCCTGATGTCCTGCATGTCAACGACTGGCAGACAGCAATGGTTCCGGTATTACTTAAAGATAAATACGCCTGGATCAATGCTTTAAAAGATATCAAAACAGTAATCACGATTCATAACATTCTTTATCAGGGTGTTTATGACCAGTATATCCTATCTGATTTTTATAATATCGGCTATGCGGCTTTTAACGAAGAGGGATTAAAATATGGAGATAAAGTCTGCTGGCTGAAAGGTGCCTTGTATTATTCAGATCTTGTTACCACAGTCAGCCCAACCTATGCAGAGGAAATCAAAACACCCGAGTTTGGATATGGACTGGACGGAGACCTCAGAAATGTCGATCATAAGCTAGTGGGTATAGTCAATGGGATAGATTATGATGCCTATGATCCGGAAAAAGATCCAACGATCCCATTTAATTTTTCTGTAGACGACTTAAATGGAAAGGCAAAAAATAAAAAAGCGCTGCAGGAAAGAGTAGGTCTGCCCATAGAGGCGGACACTGCCCTGATTGGGGTCGTCACAAGGCTGGATGAACAAAAAGGTGTGCAGCTCATTGTTGATGCGATGGATGAACTGCTCAAATTCAGAAAAGTCCAATTGGTCCTCTTAGGGACTGGTAAACCATATTTTGAAGAAGCCTTCAAGTATTTCACTGAAAAATATCCTGAGAAGTTTCAGGCAGTGATACATTTTGACAGTCATTTTGCTCAATGGATCTATGCAGGTTCGGATTTGTTTTTGATGCCTTCGCAGTTTGAGCCTTGTGGTTTATCACAACTCAATTCATTACGCTACGGGACATTGCCTATTGTGCACGAAGTGGGTGGACTTGTTGATACAATCGATCCATATAACGAATTTCAGCAAGAAGGTACTGGTTTCAGCTTCTATGATTTTGATGTGATTACGATGCTCAACACGATCGACAGAGCTTTGACAGTTTACTATGATAAACCCGACAGTTTTAAAAAGTTGCAGATCAGAGCAATGAATACAAATAACAGCTGGGAGAAATCAGCCCAGGAGTATGTCGAACATTATAAGTGTCTTGTTTACTAAAATAAACCATCCCATTAAAAGCCCGTATGACCTCAAGAAAGAGATCATATGGGCTTTTTTTCAAAAGTAGGTTTTTTGTCAAATGTTATTATATTAACTTAATTTAAATTAAGCTTGGATAATATGCAATAACTATTAAACGGAGGATCTCAGGCCACTAAATAATGATCAAGGGTTCATCTTTTTTTATTCTTGCCTTTAGGGTATACTGATGACCAACAAATGGAGGGCTATTATGACACTAACAGTTAAAGCATTTATAAAAGAATTTAAATCACAGTTTCAAAGTATGTATGCTTATTCGTACAAAGAAGGATCGACAGAACAATTATATAATGCTTTAGGTTTGTATATAAAAAATTATCTTTCAAGGAATTGGAAAGAGACAAAAGAAGACTATGTTGAAAATAGTGTGAAACAAGTTTACTACTTTTCAATGGAATTTCTACCGGGTCGACAGCTTGAAAGCAACGCTTATAATTTAGGCTTACTTGATACGATCAAAGAAGGTTTGAACGAAATGGGCATGTCTTTAGAGGAGCTGGAAGAAGCAGAAGCAGATCCGGCCCTTGGAAATGGTGGACTGGGACGTTTGGCTTCTTGCTTTATGGATTCATTGGCTTCTCTCGGTGTTCCGGGAAATGGAAACGGTATAAGGTATCAGTATGGCCTTTTCAAACAGAAGTTCGTGGATGGATATCAAGTCGAACTGCCGGAGAACTGGTTACGCTATAGAAATGTATGGGAAACACGTAATGATAAATCTACCTGCATGGTCAAGTTTGGCGGAAATGTCTGGCTGGAGAAAAACCATTTGGGTTATATGGAAGCAAAATACGAAAATACATTAAATGTTTTAGCTGTTCCTTATGATACACCGATGGTTGGATACAGGAACAATGTAGTCAACAATTTGAGACTCTGGTCTGCTGAAATCCCTGTGGAAGAAGAAGAAAATTATCATACACTTGAAGCGACAGAACCTATAAAAGAAATCACTCAAGTTTTATATCCTGATGACTCAAACTACGAAGGACGCCTGTTAAGATTAAAACAGGAATATTTCATGGTTTCTGCCGGAGTCCAATCTATCCTTCGTCATTACAAGAAATATAATCTGCCAAGAAAAAATATACCGGATAAAGTAGCTATTCACATCAATGATACCCATCCGGCTTTAGTCATTCCAGAAATGATGCGTATCCTGCTTGATGAAGAGCACTTGTCGTGGGAACAGGCTTGGGAAATAACATTCAAAACCTGCAGCTATACTAACCACACGATTTTAAGAGAAGCGCTGGAAAAATGGCCGATCGATATGATGAAAGACTTGTTGCCTAGAATTTACATGATCATTGAAGAAATCAATCAGCGCTTTGTAGATACGACAGCGCCTATTTACGGAGACCGTATCACTTGGCAAACGGCAATTCTACAGAATGGTGTCGTCAATATGGCTCACCTGGCAGTTATTGGCAGCCATAGTATCAACGGGGTCGCAAAACTTCATACCGAGATTTTAATGGAGGATGTACTGAAAGATTTCTTTGAACTGTATCCTGAAAGATTCAATAATAAAACGAATGGTATCACTCAAAGGCGCTGGATGCATCTGGCTAATCCTGGACTGACTCGTTTATTAGATGAAAAAATCGGAGAAGAGTGGAAGAAAAATCCTTCTGAACTTAAAGTCTTTAAAGGATTTGAACAAGATGAAAAGACGATCAAAGAACTAGCCAAGGTCAAATTTGAGAATAAACAGCGTCTGGCTGACTATATTGAAGAACTACAAGGAATTAAAGTGAATCCGAAAGCGATTTTTGATGTTCAAATCAAAAGACTGCATGCCTATAAACGTCAGCATTTAAATATGCTGCATATTTTGTATCGCTATCTGGATATAAAAGAAAATCCATCGAAAGATTTCGTTCCACGGGTCTTTATATTTGGAGCAAAAGCAGCTCCCAGTTATATGTATGCAAAACAGATAATCAAAGTGATCAATTCATTAGCCGAGCTGATCAATAATGATCCCGATGTTGGTGATAAGCTGAAAGTTGTCTTTTTTGAAAACTATGGTGTGTCACTTGCAGAAAAAATCATACCCGCTGCGGATATCAGTGAACAGATCTCTCTTGCCAGCATGGAAGCTTCTGGCACAAGCAACATGAAACTCATGGCTAATGGTGCATTGACATTAGCGACACTGGATGGAGCTAATATCGAAATAAAGGATTTTGTTGGAGAAGAAAACATGTTCATTTTCGGCTTGTCCAGTAAAGAAGTGTATGAGCTTAAAGCTGCCGGCAATTATAATTCCAAAGGCATCTATGAGTCAAATGAAAAACTGCGTCACACCCTGGATGCTTTAACGAACGACACAATTCCTGGTTTAAATGGAGAAGGCTATGCTGTTTTTGATTCTTTAGTCAATTATAATGATGAATATTTTGTATTAAAAGACTTCGAATCATATATAAAAGCACAGGAAAAAGTGGATGCTTTGTATAGAAATACTGACGAATGGACCAGAAAATCGCTTTTAAACATTGCTTCGTCTGCACCTTTTTCAGCTGATTATACAATAAAACGTTATGCCGATGATATCTGGAAAGTAAAACAACACAGCGAACAAAAAGATAGCGTACAGCCGCTGGATGAACCTTTAACATAATATAGATGAAAGACTTGTCTTTTTTCATGAGACAAGTTTTTCTTTTCAAATCAATAAAACCTTGGTACACTGAGGAATGTTGTCAATTAATAGGAAAGAGGCTATGTAGATGTTTGAACGATTTAATTTAAATCAGAATAAAACGACAGTGAAACAGGAAATTTTAGCTGGACTTGTAACATTTTTTTCAATCTCCTACGTTCTGTTTGTTAACCCAATGATTCTTGGTCAAGCAGGAGTCCCAAGTGAATTCAGTGTTTTTTCAACAATATTTATTTCTGCCATTGGTAGTATGCTTATGGGATGGTTTGCGAATGTTCCCTTAGCTATGGCGCCGGGTATGGGCGAAAATGCCTTCTTTACGTTCACTCTGGTCGCTGCCATTGGTTTGACCTGGCAGTCAAGTTTAGGTGTTGTTGTTGTATCGGGAGCAGTTTTCTCTTTGCTTGCTTTACTGGGCGTGATGAGTAGAGTTAGTCAGGCTATACCGAAAATGCTGAAACAGGCGATCACTGTGGGTATCGGACTTTTTCTGATGCTGATAGGCTTTGAAAACATGGGTGTTATCGTTGAGGGAAATCTAAAGTGGAATACAGTTGGAATTATAGGTCTTATTTTTGTACTGCTTATTAAACGCTTTAATGTAAAAGGCGGCTTTTTATATACGATTTTATTTACAACTTTACTTTACTGGCTCATCTATTTTGAATCTTTTGTACCTGTATCTTTTAACTTGAAACCACTTTTTAATTTTGGTGAGCTTGTTACTGCGATCGATTACAGCCAATTCTTCTCTGTCGAGTTTTTACTCGGGGTGTTTTCGCTAACGATGCTTTTGATGTTTGAAACGATCGGTATGATCGAAGCCTTGCTGGAAGATGGAAAAAGAAGCATGAAGGCTTATAAAGTTGGAGCAATAGCCAGTTTCATCTCTGGGCTACTCGGGACAAGTCCTGCCATCCCAGTGGCAGAAAACGGAGCCGGTATAGCCGAAGGTGGCAGAACAGGTCTGACAGCTGTCACTACAGGTATGATGTTCCTTCTTGCTTTATTTTTAGCCCCGTTTTTATCATATATTCCATCAGAAGCAGTGGGGCCTGTCATTGTGGCTACAGGATTCTCTATGGCTTTCACAGTGCGGTTTATAGAAGTGGATAAAACTATCGAATGGTTGCCTCTTGTACTTATTATTGTACTTATACCCCTTACAGGAAGTATCGTTGATGGTATGGCGTATGGCTTTATCGCTTACCCATTCGTTGAGATCATTATTGGTAAAAAAGATAAGCTGACCCCTGTCCTTTGGGGCGTTAGTGGCTTATTCCTTTTGACTTTACTTGCCACATACTTTCTGATTTAAAAGGTAGTTAATAAAAAGAGACCGAAAGGCCATGGCAGCCTTCTGGTCTCTTTTTATGTTCCTTTAGCCAAGTAGGGCAAAGTATCCGATAACGACGATTCCAACTACGATTCGATACCAGCCAAATAGACTGAAGTCATTTTTTCTAATGTAATTCATCAAGAATTTAATGGCAAAAATGGAAACAGCAAATGAGAATAAGCAGCCAACTAGTAGGATGATAAGTTCCTCAGGTGTAAAGTTGAAACCAAAACCGAACAGTTTTAGCATACTCGCTCCGACCATAACAGGTATGGAAAGAAAAAAAGAAAATTCTGCTGCGATAGGGCGTGCCGTTCCAATCAGGATCGCACCCACAATAGTTGCTCCCGACCGGGATGTACCTGGGATAAGTGCCAGCACCTGAAAGAACCCGATCATCAAAGCAACACGATACGTCAGCTGTTCCCAGTTCGTGATTTTAGGTCTTTTTCCTTTGTTCATCCGCTCGACCACAATAAATGCGATCCCGTAGAATATTAAAGCAACAGATACCGTTTGCCAGTTAAAGAAAATCTCGTTTATTTTATCTTCAAATAATAATCCGAAAACACCAGCTGGGATCACCCCGATTGCAACTTTAAACCATATATGCCATGTTTCTCTTTTTTTTATGTCATTCTTATCTCCATCGAACGGATTGAGTTTTTTGAAAAATATTATGATCACAGCAAGAATCGAAGCAAGCTGGATGACGACGAGAAACATTTCTTTAAATGCTTCACTGGTATTTAAAACCAGAAACTCATCCACAAGGATCATATGGCCGGTACTGCTTATGGGGAGCCATTCGGTTATTCCCTGTACGATACCTAAAATAATTGACTTGATAATTTCTATAAACACGTAAATAACTCCTTCAATAAATATATTTGCTTTCTAATAATATCGAACTTGATGGGAAAATACCACTTATATTAAAAAATCTAACAAAAAAATCATTTTGATTTATGAATCGAGGTGTATGTGCTATGATTAATATAATGAAAGGTGCAATCCAAAAAAATAATATGAAAAAGAAAGCAGGGAGATTTATGGGGATTTTTGATTTTCTTAAAGGTAACGATAAAGAGTCAAAGAGTCAAAAAGTTACTTTAACAAGTCCAGTTAACGGAAAGGTTATACCAATTGAAGAAGTGGAAGATCCAGTTTTTTCTCAAAAAATGATGGGTGATGGTTTTGGTGTAGCGCCGAGTGATGGAGATGTTTACGCACCCGGTTCAGGAAAAGTCGTCAGTGTATTTCCGACCCAGCACGCCGTTGGTCTGGAACTGGATAATGGCATCGAAGTTCTTGTGCATATCGGTATCGATACTGTTGAACTTGAAGGCGGTCCTTTTGACACTTTGGTAAAAGAAGGAGACAAAGTGACTTCTGAAACAAAAATATCAACAGTCGATCTTGCGGGCTTAAAAGATGCGGGCAAGAAAGACACCGTCATTGTCGTGTTTACTAATATGGATCAAGTGGATGACTATAGTTTGAACACAACAGGAGAAACAACTAAAGGGACTGAAATCGGTACAGTGACATCTAAATAAATTCGATTCGAAACACCAAAAAGCGGCTGGGCACTATGACCCAGCCGCTTTTTGAAATTTTATAGATCAGTAAGGCAGATAAACGACCAGTATACGATCAGTCACTGTTTACAGTTATTCACTTGATGGGAATTTGACACATACTACCTCAGGAGCGAATACATCTTTTTGCAGTAAAGTGAGCATACCGTCTGCTTCACTTCTTTCAAACAAAGTTAAATTATCCGAATCCTGATGACCGACGACTATAAAGCGTTCAGATGGGTCAAGGTTGAAATCTCTAGGTGTGACTCCTTCTGTCGGAACATAATCAACAAGAGACAATGTGCCATCTTCCGCTATTTTATAAATGACAATGGAATCATGTCCGCGATTAGAGGCATATAAAAATCGGCCATCTGAAGAGATCCGAATAGCCGCAGCTCCGTTAAACCCTTCATGATCTTGAGGGATAGATGAAATCGTTTGGACCGAAGAAAGTGTGCCATTTTCATTATTGTAATTAAAAACGATCACATCACTGCTTAACTCCCCTAACACATAGGCGAAGCGGTTGTTGGGATGAAAAACGATATGTCGCGGACCAGTCCCTGGGGTGACAGATATGGCATCGTAAACTGACAATTCATCCTGTTCATTGAGTGTATAGATAATAATTTCATCCGAACCTAAATCGCAGGAAACAAGGAATTTTCCGTCCGGTGTCATATCGAAATAATGAGCATGAGGAGACTGCTGATTCTCATGCACAGATTTCCCTGAATGGGTATCCGTATCGACTAAAGTTAGGTGACCCTCCGGTGAAGTCCGATAAACTGAAACGTCTCCCCTATGATAGTTAGCTGTATAGACAAGTTGTCTCGATTCGTCATAAGCAATATAACAAGGAGGGGCACTGTCCTCTAAAAAAGCACCATCGATTTTTGTATAAGCATCTTTTTCTTTGTCATAATGATAAGATGCAATACCGCCATTTCCTTCGGGAGATTTAGCAATAGAGAAAAGGAGACTGTAATCATTATTGCCAGCCAGATAGGTTGGAGTAGAAACATTGATTTCTTCTTTCAACTGTTTTAATTGTTTTGTTTCTTTGTCTAATTCTATACTGTAAATACCATTACTTTTTCTTTTAGTATACGTTCCCAGTAAAATTTTTTGGGACATATGCTATTCCTCCTCAATTTAATTTGAATTTCTTATCCAGTATAACAGATTAAATGATAAGGGTACAAAAACATGAATAAAATGAGCACAAGAGTATATCTATTTGCCTTTTCAGTGTAAGAGTATGTTAAAATAGAGGCAACGAGTAGAAAGCAGGTGAAAGAAGTGAATAGCGAAGATAAAAAAAGCCAGGCCAGTAAATGGTACAATACGTGGTTTTTTAAACAAATCATAGATAATAAGTTTGTAGCGGCCCTGCTTGTTCTTTTTCTTTTAGCGTTGAATATTTTTATGATCGCTAAAATTTCCTATATATTTGAACCATTAAAAATAGCTTTCAGTATCGTGGGGCCTCCAATTATTTTTGCGGTCATTTTTTATTATCTTCTGACGCCGCTGGTCGATTGGCTGGAAAGCAAACGATTTTCCAGAAATACTGGGATAGCCTTTGTATTTAGTGTCGTGATTTTGGTGATCATAGGAGGTATGAATTACATTGTGCCGATCATCCAGAGGCAAGTCCTGTCACTTATAGATATCTGGCCGTCATACTGGGATAATTTCATTGGACAAGTCGAGAACTTGTTCAACATTGGTATTTTTTCTAATTTCATGACTCAAACCGAAAGTTCATCCTTTATTGAAACCATTACGGAACAGACTAGTTCTGTTTTAAACGCAACAGTCGGCGGCATAGGCAGCTTCATTGGCACGGTCACTCGTGTGATCATCACTTTATTTACAACACCCTTTGTACTTTTTTACCTGCTGAAAGACGGGAAAGAAATCCCTCACGCACTGTCCCGGTTTATACCTACAAAGATCAGGCCAACAGTAAATAAGCTTTTCTCTGATATCAATAGGCAAATAAGCTTTTACGTCAGAGGACAACTGATAGTTGCAATATTCGTGGGGATAATGTTTTATATCGGTTTTTCACTCATCGGTTTGGATTTTGCGTTGACTTTAGGTATATTTGCAGGATTTTTGAATTTGATTCCTTACCTGGGTTCTTTTATTGCAACAATACCCGCCCTAATAATCGCAGTTGTAGATTCACCTTTTATGCTTTTCAAAGTGCTCATCGTTTTCGGGGTTGAACAACTGCTTGAAGGTCGAGTGATCTCCCCTCAAGTTCTAGGTAATTCGCTGAAGATCCATCCAGTGAATATTATCTTTCTTTTACTTATTGCCGGACGCTTATTCGGTGTGATGGGAGTAGTTTTTGGTATTCCTGGCTATGCGATCATCAAAATAATAGTGTCGATGATTTTTCAGTGGTACAAGAATTATTCTGATTTATATGAGGAAGAGGATACAATGGAAAGACCTGAGGGTATAATAGAAGAAACGAAATAAATAATGAATCTCAGTTGCCCATAATGGCAACTGAGATAATTTTTTGATATCTTTCACTTGCATGATGACGTCTTGTCACATATAATAGCATAATATGACAAGTTGTCATATTTAATTTTCACGTCTAAGGAGGTATTCGAGTGCCTACTCAAACATTTTTTAATTTACCTGAAGATAAAAGAGAACGGCTGATTGCTGGAGCAATGAAAGAATTTTCTTCAAAATCTTTGAATGACGCGTGTATTTCAAATATTGTCAAAAATGCAAAAATTTCCAGAGGAAGTTTCTATCAATATTTTGAAGACAAAAAAGATTTGTATTTTTTTCTTATCGGCAAGTTTAGGTATAATTCTCATAATTTAATGCTTAAGAGTTTCCAGGAAAAAAATGGTGATTTTCACGAAGGATATAAACTGTTCAGTGAAAAATATATCAAGTATATTATGGAATCGGAAAAATTCGGTTTTTTTGAAAACATGTATCTCCATATGAGCTATCAAATCAACCGGGAAGTACGTGTCGATTTCAAAGGCACAGATTCTCAGCTTCCTAAAGCAAAGCGTATCGTTGATGTCGTCAATAGAGACAACATTAAGGTCAACACTGAAAACGACCTACTGGAAATCCTGAAGTATATTTTAAGTATGTTGAATGATACGATAATGGAAGGGTTCTGGAAAGAGTTGTCAGTAAAAGACACTCAAGATTTATTTATTAAACGATTGGAATGGATTATTTATGGTATTGCCATTTCAAACAAGAAAGAGGAAGAGATATGATTAGATTAGGAAAATGGATGAATCCATGGCGCATATTATTGAGTCTGGTTTTCTTATCGGTGCAGATCGTCGGGATGCTTGCTATGCCGACCATCACTGCTAATATCATTGATAATGGTGTAGCGGACGGAGATATCGATTATATTATACAGACTGGTTTTATCATGCTTGGCTTTACACTAGTTACAATTACTTCCGCTTTGGGTAATGTATATTTCGCTGCAAAAGAATCCCAAGGTCTGGGGGATAAAATAAGAAGAAAAATTTATACCATCGTTGCCTATTTCACCAACGAAGAAATCGATAAATTCGGAACATCGACTCTGATCACAAGAACAACGAATGATGTGATGCAGATTCAATTTGTAATGATGATGGTACTGCGTGTCATGGCTCTTTCTCCGCTTCTTATGATCGGAGCAGGAATCATGGCTTTTACAAGAGAACCGCAGTTAGCTTTTGTGTTTCTGATATCTATTCCGGCTTTAGGGTTATTACTGTATTTAATTTTAAGAGCAACGAGTCCGATTTTTAAATCTTTACAGTTGAAAACCGATAAACTGAATAGAGTCTTTAGAGAAGGATTGACGGGTATACGTGTCATTCGGGCATTCAATAAAGATGAATATGAAAAAGAACGTTTTGACGAGGCAAATTGGGATTTTGCATCTACCTCTATAAAAGCTTTTACACGTTTAGCGTTCATGATGCCGGCTATGACCTTCGCTATTAGTATTACCAACATCATGATCATCTGGTTTGGTTCACAATTGATCAGTGTCGGTGATATGCAAGTAGGGAACCTGGTAGCCTTTATGACTTATGCTATGCAGATTCTTATCGGAGTCATGATGTTTTCACAAGCACTTTTCTTCCTGCCGCGCGGTCAAGTTGCTGCATCCAGAGTCCTGGAAGTCATCGATACACCGAATATTATCAAAGACCCCAAAAATCCGCAGCCATTGACAAACACAAGTAAAGGGACTTTGTCCTTTGAAGATGTAACTTATCGATATCCTGGAGCGGAAAAACCTGCCTTGTGTAACATTGACTTTACATTGAAAAAAGGGGAACGTTTAGCCATTATCGGTGGTACAGGTTCCGGTAAAACCACTCTCGCTAATTTGATCCCACGTCTGTATGATATCGAAAGTGGTTCAATAAAAGTCAACGGCATAGACATTAGAGATGTCAAACAGGGCGAACTTCGACAGCTAGTAGGGTTTGCTCCGCAAAAAGCGATACTGTTTTCAGGAACGATCAGAGATAATTTAAGATATGGAAAACCAGATGCTACTGATGAAGAAATATGGCATGCTTTAGATATTGCACAAGGAAAAGATTTTGTTGAAAGTTTACCGGAAAAACTGGACGGCCATGTTGAACAAGGTGGAGGTAATTTCTCCGGAGGTCAGAGACAGAGGTTAAGTATTGCCAGAGCCCTGGTAACAGAAGGGGATATCCTAGTCTTTGATGATTCATTCTCTGCGCTTGATTTTAAAACAGATGCAAAATTGCGTGCAGCATTAGCTCCAGAAACAAAAGATACAGCTGTTGTTATCATTGCTCAGCGTATCAGTACCGTAGTCGATGCAAATGAAATCATTGTTCTCGATAAAGGGAGAATGGTAGGAAAAGGAACACATGAAGAACTTAAAGAAACAAATAAAGTATACCAGGAGATAATGGAATCTCAGCTGAAAGGAGAGGACATTTAATGGCGAAAGACACAAAAAACGCCGCTCATTTAAAAGCAAAAAGAGCCGATGATTTCTGGGGAACAACTTTGCGGCTGGTCCGTTATATGTCAACTCGTTTCTGGGGGCTGGTCGCTACATTTATTTTAGTTATAGGCGCCACCATACTGGCTACTCTAGCTCCTTATATCTTGGGGAAAGCAACTACCGAAATTTATCGCGGTCTCCAGGAAGGTCAAATGATGAGAGAAGCTGGGGAAGTGGTCGATACCTTCCCTATCGACTTCGAATATATAAAAAACATACTGATCACAGTAGCGATCGTTTATGTTACCCAAGCAGTATTCAGATATTTCCAGCAATATATCACTGCGCACATTGCCCAGAAAACTGTATATGACATGCGTAAAGACCTGAAAGAGAAAATGTCTACTTTATCAATAAGATATTATGATACACATTCTAATGGAGATATCATGTCACGAGCTGTAAACGACATGGATCAGATAGCCAACACGCTGCAGCAGACACTGACTCAGTTCATTATGAGTGTGGTACAGTTTGTGACTGTTTTGATCGTTATGTTCAGTATCATATTCAGCTTACCTTAGTTACGATCGTTACAGTACCTATCAGTTTTTTATTGATAGGATATGTCGCGCCAAAGTCTCAGAAGCAGTTTGCTCGTCAGCAGAAAAGACTGGGTACGCTAAATGATCAAGTTGAAGAAACCTATTCTGGCCACACGATCGTTAAAACCTATAATAGAGAAGAAGCTGAGATAGAGAAATTTGTCGAACAGAGTGCCAAATTGAATGAATCCTCATGGAAAGCACAGTTCTTAACAGGTATTATGATGCCTTTAGTCAGTTTTGCCCGAGACCTGGGTTATTTTGGGGTAGCGATCGTTGGAGGAATCGGTGTCGCGAATGGTACAGTATCCCTGGGTAATGTTCAAGCTTTTATCCAATATGTCAACCAGTTTTCACAACCAGTAAGACAACTCGCCAACTTGGCTAATACGATTCAAGTGACGATTGCTTCCTGTGAGCGTGTTTTCGAAGTGCTGGATGAAGAGCCAATGAAAGAAACGGAATCTGGACTGGCACCTAAAGAAAACACGGATTATAAAATCGAATTTGAAAATGTTGAGTTTGGTTATGGCGAGGATGAACTGCTAATGACCGATTTCAACCTGACAGTAAAAGAAGGCGAAATGATTGCCGTTGTCGGTCCAACAGGAGCGGGTAAATCTACACTGATCAATCTACTCGAACGGTTCTATGATGTCAAAGGCGGTAGTATTCGATATGAAGGAATAGATACCAGAGATATAGAACGGGATAAGCTGCGCAGTAAATTTTCGATGGTACTGCAGGATACCTGGCTGTTCAATGGTACGATTTGGGAAAACTTAAAATACGGCAGCCATGAAGAAAATCCTAGCGAAGAAGATATACTGGAAGCTGCAGAAGCCGCGCACGTAGATGATTTCGTCAGACGTCTACCAGATGGTTATGATACAGTGCTGAATGAGGAAGGAACCAACATTTCTCAAGGTCAAAGACAATTGATCACAATAGCGCGAGCTTTCCTTGCCGATCCAGAAGTTTTAATACTGGATGAGGCAACCTCCTCTGTTGATACCCGAACAGAGATACTGATCCAGCGTGCAATGGGCAAACTTCTGGAAAACAGAACAAGTTTTGTCGTTGCTCACCGGCTATCAACTATAAGAGATGCGGATAAAATTATAGTGATGAATCACGGCGATGTTATTGAGACTGGGAATCATGAAGAACTTATGGAACAAGAAGGGTTTTATGCTGATTTATATAACGCACAATTCCAATCGACTGATGAACAATTACAAGGTGTATAAAAAAGATGAAAATAACACGCTGTCCCTTTTCGAAAAACGAATAGAGGGTGCTTTAAAGGTGCTATTTTAAATAATAAAATATAAGCAAAAAAGAGATTGGCTACTTTCCCAATCTCTTTTTTATTTAAATCAAAATACAAAATCATAGTGGTTGCTTTTCTTTACCAAAGAAGCTAAAGGCTGTAGTTAATGAAAGGATCAAAGTCAAGGAAAGTAGTCACATAAAACTTTTTGTCAAAATGAAAAACCATCAGTTACTCTATAGAAATAATCAGAATGATTTACTTTCCGGGATGAGAAGCAATCATATGGACCGTGCCGTCAATGATCCAGTTCTCTACTGAATGCGGAAGAATAAAATGATTGCCTTTTGAGAGAGAATAAGACTCATTTTCTACCCACAACGTTCCCTCACCGTTTAAAACACTGACTAGTGTGTAAAGCCCTTCTCTTTCAAAAGCAGCTTTTCCATCTGTTTTCCATTCTTTAACAGTGAAAAAAGAATTGGATACGAGGGTCGCTTCGCTATAATCAGGCTTATTTTCTACCGTTATGTTGAGTTCTGGATCTGAATGAGGTACAGTCGTTACTGCTACGGAATCCTCTATGTGCAGTTCTCTTGTCTCGCCATTATCTTGAATACGATCATAATCGTAAACACGATAAGTGGTATCACTTGACTGCTGCGTTTCCAGGATCACAATACCGCCACCAATAGCATGGATCGTTCCACTTGGGACGTAGAAGAAATCACCGGCTTTGACCTGTTTTTTTCTAAGCAACTGATCCCACTGCCCCTTTTCTATCAGCATCATCAGTTCTTCCTTGGTTTGAGCATGATGTCCGTAAAAGATTTCTGAACCTTCCTCAGCATCGATAATGTACCAGCATTCTGTTTTACCTAATTCATTCTCATGTTCTTTTCCATAAACATCATCCGGGTGAACTTGAACGGATAAATCAGTTTGGGCATCGATGATTTTGGTAAGCAAAGGGAATACTTCTTCCTTTGCATCTCCAAATAAGTTTTTATGATTTAACCACAGCTCATCCAGTTGCTTGCCTTTGTACGGACCATTCAAAACAGTACTGGCGCCGTTTTTATGTGCACTTATAGCCCATAACTCACCTGTATGATCACTTGGAATAGAATAATCAAAGAGTGTCTTTAATTTTTTTCCACCCCAAATTTTTTCTTTGAAAACACCTTTTAAAAATAGAGGTTTCTTCATGTTATAACTCCTATCACTTTTTTCTTTAGTTTAGCACATAACTCCTCTATATGCGGAAGAAACATTAATTTATATGACGAAAATTATAAAGTTATCAGTTCAAATAAGGATAATCTTACGCTCAAAACATTTTGACCGGCTGTTTTTAAATAAAAAAGAATCACACCTAATATGGAATTCATGCTTAGGTTTACTTGTGCTTTTTGGTCTCATCACTTATAATTTATTAGGATCGAATACTTTAAAAGTAGACAGTGAAGAAGTTGAAAAGACGATACATTAAGGAAAGCAGGTAATCAGACATGGCGCAGCTTTATTTTCGATATGGAGCAATGAACAGTGGAAAATCGGTTGAAATTTTGAAAGTCGCACACAATTACGAAGAACAGGAGAAGCCAGTGGTCTTGTTCACCAGTGCGCTGGATAATCGCGATGAGGTTGGGTATATTTCCAGCCGTATCGGATTGAAGCGCAAAGCGATTCCTGTAAAAGATGACATGGATATTTTTTCTGTCGTTGAAGCACTGCCGGAAAATATTGCCTGTGTACTGATCGATGAAGCACAGTTTTTAAACAAAGCACATGTCAACCAGTTGGCCAAAATCGTTGATGAACTCTCAATACCCGTGATGGCATTCGGACTGAAAAACGATTTCAGGAATGAACTTTTTGAGGGGTCCCAGGAATTACTGCTTTTAGCAGATAAAATAGAAGAAATGAAAACGATCTGCTGGTTCTGTCATAAAAAAGCAATTATGAATCTGCGGGTTCATGAAGGAAGACCTGTTTATGTAGGAGAGCAGATTGCTATCGGCGGGAACGAATCTTATTATCCAGTATGTAGAAAACACTATAATAATCCTTTAATAGACTGTGAAGAAGAGAGAGGGAACAAGAATGAGTATGTTTGACCGATTAGAAGAAGTGGAAGATCGTTATGATGAACTGAATGAACTGCTCAGTGATCCTCAAGTCATAAGCGACACTGAACGCTTTATGAAGCTAAGTAAAGAAGAGGCGAATTTAAGAGAAACTGTGGCATCTTTTAGAAAATACAGAACGATTGTTTCTGAACTGGAAGATACAGAAGAGATGCTGAAGGATTCTCTTGACAGTGAAATGGAAGAGCTTGCTAAGGAAGAACGTGATGACCTTCAGGAACAGAAAGAAAAACTTGAAAACGAACTAAAAATCATGCTGCTTCCTAAAGATGAGAATGATGAACGAAACATTATCATGGAGATCCGGGGGGCAGCAGGCGGTGATGAAGCCCAGCTATTCGCAAGTGATTTGTTTGAAATGTATCAGAAATATGCTGACGGCCAAGGGTGGAAGACGGAAGTAATGGATACCAGTTTTGGAAACTCCGGTGGTTTTAAAGAAATAACACTGATGATCACAGGAACGAATGTGTATTCAAAATTAAAATATGAAAACGGGGCCCATCGTGTGCAGCGTGTCCCGCAAACAGAATCTCAGGGGCGTATTCACACGTCAACAGCTACAGTCGTTGTTATGCCTGAAGCTGAAGATGTTGAGATAGATATCGATGAGAATGATATCAGAGTAGACATTTATCATGCCAGTGGGGCAGGCGGACAGCACGTCAATAAGACGGCTTCGGCAGTTAGACTGACTCATGAGCCGACAGGGATCGTTGTGGCTATGCAGGATGAACGGTCACAGCTTAAAAATAGAGAAAAAGCGATGAAAATACTGCGCTCACGAATCTATGACAAAATCACTCAGGAAGCACAAGCTGAAGTGGATGCAGAAAGAAAATCAGCAGTAGGGACAGGCGATCGTTCTGAGCGGATTCGTACGTACAATTTCCCTCAAAGTCGTGTGACTGACCACCGTATCAACTTGACAATACAGAAACTGGATCAGATTTTGTCAGGTAAGCTGGATGAAATCATTGAACCTCTTTTGATGTGGGAAACGTCCCGAAAAATGGAGCAGCTGAAGAACAATGAATACTGAAACGTTTAAAGAAGCAACAACGTATGCGGAAGTCCTCTCCTGGGCTTCTTCTTTTTTAAAACAAAATAAACGGGACCCTAATATCGCCAAATGGTTGCTTCAGGAGCGATTTGGCTTAACTCTGACGGATTTTGTCAGCTGCCAGAATAAAATAATGCCAAAACAAGCCCGGGATCGATATATCAAAGATATCAAAGAAGCGGGAAAAGGAAGACCACCGCAGCAAATCGTCGGCCATGAGTGGTTCTATGAGAGAAAGTTCATGATAACAAACGCAACACTTATTCCCAGGCCAGAAACGGAAGAATGGTTTCACAGATACGTTAAAAATCTGCCGGAACGTCCTCTACGTGTTTTGGACATAGGGACAGGTTCGGGCGTTCTTGCTGTCAGTCATAAACTCGAGCGTCCGCAAGATGAAGTTATTGCTGTGGATATCAGCCAGACAGCCCTTGATGTTGCCAAAATGAATGCCCACAGGCTCAACGCGGATGTCACCTTTCATCTAAGTAATATGATGTCAGATGTTTCTGGGGAATTTGATCTGATTTTATCCAATCCTCCTTACATCAGTCAATCTGAAAAGAGTGTGATGGATGAATCGGTTATTGATTTTGAACCGCACATTGCTCTATTTGCACAAGAAGATGGCCTTTTCTTTTACAAGAAAATAGCCGAACAGTCAGTTGAAAGATTAAGGCCAGAAGGATGTATGATTTTGGAAATCGGTTATAGACAAGGTCGACGATTAAAAGAGATGCTTCAAACCTATTTCCCAGAGGCTGACATAGCTATAAGGACTGATTTTAATAATAATGACCGGACGCTCCATGTCAATAAAGGATAAGCAATAGATAGAAGGAGATAAACATGCAGACAGATTTTCTTGAAGTCAGCCAGTTAGACTTAGCTTCAAAGTATTTAAAAGAAGGAGAAGTAGTGGCGTTCCCAACTGAAACAGTATATGGATTAGGAGCAGACGCAACAAACGAAACCGCGGTCAAAAAAATATTCAAAGCTAAAGGACGGCCGGGGGATAACCCGCTGATCATTCATATTTCTTCTTTAGAACAATTAGAAAATTATGTTGAAGCTGTACCTGACACAGCCAGAACCGTTATCAACCATTTCTGGCCGGGGCCTTGTACACTTATATTAAATAAAAAAGGACCGATCGCTTCATCCGTATCAGGAGGACTTGAAACGGTAGCCGTGAGAATGCCGGATCATCCTCTTGCTTTAAAACTCATTGACCGTGTTGGGGTACCCTTAGCTGCACCCAGCGCGAATACTTCAGGAAAACCAAGCCCAACGAATGCCAGCCACGTCAAAAGTGATCTGAATGGTAAAATAAGAGCAATCATTGATGGGGGTGAGACAGGAATAGGTTTGGAATCGACCGTCCTTGACTTAACTGATCCGGCTAAACCGACCATACTCCGACCGGGAGGCGTCACGGTAGAAGAGCTTAGAGCGGTACTGGGGGAGGTCTTTGAAAACAACCCATCAGAAAAGTTGGAGTCAGCACCTAAATCTCCCGGCATGAAGTACAAGCATTATTCACCAGAGAAACCTGTCTGGATTTTGCCTGCCCGCTTAGATGAGGCAAAGAAGGTTATAGATAAATTGGAAAAAGACGGTGAGACATTAGGCGTGCTGACAAGCAGTAACTGGCTGGAACGATTAAAAACTGACCAGAGAAAAGGGTTGTCATTGGGAGAAATAAATCAGCCACAGCAGGCTGCTGCCAGACTATTCAAGTCATTAAGAGAAATGGACGAAGAAAATATCACGGCTATCGTGGTTCAGCCATATAATAAAAAAGGAATCGGTACAGCTTACATGAATCGACTTGAAAAAGCGGCAAGCCGGATTCTATGATTACAGGATACTGAAGCATGATTTTTCTGGAAAGTTCTGTAAACTTTCTGTACAATAATAAAAGAGATAGAAATGGATATAAAGGAGCCTGATCATGGGAAACTTTCAAGTTATAGATCATCCGCTTATACAGCATAAGTTGACGATTTTAAGAGATAAAAATACAGGTACGAAGTATTTTCGTGAAGTTGTTAATGAAATCGCACGTTTGCTGGCTTATGAAGTCTCAAGAGAGATGCCGCTGCGGGATGTTGAAGTTGAAACACCGATAGTAAAAACGGTACAGAAACAATTAGCAGGTAAAAAGGTCGTTATCGTTCCTATTTTAAGAGCTGGATTAGGAATGGTCGATGGCATGCTGGATCTCATTCCTGCAGCTAAAGTGGGTCATGTAGGGATGTATCGTGACCATGATACAATGGAACCGGTCGAGTATTTCATAAAGATGCCTTCTGATTTATCAGAACGGGAACTCTTAGTTGTCGATCCTATGCTGGCCACAGGTGGTTCTGCTGTAGCGGCTATCGATGCACTGAAAAAACGTGGTGCAACGAACATCAAGTTTGTCTGTTTAGTAGCAGCACCAGAAGGGGTCAAGGTGTTACAGGATGCCCATCCGGATGTTAATATTTATACTGCTTCTTTAGATGAAAAATTAAACGAAAAGGGTTATATTATACCCGGATTAGGTGACGCTGGAGACCGATTATTCGGTACAATGTAATCATGAAAAAACAGGAAGATCAGAAGCGAAGTATCTGGCCTTCCTGTTTTATTTTGTCTAGATTTATCTGGAGAGCTTTTTTACAGTCTCAAATCCCATGTATAGTGAGACCACGGTAGGCGGTGTGTCTTCCGGGAGGCTGAGCTTAAATGTTAATTTTGTTTAAGTCTATATCATTTCCAACACACTTCCTATTCTCATCAAGGACTTTAGGTGACTATTATTAGAAAAGCGTCCAGATCCAGACCTCATTATTTACACCTTTTCAGTTATTAAAAACAAGGTAGTTATCAATCTTTCTCGCCTTCACAAAGCGACAGAGGTTGTGTTTAGAAATACTTTCCCCACAATTGCTTGTTGTAACATCAATAAACTATGGACGAATAGTATAGATTTATTTTTTACATTCATTACTGATTCTGTTTTATTTCTGTAACATGCATAACAAATGAAATATATGAGAGTTTATGCTACTATAATTACGAAAGGATGAAACGTATGCCACTTGTCGTGATGCAGTCTTTGATAAATCTTGTCTCACATGTATTTTTCATATTTGTAGCTTTTTGGTCGATGCAGGCTTTAAAGACTGATGTGTCAATAAAAAAGAACCATATTCCGCAAGCACGGACGCTGTATATCGTTGTTTCAATAGCTATCGGTTACACAGTAAGCAACTTTTTTATCGATTTTATTCTTTCGCTGCAGAACATATTTTTCTTATTTTAAGGCTGGCGTGAGCCGTAACAAAACAGCTTCACTGTCACAAAGATGTCATGAAAGATAGGAGGATATTATGTTCCTCTTCAATAAACTTTCTGATATACTATATCAAGTGTGTTTAGAACAGCACTTATTTTGAGATGTTATTATTACTAACTTTTTAAATCAGACATGAGATAGGGAATCACTGGAACAGGAAAATGGAGGACATAGAATGGAGAAAATTATAGTAGGTGGGGGGAAGCAGCTAAAGGGATCTGTTAATATAGATGGAGCGAAGAATGCTGCACTGCCCATTTTAGCGGCTACACTATTAGCGAGTAAAGGATCAAATGTTATAGATAATATACCACTTCTTTCAGACATTTATATTATGAACGAAGTACTGACACATTTAAATGTTGACGTTAGCTTTGATGAAAAAAATCAGACGATCGAGACAAATGCTGAAAAGGAATTGAATGCGGAAACGCCTTTTGATTTCATGAGCAAAATGCGGGCATCTATCGTTGTCATGGGACCATTACTTGCAAGGAACGGTTATGCGAAAGTTGCTTTGCCTGGTGGATGTGCGATAGGCTCTCGTCCTATCGACTTGCATTTAAAAGGGTTTGAAGCAATGGGTGTGAATGTGACTGTCGGGAATGGCTACATTGAAGCCTCTGTAGATAAATTGAAGGCTGCTCATATTTACTTGGACTTCCCAAGTGTCGGAGCCACCCAGAATATAATGATGGCCGCAACAATGGCTGAGGGGACCAGTGTGATCGAAAACGTTGCACGGGAACCGGAAATCGTTGATTTAGCTAACTTCCTGAACAGAATGGGAGCCGAAATCATTGGTGCCGGAACAGATTCTTTACGTATCAAAGGAGTGAAATCACTCTCTGGAACAGACCATTCTGTTCTTCCAGACCGTATCGAAAGCGGTACGTTCATGGTGGCTGCAGCTATCACACAAGGCGAGATCTTGATCAAAGATGCAGTTAGTGAACATAATAAACCTCTTATTTCCAAGTTAAGAGAGATGGGAACAACATTTATAGACTCGACTGAGGGACTTAAAGTGATCGGCCCGGAGAAATTGGTCCCGACAGATGTCAAAACACAGCCCTATCCTGGTTTTCCAACAGATTTACAAGCACCTATGACTATTGCTCAGTTAACAGCTGAGGGAACGAGTATTATGAGAGAAACTGTCTTTGAAAATCGCTTTATGCACATGGAAGAACTTCGTAAAATGAATGCCTCATTCAAAATAGACGGACAGAGTCTCATTATACAAGGTGGAGTGACACTGCAGGGTGCAGAAGTTTCTTCAACAGATTTGCGTGCATCAGCCGCACTGATATTAGCTGGCCTTGTATCAAAAGGACATACTCAGGTGACCCAACTCCACCATTTAGATAGAGGATATTCCAGGTTCCACCATAAATTAAAAGCATTAGGTGCTGATATCGAACGAATCAATGAAAAAACAAAAGATACAAGCGGAAATAAAGTAGTTTCTGCTTAAATAGAAATAGTAAGAGAACGGAGAAAGAAGCCTGGCTTCGTTTGCCGTTCTCTTTTTCTTATGTCCAGTGATGCAGAGCAAAAGATAGGAAAAGCAATTAAGTGTTGCTCTTTTTTTAAATCTTAAGTATCATTAGTAGAGAAAAACTATTTTTAATAAGCATCCCGAAAAGATTGACAGTTAATAATAGGTGAGAGGAGAAACACGATGGCTAGAGATATTGGCATCGATTTAGGAACAGCAAATGTGCTTGTCCACGTAAAAGGAAAAGGTATTGTTTTAAATGAACCATCTGTTGTCGCTTTAGACACAAAAACAAACGACGTTCTGGCAGTTGGTGAGGACGCTTATATGATGGTGGGACGAACACCAGGAAACATCAAAGCGATCCGTCCGCTGCAGGGTGGTGTCATAGCTGATTTTGACATTACTGAAGCAATGCTGACATATTTCATTGATAAATTAAATGTAAAAGGCTTTTTATCCAAACCGAATATACTGATCTGCTGTCCGACGAATATTACAGCAATCGAGCAGAAAGCGATTATAGAAGTCGCTGAAAAGAGCGGCGGTAAAAATGTGTATCTCGAAGAAGAACCAAAGGTAGCTGCCATTGGCGCAGGAATGGACATTTTTCAGCCAAGCGGCAATATGGTTATCGATATTGGTGGAGGAACCAGTGATATTGCTGTATTGTCCATGGGTGGAGTCGTAACCAGCCGTTCTATCAAAATTGCCGGTGATACTCTTGACAATGATATTACACATTTTGTCAAGAAGAAACACAAGCTGCTTATAGGAGAGCGGACAGCTGAAACAATAAAGAAAGAAATCGGCGTGATGTATGATCACGACCGTAACGATGAGATGGATGTCAGAGGAAGAGACATGGTGACAGGTCTACCACGCACGATCACCATCACTTCTCTTGAGGTTCTTGAAGCGACTAAGGAGTCGATAGGAATCATTGTTGAACAGGCAAAAGCTGTTCTTGAACAGACCCCTCCTGAATTATCCGCAGATATTATTGATCGGGGCATCATCCTCACAGGGGGCGGCGCATTACTGGATGGCATTGAGTTGTTATTTGCCGAAGAGTTGAAGGTGCCTGTATTCAAAGCAGAAAACCCGCTGGATTCTGTTGCGCTTGGCACAGGGATCCTTCTTGAAAATCTGAAAAGCAGAAGAAGATAAGAACAGTTTAAGTCATGAATTGAATGAGGTGAATCCTTGTGACCTGGAAAACAGTTTTTAAAGACATACTTATATATATCCTGAAAATTCTTGTGGTTATTTTATTGATTGCTGCAGCCTTCATAATAGGCACCATGATTGGATACAGTGTCATTGGTGGAGCCGGAGAACCGATGGATGTATTCAATCCTGAAATTTGGCAGAATATTTTAGATTATATTTTTTAAACACTCACAAAAGAGCAATTTACGGAAAGATGTTAATTTTTCTGTAAATCGCTCTTTTTTTTCGTGAGAAATTTTTTCTTTTAACAATATTATAATTAGAGGAAAGGGTCTTTTTTTTTCCTACTAAAACTAGAAAAGAGGAATCACATGAATACAGTTGCATTAGTTGGAAGAATAGTAAAAGAAATTGAGTTAAGAAATATAGGAGAGGACAGATGTGTGACGAATAATGTACTGGCAGTGAGAAAGCCATTCAAAAAAGATGGAAGCTCTGATGCAGACTTTATCCCATTCGTTACTTGGGGGAAAAAAGCGGAAATTATGGAAAAGTATTGTGGAAAAGGGGATCTTATAGCTCTTAATGGAAAAATGCAGTCCCGTAAGTATCAGACACACGAGAACGAAACAAAATTTGTCGTGGAAATGCTGGTCGAAGACATCGAATTTATTCAAAGAAAAGTAAAAAAGTAATTTATTCCAAATGAGCTGTGCAGGGTATGCTGTCAGGTTTTCACTTTGAACCGGTACATATCCTGCACTAGTCATTTTACTGTCACAAATGAAAAGATTTCTAAGTTTCATGCATTGATTTACACAAAAAATTCAACTATGGTATGTATAATAAGATTGAATCAACTAAGAGAGAAGGAAAATTATGCATATTTTAATGATTGAAGATAATGAATCCGTATGTGAAATGATTGAAATGTTTTTCCTGAAAGAAGAATGGGAAGCAACCTTTGTTCATAATGGGAAAGAGGGTTTAAACATATACCTTGATTCTCCAGATAAATTTGATTTGATTATATTAGACATTATGTTGCCTGACATGGATGGTATAACTATCTGCAAAGAAATCAGAAAAGAATCTCAGACCATTCCAGTTATCATGTTAACTGCTAAAGATTCTGAGAGCGATGAAGTGATTGGTTTGGAAATTGGAGCGGATGATTATGTTACAAAACCGTTTAGTCCCTTGACGCTCGTTGCACGAATAAAATCTCTTTTAAGACGAGTAAGTCACAGCGATTCTCTGGCTGCTGATAACATAACATATGACATCGAGACAGAACATTTGAAAATGGACCGCACGACTCGTGAAGTCAGCTTATATGAGCAACCGCTAAATAATTTGACACCTAAAGAGTTTGACTTGCTGTTCACCTTGGCAAACAGTCCAAGACGCGTGTTTTCGCGCGAACAGCTGCTTCAACTGGTTTGGGATTATGAATATTTTGGAGATGAGCGGACAGTCGACGCACATATAAAAAAATTAAGGCAGAAAGTTTCTGAAAATGGACCGCAAGTGATCAAAACAGTTTGGGGAGTAGGTTATAAGTTCGATGATACCAAAACGATTGAATAAAATGAAGCTCCCTTATTTCTTTCAACAGTTTTTAGGTTTTTTAGCTGTGATTGTTCTTTTAATGACAATTACGATCATTTCATTAGTGCTTTTTGGCAGGAGAACAGCTTTAAATGATACAGAAAGCAGATTGTTCAGTTATGCTGAATCTGTTATTGATGAAGACTTGAATCCTACTCAGCTGGATACGATACGTCGTGTCCTGGCTGAGCAGGAAGTCTCTTTTTTTGTGTTTGACGATGGAGGAAGGATTCTGTATCCGAATCTTCCTGATAATTTTCGAGCTAACGTTGATGATGAACAGCTGGATCAGCTGAAATCAGGAGAACGGATTTCTTTAACTACACACAGTGAAGATTTGTTAGGGAACCCTAGTGAAACAACTCTGGTCTACTTACCTTATTTCAATGAGAATGATCAGAACTTTGCGGGATTTATTACAGTGACTGCACCAATCAGTCATATCAATCGTCAAATGAGAGAATTAAAAGGCAACTTATTTAATGCGTTCCTTATTTCAGCTATTGCAGCTATATTTATGAGTGTGATTTTCGCGCATTATCAGGTGAAACGGGTCAATCGGTTGCGTAAAGCAGCGCATAAAGTGGCAGGCGGCAATTATAATATTCAACTCGAACACAATAAACGCGATGAAATAGATTTTTTAACTCGAGATTTCAATCGAATGGTGATTGCCTTGAAAGAATCACAGGACGAAGTATTTAATCAAGAAGAACGAAGAAAAAGTTTTATGCAGGATGCTGCCCATGAGATGCGCACACCATTAACAACGATCAATGGCTTGCTTGAAGGCTTGGAACATGATGTAATTCCAGAAAATCAGCGGTTGCGCAGCATCAAACTGATGAGAAAAGAAACGCGGAGACTGATTCGTTTAGTCAATGAAAATATGGATTACGAAAATATCCGTTCCAATCGTATCATTTTAAGTAAGCATCATATCCCACTGGCTGAAATCGTTGAAGAAATAAGTGAACAGATGAAAGAGATCATTAAAGAATCTTCAAACGAACTGATCGTTGGTGAGATGGAGGGATTGTATGTTTATGCTGACTATGACCGATTGAAGCAAATCTTGGTCAACTTAATCAAAAATGCTTTGCAGTTCACACAAAATGGTACGATTAAAATAACAAGTAAAAAAGTTGCTGAAGGTACCGAAATAGCCATCAGAGATACAGGGATCGGTATGACTGAGTCTCAAATGGAAAACATATGGGAAAGATATTACAAAGCAGATCTATCTCGAACCAAAACAAAGTTTGGAGAGTCTGGTTTAGGATTGGCGATCGTCCAGCAACTAGTACAACTTCATCAGGCCAGTATTACTGTGCAAAGTGAACCCAACGAAGGAACAGCGTTCACCATTACGTTTCCAGACAAAGCATAAAAAAGAATTAGACTTGTCATTGAGCGAATAGATACTAGATAACTAAGTTTTGATGGTATTATCCGTAAATATTCGATCAGCCTAACTAAAAGAGCAGATTTTAAAATTATCGACAGTAAAATAGACAGGGCTGGGGACATTTGACCCAGCCTCGTCTATTATGAAGATATTAGTATTGATTACTAACCCTTATTTCCATTATAATAAGGGTTAGTTTAAATGGAATAAAAAATTCTGTGATCAATGAAAACTATTTTCAAAAAAATAAAAAAAGAAGGACTTACTATGTTTAAAAAGAAGCAACTTTTCAATAAAAGGAATATGTTATTCGGTATAGTCAGCTTACTATTCTGGATTAAAACATACGCCGCGTACTGGATCGAATTCGAATTGGGTGTGTCCGGTTTTGTTCAGCATTTCCTGCTTTTGATAAATCCATTGGCAATAACACTCATATTCTTTTCTATTTCTCTTTATTTCAAGAAACCTAAAACATCATTTTTTGTCTTGCTGGGATTACTACTTTCGGCAACGCTGCTGCTTTACACCAATGTACTCTATTATAGAGAATTTTCAGATTTTCTGACAACCAACATTCTAGTTGGTTCCAATAATGTTTCCAAGGGAGTCATTGCTTCAACTTTTGCGATGATGAGACCCTGGGACTTCATTTATTGGTTTGACGTCTTTTTACTGATAGGCATGTACATCCGCAAACAGAAGAGTATTTTGAAATTTTATAAAAAGCCAGTGAAAAAACGTGAAATTTTTGCTGTTACTGCATTAGGATTAGCGCTTTTTGCAGGGAATCTGACTTTGGCGGAAATAGATCGCCCACAGTTGCTGACTCGAACCTTTGACAGAAATTATATTGTTAAATATATGGGTCTGAATTTCTTTGCTGGCTATGATCTTTTCCAAACAGCTCAAAACAGTCAGATCAGGGCAAGTGCAGACGAAACTCAATTAAATGATATTATCGATTTCACCAGGGCTAACTATACAGAACCCGATCCACAATATTTTGGTGCAGCTAAAGACCGAAATGTGATCGTCATTGCGATGGAAAGTGTGCAGCAGTTTGTGATCGATTATGAATTAGAGGATGAAACAGGAGTCAAACACGAGGTCATGCCTTTTGTCAACAGCCTGTTTCATAACAAAGACTCCTACAGTTTCAGCAATTTCTTTCATCAGACAGGACAGGGAAAATCAAGTGATGCAGAAGTTTTAGCTGAAACATCACTATATGGATTATCAGAAGGCAGTGCGTTTCAAACGCTGGGATCAACCAATACTTTTCATGCGGCTCCGGCCATTTTAGAGCAAAAAGGGGACTATACCTCTGCTGCTTTTCATGGGAATGTGGGTTCTTTCTGGAACAGAACAGACACTTACCGAAATTTTGGATATGATTATTTCTTCGATTCATCCTTTTACAATGTATCAGGAGACCGATCGCTGGAATACGGCCTGAAAGACAAATTGTTTTTCAAAGATTCTGTCGAATATATCGAGCAGTTACCGCAACCTTTTTACACTAAGTTCGTGACGGTGACAAATCATTTTCCATATCCTTTAGATGAAAAAAACCAGGGGTTCCCCTTAGCACAAACATCTGACGATACAATCAATCAGTATTTTGCGACAGCTAATTATCTCGACCAGGCTATCGAAGAATTCTTTAATTATCTGAAAGCCAGTGGTCTGTATGAAGACTCCATCGTTGTTCTTTACGGGGATCATTATGGCATATCGAATATGCGCAACCCGCGTCTAGCCGAATTAGTCGGTAAAGAGAGAGAAGAGTGGAATGAATACGATGATGCGCAAATGCAGCGTGTCCCTCTGATCATGCATGTTCCAGGTGCAGGAAATGGTAAAGAGTTTGAGACTTACAGCGGACAAGTAGATATGCTGCCGACACTTCTTCATTTGCTGGGGATTGAAACAGATGAGTTTTTATTTATGGGACAGGATCTGCTGTCTGGCGAACATGACAATACAGTACCACTCAGAAATGGTCGTGTTATGACTGAAGACTATACATTTATCGGTCAAACTGTTTATGATAAAGATGGCGTAGATATTACAGAAGAACTTTCTGAAACAGAAACGAAAGAACTTAAGGAACTCCGTAATGAAGCGAGAGAAGAATTAAGACATTCTGATGAGGTCATGATGCTTGACTTGCTGCGTTTTTATTCGCCAACATCGATTCAAGGTTATGAACCTAATGAATATATCTATGCTGATCAGCTGGAAAACTTGAAAGCTGAAGACGGGAAAACATTATTAAAAGAAAGAAAAGGATTATCCAGTGAAACACTTTATGAATCAGATGCACCTGAGCTGATCGATGAAATGAATTTCAATGCTTTTATTCAGACACTGGATCCTGAGATAAAGCCTAAAGTAGATAAACTGAATTAAATCTGAAAAGTGGACGTACAGCCAATCAGCGTCCACTTTTTAATTGTTATATTTCTTTAGATAACATGGATATATGCTGTACTAGTTGTGATTTTAAAAATGTAAGGACAAAAAGGAGCGCGTCATGAACGTATTAAAAATAAAAGAATTAGCAACGGATCGAATTTCTAAGGGGTTTCCTCTTCTCCTTGAGCTCGATTTTATTAATAAAGATGACCTTGTTGAAGGTGAATTCGTCAAATTGGTCGATAGACACAACAGGTTTGTTGCCTATGGTTATATCGGAAAGGAAAGAAAAACGATCGGATACGTTCTTTCTTTGAATGAATCCGATCAGATAGATGAGGCATTTTTCAGCAAACTATTTAAAGCTGCTTATGACAGACGGACAGCATTTTATGCTGATGATCAAACAACAGCCTTCCGTTTCTTTAATGGAGAAGGTGACGGAATCGGTGGATTAACGATAGACTATTATGAAGGGTATTATGTTTTTTCATGGTATAGCGAAGGCATATATCAGCATAAAGATATGATCATTCAGGCATTCAAGCAAGTGATCTCTGATTTCAAAGGGATCTACGAAAAATATCGTTATCCCAAAGCTCCTCATAAAAGTCGGTTCATTGAAGGGGAAAAAGCTGTTGAACCCCTTGTTGTTAAAGAGAATGGTATTCGTTATAATATTTATCTTGATGAGGGCTGGATGACAGGTTTATTCCTTGATCAGCGCAGCGTAAGAAGAAAGATAATGGAATCATGGGGATTAGGAAAAACGTTTCTCAATGCTTTCAGCTATACTGGAGCTTTTTCTATTGCTGCAGCGATGGGGGGCGCAGTGAAAACAGTAAACGTGGATGTCGCCAACAGGAGTAAAGAACGAACTAAAGAACAATTCCAGGTCAATGGATTAGACAGCGAACAACATGAAATCCGGGTCATGGATGTCTTCTCATATTTGGATTATGCACAGAAGCACCGTTTGGTATTTGATCTGATCGTTTTAGATCCTCCGACGTTTGCACGGACTAAAAAGAGAACCTTCAGTGTAGACAAGGATTACACTGAATTAGTCAAAGAAGCAGTCAAAGTTCTTGCGCCGGGTGGTTTAATCATTACTTCTACCAACGCATGGAATGTAACGAGAGATGGTTTTTTTGAAGACGTCAATCAGGCATTTGAGGAATTGAATGTTGACGCATATCTCTTAGAGGAATTCGATTTACCGGAAGATTTTCCCGTAAATAAACACCATCCAGAGTCAGATTATTTAAAAGTGTTTGCCTTAGAAAGAGCTAAATGATCGTAGGGGGAGGCTGGACAAAAAGTCCAGCCTCTTTAACGTCTATCGATATTCCATTATAAATGATTTTAAAAGATTGAACTTTTTCTGCTTTTTGGCTAGATAAAGACTTCAGTTTTCTTGGAGTGATGTACACAAGTGACACAGCTTTAAAAATGTCTTGGCGTCTATTTTGTTCAAGATATGATTTATTATTGAATTTTTACTGAAGATTTCGAAAATATAGCCTTTATTGAAACGTGTATGATAAAATAACTAGATAGGAACAAGTATAGAAGGGACGAATAAATATGACAGCTTATATAACAGTAAAAGATGAAATCAAGCGTTACAAGTCAGGAGAAACGGAAGTTGTTGCCAACGATGGCATCACTTTCGATATAGAGAAGAATGAATTTGCTGTGATCGTTGGTCCCAGTGGTGCTGGGAAAACGACGGTTTTAAATATTCTAGGTGGAATGGATTCAGCTGACGAAGGGGATGTCATCATAGATGGAACGAACATCGTCGGTTTCAAAGAAAAACAGTTAACGGAATATAGACGTAACGATGTGGGATTTATTTTCCAGAATTATAACCTGATCCCTAACTTGACTGCTAAAGAAAACGTTGAATTAGCCGCGGAAATCTCGCCTAATGCACTGGATGCCGAGGAGATCCTCATTAGTGTCGGGCTAGAAGACCGGATGGATAATTTCCCCGCCCAACTGTCAGGTGGAGAACAACAGCGTGTGGCTATCGCCAGAGCACTGGCTAAGCAACCTAAACTTTTACTTTGTGATGAGCCGACGGGGGCTTTGGACTTTGAGACAGGAAAAAAAGTGCTGGATTTACTGAGCCGGTCTAAGGATGAATTTGGTGCGACAGTCGTTGTTATCACACATAACCGTGCTATTGCTCCAATGGCTGATCGTGTGATCGACATAAAAAACGCAAAAGTAAGAGATATTACAGTGAATGAACATCCACAATCAGTTGAATCGATTGAATGGTAAAATATATAGGAGATGAGGGTTGGAAGTGAAAAAAAGCGCATTATGGAAAGACACATTCAGAGAAATCACGCGAAGTAAAACCCGTTTTCTGTCTATTTTTGCAATCATTCTGATCGGAGTGGCCTTTTATGCCGGATTAAGTGCAACCGGGCCGGTGATGAACGATACGGCTGATTCATACTATGATGAACAGAATTTAAGCGATTTACATGTGTTTTCGACCATGGGACTTGCAGATGAAGACAAAGAATTACTTGACTCAGTTGAAAATGCCGAAATCAATTATCTTTATACAAAAGATGTCATTTTAAGTGGAACGGGTTTGACCTCAAAGGTATATGGATGGAATGAAAATCTGGAAAACGTCAATACGTTAAAAATCATTGAAGGGCGATTGCCGGAAGCAACTGATGAAATAGCCTTGGATCATACTAGTAATTATGCTGATGAGTATGCTATAGGTGACAGTGTGACGTTTAATGAAGATTCCTCTGACGATCAGGATGATGTACTTACTGAGCGTACTTTTGAGGTTGTCGGCTTTGTGAAGAGTCCCTTATACATTGAACGTTCAAATAGAGGGAATACAACGATCGGGAACGGTAATTTAGATGGTTTTTCTGTAGTGTTATCCGAGGTCTTTGACATGGACATTTATACAGATGCACATGTCTTATTTGACCAGTCCTCACAGTATGAATCTTACACAGAGGATTATCAGTCATTTATAAAGAAAAAAACAAATGATGTGGAAGAAGTTTTTTCTGGTCGACCTGAAGAAAGGTACGACAAACTATATGAAGAAATCGAAACAGAAATAAACGACGGCTATACAGAGATCGAAGATGCAAAACAGGAACTTGAAGAAGGCCGGCAGGAGTTGAAAGATTCCCGTAATGAAATCGACGAAGGATACGCGGACTATGAAGCGGGACTGGACGAACTCGAGTCTGAAGAAGCGAATGCACGTGCTGAGATTGAAAATGAACGTGACAATTTAAATCAGGCGTTGAACGAAGTACAGGCAAATAAAAATCAGCTTAGAGAAGCTCAAAGAGAAGGTACCGCTGCTTATCAGCAGCTTCAGGCTCAAGAAGAACAAATCATCGCAGGCCTAGAGGAGCTTGATAACGCTGAAAATCAGCTGGAGCAGGAACTTACTGCATCCAGAGAAGAACTGGAACAAGCACGAGTTGAACTGGAAGAAGCTGAAGCAGATTATCAAGAAGGTTTAGAAGAATTTAAAGAAGAGGAAGCCAAAGCCAATAAAGAAATAGAGGAAGCTCAAGCAGATCTAGCAGATGCTGAAGAACAGCTGGCTGAACTGGAAGAACCGGAATATTTTGTAAAAGACAGAACATCCAATCCTGGATACGAAGAGTTTAGTGAAAATGCTGATCGCATTAGTGCAATTGCCAAAATTTTTCCAGTCTTTTTCTTTATGCTGGCTGCGCTGATTTCATTGACGACCATGACACGTATGGTCGATGAAGGCAGAAATCAGATCGGCACGCTGAAAGCACTTGGTTACGGGAACACATCGATTGCAGCTAAGTACTTTATATATGCGTTTATTGCGACCTCATTTGGTAGTGTGATCGGACTGTTTTTAGGCTACTGGTTATTCCCGAATGTGATTCTTGATGCCTATAGCACACTTTACAATCTGCCGGAAGCTCAGACGCAATTTTACTGGAACTATGCGCTGATTTCAATAATAGCGGCTTTACTGGCTACTGGATTATCTACTCTGGTGTCTGTGCGTTTATCTTTACGCAGCAATGCGGCAACCTTGCTGCGACCAAAAGCTCCAAAAAAAGGGAAACGTATTTTCTTGGAACGACTCCCATTTATTTGGAAAAGATTCTCGTTTACTCAAAAAGTATCGTCAAGAAATTTATTCAGATATAAACGACGTATGCTAATGACCCTGTTTGGTGTAGCAGGAGGAACGGCTTTACTTCTAACTGGATTTGGACTTTCCGATTCAATAGCTGATATAACAGATCTTCAATTTGGAGAAATCAATTTGTATCAGGCTATAGTAACTGAAGATCCCAATGCAACCGAGAGTGAACAGCAGTCGATTGCCAAGACTCTGGATGAGGTTGACGGTTTCGAAGAACAACTGCAGTCACTGCAGGAAAGTGTTACCGTAGAGAAAGACAGCGAAATGCGAGATGCCACCCTGCTGGTTCCAGATGACAAAGAAATGTTCAAGGACTTTGTTGTGTTGAGGGACCGAAACGACCAGTCGATCAGGTATGATTTAAAAAAAGAGGGTGCGGTCATTACGGATAAACTTGCTGATCTTTTGGATGTAAACATCGGAGATACGGTGGAAATGGAATGGGAAGAAGGCGAAACGGCAACAATCGATATCGCTGGTATTTCTGAACAATACGTCGAACACTATGTATACATGTCAAAAGAATACTATGAGCAGGTCATCGATGAAGATATTTCTTATAATACGAGTCTGCTTAAATATGAAGACTCGATCAACGAAGATGAACTGGGTGAAAAACTGACAGAAGAAGATGGTGTCCTGGGCATAACATTCGTTTCTTCTATAAAAGAAGAATTCCAGGACTCAATGGACAGTTTGGATATCGTTACAGTTGTTTTGATCATTTCAGCTGCCTCACTCGCTTTTGTCGTTTTGTATAACCTGACGAATATAAATGTGTCTGAGCGCATCAGAGAATTGTCTACCATCAAAGTTCTCGGCTTTTATGATAAAGAAGTAACAATGTATGTCTACCGTGAGAACTTTGTACTGACGGTCATGGGTATCCTTGTTGGTTTTGTACTGGGGATTTTCATGCACCAGTTTGTGCTGCAGACAGCAGAACTGGACGTTATGCGATTTGTCGATCAGATTGCCTGGTCGAGTTATCTCTATTCATTCCTGTTGATGTTTTTCTTCAGTAGTTTAGTTATGATAGTCATGCACTTTAAATTAAAGAATGTTGATATGGTGGAAGCACTGAAAACGCAGGATTAATTTACACGTAAGAATAATGATCTTAAAAAGGGGTGGAAACAATGGAAGGATTTAAAGAAGCAGATTCACTGAAAGAGTTACAAACATTCGTTAAAGATAATGACTTAGCCTTATTATATCTGTATGGTGAAAATTGTTCTGTATGTCATGCGGTTTTACCCCAGATCAAGCCGATAATTGAAAGTTATCCGGAAATCGTGTCAATGCAGGCAGATGTGCAGAAACTGCCGAATATCGCCGGAGAGTATACAGTGTTTACTATTCCGGTCGTATTACTCTTTGTAAATGGACAAGAAGTGATGCGATTTGCGAGATTTATAGAAAAAAATAAAGTGAATGAACAACTGAAAAAAATTACAGAAGCACTGAAAGGTTAAAACACAAAACTCTCTTCAAAACGTGAATTTATTTGGCTGGAAAACGGTCATTTACAAATTTTCACACTAGAAGGGAGTTTTAAATTTCTCCGTTTTTAAAAGAATACTATAGTTTAAAATCTACTGGGATATCATATAATGTGTTAAAATGACTATAGACTGAATAGGATTGTAATAACAATAGACGAATAGAGAATTATAGATAAATATTAAATAAAAGATAAAAAAAGATAAGGAGGATAAGTTCTGAGCTACAGGAAGAAAAAATACCGGTCACCCGTTCTAAAACTTCTGATTGTTTTGACACTGACTTTTTTTGGTACAATAGCTCTGATTGGTCAGACAATAGAGAAAGATACAGAAAGAGAAACAGACTGGACAAAAGAGGAATTTATAAAAGAAGTGGCTAGTTATGTTGTCCCTTTAAAATCATCTCACGGGATTAGACCGAGTGTGGCGATCGCCCAAGCTATTCTGGAATCAAACTGGGGTCAGAGTGGGTTGTCTCGTCAGGAAAATAATTATTTTGGCATAAAAGGGCAGTCAAATGGGCGTCAGTACAAAACACGAGAATATGAGGAAGAATGGACAGAAGTCTTTGCTTCTTTTAGAAGTTACCCTTCCCTTGAAGCATCTGTCCGTGATTACGCCGAACTTATCAGTGGCGGAACAAAGTGGAATCCCAAGCTATACAGAGATGTGCAGGAAGCTTCCAGCTACCAAGAAGCTGCACAGGCTCTTTATTCAGCAGGATATGCCACCGATCCCTCATATCCAAAAAAAGTCATTGACATCATTGAAACGTATGATTTGGATCGTTTCGATAATAAAAATTAAATGACAGCAAGCGGCAAAAAGCAAATCAGCGAAGGAACGCCCACCTATTTATGAAAAGGAGTTCGGACGTGAAAAATAATAATCAGCGCAAACAGTCAAATAGAAAAACTATAAGAATAGCAGCAGGGGTCGTTGGTCTCCTAGTCGTTCTTCTCGGTGGTTTTTTCTTTTACCAGAACTGGAGAAAGGAACAATTAGCTAAGGAACGTAAAAATGAAGTTGAAACACTGGTGGACGATTATTTATCAGCATTAACAGAACAGCGTTTTAAAGAGTATGTCGATGTGCTCTATCTGGAATCAATTGAGACAAAAGGATACACGGATGAAGAGCTGTCTGAAAGATATGCGTCTGTTTTTCAGACGATTGGTGTAGAAACGATCGAAGTAACCAGTCATGAAATTCTCTATAATGAAGAAACTGATGATTATTCGTTCAAGTATACAACTGACATGAGCACTGTATTAGGTAATACAGGCGAAATGGATTATCAGGCAGACATCAAGGAAACAGAAGAGTCAAAAGCGGTCGTTTGGAATCATTCGCTTTTCTTCCCCGGCATGGAAAAAGGGGACACGGTCAGTCTTTCTTATTCAGAACCGGATCGCGGTTCTATTTACGACCGAGATGGAAATATGCTGGCTGGTTTAGGCGATGCTTATGAAGCGGGGCTGTATCCTAAAGTGTTGGGCGACGGAACAGAACGCGACGAACGGCTGAAAAATATAAGTAAAACCTTTGATGTTTCTTCAGAACAACTACTGGAACTGCTTGATCAGAACTGGGTCAATGAGGAAAGCTTTGTTCCATTTAAAACTGTTGACGTTGGAGAAACGCCAGAAGTAACTGGTGTCTTGTATCAAAAAATCACAGATCGGATATATCCTTTAGGAGAAGCTGCGGCGCATCTTACTGGCTATGTGGGCGAGGTATCTGCAGAAGATATCGAAAATGATCCGACTCTTAAGACTGGGCAAATCATAGGTAAAGCTGGATTAGAATACCGCTTCGACCAGGAACTCCGAGGTGAACCGGGAGGAGAAATAACGCTGGTCAACGATCAAGGCGAAACCAAAAAAGTCCTTGTGGAACAAGAAAAAATAGACGGTCGCTCCTTAAGTTTAACTATCAGCAGTGAAATTCAGACAAAGTTGTTTGAGGCATTCGAATCAGAACCGGGATCGGCGTCACTTATGGATCCGCGTAGTGGCGAGCTCCTTTCACTAGTGAGTTCCCCCTCATATGATCCGCAAAGTTTTGCAAGAGGGATTTCAACAGAAGACTACAATGCCTATAATAACGACAAAGATCAGCCATTTTTAAATCGTTTCACGGCACGCTACGCGCCTGGATCAACATTTAAAATTTTAACTTCACTCGTACTCCTGGAATCTGGGACGACAACGCCAGATAAAAAGAATACGATCGAAGGTCTCAGTTGGTCTCCGGATATAAAAGAGTTCGGAGACAGAAAAATCACACGTGTCAGTGATACGGTCACTGAGGTGGATCTTTCCGACGCACTGGTTTATTCAGATAATATCTTTTTTGCTATGGAAGCACTCGAAATGGGCTCGGAGAATTTTGTTGAGGGTATGCTGCAGTTTCCATTCGGAGAATCGTTGGAACTTCCACTTGCTATGGAACCTGCGCAGCCAGCCAATGACAATACGATCGATAAGCCGGCTTTATTGGCCGATACAGCATACGGACAGGGAGAAGTATTGATGAATACGATTCACCAGCAGACTTACTTTTCTCCGGTATTAAACAAAGGAACCTTCGTATACCCACGACTGCTTTTAGAAGAGACACAACTGAAAACAGAACCACTTATATCAGCTGAAAATGCTGAACGTGTGAGGGCGTACCTTGTAGAAGCAGTAAATAATCCAAACGGTACGTCTCACGTGCTGGACGAATTGAATTATCAAGTAGGAGCCAAAACAGGTACAGCGGAAATCGCTGGAGATGACGGCAATATTACAAATGGATTTTTGTATGCTTTTGATGAAGAAGACACCTCTTATTCCTTTGTTGGACAACTTGAAGGACAAAAAAGCGGTGATGTTATAGAACGATTTGAGCCGTTCCTGAAGTCGATATTACCTTTGATAAAATAAGTAAATATGAGAGCGAAAAGCATTGTAAGAAAGACTTTAATATGATATAGTGACTGTGTTTTTACATGATTGGAATTTAAAAGGAGACAAGTTATGAACAGCGACCCCTGGAGTATACAGCCCTTTATTGGGCCGACAGTAGTTATTGTTATTTTAATCGTATTACATGGATTTTTTTCAGCCGTTGAAATGGCTATGATATCGATCAATCCAAATAAAATAATGGAAGAATCCCTGGATGGCAGCAAAAAAGCCAAGCGCATTTTGAGGATTTTGGAAAATGCAGATGAATTCTTAACGACCATTCAAGTAGGAATGTCCCTGACAGCAGTGCTGACAAGTGGTATAACCGTATTATTGATTACGCAGATTATTGAATCTCTGACAAATCCAATTCTTTCGTCACAAGTATTTGGTTTAATCATGAGTGCCATCGTATTGACTTATGTACTTTTGTCATTCGGAAAAAAGCTTCCTAAAGCTATCGCAAAACAGAACCCGGACACGATTGCCATGAAATTGTCAGGTCTTGTTTTAGTGCTGCGATACATTTCCATGCCTATCGTCTGGCTCCTTAATATAACCATAAAAGGCATGAAACGACTTTTACCTATAGATTTTCTTACCAATGATGAAGCTATTACCCGGGAAGAATTTCGTTCTTTCATCGAACACAGTCACCAGCACGAAGTCATCGATATCGATGAGTTTTCAATGCTCAAAGGTGTATTATCGCTGGATAACAAAATTGCACGCGAAGTCATGGTACCTCGAACAGATGCTTTCATGCTTGATTATGATGACCCGAACGAAGAAAATATAGAAGAGATGCTGGAAACACCGCACTCACGCGTTCCTTTGTATTTTGAAGACAAAGATAATATCCTTGGTATCGTTCATGTCAAAAATCTCTTACAAGCGTCGAAACATAAGCCTTTGTATTCAATCGACTTGAAAGCAATCAGTAACCGCCCCTTATTCGTACCGGAAACAATTTTCATTGATGATCTGATTTTTCAAATGAAAAAGACACAGAATCAGATGGCTATTTTAAATGATGAATACGGTGGTGTCGTAGGTATCGTTACGCTGGAAGATCTACTGGAAGAAATCGTTGGAGAAATAGACGATGAATACGATGAATCAAATAGTCTAATCGAACAAATCGATGAAACTACTTATAGTGTCGATGGCTCAACACCGCTTGATAAATTCAATGATTACTTTGATTTGTCGATCGATTCAGAAGATGTTGATACGATAGCTGGTTATTTTATAACCGGATTTGGAAGTATACCCAGAGAACAGGAAAACGCATACATCTGTGTTCAGGACTTTTGCCTGACCGTTGATAAAATGGAAGGCTCGAGAATCTCCACACTTATTCTTGAAACAAACAAACAAAATGATGATACTCACATAAATTTCAAAAATGAGCAAGATTAACAAGTGTAAGCACATTGATTACTAACGATTAGGCTGAGACAATATTCAATGTCTCAGCTATTATTGCATAATGAATGAGATTTCAATACAGGAGTGATACATTGAATTTTAACTGGGAAATAATTCTAACAATCTTTGTAATCAACGTCGTGTACGTTACTTTGAGTACGTTAAGAATGATGTTGACGATGAAAGGCTATCAGGCAGTTGCGCCCTTTATTGCAATGATTGAAGTGGCTATTTATGTTGTAGGATTGGGACTTGTTTTAGACAATCTAGATAATGTAATGAACATTATTGCTTATGCAGTCGGTTTTGGTACAGGAATATATGCGGGAATGAAAATAGAAGATAAACTGGCACTCGGTCATATACTCGTTACGACCATTGTCCCGGAAAATGGCTGGGAAGTTGCCGAAGAACTGCGTGGAGAAGGTTTTGGAGTGACAATCAGTCAGGCCCATGGCAGAGAAGGGAACCGCTATGTCCTTGAAATCTTAACACCACGGTCAAATGAAAGAGGATTATACCGCCTGATCCACGAAATCGAGCCAAAGGCATTTATGGTTTCTTATGAACCGAGGTATATAAATGGAGGTTTCTGGACAAAACGAATGAAGAAAAACAAAAAGCAAGTAAAAAACAAGCCACTGGAAAGTCCTTTTGATGAAAAATGACCATGGAGTGAAAAGTAATGACAAATTGGATTAAACCGGGGAGTACAATCGGTATTATTGGAGGCGGCAGTGTTGGGCGGTTATTGGCTCTTTCTGCTAAAAAGTTAGGGTACTATGTCCGCTTGCTGGATCCTGATGAAAAATGTTCAGCTGAAAACGTAGCTGACTGGTTCATCCAGGCAGACTTATCAAATGAAACTGCCTGCATGGATCTCGCTTTAAAGAGCGACGTCATTATTTATGAATCTGATGCGTTTCCTTCAAGTATGGTGGAGACGATGAAAAAGACAGTAGCTGTGCCTCAAGGCGAAGAATTGCTTGCTGTTTCTCAAGACCGTATGCTGCAAAAAGCATTCCTGGAATCCGTGAAAGTTAACATTGCACCTTTCGCAACCATCGTTTCATTGGATGATATTAGGGAAGCTGTGAAGAGTATCGGTTTTCCATGTGTTTTGAAACCCAATAGTACTGATGAGCGGTTCAAGTCAAACTACGTCCTATTTAATGAAGAGGATATCGAAGCGTCAAATGACTATCTCTCTAGAGGAACCTGTGTACTTGAAGCTTGGGTGCCATCCGATAAAGAAATCTGTCTGGCTCTGGTCAAAAACAGCGAGGGGGACATTTCAACCTTTCCCATAACCGAAATGCAGTATCAGAGTGACAAGTTTTATCAGGCAATTGCTCCGGCGCGTTTAAATGATGAAACGGAGCAGGAAGTAAAACGGATCGGCCATACGATTGCAAGTAAAATAGATTTTGTAGGGGTCATGGCAATCGAAATTTTTTCCACAGGCAGTGGCGCACTATATGTAAATGAAATCATTGCCCATCCTCATCGGGCTCTGCATTATACATTCAACTATCCCCACTTTTCACAATACGAAGCTTTGATCAAGGCAGTCACTGGCTGGCCCGTAGAAGTGGATGAAATCCTTTCTGATACACTGGTTATGAAACTGATGAAAAATGATGAAAAAAAACTGGCATTCACCCAGGCACAGATTAAGCCAGACTGGCTATTTACATTCTACAACAGCAACCTCTCTGAGGGGGATAGAGAAGAGTTAGGACATGTAGTAATAAGAACGAGCCAGCTTAAAAAAACATTGGAACAGTTGTCAGATATCTTTGATTAAACAAAACATCCATTAAAAAAATTAAGTCAGAAAAATAACGAGGTCATCGCATAGATGATCTCTTTTTCTTTGAGCTCGTTTAAGTGAAGAAGATGAAAATAGTGAAGTTTCGACAGATAAATAGGATTAGTGGCTTGAACCAGCCGAACATCAAAAAAAATCCTAGTTTACCATAAGGTTTATGTTTGAGTAAGGACTTTTTAAATAGACATTTTTCGGCCCGGCGAAAAATACCTTCTTTTATTTGGTGAAGGGTAGAGTTGGAGCTTTGCTTAAGCAGTTTTGTTTTTTAAGGACAAAACTAGTTGAAATAAACCAGTAGCTTAAGCAGTCATTGAAATAATAGTTAAAACCCCTTAAGAGTGAGCCTAAACTTAAGCAGTTTAACATTTTTTCGTCTCGACTTCTTAAGATAACTGAAGAAGGCTCTTTCAGAAGGATGATTTTGCCAGTTTACTTTCAAAATCGTCTACATTAACGTAATTCATTACTATCGTTTAAAGATTTTAATAATGACATTAAGAAACAATCACCAATCGATATTCTGCATAAACTCTATTAAGAGTTATGGAAAGAGAATGTTGGTTTCTGTTATAATATAAGAATGTATGAACACCTGAAAGGATGAAAACAGTGGTACTGCGAGAAGATATTTTACAGGGGATGAACCCGAAACAAAGAGAAGCGGTGGCGCACACGGATGGCCCCTTACTGATCATGGCTGGAGCAGGATCCGGAAAGACACGCGTGCTGACCCACCGGATTTCTTATCTGATTCAAGAAAAAGGCGTAAATCCGTGGAACATATTAGCGATCACTTTTACAAATAAAGCGGCATCCGAAATGAAAAACCGGGTAGCGTCACTCGTTAAAGATGGCGGGCGCGATGTCTGGGTCTCGACATTTCATTCGATGTGTGTTCGTATTTTAAGAAGAGAAATCGACCACATTGGCTACAGCACAAACTTTACGATTGCTGATCCTGGAGAACAACTGACACTTATTAAAAAAATACTGAAACGACAAAACATCGATCCAAAAAAATACAATCCGAGAGCGATCCTGTCTGAAATCAGCAACGCAAAAAACAAGTTGCAAAATGAGAAAGAATTCAGGGTTGAAGCAACGGATTATTTTGGCAAAATCGTAGCAGATTGTTATGATAGTTACCAGCGTGAACTTAGACAATCTGAGACACTGGATTTCGATGACCTCATTATGCTGACTGTTCGTCTATTTGAAGAACACACAGATGTTTTAAAATACTATCAGACAAAATTCCAGTATATTCATGTGGATGAGTACCAGGATACCAACCATGCCCAGTACAAACTCGTCAACCTTTTAGCAGCAAGATTTAGAAATATCTGTGTGGTAGGCGATGCTGACCAGAGTATTTACGGCTGGCGTGGCGCTGATATGGAAAACATTTTAAACTTTGAACGAGATTACTCTGATGCGACGGTCATATTACTGGAACAGAATTATCGCTCCACCAAGAATATTTTGAAAGCGGCAAATGATGTCATATCCAACAATTCAAAACGAAAAGATAAGCGTCTTTGGACTGATAGAGATGGCGGCGAGTTTATTACTTACTACAGGGCAGGAAATGAGCACGAAGAAGCACGCTATATCATTCAGAATATAAAAAATGAACTTGAAAAAAATCCAGATCGTGAATACGGAGATTTCGCAGTACTTTACCGTACCAATGCACAGTCTCGAGTCATGGAAGAAACCTTGATCAAGACAAATATTCCTTATCGAATGATCGGCGGCCATAAATTCTACGACCGGAAAGAGATCAAAGATGTTTTGGCATACCTTACACTGATCGCTAATCCAAAGGACAACTTAAGTTTTGCTCGTGTCGTCAACGAACCCAAACGAGGGATCGGCGCAAGTACAGTGGAAAAACTTGCACTGGCTGCAGAAGAAATGGGATGGAGTCTTTATGATGCGGCTTTGAATGCAAGCAGCATCAATTTATCCACTCGTGCCGCCAAGAAAGTTGAAGGCTTTGCTTTGATGATCCAGGATTTCAGAAAGATGGCTGAGTTCCTGACCATAACTGAACTGACTGAGGAAGTTCTTGACAAGTCAGATTACCTGCCGACTTTGAAGAAAGAACGGACACTGGAAGCCGAAACACGGATCGAGAATATTGAAGAATTTCTGACAGTAACGAATCAGTTTGATAAAGAAGAGCAGGAAGATGACAGCCTGATAGCCTTCCTTACAGACCTGTCACTTATTTCAGATATAGACAAACTGGAAGAAGAACCGACAAGCGAAGTTACCTTGATGACTTTACACGCTGCCAAGGGCTTAGAGTTTCCGATCGTATTTCTTATCGGCATGGAAGAAGGACTTTTCCCGTTATCACGAGCTGAAATGGATGAAGATGAACTGGAAGAAGAAAGACGGCTGGCTTACGTTGGCATAACACGTGCCGAAGAAAAACTCTTTCTCACGAATGCCATGTCTCGTGCCTTATACGGTCGTGTGCAGTCAAATCGTCCTTCACGGTTTCTAGATGAAGTCGACGATAATATTTTAAATATAGAAGAATCCAATTCATTGAAGCCTTTTTCAAGCAGTACTTACAAAGGCTTTGGCAATCAGGCGAATGACCCCTTCGATAAAAAGACGAAGAAAAGAAAGAAGTATGTGACTCACGCAACAGGAAACAGTGGAGCAGAAAAACTGGACTGGCAAGTTGGTGAGAAGGTTAAACACAAAGTGTGGGATATCGGAACAGTTGTAAAGATCAGTGGTGAAGGAGATGACCTGCAGCTGGATATTGCTTTTCCTGGAGTAGGAATCAAACCTTTACTGGCAAGTTTTGCACCGATCGAAAAAATATAGACTGTTAAAAAATCTTAATGCAGAAAGGACAAGACAATGGCTGAAGATGTAAGTTTTGATCAAGCGAGAAAACGAGTCGATGAACTGATTCTTTTACTTGACCAGTATAGTCACCAGTATTACGTTATGGATCAGCCGACTATTCCAGACGAAGAGTATGATCGCTTATACAGAGAGTTAGTTGAACTGGAAGAAAAGTATCCGACCCTGGTTCAAAACGATTCACCGACTCAGCGTGTTGGCGGTGCTTTACTGGAAGGATTTTCCAAAGTACAGCACGACACACCAATGCTGAGTTTAGACAATGCTTTTTCAAAAGAAGAGCTTCAGGAGTTTGACCAAAGAATTTCTAAAGCATTGGATTCTGCCTATGCATATCAGTGTGAACTGAAAATGGATGGACTGGCCGTTTCTCTTAAATATGAAGAGGGTAAATTCAAACAAGCCGTTACACGAGGAAACGGGACAGAAGGTGAAGATGTCACAACGAATGTGAAAACGATCCGTTCTATACCTTTGAATTTGAAAGAACCGCTGACACTTGAAGCGCGCGGTGAAATATACATGCCAAAAACTTCTTTCATTGCACTGAACCAAAAACGTGAAGAACAAGGCGCTGCCGTTTTTGCCAATCCGAGAAATGCAGCAGCAGGGACGATCCGTAATCTGGATCCAAAAGTGACGGCATCAAGGAACCTCAGTGTTTTCTTGTACTCACTTCCCAGGCTGGAAGGAAAAGCAGTCGACAGTCAATCCGGTGCCTTAAATTTGATGGATGAACTCGGCCTTAAAACGAATCCGGAGCGACGTGTCTATGAGTCGATCGAGGATGTATGGGACTTTGTAGAAGAGTATCAGAATAAAAGATCCGACTTGCCATATGAAATCGATGGCATCGTTATTAAAGTAAATGAATTAACAAATCAGGAAAAACTCGGTTACACAGTCAAAGCACCAAAGTGGGCGATTGCATATAAATTCCCGGCAGAAGAGGCAGAAACTCGTCTGCAGACAGTTGAATGGTCCGTGGGGCGAACTGGGGTAGTAACACCTACAGCTATTATGGACGCCGTTCAACTTGCCGGTACAACAGTCCAAAGAGCCAGTCTTCATAATGTAGACCTTATGAAAGAAAAGGATATCAGACTGGGTGATACTGTCGTGGTGCGTAAAGCCGGCGACATCATACCAGAAGTGATAAAGGTTGTTAAAGACAAGCGACCGGATGACAGTCAGCCTTATGATTACCCAACGCATTGTCCAGTGTGCGGAAGTGAACTAATGCATTTAGAAGATGAAGTAGCTTTAAGATGCATGAATCCCGCCTGTTCTGCTCAGGCTAAGGAAAAACTGTCTCATTTTGTTTCTCGTAATGCCATGAATATTGATGGACTGGGTGAACGCATCGCTGAACAAATGTATGATGAAGCGCTCGTTGAAAGTCCGGCTGATTTCTATTATTTAAAAAAAGATCAGTTGCTGAAATTGGATAAAATTGCAGACAAATCAGCAGAAAATTTGCTTAAAGCAATAGAAAACTCCAAAGAAAATTCTCTGGAACGCCTTATATTCGGCTTGGGAATCCGGCATGTGGGGACGAAAGCAGCCCGCTTACTGGCCGAAGAATTTTTGACCATGGAAGGTTTACGGCAAGCGTCAAAAGAACAAATCGAGGCAATCGAAGGTATGGGAGAAGTCATTGCAGAAAGCATTCGAGCGTTCTTTGCGCTTGAAGAAGTGGACCATTTACTGAAAAGGCTGAAAGAAGCAGCTGTCAATATGGAATATAAAGGGAAACGAAAAGAAGAAATCGAACAAAAAACAACATTTTTTACAGATAAAACAATCGTCATCACTGGTAAACTCGAAAAGTTTACACGCAGTGAATTGAAAGAAAAACTTGTAAATAGCGGAGCAAAAGTCACAGGGAGCGTGTCAAGAAATACTGACTATCTGATTGCCGGAGAAGATGCCGGCAGCAAACTGGACAAAGCTAATGAACTCAGCATCCCTGTGCTGAATGAACAGCAAGTCCTTGAGGAGATTGATGAATGATTAAAAAAGAGAGTGAGAGCAAATGAAAAAGAAAACCATGCTGGGTTTAATACTTGCTCAAACTTTGTTCCTAGCAGCCTGTAGTAATCCAGCAGAAGATGGTGCGTCAGAGACAGGACAGGAAGATAACCAGATGGAAGAAAGCGTAAAAGGGCAAAATGAAACAACCATCATAAAAGAGCAGATCGATTCAGATTATTACCGCCCTGTCATCACAGAAGAAGGCACATACGCCCCAAGTGAAAACAGAGGAATCACACGCAATTTGAATTCAAATGTGAATATGCGTATGTTTGAGATCGATTTGATGCGTCATTCGCAAAAGTATTTTTCTACAGAAGAACATTTTTTCCAAGAAGGTCAGTACCTGTCTGCTGATCTCGTTACAAACTGGTTGAAAAGAGAAACAACAAATCAAGAAGACGAGGAAACTGATGAACAGATGCAGGGATTAAATCCACCTGCAAGTGACAATAAGGATGCTGGCGAACGAGAGCCGATTGTCTTGAATTCGATACTTGAACAAAATTATTATATAGAAACAGATAACGGGCTCAAACTCGCAGGCGTCAGCATAGGTCTGGCATTAAACTCAGTGGATTATTACCAGCTCGAACAATATGAGCCAACCTACCAGCAGGAAATCCCTCGAGAAAGAGTTCTGGAAGAAGGAAAAAGAATCGGAAACGAAATCGTCTCCCGTATCAGAAATGTTGCGGGTCTGGAAACGATCCCCGTAATGATCGGCTTATATGAACAATCGAGCCGGGATGATCTCGCTCCAGGAACTTTTATTGCTGAAGGACTCAGCGAGGGCAGTGAATCAGAGGTCTCTGACTGGAATAAAATCAATGAAGAACGTGTCATCTTTCCACTAGAAGGTATGCAGAGTGCCGAGGGGAACAACTTTGCCAACTTTAGATCAGAAGTCGAAAGTTTTTTCCCTAATATTAGTGGCGTGACCGGGCTTGCTCATTATATCGAAGAGCAGATCGTCAATCTGGAAATCAATGTGACCACGCAGTTTTACGGTAAAGGAGAAATTATTGCCTTTACGCAATTCTTAAATGAAGCGGGTAAAACGTATTTGCCTGCTAATGTACCGACTCAAATAAACGTAGAATCTCTGAATGGTTTAGAATCTTACCTCAATCGCGAGGGTAACCAGGATGAGTACGACGTTTATATCTTTAATTAATAATTTCAACATGATAAAAGAAGTGGGAGGAAGGGTTTTATGGCTATAAACGAAGAAACGGTCAAGCATGTGGCTAAACTTTCAAAACTTGAAATAGATGAAGAAACCATACAGACATTTACTGAAGAAATGAACCAGATCGTCGAAATGGTTGAAGTGCTTGAGGAATTAGATACAGAAGGTGTAGAAGGAACATATCATGGTCTCCAGCAAACAAATGTCTGGAGAGAAGACAAAGCAGTAAAAGGGACAGATAGAGAAGAACTATTTAAAAATGTAAAAACCCAAAAAGATGGATACATTGAAGTTCCCGATATGTTCGATAACGGGGAGGGACAAGCCTGATGAATTTTTTAGATTACACTTTAGAAGAGTTGCATGAAAAACTAGTGAATAAAGAATGGACAGCTGTCGAACTGATCGAATCGGTTTATGAGAAGATCGAAGAGACAGATGAAAAAGTTGGAGCATTCCTTACGCTAAATAAAGAAGAAGCACTTGAAGCAGCAAGAGAAGCAGATAAAAATGGTATAGATCCAAACAATATTTTGAGTGGTTTACCCGTTGGGATCAAAGATAATATTTCAACCAAAGGTGTTCGTACAACAGCGGCTTCTAAAATGCTGGAAGACTTTGTTCCGGTGTATGACGCAACAGCTGTAGAAAAGTTGAAACAGGCAGGGATGATTTCTGTAGGAAAACTGAACTTGGACGAATTTGCCATGGGCGGATCGACAGAAAATTCTGCTTTGAAAACAACACGTAATCCGTGGGATCTCACTAAAGTCCCTGGTGGATCTTCAGGAGGGTCAGCCGCGGCTGTTGCTGCCGGACAAATCCCAGTTTCTCTTGGATCAGATACAGGAGGATCGATCCGTCAGCCGGCATCTTTCACGGGACTTGTGGGGATGAAACCGACTTACGGCCGGGTTTCCCGATACGGATTGATTGCTTTCGGGTCAAGTCTCGATCAAATTGGTCCTTTTACACGCACAGTGAAGGACAACGCGCTTGTTTTAAATGCAATCAGTGGTACAGACGATAAAGACTCGACTTCTTATCGTGGAGAAACACCTGATTTCACAGAAAATATCGACAAAGGTGTTAAAGGTCTTCGCATCGGTGTACCAAAAGAATATTTCCATGAAGACGCTAAAGAAACAGCTATCGTAAGTTCCGTACGTCAAGCACTCGACGAGTATAAAAAAATGGGTGCTGAAATCGTAGAAGTCAGTCTGCCTCATTCAAAATACGGTATTCCAGCTTATTACATTATCGCCTCTTCAGAAGCTTCAAGTAACTTACAGCGATTTGATGGTATTCGTTATGGCTACCGTTCTGAAAATATTAATTCATTAGAAGATATTTATGTTAAGTCCCGTTCAGAAGGCTTCGGGATGGAAGTGAAGCGTCGTATCATGCTTGGTACCTTTTCACTAAGCTCCGGTTTTTATGATGCTCATTTCAAAAAAGCGGCACAGGCACGTACACTTATTCGTCAGGATTTTGACAAAGCCTTTGAACAAGTGGATGTTCTGGTTGCCCCAACGACAACCTCCACAGCTTTTGAAATCGGTGGGAAGATAGAAGACCCCTTGGCAATGTATATGGCTGATGTTTTAACTGTCCCTGTGAATCTGGCAGGGGTTCCGTCACTTTCCATACCTTGTGGCTTTTCAGAAGGACTGCCTATCGGTATGCAGATCATCGGGAGACCCTTCGATGAACAAACGATCTACAGGACTGCTTATGCCTATGAAAAAGCAACAAACCATCTTACCAAAAAACCAGTATTTAAAGGAGGAGAATAAGGATGAATTTGGAACCTGTTATTGGATTAGAAGTACACGTGGAGTTAAAGACTGAGTCCAAAATGTTCTCCCCATCTCCAGCCCATTTTGGAGCTGAACCGAATACGAATACCAACGTTATTGACTGGGGACATCCTGGCGTATTGCCGGTCGTTAACAAACAGGCAATAGAATATGGAATGAAAGCGGCACTCGCTTTAAACTGTAGTATTGCAAATCACACAAAGTTCGACCGTAAAAACTATTTTTACCCGGATAATCCAAAAGCTTATCAGATTTCTCAATTTGACGAACCTATTGGATATGAAGGCTGGATCGAGGTTGAAGTCAAAGGTGAAAAGAAAAAGATACGCATTGAACGTGTCCACCTTGAAGAAGATGCCGGTAAAAACACGCACGGTGAAGATGGCTCTTCTTATGTCGACCTTAATCGTCAGGGAACGCCTTTGATAGAAATCGTTTCAGAAGCGGATATGCGCTCACCTGAAGAAGCTCAAGCTTACCTTGATACGATCAAACAGCTGGTCCAGTTTACGGGTGTATCAGATGTGAAAATGCAGGAAGGGTCGATGCGCTGTGATGCCAACCTGTCTTTAAGACCTGTTGGCCAGGAATCTTTTGGAACAAAAACGGAACTTAAAAACCTGAACTCGTTCAACAATGTGAGAAAAGGTCTGGAATATGAAATAACTCGTCAGGAGAAAATACTGAATGCCGGTGGAGCGATCCAGCAGGAGACCCGACGTTTTGACGAAGCGACAGGTGAGACGATTTTGATGCGTGTGAAAGAAGGGTCAAGTGACTACCGTTACTTCCCGGAGCCTGATATTCCAAACCTGGAAATAAGTAACGAGTGGATCGATGAAATCAGAACATCACTTCCAGAAATGCCAGAAGAACGACAAAAGAGATACGTGAAAGACTATCAGCTGCCCGAATATGATGCCATCGTTTTAACTGCCACTGTGGAAATGTCTGATTTCTTCCAGGAAACAGTTCAACATGGCGCAGATCCAAAGCAGGCATCCAACTGGTTGATGGGAGAAGTTTCAGCCTATTTGAACAAAAAACAGATGGAAATCGATCAGACAGCCTTGACACCTAAAGCGCTCGCTGAGATGATCAATTTGATTGCAGATGGAACGATTTCTTCAAAAATCGCCAAAAAAGTATTCAAAGAACTGATTACCAAAGGCAGTGAAGACGTGAAAGCACTTGTTGAAGAAAAAGGCTGGGTTCAATTGAGTGATCCCAAAGTACTGCTGCCTATTATCATGGAAACACTTGACCAAAACGAACAGTCTATCGAAGACTACAAAAACGGTAAAGACCGTGCGTTAGGCTTTCTGGTTGGAAACGTTATGAAACAAACAAGAGGAAAAGCTAATCCTGGCGTAGTCAATAAACTGTTAAAAGAAGAAATGGATAAACGCTAGGAGCGATCTGAAAAGGGGGTGGATGTACGGTGAAAAAACGCGCACGATTGATTTATAATCCGACATCCGGTCGTGAAACACTAAAAAGGCAACTACCAGATATATTGAATGAATATGAAAAAGCAGGATATGAAACCAGTACCTTCTGTACGACGCCGGAACCTTTGAGTGCACAGAAAGAAGCAGACCGGTGTACTGTAGATGGGTTCGACTTGATCATAGCTGCAGGTGGTGACGGCACGATAAATGAAGTGATCAACGGGATGTCACCACATTCAAAGCATCCAAAGCTTGCGATCATACCATCAGGGACGACGAATGACTACGCGAGGGCACTAAAAATACCGCGATATGATTACGTTAAAGCAGCACAGCTTATTCATAAGAATCAAACGGTCCATATGGATATCGGCAGAGTCAAAACAAAATCAGATGATAAGTATTTTATGAATATTGGAGCAGCTGGTTTTTTGACAGAAGTTACTTATGAAGTGCCGGCTAACATGAAATCTTTGTTTGGCTCACTGGCCTACTTTGTAAAAGGGGCAGAACTGCTTCCTCGCGTAGGTAAAGTTCCAGTCAAAATCACTTACGATGACGGTGTTTACGAAGGGATCGCCTCATTGGTGTTTGTTGCTTTGACAAATTCTGTGGGGGGATTTGAAAAAATCGCTCCCGATAAAACTCTAGGCGACGGTAAATTCACTTTGATTGTTGTGAAAACCACTAATTTTGCAGAAATCCTGCGTTTGATTACGATGCTGATGAATGATGGCCGACATATACAGCATCCAAAAGTACTATACGAAAAAACGAGCTACGTTAAAGCTGAAACACAGAATAACCAGCAGCTCATGATAAATATCGACGGTGAATACGGCGGCGATGCGCCTGCTGAATTCACGATGTACCAGCAGCATTTAGAAATCGTGACCGATCTTGATCGAATGCATTTATCTATCAATACGCGTGATTTGATGGCCGAAGAAAAAGAAGAAGAGTTCAAGAAACGTGTACGTGAATTTGAAAATAAAGATGATTAAAAAAAGCGCGCAGCCTAAAAACTGTGCGCTTTCGTCTTGTCACTAAAACCTGTATACTTTGTATAACTAAACCATGCAACTTAGAAAAAGGAGAAAAACATGAGTAACCATAAAAAGAAATTCGAAGCGCCAGTAGAAAAGAACAAAACCTATCAGGGAGAAATCAATGATTTGACCCATGAAGGGCTGGGAGTGGCTAAAATCGAGCATTACCCTATATTCATTGAAGGGGCCTTAACAGGCGAAACTGTCGAATTCAAAGTGATCAAAGTAGGGAAGTCATATGGCGTCGGCAAGCTGATTAAAATCATCAATACCAGTCCCGATCGCGTAGAAATAAAAGACAAGGCTTACGCACAATCAGGAACCATGCCCCTGCAGCATCTTACTTATGAAGGTCAGCTTAAATTTAAAAAAGACCAAGTGGAAAACGTTATGCAGAAAATAGCCAAACTGCCTGATATGCCTGTTCATGACGTCATGGGGATGGAAAATCCTTTCGGCTACCGTAATAAAGCCCAGGTCCCTGTCAGAAAAATCAAGGGAAAATTGGAAACAGGAATCTACAGAAAAAACAGTCACGACTTGATCCCTATGGAAGACTTTAAAATCCAAGACCCGGAAATAGACAAGGCAATTCTGACCGTTCGGGATATCATGCGAACCTATGGCGTCAAACCTTACAACGAAAAAGATAATACAGGCAACCTGCGCCATATCCTTGTCCGACGGGGTTATCATACTGGAGAAATGATGATCGTTCTCGTGACACGTACACCAAAACTGTTTCCGATCAGTAAAATCGTTCCGGACATCTTGGAAGAACTGCCGGAGGTTGTCAGTATCGTTCAGAATGTGAATCCAAAAAAGACAAACGTTATTTTAGGGCAGGAAGCTATCCTGCTTCATGGGGAAGACAAGTATCACGATAAACTTCTGGATCACACGTTTGAAATCTCTCATCGTTCATTCTTCCAGGTCAATACCTCGCAGGCTGAAGTGCTCTACAGCAAGGTGCTTGAGTTTGCCGAACTGACAGGTGAAGAAACTGTCATCGATGCTTATAGTGGTATTGGCACAATCTCACTTGCTTTAGCTGAAAAAGCCAAAAAGGTCTATGGCATTGAAATCATTGAACCAGCAGTTGAAGACGCTAAACGAAACGCAGAACTCAACGGAATAGAAAATGTCACCTACCATGTCGGTGCAGCAGAAGACGTAATGGTGGAATGGAGCAAAGAAGGCCGCTCCGCTGACCTAGTCGTCGTTGATCCGCCAAGAAAAGGACTGGATCAGCAATTCATCGACGCTGTTCTTGAAATGCAGCCCAAGAAGATGATTTACGTCAGCTGCAACCCTGCTACACTCGCACGCGACCTGGCCCTGCTGATAGAAGGCGGCTACACCGCAGAAAAAGTGCAGCCTGTAGATATGTTCCCGCAGACGAGCCATGTGGAGTGCATTGCGTTGATACAAAAGCAAACTATATAGAAATCCTGAGATTCAAGCACTTTTATGACCATTTTGTCTTTACAAAAGATGAGCATAATTTCAAGAAAAAAGAGCTGAAAAAGTATTTCGATGTTTCAGTGGTTGTTAACCTAGAGTGTGGAGATACAAGGAAGTGATAATGGAAAAATTATAAAATGCGATCAATATTACTTTTAATATTTATGTCAGTTGTTTTTTGGATTGTAGCAGGGATGTTTTTATCCAGTATAAATAAGTGTATTAACTATCCAATCACAATTATAGTTTTTATAATTGGATTGTTTTATATTAAAAAACATTATAATTAAGGCATATTCTTTATATTATATGGCATTAGTTTAAATAATTATAATTTCATATCTAAATAAGAAAAGATGAATTTAAAGAAATCATCTTTTTTTATGCTCAAAATCAGGGTGATGATTCAATTGAGTAATATATATATCAGGAAATGAAGTTGTAAATCAAGTAGGGTAAAAGTATTTTAGTGGTATTGTCTTACTGAAGTAATAGATAAATAACAAAAATAGGATCGTATAGATAATATATGAAATTTTAAAATAAATCATATTGATATATATAAATCGTTGACAAGTTTACTTGGCTAAAATATAATATAGACAAGTAAACTTTGCAAGGAGGATTTTTATGGAAAAAGATGAAATCTTAGAAAGAGCTAAAAAAGAAAATTTGTTTAATGATGAAGCTAAAAATTATAAAGCTCAAAAAGGGAGTCAATGGGGTTTAGGAGCAGCGACAATAGGTATACTTATAATTATGATTATCAAATATATAAATGATAAAGATTTCATTCATTTATTTACTATATATGGAGTATATATAGGTTTTGAATATTTAGGAAAATATTTTGCTAATAAAGAGAAAACAGATTTAATTAGTTCAATTGGTGGACTATTAATTGCTATAGGACCTTGTTTGATTTGGATGGTTAATTTATGGAGCAATTAATATTAAAAAATAGATTAAAGGAAACAAGAAAAAAGGCTAAACTATCTCAGCAAAGATTAGCTGATATGGTTGGTGTTTCTAGAAATACTATAAGTTCAATTGAAACTGGACAATTCAATCCTACTGCTAAATTAGCATTAATATTATGTATAGCTTTAGATAAGAAATTTGAAGAACTATTTTACTTTG